>CAZHIM010000003.1:0-147255 GCA_964532525.1 uncultured Bifidobacteriaceae bacterium
TCGCCGGCTGCCGCGTGACGGACGTGAAGATTGATTTTTACGACGGCAAGATGCATCCGGTGGACTCGAAGGATATCGCGTTTCAAATTGCCGGCTATTTTGCGTTCAAGGAGGCGTTTGCCGCCGCCAAGCCGGTCCTGCTGGAACCGATTGACACGGTGGAAATCCGCGTGCCGGAAGATTTCATGGGCAAGGTCATGGGCGACCTCTCCTCGCGGCGCGGAAAAATCCTGGGCATGGACGCCGATGGGGCGTTTCAAGTGATCCGCGCGCACGTTCCCGCCAAGGAGTTGCACCATTATTCCAGCACCTTGCGCTCGCTCACGGGCGGACGGGGGGTGCACGCCGAGGAATTCAGCCACTACGAGGAAATGCCCCGGGAAGCCGCCGAGAAGGTCATTGCCGAGGCCGCCAAACGGAAGGCCGCCCATGACAACGGCGGGCCGCACTGAAATCATCCAATGCCGCGGAATCCGCCCGCATTTCCGTTCCAGCCTCGCCGGCTTTTTGATAAACTGACTGCGTGAACACGACGGGCACGACGGGTACGACGGAGGAAAACGGCACCCAGCCGGCGGCGTTCGGCCCCCCCAGCGGGCCGGCGGCGTTTCTGACCACGCACTGGTCCGTGGTGCTCGCGGCCGGGCAGGCGGATACGACCCGGGCCCGCGACGCGCTCGCGCGGCTCTGTCAGACTTACTGGCACCCGCTGTACGCCTACGTGCGGCGGCTGGGGCATTCACCGGCCGATGCCCAGGACCTCACGCAGGAATTCTTCGCCCGGCTGCTGGCCAAAAATTACCTCGCCGCAGCGGATGAATCGCGCGGCCGGTTCCGGTCCTTCCTGCTGGCGTCGTTCAAGCATTTTCTGGCCAATGAGTGGGACAAGGCCCGCGCCCAAAAACGCGGCGGGGGCGAAATCCCCATTCCCATTGACCCCGCCACCGCCGAGACCGGCTATTATTTTGAGCCCGCCGACCCGGCCACGGCCGAGAAACTTTTCGAGCGGCGCTGGGCGCTCACGCTGCTGGACCGGGTGCTGCGGCGTCTGCGGAACGAATACGCCGCGTCCGGCCGCGAGGGACTGTTCGAAGCATTGAAGCCCACGCTCACCGAGGCCAGCCGCTCGGTGCGCTATGCGCAGATTGCGGCCCGGCTGGGCAGCACCGAAGGCGCGGTGAAGGTGGCGGTGCACCGCCTGCGCCAGCAATATCGCGAAGTGCTGCGGGCGGAAATCGCCGATACCGTGGCGAACCCCGCGGAAGTGGACGACGAGCTGCGGAGCCTGTTCGCCGCCTTGGCTAACTGAAGGGGCGATCCGGTCCGAAGGCATGCCAGAACCGGGGGAATGGCGTGTAACCTTTGCCCGGTTTTGCTTAAGGAATCAGTGGAATGAATATGAACCTCGAACCAATGTTGGCCTTATTTGGAATGGGTGGCGACGGGATGATGATCGTGCTGGTGGTCGCTGTGGCGCTGCTCTGCTTGGTTGTCGTGCCCGTGGCGGGCATTGTCGCGATTGTCTATATTGTCAAGCGGCCCAAAGCCGCTCCGCAGCCGGTGCCCGCGCCCGCCCCGGCTGCCCGCTTCCCGGCGGTGGCCGCCGCAGCTTTGGCGCCCAAACCGGTCCCGGTGCCGCCCGTGCAGCCGCTGGCGGCGCAACCCGGGCCGGCGGCCACCCAAACCGTCGTGATGGGCCGCCAGTGCCCCCAATGCGGTGCCGCCCTGCCGGCGGACGCGCCGGAAGGCCTCTGCCCCGGCTGCCTCCTGCAACGCGGCCTGGCCACCGAGGCCGGGCCCGCTCCCAACGCCGGTTCCTTTGTGCCTCCGTCCATTGACGAACTGGCCCGCCTCTTTCCCCAGCTTGAGCTCCTCGAATGCCTCGGGCGCGGCGGCATGGGCGCGGTTTACAAGGCCCGCCAGCCCCGCCTGGACCGCTTCGTGGCGTTGAAAATCCTCGCGCCCGACAAGCAAAACGACCCGCAGTTCGCCGAGCGCTTCGAGCGCGAAGCCCGCGTGCTCGCCCGCCTGAGCCATCCCAACATCGTGGCGGTTCACGATTTTGGCGAGGTCCAGGGACGGTTCTATCTGTTGATGGAATACGTGGACGGCTTGACGTTGCGCCAGGTGATGCAGCACGGAAAAATGGCCCCCGCGGAGGCTCTCCAGCTTGTTCCCAAGATCTGCGAGGCGCTCCAATTCGCCCATGAACACGGCATCGTCCACCGCGACATCAAGCCCGAGAACATCCTGCTGGACAAGCAGGGGCATGTGAAGATCGCCGATTTCGGCATCGCCAAGATCGCCGGCGTGGAGGCCAAGGGACTCACGCTCACGGGCGTGCGCGACGTGGTGGGCACCCCCGCCTACATGGCCCCCGAGCAGGTGGAAAAGCCGCAGGCGGTGGATCACCGCGCGGACATTTATTCGCTGGGCGTGGTGTTTTACGAAATGCTCACCGGCGAGCTGCCGCTCGGGAAATTCGCGCCGCCTTCGAAGATGGTCCAGGTGGACGTGCGGCTGGACGAAGTGGTGCTGCACGCGCTGGAAAAGGAACCCGCGCGCCGCTACCAGCAGGCGAGCCAGGTGAAAACGGCCGTGGAGACCATCGCGGGCACGCCGCCGCCCATCGCTCCGGTGCCGGGTGTGGCCGCGGCCGCGGCTGCCCCGGTCCCCGCGGGTAATCCTTCTGTAATCACAGCCCCGGCGGTGGCGCTGATGGTCATCGGCGCATGGAAGGTGCTTTCCGGATTCATGCATTTGCTGGCGCTCTCCGGCCTCAGCGGCGCGCTGAAGCATTTCTTCGGTGGCCTGGGCATTTTTGGCGGCGCGTTTAGCGCGGTTGCCATTGTCAGCACGCTGCTGTTCTCGATCCTGCCGGGCCTCCTGATTTTCTTCGGCGGGCATCAAATGTTGCAGCGGCGCAGCTATGCCTGGGCGGTCGCGGCGGGCATCATCGCCATCCTGGCGTGCAGTTGGCTCAGCGTGCTCAGCCTGCCCATCGGCATCTGGGCGCTGGTCGTGCTGTCGCGTGACGACGTGAAGGCGGCCTTTCCGGGCGACTTCGCGTCGGCCACGCCGGGGCGGCCGGATCATTTCTGGCGGCATTTCACGGTGGCGGTGGTGTGCGTCATTGTGGGCTTGGGCGCGGTGTGTCTGCTGGCCGCCAGCTACCTGACCATGAAGGCCATGACGGACGTCAAGGCCACGGCGGACGCGAAGGAGCCCACCTCAGATGAGTTGCAAAAGGCGGGCTTTCACGAGGAAAACGGCGAGTACCGGAAGACTTCCGTCCAGACGTTCCCGCTGGCGGCGGACGGGCGGTTCAGCATTGATAATGTCAACGGGGAGATCGTAATTCATGGCTGGAATAGCAACTGCGTGGTCGTCACCGCCGCCATCCACGGCAAGTCCGGTGAAAGCGTCGAGAACGTCAAAATCAATGTGGACGCGGCCCCGGACCGGGTTCACGTCCACACAGACCTGCCGGAGAACCACAACGGGGGTTGGCATTGGAGCTGGTTCCGGGATTTCTGGGGCGGCCGGGCCACGGTGGATTACACCGTGCAGGTACCGCAGCATGTCCAACTGCCAGATATTTCCAGCGTCAACGGCGTCATCGCCATTGACGGCGTGGCCGGCAGCATTACCGCCTCCACCGTCAACGGCGAGACGCGCGTCAAGAACGCCGCGCAAAGCCTCAAGCTTTCCACTGTCAATGGCACCATCACCGCGCAGATGGATTCCCTCCAAGGCTCGCAATCTGTGTCGCTGGATTCGGTCAACGGCGAGATGGAGCTGACCGTGCCGGCGGACGCGGATGCCGCGTTCACGGTCACCACGGTCAACGGCGAAATTTCCAGCGATTTTCCGTCGTTGCAGGCCAAGCACGAATTTCCCGTGGGCAACAATTTGAAAGGCTCGCTCGGCCACGGCAGCGCCGCCGTGAAGGCCAACGCCGTCAACGGCACCGTGAAATTCCTGAAAAACCCCGCCACCAAGTCCGGCACCAACGCCGTGCCGCCGGTCCCCGTGGCCGGGGCGGACGCCGCGCCGGCGATCCCCAACGGCCGCACTCCCGTTGCGCTGTGAAATGCCGCGTGGCCGGCGGCCGGCAGTTGACGGGAGCGCGAAGTGGGCTAATACTGGCCAAGGCTCGGCAAATTAACACCAAGTGCGCATCAAATTATGAATACTCCCTGGCTGGCAATAATTGACGCCGACATGCGGGGTCCGCTGATCGTGCTGTTTGTGGTCGTGATTGTGGCCCTGGCCATCTGGGATGGCGTGTGGAAGGTGATTGCCATGTGGAAGAGCGCGCGGCACGGGCAATTGGGGTGGTTCATCTGCCTGGCCATTTTCAACACGGCCGGCGTGTTGCCAATTCTATATCTATTGCTCTTCCAGAAGCCCCCGCCGCCCCCGAAGACCTGAGCTATGCGTGGGCTTGGAGCAGGTAGTCCCTGAACTTTGCGTAGTCGGCGCCCAGGCGGTCGTAATCCTCCGGCAGCTTCAACGCCGCGAGCATGTTGTCGGGCACGTCCGGCGGCCAGCCAACCACTTTCTCCACTTCCCCGGGAAATTTCGCCGGGTTGGCCGTTTCCACGATCACCGCCGGTCCGTGGCCCAGCGGTTCGCCCGCGTTCCAGTCCAGGAAACCCTGCCAGGCCACCGCCCCGTGCGGCTCCAGCAGCAGTTGGTACTTGTTCCAGAAATCGCGGATGCCCGCCACGGTGCGCGCGTCCGAAATGGAGCTGGAAAACAAATCGCGCCGCATCGCGTCCATATCCGGCTGCCGGTGCAGCCGGCCCGTCTCGTCCATCTGCCCGCCATACACCGCCACCAGCCGCGCGAGATTGCTCGGATGCCCCACATTCATGGCGTTGGACAGCGAATTGCGCGAGGGCGAAATCTTCCGATACTCGCCGGTGGCCAGGAATTTCGGGAACGCGTCGTTGTCGTTCACCGGCGCGATGAGCTTGCGCACCGGCAACCCCATCTGCCGCGCCACCACCGAGCCCATCATGTCGCCAAAATTCCCGCTCGGGATCGAGAAGACGATCGGCTCGCCCGGTTGCGCCACGCGGGATGCCGCGTAGAAATAATACACGCTCTGCGGCAGGAGCCGGCCGATGTTGATGGAGTTGGCCGACGACAGCGGAATGTGCCGCAGCGCCGGGTCGGCGAACGCCTGCTTCACCATCGCCTGGCAGTCGTCGAACTTGCCGTCAATCGCCACCGTGCGGATGTTGTCGCGCAGCGTCGTCATGAGCTTGCGCTGGCTGTCGCTGATTTCCAAAACCGGAAACAGCACGATCACGCGCACGCCCGGAATTTTGTGGAACGCATGCGCCACGGCCGAGCCGGTGTCGCCGCTGGTGGCCGTGAGAATCGTCACGCGCCGGCCGTCTTCGCGCAGGAACCGCCCGACCAGCCGCGCCATCATCTGCGCCGCAAAATCCTTGAACGACGCCGTGGGCCCCTGGTCCAGCCGCATCAGGTGCACGCGGTCATAAATCTTTTCCAGCGGGATGCTGAAACGGTATGCGTCCCGGCACATGTCGGCGAGGTCGGCGTCCGGCACGATGTCCGCGGTGAACTTCGAGAGCACGCGGAAGGCCACTTCATGATACGGCAGCCCGGCGAGGGCGGCGATTTCGGCCGGCGTCAGGCGGGGGAAGGTTTCCGGAAAATACAAGCCCCGGTCCGGCGCCTGGCCCCGCAGGAGTGCTTCCCGCAGGCTGACGGCGGGCGACTGGCGGTTCGTGCTGTGAAATAGCAGTGGCATGACCATTTGAAATCAACGCAATCCTTCCCCTCGCGGCAAGATAATTTCCTTTGGCGCTATTTCAGGTTTTCCACCCGGAACATCACGGGCTTGGCCTTCACGATGGGCAGTTGGGCGATCTTGGCCAGCGCCTTGCGCATCGCCGCGTTGGGCGCCTCGTGGATCATCAGGATCAGCGGCACGCTCTCGCCCTCGTGGCCCTCGGGCTGGATGACCGACGCGATGCCGATCTTGGCCGCCGCAAAAATCGTGGAAATTTTCGCCAGCACGCCCGGTTGGTCCACCACGCTGAAGCGCAGGTAATATTGGGAAGTGACTTCGTCCAGCGGCGCCACGCGCGCTTTCTTGGCGTGCGCCACAAACGGCGGCACGCGCACCTTGGTGCCGTTTTTCAAGTCCAGCGCGGCATCGGCCACGTCGCTCAAAACGGCGCTGGCCGTGGCGTCCTTGCCCGCCCCGCGCCCGTAGAACAGTGTGTCGCCCACCACGTCGCCCCGCACAAACACCGCGTTGTACACGTCGTTCACGTTCGCCAGCACGTGGCCGCTCGGAATCAGCGCCGGATACACCGATACCTGGATGGCCGGCGGCTGGCCGCCCGCCGGCGTCCGCTGCTTCACGATGCCCAGCAGCTTGATCGTGTAGCCCAGCTTGGCCGCAAATTCCATGTCTATCTTGGACACTTCCCGGATGCCCTCGGTGTGGATCTGCTCGTGCTCCACCCAGAAACCGTGCGCGAGCGAGGCCAGGATGCCCGTCTTGTGCTGCGCGTCAAAACCGTCAATGTCCAGGTCCGGCGGCGTCTCGGCGTACCCCTGCTTCTGCGCGTCGGCCAGCACCGCCGCAAAGTCCGCCCCCTCCGCTTTCATGCGCGACAAAATATAGTTGCAGGTGCCGTTGACGATGCCGTAGATGGCGGGAAACTGGTTCGCCACGAAGCCCTCGCGCAGCGACTTGATGATGGGAATTCCGCCGCACACGCTCGCCTCGTAATAAAGATTCGCGCCGCTTTTCGCCGCCGCGGCAAACAGTTCCGGCCCGTGCGCCGAAAGCAGCGCCTTGTTCGCGGTCACCACCGTCTTTCCCGCCGCCAGCGCCGCCAGGATCATCGTCTTGGCGATGCCGCAGCCGCCCACCAGCTCGATGACGATCTGGATCTCCGGATCGTTCACGACTTCGTGCCAGTCGGTGGTCAGCAGCTCGCGGACGATGGGATACGGACGCGGCTCGTCGAAGGCCTTCACCGAGACCTTGCGAAAATTGATTTTGACGCCCAGGCGCGCGGCCAGGAGATCGCCATTTTTCTGCCACGCGTGGAACACGCCGCTGCCCACGGTGCCGCCGCCAATCATGCCGAGATTCACTTGCTGCATAGGAACGCAAAGTCTGCCGGGAAACGGGGCAGGGGACAATGCTATTTTGGATTTGCCTGCGAAAGCAGACGCATCGAGCCGCCGGCGTTCTTCGACCTTGTTAAGGGATAAAGGGAATTGTCGCGGAGCAACATTGGATATTAGCCAGCTACGAGGTGGCTGGTCTTGCGCCAAACGAATTCATGCGTCTTGAAGGGACGCCGGACTTCCCCGTCCCGTCACTAGGGTTTCGCCACACTTTTGTCGGCCCGCAACACCAGCCCTGCGCCCAACAGAAACAGCGCCGCGCTATAACTAAACGCCGCCGTCGTGCCAAAGGCCGTCCACAGCACGCCCACCACACAGCTCGAAAGAAAATCGCCCATGCCGTTGACCGTCGCCAGCACGCCGAACGCCGTGCCGTGCTGTTCTTCGCCCACCAATTCGGCGCAAAACGAATCCTCCAGCGTGTCGGTGATGGCCACAAAGACGCCCGCGAGCATGAACACCAGGCCGAGCGTCCACGGGTTCAGCGGCGCCAAGATGATGACCAAAGCCATCGCCGCCGCCAAGGCGTAGCCGGAGGCCAGCACGAATTTCTTGGCGAAACGGTCCGCCAGCCAGCCCGCCATGGGCGCGCAGGCCGCATTGAAAACATTTCGCAACAGATAAAATCCCACGGCGAAGCTCGCCGCCCGGGCCGGGCCGAAGGCGGGCGTCAATTTTTGGGTGGCGAGCAGAATCAACAGGGTGGGCGCAAAGTCTCCCGCGCCAAAAAATCCAACCCCCAGCAGGAATCGCCGGTACGGCGCCGGCAACGCGCGCAGCCGCTCCGCGAAGGAAATGTGGGCCACGCGCCGGCGTTCCTGCTCCTTGACGAAAAAGGTGATGACCGCTGCGGCAAGCAGGCCGGGAACCAGCGTGGCCAGAAACACGCGGCGGTAATCGTGCGCGAAAAGTGCCAGCAGCAGCAGCGCCGTTGCCGGGCCCGCGATGGCGCCCAGCGTGTCCATCATCCGCTCAAAACCGAAGGCGCGTCCGTAGGTTTCCGGGGTCACCGCGGCCGCGAGCAGCGCCTTGCGCACCGGCGTGCGCACGCCGCGCCCCAGCCAGGCCAGCGAGCGTGACAGCAGGATTTGCCACGCCGCCGTGGCCAGCCCAAACGACGCCGTGCCCAGCGCGGTGACCAGATAACCGGCGATGGCGATGGGTTTGCGCCGGCGCAGCTTGTCGGTGTAAAACCCGGACGCCAGCTTGGCAAAGCTGGACAACCCGTCAGCCGTGCCCTCGATGAGCCCCAGCCACGCCGCCGGGGCGCCCAGGCTGGCCAGAAACGCCGGCAACACCGTCGTGGCCGCTTCATGCGCCCAGTCGCTGAACAGCGACGCCAACCCCACGCCCACCACCGTGCGGTTGAGCCAGGGGAATTTCTTCCCGCCCGGGCCGGTGGTGTCGGATGCCGTCACGGGGATCAAGCCGTCAGCGCGGCCGCCACCGAATTTGCGATGTCCTGCAACGCGTTGATTTCCGTCGCCGAATATTCATATTCCCGCGCGGTGCCGATGCCAAACGTGCCCACGATTTTGCCGCCGCTGCGAATCGGCACGCACACCGCCCCGCCCACGCCGGTTTGTTTCGCGCCCGGCCGGGCCACCCCGCTGGTGTCGGTCTGCAGGTTGCAGATCGTCACCGGCCGGTTCTTGGCCACTGTTTCCCCGGCGATGCCTTTGCCCACGGGAATGGTCGTGATCACGTCAAGCAACTGCGGCGGCAGGCCGGCCTGCGCCCGGAGATGCAGCAATTGCGCCGGCTCATCGAGCTGGTGGATCGTGCCGGTTTCCGAATGGAATCGGGCCAGGGTGTCGCGCAGGATTTGGTCAAGCGAAGGGTTCATGGGCATTGGAATCTGGACATTGGCAGTGACATTTAAATCTCTTCCCTCGAACTTTAGCGTGCCGGCCGCGCTTTTTCCAGCGGTACGTGGTGTGTTAGGTTGGAAAGTGACAAAAAAGGTTTGAACCCCTGGCCAGTCAGTGTTTGCTCCGTGCCGTTGGTCTGGAGGTTACAGGGGGACTCTGCATAAGGGAATTTTGGATATTTGCCCGCATTTGTTTCCGATATTGGCCAGGCGTTTGTTCGTATAATCGTTTGAATACCACACTCATATATTCCGGATGTTCAAAACCGGAAAGTTCGGAAATCCGTTCCAAAGTAAAATTAGTGTCGGTGAGCAATTGTTTGACGCGACTGCCCTGGACCCGGCGAATTTCCGCCTGCGGCGAACGTTTTAGGTGCTGGCGGAATCTCCGTTCGAGATAGCTGCGCGAGGCCCGGACGAACTGGACGACGTCAGTAACCGAGCAGCCATGAAGGGCCTGCTCGTTGATGAATCTGATCGCGGCAGCCACCGTTCGATCCTTGATGGCAAGCGTATCCGACGAGCGGCGAGTCACCACGCGAAGCGGTTCAATCAGAATCCGCTGACGGGGGGCGGATTGCCCCGACATAAGCTGATCCAGCAATTCCGCCGCCTGATAGCCGATGCGTTCTGCATCAGGAGCCACGCTGGATAGCGGCGGGTTGCACAGTTCGCAGAAGATTTCCTCGTTGTCCACGCCGACGACCGCAACTTCCTCCGGCACAAGGATGCCGGCTTGGTGGCAAGCATCCAGCAGGTGCAAGGCCCGGGCATCGTTACACGCCATGACACCAATCGGCTTGGGCAGTTCTTTAAGCCATCGCCCGAGGTGTTGTATTTCAAGGTCCCATCGGGACACGGCCGAACCTCGCCAAGGAGACTCGTAAACCGGAATGAGCGGGTTTTCTTTCTCAACGACCGCCCGGAAACCATCGCGCCGTTGCGCCGCCCACAGCTCATTGCTGAATCCACAAAAGGCGAAGTTCCGGAACCCCCGCTCCACAAAATGATTGGCACCAAGACAGCCAATTGCCCGGTGATTCGAGCCCACCCACGGCAATTTCAAATCTTCATGAAGATCGTTCAAATCCACGACCGGCACCTTCATGCGCCGAAAGCGACGCGCGAGGGCCGGGTCGGTGGGGCGGCAGAGAATTCCATCCCAGTGGCTGAAAGGGAGCCAAGTTGGTGGGGCGGTTCCCAGTTCGTGCTGTTCGAAATACACGGACCAGCGGTAATGAGAAGACATGTAGCGGGCAATGCCCTGGAGAATACTACGCCCATAGCTAACCGATGATTCAATGATCAACGCGACTTGAGGCGGCCTTTTCATTGGAAATCTGCTGGCACATTGCTTCGAGCATACGCTTTCGCCGGCGTGAAACCAGTCTTTAAATAATAATTCGAAAGAATTGAATTTGTCCAACCCGGTGAGGCTCAGTGTATTCGACGCACCCGTAATCACAGGGGCAAAGTCCGGTACTGGCGACGAGGGTTCTTCGGTTGATTGTGTAAAGGATCTCAAAAGCGCAGCCGCGAAAGCTCATGGATAAGCGGGGTTCGATGCATGAGAATGGACGCATGCAACCAGCCGAGTTCACAGGGCAGCCGTTCTGTGGTGTTATTGCCGTGCACGTGTGTGCCCGGTTTCCACGAACTGGAATACGGAGCCGAGGGTGGGGCGCTGGAAGCTGTCGGCCTCGCGCCAGTCGGGGCGGAGCACATTAATTCAAAACTTACGCAACCTGCATTTACCGTAAACCATAACAGAATACCACAAAACCTATGAGTCCTCACAAGAGCACGCCGCCAATTAAAAACGGGATAATTTCGCCACATGGGTTGAGCCAGGCAGCGTCCAATTATCTGTTTGCCCTGACGCTGCTATTCGCGGGCCTGGCAGGTGTTGTTTCGGCACAGACCCTTCAGCATGAATGGTCATTCAATGAAAGCGGTGGCACCACAGCCTCTGATGCGGTTGCCGGCGCCAATATCACGCTTTATGGCAACACGTCGCTGGGAGGTGGAGTTCTGACGCTGCCGGGAAACAGCGGCGACTACGCGCAGTTCCCCAATGGAATACTTTCCACCAACAACTCAATTACGATCGAAACGTGGCTGACCGATACGGGGGGAAGAACCTGGGCACGTGCCTGGTCGTTTGGCGGCAGCACCACCGGGCCGAATAATAACTTTATTCAGAACAACTACATTGATTTGATTCCGACCGCCGGTAATGGCACTTTTTGGACTGAATTTAATCAGAACGCCGCCGTAGATGCCGAGGCAAACGCCCCCTTGCCAACCGGGACGGAGGAATACACGGTGATGACCTATGATCTGCCGAGTAAAACCATCAGGCTTTATCTCAACGGCGTTCAGGTGGCGACCGCGACGGACGTCACCACGCCCGCCAGCTTGGGTTTCACGTATAATAATTATATTGGACTGGACCAGTGGAACGATGCGCCTTTCGAGGGCAGCATAGATGAAATGCGAATCTGGAGCGCCCCGGTTTCACAACGGTATCTCGCTGCCAGCGCGGTGGCCGGTCCGAGTGTCGTGATCAACAACCTGACCCCCACTTCGGTCAGCGTCGCGGCCGGTCCCGGCGTGGTTATTAGTGAAATCAAACAAGCCACCGTGACCGTAACGCTGCCGCAAACCGGGGCAAGTGTTCTGCCGGCAACGAGCGACGCCACCAACTGGGTCAGCGGCAACCCGAACGTTCTCCGGGTGAGCAGCAGCGGTTTGATTACCGGGGTTGGGGCTGGCACCACCACGGTCAGCGCCACGGTGGGCGGAGTCACCGGCACCAGCAGCAGCATCACGGTCACCCCGCAAGCCCTGCTACATCGTTACAGTTTCGCCAGCGATGCCTCGGATTCGGTTGGAGGCCCCGCTTGGAATGGAACACTGGTGGCGCCCAATGGCGGAGCCGCCGCCACCATAGCCGATGGCCTTATCCTGCCGGGAAATACTGTTGGCGGAAAAGGTTATTCAGGTTATGTATCTCTGCCCAACGGCATACTGACCAACACCACCTCGGTGACGGTTGAATGCTGGATGACCCAGAATCAGGGGACCACGTGGGCGGAGGTTTGGGACTTTGGCGTAAATAACAACGTTAACTTCTCCCTGATTCCAACCCCGCCGGGCAATAACAACAACGGCAATATGGAAGTGGCCGACAATCCCAATAATAACGATATTTACACCGCGTCGGCGGTGGCATTTCCGAACGGTGCAAGTCCAACGCAATACGTTAGCTTTATCTTCAACGATTCCACCCTCACGGGCAATCTCTATACCAACGGAGCCCTGGTTGCCACGCAGGCATATCCCGATCATACTTACACTCCCGGCAATATTGGGGGCGCCGGCGGCACAACCCAGAATTATTTGGGAAATGACGTGTATGGTGACTGGCAGTTTGACGGCACCATCTACGAGTTTCGGATCTGGAATGGCGCGGTTTCACCGTTGTATTTGGCGGCCAGCACGGTGGGCGGTCCTAGTATCGTGGTGACCAACACCACCCCGCAATCGCTTAGCGTCTCGGTGAACACGAGCATGGTGGGCTCACAAACCCAACAGGCGACGGTCAGTGGTAACTTCTTGCAGGTTTCCGGTGTCCCGCTGACGACTTATGTCACGAACTGGGCCAGCAGTGCCGCGAACGTTCTCACGGTGAACAGCAGCGGTTTGATTACGGCGCAATCCGGTGGCAGTGCCAGGGTCAGCGCGACGGTCGCCGGCGTCACTCAATCAAGTGCGCTCATCAGCGTCTCGGACACTGCGCCAACTATTTTAAATGGACCCGCGAATCAGAGCGCGATTGTGGGTGATAAAGCCACCTTTAGCGTTCAGGCTCTCGGTGGAAATCTGAGCTATGCTTGGAGTTTTAATGGCACGCCGATTCCGGGCGCGACCAATGCCACGCTCACTTTGCCCAGTGTTGCTTTTACGGCGGCTGGAACATATAGCGTGGTGGTTTCAAACAATATCTCAACCGCAAACGTCTCCGCGGTGTTGACGGTTAGTTCGCCGATTTTGCAGCACGAATGGTCGTTTAATGAAAGCGGCGGCTCCACGGCCTACGATTCGATTGCAGGCTCCAACATCACGCTTTATGGGAGCACGAGCCTCGGGGGCGGGGTTCTGAATTTGCCGGGAGGCGGTGGCAATTATGCGCAACTGCCCAATGGTATCGTCTCAAGCTACAGCAATTCGATAACCATTGAAACCTGGCTGACGGATAATGCGGGCCAGACTTGGGCGCGCGCCTGGTCCTTCGGTGGCGGCACCAACGGTCCCAATAATAATTTTATTCAGAATAATTACATTGACTTGATTCCGACCGCAGGAGGTTCAGGTGGCTTGTGGACAGAATTCAAAGAGAACGGCAACGTTCAGGACGTGATTGATGGCGGCAACGTGCCCCTGGCAACGGGTGGGGAGCAATACATTACCGTAACCTACAATGCCGGCAGTCAAACCTGCATCGTGTATTCCAACGGCGTCCAGGTGGCAGTTGGGACGGGCATCGCCACCACGCCGGCCAGCTTGGGATTCACGTATAATAATTATATCGGACTCGACCAGTGGAACGATCCAACCTTCAACGGCACCTTTGATGAGATGCGCATTTGGGACGGAGCTGTTTCACAACTGTATCTCACCGCCAGCACGGTGGCCGGGCCAGGCGTGGTAATTACCAGCCTGACGCCCACGTCGGCCACCCTTACGGCGGGTCCGGGCGTGGTCATCACGGGAACCGAACAAGCCACGCTCACCGTGACGCTGCCGCAAACCGGTTCAGTCGAGCTGCCAGCAAACGCCAATGTCACCAACTGGGTCAGCAGCAACCCGGGCGTGCTCACGGTGAACAGCAGCGGTTTGATCACTGGCGTTGGCGTTGGCAGTGCCACGGTCAGTGCCACGCTTAGCGGCGTCACTGCCACCAGCGGCAGCATTAGCGTCACCGCGCAAACCCTTTTGCATCGTTACAGCTTCAGCAACGATGCTTCGGATTCGGTGGGAGGCCCGGCTTGGGACGGAACGGTGGTATCGCAAGGCGCAGGAACCGCCGCCACCATCGCCAACGGTCTCATGCTGCCGGGGGGTGGGGGCGGTGGTTATTCAGGCTACGTGACTCTGCCCGATGGGATACTGACCAATACAACCTCGCTGACGGTTGAATGTTGGTTGACACAGACCAAGGCAAATCAGTGGGCGGAGGTTTGGGACTTTGCCGTCAACGACAATGTCAACTTTGCGCTGATCCCGGCCCCAAATCCAGCCATCGAAAACAACGGTAACCTGGTGGTGGCCGTCAATCCAAACAACGACGATATTTATACGACTTCGGGAGTTGCCCTCCCGAGCGGTTCAGAGCAATACGTTTCCTATACCTTCGACAATTCCGCCTTGGCGGGCAGCCTTTATACCAATGGAGTTCTGGTTGGCACGCAAACGTATCCCAATACCAGTTATTGTCCTGGTAACATCGGGGGCGCAGGCGGCACGACCCAGAATTATTTGGGAAACGACGTGTATGGTGATACGCAATTTCAAGGCACCATCTACGAGTTTCGGATATGGAATGGGGCGGTTACACCCACATATCTGGCGGCTAGCGCGGTTGCTGGTTCCGGTGTGGTGGTGACGAACACCACGGTTCAGTCGCTCAGTGTTTCAGTGAACACGAGCATGATCGCCGGGCAAACCCAGCAAGCGGCAGTTACCGGAAACTTCAAGCAGGTTTCAAGTGTTCCGTTGACCAGCTTGGTCACCAACTGGACCAGCAGCAACCCAGCCGTTCTCACGGTGAGCAGCAGCGGTTTGGTCACCGCAGTCAACGGTGGCACCGCCACGGTCAGCGCCACGGCCAACGGTATGACACAATCCAGCAGCAGCATTACCGTCAACCCGGCAACCATCGGCATTTTGCACTCCGGAGCGAGCCTCACGCTCAACTGGCCGGCGGGAACTCTGCTGCTGCAGGCTCCGACATTGCTTGGCCCATGGACCACCAACAATACCGCGGTTTCGCCCTACACTGTCCCCGTGACTGTGGGGAATCAGTTTTTCCGGCTTCTGGTCAGTCCATAATGCAGCCGCGAAAACTCATGAATAGCATGGATTGTTGGGCAATAGTTGCCGGAGCGCAATGCCGGGCCGGCTGATTTGTTTGAGCTGGCGGCAGAACCCTGAGTACTGCCGCCTCCGCCTAATCCATAAATTGAACTGTTTCAGTCTATTCTCTTGAGCACCGGAACTTCCATTCCTGCCGTTGGTTTCCACGGCAGCAGCAGACGGTTTCCGGGAACGCTCGCGGTGCCAAACGTCAGTTTTGAAGTGATGCCTAGAGCCTGCCACGCGATCATGGGCAAAAATGGCGCGAGCAAAAGCCCCTTGGGCAAAATACTCACGGATATTTACCGGCCGGAGGAGGGGAGCTTGTCACGTCAAATGCTCACCGGCGTTGTGTTTGACATCAAAGAATTTGCCGTGCATGACGGGCCTGGTCTGCGGGTGACGGTATTCTTGAAAGGCTGCCCGTTGCGCTGTTCCTGGTGCCACAATCCGGAAGGGCAGTCGGCGGAACCGCAGAGGCTTCGCGGAGCCGCCGGTGAACGTCTGGCCGGGGTGACTTTCAGTTCGCGGGCATTGGCCGATCGCCTCAACAGTCTGGCGCCTTTGCTGCGTGTTGGGGAAGGGGGGGTGACTTTTTCGGGTGGCGAACCCCTGGCTCAAGCGGACTTTGTTTCGGAGGTGATTGAGCGGTTGGAGGGCCTCCATGTTTTGCTGGATACCTCTGGTTACGCCGACGAAAGCAGCTTCCGCAAGGTCGCCGCCAAATCACAGCTCGTGTACTTTGACTTGAAACTGATTGACGCCGCCGCGCATTTGAAACACACCGGAGCAGACAATCAGCCGATCCTGCGGAATCTCCGCGTCTTGAATGAGCTGGGTGTTCCATTTGTGGTTCGCGTGCCGCTGATTCCCGGAGTGACAGACACGGAGGCGAATTTGTCCGCGATTGCCCGGACGGTCGCGGGAATGCCTGGTTTGCAAAGAATAGATTTGCTTCCGTACAACAAAGCTGCCGGCGCCAAATACCCTGCTTGCGGCATGGTTTTTCGGCCAATGTTCGATGAGTCACTCGAGTCAAAGGCCAATTTGTCCTGTTTCAAATCTGCCGGTCTGGAAGCGAGGATCGTATGAACCGACTCCTTGGCGCGCCAACCTCCCGTCCCCGGTTCAAAGCTTCGGCCGCGCCGGTGGCCGGGGTGGACCCAAGCCGTTCCAGAGGCCGGACCAAGTTTGAATTGGAACCGCGGTTGGCGGCCATGAAGCGGGCTTTGCGGGAGGGGTATTACAAGCAGTATCGCACCTCGCCGGAGGTGAATTTGCTCGCTGAATGCGAGGCCGAACAGCTCTCCTGGCCGCGGCGGGCCGCGCGTTTGATCCGGCGCATGTGCGAAGCCCAGAAAGTTGTCATTCGCCCGGAGGAACGAATCGTCTTTACGCGTACAGTCGAAAAGGTTCCACCGGTTTACAGCGAATCCCAGCAGCGGGCGCTGACCGCCGGGCGCGAGTTCCATGAATTGGGGCCGATCAGCAATATCTGCGCAGATTGGGGAATGGTTCTGTCGCAGGGCCTGTCGGGCCGGCGCAAGGCTGCGCTCGCCACCCGTAAAAGGCTGAGCCATGATCCGAAGGCCGTCGAGTTTCTGGACTGCGCGGTCGAGACAATCGATGCGGCGGTGGACCTGGCCCGGCGTTATGCCGAGGAGGCTTCTCGGATTCATCGGCATGAGATGGCTAAAATTCTCTATCGCGTGCCGGAGCAACCTGCGGGCACATTTCACGAAGCGCTGCAAGCGTTGCGTCTATGCCATGCCGTTTTGTGGTTGGGCGGACACTATCACTGCGGGCTGGGGCGGTTTGACCAATACATGTGGCCGTATCTAAAGAAGGATCTGGAACTGGGCCGGATAGATGTCGGCGGCGCCGAACAATTGCTGGCGGAATTTTTTCTATCGTTGAACAAGGATAGCGATTTGTATCCCGGCATCCAACAAGGTGACAATGGACAATCGCTCATGCTCGGCGGCGTCAAACGCGACGGTTCCAGCGGGGTGAATGAATTGACCTATATGGCGCTCCGAGTGGCGCGCGGCGTGGCGATGATTGATCCCAAGATCAATTTGCGGGTCGCGAAAGCCACCAGCCTGGATCTGTTGGAACTGGCGGCGGAATTGACGCAAATTGGCCTGGGATTTCCGCAATATTCAAATGACGACGTGGTAATCCCCGGATTGGTCGCGCATGGCTATGAACTGGAGGACGCGCGGGACTATGCCGTGGCGGCCTGCTGGGAATTTTTAATCCCCGGCTGCGGCATGGAGGTCGTTAACTTGGGAGCGGTATCAATGCCGGCGGCGGCTGACACGGCCATCCGCGCCGGCTTGGCCGCCGGCGATTCGTTCGATAGAATACTGGTCCGGGTGGGCACCAATCTGCACTCACAGGTGGCAAAGCTGGCGGAGCGTTCCGCCCGCCTGCTCCTCCCGCCCGCCCCCTATTACAGCGTGTTGATGAGCGGCTGTCTGGAGCGCGGCTGTGACCTGTCACAGGGGCTAAAATACAACAACGTTGGCATTCACGGCGCCTGCTCATCCAATGCTGCGGATGCATTGGCCGCGGTGAAGACGCTGGTGTTTGAAGAGCACAGCGTGTCTTCCCAACGTCTGTTGGCGGCGCTGAACACAAACTTCGAGCAGGCCGAACCGCTCCGGCGGCGGCTGTTCGATGAAGCGCCCAAGGTTGGCAATGACGATGCCCGTGCCGATGCGATGTTGGTCAAGTTGTTCGACCTTTTTGCCGACGCTTGCGAATCCATCCCAGCCGATGGACGCGGCGGGATCCTTCGCCCCGGCAGCGGTTCGGCCATGTTCTATGTCTGGCTGGCGCGAGGCCATGACGGGATGACCGAGCCGGTGGTTGGCGCCACGGCGGACGGACGAAAGAGCGGCGGCTATTTCAGTTCCAGCCTGGCTCCATCGCCCGGCGTGCGGGTGCGCGGGCCATTCAGCGTCCTGAAGAGTTACAGCAAGATCAACTATCAACGCATCTGCAACGGCGGGCCGCTGACGCTGGAAGTTTCCGACACGGTTTTTCGAAATCCGGAAGCGGTGCACCAAGTGGCCTTGCTCATCCGCGTGTTTGCCGCCGTGGGCTGTCAGCAACTTCAAATTAACACGCTCAACGTCGAGTCCCTCAAAGACGCCCAGGTGCATCCGGAACGGCACCAGAACCTGGTGGTGCGTGTCTGGGGCTGGAGCGGATATTTTTGTGAGCTAGACGAGGCTTTTCAGAACCAAATTATCGGTCGCCACATCTACGGCGAGCCGGCGCCAGGCAAACTGCCATGTCAAATCCATAACAAAGAATGAACAAATGAATAGAATTGTAACCTTTGCAGCCGCTTTAGCCATCGTTGTCTCCCTGGGCAATGCCAAAGCGCAGGTGGCGAATATTTACGTCAATGCCAGCCAGATACTCCACACAAACACGACCTATTTGACCGGGGCATGTTTGGAGGATGTAAACCATGAGATCTATGGCGGCCTCTACAGCCAGATGATCTTTGGTGAAAGTTTTCAGGAACCAGGAACGTCACCGGCAGCGTTGACGGGTTTTACGGTCTATGGGGGCATATGGTCGGTCACGAACGGAATTCTGGTTTCAGGGAATGGTTCCGGTCCCAAACAAATTTACAATGGATTCAACCAGTCGAGCGGGGATGTGAGCGTGCAGCTTCAGTTTGCGTCGAATGAAGGGGGTGATGCAGGACTCATTTTTCAGGTCAGCCAGTCCAGCGTCGGCGCGGATAATTTCACCGGCTATGAAGTCTCGCTGTCGCCGGGTGGCTATCTGGTGCTGGGACGGCATGTCCAGAATTATCAATCTTTGAGCCAGGTGTCTTATGCCGTCCCACTGGGCCAATGGATAACGCTGGAAGTGAAATATACCAATGCGACGATCAACGTGCTGGTAAACGGCAGCAGCGTCATGCAATACACCGATACGCAACAACCGCTTACCAGCGGGCAGGTGGGGTTGCGAAATTACGAACAGGATGTGTGGTTTGAAGATTTCTCCATCAACACCACCAACATTCCGTTTCAGTTTCCCACCAATGGTCTCACCGGAACGGTCAGTGCGATGTGGAGTGCGGTCAACTCGGGCACCGCTTCGGGCCAGGGTTCGCTGGAGGCCACGAATGTTTTTGTCGGAGCTCAAAGCCAGGTGCTCTCCTTTACCGGCGGCACCGGAGTGATTGGCGTGGCCAATCAGGGGCTGAACGGTTGGGGGCTGAACTTCGTCGCCGGCAATCTCTACACTGGGGCCCTTGATGTGCGGGCCGATGAGCCAACGACGATCTGGGTGGCGTTGGAGAGCGCGGACGGAACCACGGTTTATGCGGAACAAAATCTTTCAGTGACCAGCAACGGCTGGCAGCAACTTAATTTCAGCCTGACGCCATCCGCCAGTGACGGCTACGGACGCTTTGCCATCGAGTTAAAACAGCCCGGTTCGGTGGTGGTGGGCTATGCGTTTTTACAACCCGGGCCGTGGGGATGTTTTCAAGGGTTGCCGGTGCGCGCGGATGTGGCGCAGGGGTTGATTAACCAAGGCATCACGGTTTTGCGCTACGGCGGCTCGATGGTTAACGCCCCGGGTTATCGCTGGAAGAACATGACTGGCCCGCGCGATCGTCGCCCGCCTTATACGGGAACCTGGTATCCATATTCCACGGACGGCTGGGGCATTCCGGACTTCCTGAACTTCTGTGCAGCGGCCGGGTTTCTTGGGATTCCGGATTTCAACATCAACGAGACGCCGCAGGACATGGCTGATTTTATGCAATACGCCAACGGCTCAACCAACACGGTCTGGGGCGCGCAACGGATGGCCGACGGGCATCCACAGCCCTACAATTTGGAATACCTTGAGCTGGGGAATGAGGAAGCTGTAAACAGCACCTATTACCAAAAATTTCAAGCGTTAGCCCAGGCGATTTGGGCCGCCGACCCCAAGGTCATCATTGTGGTCGGGGATTTCACATATACACAGGTCATTGCCAATCCCTTCAGTTTCAGCGGTGCCGATTCTGGCATCACGACCCTGGCGGCGCAGCAGCAGATATTGCAACTGGCCCAGACCAATAATCGGGCAGTGTGGTTTGATGTGCATGTTTGGACCGACGGGCCGACGCCGGACAGCAGTCTGGCGGGGATGTTTTCGTACGACACCGCGCTGGGGCAGATTGCCAATGGAGCGAATTACAAGGTGGTGGTATTTGAACTGAACGCGAATAATCACTCCCAGCGGCGCGCCTTGGCAAATGGGCTGGCGCTCAACGCGATTGAACGGGATGGGCGGCTGCCGGTCACGACGTCGGCAAATTGTTTGCAGCCGGACGGCCAAAACAACAACGGATGGGACCAGGGGTTGTTGTTCCTGAACCAGTCCAACGTCTGGCTGCAGCCGCCGGGATATGTGACCCGGATGTATGCGACGGATTATCAACCGCTGGAAATTCAGAGCAGTGTCACCGACCCCAATAATGACTTGGATGCCAGCGCTGAATGCAGTCAGGACGGCAGCGAACTGGTGATAAAAGTGGTCAATCTCAACAGTTCCCCGGAATCCGCCGCCATTAATGTTTCCGCTTTTGCGCCGACAAACCCCATCGCTGCTGTCCAAGTACTGGCCGCCCCGCAAACCGCAACAAATACTGCGGAAACTCCTGATGAATTCACGCCGGCGAACATCAATTGGCAACACAATTTTAATGGCAGCAACGCCAATTACACGTTTGCCGCAAACTCCGTCACCACCATCACATTCCAAGGACAAGCGATAGCCCCGGTGCCGACTCCACCGGTGGTGCTTACTCATCGTTGGAGCTTTAATGAGCCGGCCAATTCCACTCAGTTTGTTGATTCAGTGCTGGGTGTCACCAACGGAATTGTTTATGGCAGCGCGAGGATTGACGGGAAGGGGAACCTGGTTTTGGATGGCCTGAACCAGCACACAAATTACGCGGCCTTGCCGCCTTATTTGCTCACGAGCACCAATTATACCGCGGTGACCTTCGAGTTTTGGGTTACTTTCGGAGCCAACAATGCCTGGGGGCGCCTGATTGATTTCGGCAGCACAGACCCCAATACCGGTAATGGTTGCTATTGCCTGGATTTCACACCGCACAGTGGTTACGCCGTCAATGGCATTAATCTAGAGGTGTCCGGGACCGATCCGGGCAATGCTTCAGTCCAAAATGTTGCCGAGCCACCGGTCTTGGACAATTATGGCAAAATGCACCTGGTGCTGATCTGGGATTCCATTGCCGGGTATATGGCGGTTTATACCAACGGCGTTCTGATGGGGATGAACAGCCATATGACGCTGCCTATTTCAGCCATCGTTAATGCGCATAGTTATCTCGGCAAGTCTTCATATACAGCCGACACTTGTGGCGTGGCCACCATCGATGAGTTTCGGATGTATAGCGGAGCCATGGGGACGGCGCAGATCGCCGCCGATTATGCCGCGGGCCCCAATTCTTTGCCGGTTCCCAGACTGGCGGTCGCATCCGCGGTACAAGATCTGGTGTTCAGTTGGCCGGACTATATTGGCGGCTATTCTCTTCAAACCTCCACCAATCTGGGAGCGGGGGTGGCCTGGGTGCCGGTGGCAGTGCCGTCGCCAGTCCTGACGAATGGAACATTTTTGATAACAGTGCCCATGACCAGTCAGCAGGCTTTTTATCGTATCGTCAAATAGGCCGTCCGGATAGAATCAAAGCAAAAATGAGTGATCGAACCAGTTTGATAACAAGGGCAATCGTTTTGGCGGGAAGTCTCAGCGCGCTTACGGCGGCCGGTCAGGCACAAAGTGCCAGCCTCATTGTTGATGCCGGTCAAGTGCTTCACACAAACACGCCTTATCTGACCGGGGCGTGCCTTGAGGATGTGAACCACGAAATTTATGGCGGGATTGACAGCCAGATGATCTTTGGCGAGAGCTTTGCGGAACCCGCAGTGCAATTGCCGTTACGATCATTTAAAGCATACGAGGGCAGCTGGACGCCCCTGGGTGATGGCAGTGTTCAAGGAGTGGGCGGCGAGGGTGCAAAAATCATCTGGGATGGCCCCGGCTTTTCCACCGGGGAAGCCAGCGTGGATGTCATGTTGACCGAAGCGGGTGGCGGTAACGGAGGTTTGATTTTCAAAGTCAAAGATCCCGGCAAGGGGGCGGATGCCTTCACCGGCTACGAAGTGTCGCTCGAAAGGCCCGGGTTTTTGGTGCTTGGACGCCATCGTCAGAACTGGGAACCGATCAAACGTGTTCCCTGCGACGTGCCGGTCCATCAGTGGATTAACTTGGCCGTCCGTTGGGATGCAAAGTCAGTGGCAGTGTTCGTCAACGGCAAAAGCATCACGCGATATGAAGACGGCGAGCATCCGCTTGAGTCCGGGGCGGTGGGTTTGCGGGTCTGGCAGTGCAAGGTTTTATTCCGCAACTTTTCCGCCGGCAGGGCAGGGGTGGGGCAAATCATTCCGTTTGCCTGTGACTCCCGGACTAATTTGGCCGGCGAGGTGAGTGGCATGTGGAATGCCATCCAACGGGGAACGGCGGCGGGCAAGTTTTCGCTGGAGAGTCAAACCGCATTTTCCGGCGGGCAAAGCCAGACTATTTCCTTCACGAGTGGCAGCGGGGAAGTGGGGATCGCGAATCAAAGTCTCAACCGTTGGGGCATGAATTTCGTCAAAGGCAAGCCATACGAGGGCTATCTTTGGGCGCGGGCCGAGTCGCCCACGGAAGCGTTCGTTGCGCTGGAAGGCAAGGATGGCGCAGTCTATGCGGAGAAATCCATGAAGCTGGAAGCCGGTGGCTGGCAGCGCCTTGACTTCAGGCTTGAGCCAAACGCGGCAGACATGGACGGCCAATTTGCGATCAAGCTCAAACAGCCTGGCACGATCGCGGTGGGTTACGCGTTTCTACAGGCCGGTTCGTGGGGGCGCTTCAAAGATTTGCCGGTGCGCAAGGATGTGGCCGGGGCGTTGATCGGCCAGGGAGTGACGCTGCTGCGTTACGGTGGCAGCATGGTCAATAACCCCGAATATCGCTGGAAGAAAATGATCGGACCGCGCCCGCACCGCCCGCCGTATGCAGGGCATTGGCATCCGTATTCCTCCGATGGCTGGGGTATTTTTGATTTTCTGAACTTCTGCGAGGCCGCTGGATTCGTCGGCATTCCTGACCTCGACATTAATGAATCGCCGCAGGACATGGCTGATTTGATGGACTACCTCGACAGCGCTCCGAATAGCGAATGGGGGAGCAAACGCGCGGCTGACGGTCACGCTGCGCCATATCACTTGAAGTACATCGAGCTGGGCAACGAAGAACGCGTTGATGACAACTACTTTGAAAAGTTCAAAGCCATAGCGGAGGTGATCTGGGCGAAAGACCCTTCCCTCATTTTGATCGTGGGCGATTTTTCCTATCATCAGGTAATCACCGACCCGTTCAACTTCACCGGCGCAGACAGCGGCATCACAACCCTCGCTGCGCAGCGGAAGATTCTGGATTTGGCCAGACAAGACGATCGCGAAGTATGGTTTGACCTGCACGTTTGGACCGACGGTCCCCGGCCGGACAGCAGCCTGCCAGCGATGTTCTCCTATATTGACGCGATGGACAAAATTGCTGGCGGCGCGAAACACAGAGTGCTGGTTTTCGAGTTGAATGCCAACAACCACTCCCAGCGCCGGGCCTTGGCAAACGCGCTGGCTCTCAATGCGATCCAGCGGGATGGTCGCCTCCCGATTGTCTGTTCGGCAAATTGCCTCCAACCCGACGGCCAGAACGACAACGGCTGGGATCAGGGCTTGCTGTTCCTGAATCCATCGCAAGTCTGGCTACAACCGCCAGGTTTTGTAACCCAGATGATTTCGCGGAACTACGAGCCTCTGGTGGTGAAGAGTGAAAGTCTGGCGCGCGACCTCGACGTGAGCGCGACGAAGAGCGAGGACGGGAAAACGCTGGTGCTCCAAGTCGTGAACGTCGGAGGCGAAGCCCTGACGGTTCCACTGATAATCTCCGGCTTCGTTCCCGCAAAATCTGTGGCGCACGTGTTGGCGCTAAAAGGTCCCTTGGATGAGCAAAACACGGCAATGGCGATCGGGGGCATCAAACCAGTGGCGATTGAATGGAAACATGGTTTGGAAAATGGCAAAACCATGGTGACTTTTCCCGCGCACTCATTCACGGTCATCCGGCTATGAAATTTTCATCGGCCCCACGCGCTGACTTCGCCCGGAGTTTTGCCGCCGCCGGCCAGCCTCCCAGAGGATGCCGGGGAAATCGCCCAAGCCCGTGCCAGATGTGAATCGAGGGCTTGTGCCGTTGGCGGAGCCACGGGAGCAACCTCAGTATCGCTCAGCCCGGATTACCTTGCGATAAAGCGGCATTGTTACCAGAATAATCCGGTTAATCCGATAAGAGAGCCGTCTGGCCCGCCCCCGACCCGATCATATTGCAGATTAGCTTGACGCCATGCCGATTTTGAACCAGAAAATTCTCGCCGCGCTGGATCTCAAAGTGTTGACAATCCAGCGGACGGTGGCGGGACGGTGGTGGAATTTCAGGAACGTGCTGAGTCCATATTCCCGGCTCTGGCTTGTACTGGATGGCCACGGGGTAGTGCGGCATCACGGGCGCGAATTCAAGCTTGAAGCTGGCCAGCTCCACCTCGTGCCACCGTTTACGCCCCATGACTGTTCGTGCTCCCGCCGGCTCGACCATTATCATCTGCATTTTATATCGCGCCTGCCGACCGGCATAGACTTGTTCTCACTGCTCGATTTTGAATATCAGATCCCAGCACCTGTGGATGCCCTGAAGTCCTTCCGGCGGCTGGAGGCCATTTATCCGGATCGCAAATTGCCGTGCTTTGATCCGGCCCGGGATGAATATCGTCGGTTGCCAGCCCTGCTGCCCGAGACTTTGCAGAATATTGCGCCAACAGACTGGTTTGAGGCGAACGCGCTGCTCGCGCTTTTATTGCCGCCGTTTTTGAATACCGCACAAGAACATCAGGGAATGCACGCTCGTGCGACCCGCCTGTTCCAGTCGGTGCAAGGGTTTATTCACGCCCATATGCATGAGACGATTCTGCTGGGCGATCTTGCGCGGGTGGCCAAATTGCACCCGACCTATTTCTCCGACCATTTTCTGGAACTTGTCGGGGTGCGTCCGCTGGAATATCTCATGTGCCGCCGGATTGAACGGGCGCAGTATCTTTTGCTCGCGAGCAAGGCTTCCGTAAAGGAGATTGCTGCGGCCGTCGGCATTTCCGATCCGACTTACTTCAGCCGGGTATTCACCCGGCGGTGCCGAATGTCTCCCAAAAAATACCGCGCGACCCACTCGGCATAAATGTCTGGCGGCCAAACCTGTGTTTGGTACAAGTATTCCCGGTTCCCGTCCAAGTAAATATCCCGCCGGCCGGCCACCGGTGTGCCATCATGGAAGCCACAGCAAATCACGGAATACATTATGAAACTTTCCATCTTCAACGGTTCTCTTCCCAAGATTGGCATCCGGCCCGTGATCGACGGCCGGCTTGGCGGCGTGCGCGAGTCGCTCGAAAAGCAGACCATGGAAATGGCGACGTCCGCCGGGAAGCTGATTTCCACCAGCCTGCGCTACCCGAACGGCGAACCGGTCCAATCAGTCATCGCCGACACTTGCATCGGTGGCGTGGCGGAGGCGGCGGCGTGCGCGGAGAAGTTTGCCCAAGCCGGCGTTGGTTTGACACTGACCGTCACCCCGTGCTGGTGCTATGGCAGCGAAACGATGGACATGAATCCCCTGATTCCGAAGGCAGTCTGGGGCTTCAACGGCACCGAACGGCCCGGCGCGGTCTATCTGGCCGCCGTGCTGGCCGGCCATGCGCAAAAGGGCCGGCCCGCCTTCGGCATATATGGCCGTGACGTGCAGGACGGCACCGATCGGACGATACCCGCCGACGTGCAGGAAAAAATTCTCCGGTTTGCGCGCGCCGGCCTGGCGGTGGCGTTGATACACGGCAAGTCGTATCTCAGCATGGGCGGCGTGGCCATGGGCATCGCCGGCTCGATTGTGGACCAGCCGTTCTTCGAGGATTATCTCGGCATGAGAGTCGAGGCGATTGACTTGACGGAATTTCTCCGCCGCATGGACCAGGGCATTTTCGACCCGGCCGAACACAAGCAGGCGCTGAAGTGGGTGAAGGAAAACTGCAAGGAAGGCAAGGATTACAATTCCCCCAGGACCACCCGCTCCCGTGCGCAGTTGGACACGGAATGGGAAAAATCCGTGAAGATGGCGATTATCGCGCGCGACCTGATGGTGGGCAATCCCAAGCTCGCCGAAATGGGTTTCAACGAGGCGGCGCACGGACACAACGCCATTTTGGCCGGCTTCCAAGGGCAGCGCCAATGGACGGATTACCAGCCCAACGGCGATTTTCTGGAAGCCATCCTGAACACCTCGTTCGACTGGAACGGCCTCCGCGCGCCGTACATCGTCGCCACCGAGAATGACTCGCTCAACGGCGCGACGATGCTGTTCAGCCACCTGCTCACCAACACCGCGCAAATTTTTGCCGACGTGCGGACGTATTGGAGTCCGGAATCGGTGAAGCGCGTGACCGGCCATACGCTGGACGGTGCGGCGGCGGGCGGTATTCTGCATCTCATCAATTCCGGCGCCGCGACGCTCGACGGCAGCGGCCAGCAATCCCGCGACGGCCAGCCCGTGATGAAGCCGTTCTGGGAAATCACCACGGAAGAGGTGCGGAAATGTCTCCGCGCCACGACCTGGCATCCGAGCATCACGGAATACTTCCCCGGCGGCGGCTGGAGTTCGCGCTTCCTCACGCGCGGCGGCATGCCCGCGACGATGTGCCGTTTGAATCTCGTCAAAGGCCTGGGGCCCGTGTTGCAAATTGCCGAAGGCAGCACCGTTGATTTGCCGGAAAAGGTCCACAACATTCTGGATCAACGAACGAACCCCACGTGGCCCACCACGTGGTTCGCACCGAACCTGACCGGCCATGGCGCGTTCCGCGATGCCTATACCGTGATGAACAACTGGGGCGCAAACCATGGTGCCATCAGTTGCGGCCATATCGGCGCGGATTTGATTTCACTGGCGGCGATGCTGCGAATTCCGGTTTTCATGCACAACGTGGCGGAGGAAAAGATTTTCCGGCCCAGCGCGTGGTCCGCCTTCGGGACGCAATGCCTGGAAGGTGCCGACTATCGCGCCTGCCAGAATTTCGGCGCTCTATACGCATAAAGCAGACAAGCCTTTAAATTTATGCTCAAAGGAATTTCGTCCCGCATCAGCCCGGGTCTTTTGAAAGTCCTCGCTGAGATGGGGCACGGCGGCGAGTGGGTGCTTGCTGACGCGCATTTCCCAGGCCACTCGGCAACATTCTCTTGAAGAAAGGCGCCACTCCTGTTTGCTGCGATGTTTTCGCGGCCATTTGAACAGAGGTTAAAGAACCTTAATCCGAAATCACAACCAGATCATGATCACCCCGGTTCAAACTGCCGCCGCTTCCCGAGCCAGGGCCGGCATCTTCCGCACGCCCGACGGCAGAAATCTTTTTGTCACCTTTGCGTTGGTCACCCTGCTGTTCCTGCTGTGGGGGTTTTGCAACGGCATGATTGACATTCTCAACAAGCACTTCCAAAACACGCTTCACATCAACAAATTTCAATCGGGCT
Source organism: uncultured Bifidobacteriaceae bacterium (assembly GCA_964532525.1). Taxonomy (GTDB): domain Bacteria; phylum Verrucomicrobiota; class Verrucomicrobiia; order Limisphaerales; family UBA11358; genus UBA11358. The sequence goes on from CAZHIM010000003.1 coordinate 27,919, forward strand.
TCGTGCAGTTCGCCAATTATATCGCCTACTTTCTCATGGCGATTCCGGCCGGCATCATTGCGCGGAAGTTCGGTTACAAGGGTGGCATCATCGCCGGCCTCGTGCTGATTGCGGCGGGCGCGTTCTGGTTCATTCCGGCGACCAGCATCGGGGCCTATTGGGCGTTTTTGACCGGCCTCTTCATCCTCGCGGCGGGGATGGCCTGCCTGGAAACCATCGCCAATCCCTACACCACCGTGCTGGGACCGGCGGAAAGTGGTGCGACGCGCATCAACATCGCCCAAAGCTGCAATGGCATCGGCTGGATTTTGGGCCCGATTGTCGGTGGCCATTTCGTGTTTAGCGGCGGCACCATGGCGGACGCGAATGCCGGGCTTTACATTCCCTACCTTGGCGTCGGGATTGTGGTGGTGGTTTTGATGGTGGTGTTCGTTCTCGCTCAGGTGCCGAATCTGCACGCGGAGGAAGAGGTGCCGTCGGAGGCAGAGGGCAAGGGGCGGAAACCGCTGTGGCGACGCTGGCATTTCACCTTTGGCGTGGCCGCGCAATTTCTTTACGTCGCGGCGCAGACGGGCATCTTCAGCTTTTTCATCAACTATGTCGTGGAAAATGACCATAGCGTGACCGAACAAAAAGCTTCCTATTGGTTGGGAGCCATCGGCTTCATGCTGTTTCTAACTGGACGCGTGTGTGGCAGCGCGGTTATCAGCCAGTTCAAACCGCAGCGTGTGCTGACCACTTATGCGATCCTGTGTGCGGTGCTGACGGCGATGGCGATGGGCGGCGGCAAGCCGGGCTTGTATGGGATCTTTGGCACGTTCTTCTTCATGTCCATCATGTTCCCGACGATTTTTGCGCTCGGCATCCGCGGGCTGGGTGAACACACCAAGCTGGCGTCGTCGCTCATCGTGATGTCCATTGTGGGTGGCGCGATTGCCCCGCCGTTGATGGGCTACATCGCCGACCATTCCTCAATGCGCGCGGGTTTTGCGCTGCCGCTGATCTGTTTTGTATTCATCGCTGGTTATGGCCTGGTCTGGCAGAAGCTGGAGAACCAAGACCGCGAAGCCTGAAAGTTTCAGCGTCTGCATCGGGGCGCAAGATTTTATCGCTGGAATAGTTTTTTTATGTCACAGAAAGTTTATCTCGCCGTGGACCTGGGCGCGGAAAGCGGTCGCCTCATCGCCGGCCGGTGGAACGCCGCAGGCCGTTTTGCCGAATTATAACGCAGCCGAAACCTCTTCAGGTCAACATCCGGCAGGAAGGGATCAAGATCATCGTTGAGAACGCCAATTTCAGGCCGGTACCTCGAGGTGCGAACGGACAGTCAAATGGGCGTTTGAAATGAGGTTTATCCTATGCAAGTCCGCGATCAAAACCGTCAATGGCGGCGCAGACACTGTCATTGATGAGTTTCTTGATTCGTGCTCTCGAAGCTCGAAGCTATGAGCCTTGACCGGTTCTCGAATGTATGGCATCAGGAGGGCGTGCATCCACTTGGGTAAGCAAATCATGACGATTACCTTGTTCATACCGTGCTTCGTTGACCTGATGTATCCCGAAGTGGGCATCAGCATTGTTCGAATTTTTGAGAAGCTCGGGCACCAGGTGGTTGTGCCTCCCGCCCCGGCCTGTTGCGGTCAACCGGCGTTTAATTCCGGCTATTGGGATGAGGCCCGATCCACGGCGGTGAAGGTTCTGGAACAACTGCAATTCGCCGAGACCGTCGTTGTTCCCAGCGGCTCCTGCGGCGCGATGTTGAAGGTCTTCTATCGGGAGCTGTTCGCCGGCACGCCTCACGCAGGCACCGCCCAAAAGCTCGCGGCCAAAACGCACGAGTTTTCCTCGTTCCTGGTCAACCAGCTCGGCGTGACCGACCTTGGCGCGAATTTTCCGCATAAAGTCACGTTCCATGACGGCTGCCACGGCCTGCGTGAATTGAACAACAAACTGCCGCCCCGCCAGTTGCTGGCCAAAGTGCGCGGATTGGAGTTGGTGGAGATGTCGCCGCCGGAAACGTGCTGCGGTTTTGGCGGCACGTTTTCCGCCAAGTTTCCAGCCATCGCCACCGCCATGGGCGAAGGCAAATGCGCCAGCATCCTGGACACCCAGGCCGACTATGTGGTCTCCTGCGATTCCAGTTGCCTGATGCAGATCCAGGGTCTGGCCAGCCGGCGGCAGATGCCGGTTAAAACCATCCATCTCGCCCAAGTCCTGGCTGCGTCATGACTGCGCCCGCCGCCCAATTTAAGGCCGATGCCGGCCGGCTCTCTGCCGATCTGCGGCAGCGCGGTATTATCCAGACGGCGATGGGTAAATATGAAGTCGTGCGGGACCAGCGCAAGGCGGGTTTTCAAGACTGGCAAGGCGCGCGCGAACTGGCGGCGCGCACGAAATTCCAGGCGGTCAATCATCTCGGCCAATACTTGGAGGATTTGGCCTCCAAGCTCGAGGCGCGCGGCACCAAAGTCCATTGGGCCGGCACTGGCGCGCAGGCGCGCGAAATCATTTTAGCCATCTTGCGCGAGAAGCAGGCGCGCGTCGTGGTCAAATCCAAATCCATGACTTCCGAGGAAATTCACCTCAACGGCGCGCTGGAGGGGGCCGGCTATGAGGTGGTGGAATCCGATTTGGGTGAATTCATCATGCAACTGCGCGGGGAGCCGCCCTATCACTTGGTCTTCCCGTCCATGCACCTCACCCGCGGCGAAATCCGGGACCTGTTCGCTGAAAAGTTGCACGACGCGCCTTCGGACAATCCCGAAGATCTGACGATGGTGGCGCGCCGGGTGTTGCGCCAAAAATATCTGCAAGCCGATATTGGCATTACGGGCGCGAATTTTGCCATTGCCGAAACCGGCATGATTTCCATCACGGAGAACGAGGGCAATGCCCGGCTCACCGCCGCGCTGCCCAAGACGATGATCACGCTGGTCGGCATCGAAAAGATTCTGCCCCGCCTCGCCGATTTGGGCTTGTTCCTGCCCATGCTTGCCGTGATGGGCGCCGGGCAGTTGTTGACGGGCTACAACACACTTTATGGCGGACCGCGCCAGCCGGGCGAGCCTGACGGACCGGAGGAATTCCACGTGGTCTTCCTGGACAATCAGCGAACCGCGCTGTTGGCCGACGCCGAGCAGCGCGATGCGCTGGGCTGTATCCGGTGCGGCGCCTGTCTGAACGTCTGCCCCATTTTCCGCAACGTCGGCGGCCACACTTACGGCACCACCTATGGCGGGCCGATCGGGTCGGTGATCACCCCGCACCTGCGTGGCTTGGCCGAGTGGAAACATCTGAGCGACGCCTCGTCGCTTTGCGGCGCCTGCAGTGAAACTTGTCCGGTGAAGATTGAGCTGCACCATCATTTGCTGCAAAACCGCCGCAACGGAGCGCAAGCCAAACCCAGTTGGTTCCAAAAAACTGCTTTCAAAATTTTCGCGGCGGTGGCGAACAATGCCCGGTGGTGGTCGCTCGTCACCAAGCTGGCCCGCGTGGGGCAGGTGTTTCAGAAACCGGTCAAAGGCACGGCGCTCGATCCGGCGTCTGTCTGGACCAAAACCCGGGATTTGCCGCCCGTGGCGAAAGAGAGTTTTCGCGAGTGGTGGAAAGGACGAAAATGAGCGAACGGGAAGCCAGCTTTGCGCGCATTCGCGAAGCCTTGTCGGTGAAGGCCGTTGGGCATGACGGTGGTTTGCCAAGCGTGATCGAGCAGCGCGGCGTGTTGCCGGCCGTGGGTTCCGCGGATGAAGAGCGGTTGGCCCAATTCCGCAAAAATGCCGCCGATTTGCGGGCGGATTTTCAACAGTTTCCCAGTGAAGGCGACTTGATGGCCAGAGTGCGCGAGCTCTGCCAGGTCGAAGGCTGGAAAAAGATTGCCACCCACAATGGCAAGCTGGCCCATGCGGTGGCGCAATCCCTGGGCGTGCCGGTGTTGAACACCACGGAGGGTTACGACAAACACGAATTGGCGGCCTGTGACGCCGGCATGACCGAATGCGATGCCTTGGTGGCACAAACCGGAAGCGTGCTGGTGACCACCCTCAGTGCGGGCGGCCGGGCGTTGTCCTGCCTGCCCCCGCATCATATTGTTGTCGCGCGGCGGGAGCAATTGGTGCCCGATTTGCCCGCCGCCTTGGAACTATTGCAGCAGAAATACGGGACGAATTATCCCAGCATGATTTCCTTCATCACCGGCCCCAGCCGCACCGGAGACATCGAGCGTATTCTGGTCCTCGGCGCGCATGGACCGAAGAAGCTGACGATTCTGATGCTTTAGCCAAGGCAAGGCCTGAATGACTCACAGGAAGACACGAAGACGCGAAAGGACCCTGTTGAATACGGAACAGAGAACTATCATTAACGCGGGGACGCCAAAACGCAAAGGTTGGCCGTCTCATTGCCGCAGAAGTTCGCGCGGAGAGCATTTCATTTGTTGGGGAGATGGTTGATTTGGAGTTGCAATCTGATCGGAAAAATGGAATTGGTTTGATACTGAACGTATGAGCGCCAAAGAAATTCTCCTGGAGCTGGCGGAAAAGCTGCCAGCTGATGCCACCTTGACGGACGCGATCTACGAACTCGAATTGCGCCAAGCGGTGGAGCAAGGTTTGGCCGAGTTGGACCGTGGCGAAGGTGTTCCCATTGAACAGGTCAAAGCGCAAATCGCTTCATGGGCTGGCAAGTGATCATTGCCCCGTCGGCCCGATCCGACTTGGCCGGCATCGTCCACTACATTGCCCAGCACAACTCCGACGCAGCCGCGAGGCCCGGTTATGAATTGATCACCCGTGCCGAAAGTTTGACACAATTTCCCGAAAGCGGCCGCATGGTGTCGGAATTTCGTCAGCCCGATTTACGCGAAATCATCTACCGGCTAAAACGCGAGGACAACCAGATTCAAATCATCCGTTTCTGGCACGGGGCACGCGGCTTTCCGCACATTCCCAGCACTGGCTAAAATCGCAGCGGCCCAGTCCCAAAGAACATTCCTCACCCGCCGTCCCGTGTCCGCCATCCGGCTGGCTTTGTCAAACCACTTCGCGGTACACATCCGGATGCGGCCGGGAAATCACCGCGCTGTTCACCAGCACACCCGCCTCCGCCAGCACGGCCCGCCCGGCGTTGACGCCCGCCAGCACCGAGGACACATCGCCGGTCATGGTGCAAAACGCCTTGCCTCCCATGGCCATGGCCAGGCGAACTTCCAATAATTGCACGTCCGATGTCTTGGCCACCGTGTCGGCTGCTTGAATCAAGGTCGCCACATTGAACGATTCGATGATGCCCAGGGCGCCGGTCGGTTCCGCCGTTTGCGTGCGCCCCAGCGCCGCATAAACGTCCGGATGCAGGTTGGCGATGACAAAACTATCGATCAGGCAGCCCCCGGCGGCGTCCACGCCGGCTTGGACGGCGCCGTCCACGGCCGCCGTCTCGCCGCCGATCAGCACCATGTATTTCCCGGAACAAATCGAGCGCGATAAAATCAGCCGCACGTCCCCCGCCTTGAGCATTGTGTCCGCCACGACGAAACCGGCGGCAATGCTCGACAATTCAATCAAGCCAACGGATTTTTCGGCCATAATATTATTTCTCCAAAATGATTTGTCGGTCGTTCACCTCGCGCACCGTGCCGCTCATCGGCGCGTGCAGAATCGCGCCGAGCGCATGGGGCGCCGGCTCGCCGATGATCTGGCCGGCGCTCACGCGGTCCCCGGCTTTCACTTTCGCCAGGCACGGAGTTCCCGCGCTTTGCTTGAGCGGCAGCACGAGCCGGCTGGGGGAAATTTCCCGCCGCAGATAAGGCGCGGGCAAATCGTAGTCGAGCACGTGCAATTTCTTCGCCAGCGTCTTGATCGGCACCCGGCGGCCGTCCGCCATGGCGTGGACCTTGGGAGTCATCGGTCCGGTCCACTTGATCGCCTGGGCGCGCATGACGGCCTTGGCGTCATCGCAGGCTTCCTTGGGAAACAATTCCTCCGGGCAGGCATAGAGGGTGCACAGCCCGCACGAGCAGCACATGGCCGCCCATTGGCTGTAATATTCCGCGCCCGTGCCGGTAAACGCCAGCGTGCGCATGACTTGATGCGGTTCCACGGCGTAGCCGAGCAGGAAACGCGGGCAAAATTCCGTGCAATAGCGGCATTGGTCGCAGGCGGACTTGCCGATGGATGCCTGCTGCTTGGCGGGCTTGAGCTTCCGTTCGATGACATGGTGCGAGCGCGGCAAAATGATGACGCCGGTGGAAGTCTTCGTGACCGGCGCGTCGAGATCGTCAGTCGTGGTGCCCATCATCAGGCCGCCAACGCACAACACCGGATCATCCGTCGTGAGGCCACCGGCAAAGGCAATGCATTCGCGGAACGAGGTGCCAATGGGCGCGCGCAGGGTGCACGGCGATTTGACGGCACCGGCAATGGTGAGCATTTTGTGCGTGAGTGGTTTGCCGTCGTGCGCCGCGGCAATGTTCACGAAGGTTTCGACGTTATTGACGACCGCGCCGACGGCAATGGGAATGCCTCCGGGCGGAATCAATTTGCCGGTGACGTTGTAAACCAGATCGTATTCATCGCCGGCTGGATAATAATCACCCAGCAATTGCACGCGGACCGGGGTGTTTTTGCACGCGGCTTGCGCGGCCGCCACGGCGGGCTTTTTCTTGGCTTTGATGCCAATCACGCCTTCCCGGGCGCCGACCGCTTCCATGGCCAGTTGCATGCCCCGCACCATTTCGACGGCGTTTTCTTCCATCGTCACAGCATCCTTGTGCAACAGGGGTTCGCATTCCGCTCCATTGGCGATGACGACCTCCGCCTGGGCGCCGAGCTTGACGTGGGTGGGAAATCCGCCGCCGCCCGCGCCGACGACGCCGGCCAGCCTGACTTGTTCTGCGATCTTCATTGACTAGGTTTTTTCGTTCGCCGCGCCGGTGGATGCCGGCGCCGGCGCCACCACAACTTCAACGCCGCGCTCGCGCAAGCCAGCCACCAAATCTTGCGGCGCTTCGCTATCCGTGACCACGGTGTCGATCACGTCCAGTCCGCAAAGCGGCAAAACGGATTGGCGGCCAAATTTCGTATGGTCGAGACAGAAAACAACCTTGTGGGCCGCTTTGAGCATTGCGTGTTGGATGTCAATCAGCAGTGCGTGCGAATTCGTAATGCCTTCCAGCGTGATGCCGCCGGCGCTCATGATCGCCACGTCCGCGCGCATTTTTGAAAACGCCTCGACCGTCATCGGGCCAACCAGCACCTCCAGTCGCGGATAAATCACGCCTCCGGCCAAAATCACTTCCACCTTGTTTGCCGACGCATAAAGATTCGCGATTGGCAGCGAGTTGGTCACGATCTGCGGTGCTTTGTCCTCAAGATGGCACGCGACGTGATACACCGTCGAGCCGGCGTCCAGAATCAGGCTTTGATTGGCGCCAATGAGTTCCGCGCAGGCTTTGCCGATCAACTCTTTTTCCGAAAGCTGTTTGGCGCCCCGCGCCGTGAAGGCAAATTCATCCGACTTCGGCGTCACGATGCGCGCGCCGCCATGCGTGCGCCGCAAATTGCCCTCCGGTTCCAAGGCCGACAAATCCCGTCGCACCGTGGAAATCGACGCTTCCACGTGCTGGGAAAGTTCCTCCAATGAAGCGAATTCCACGCGTTGGAGATACTCTTCGATGCGATGTTTGCGTTCTTCCGCCGTCATATGTTGGGTAATCCATCAGATCATCTTTGGGTTGTCCGGCACGCATGGTGCGCACCGCGGTGAGTCAAACTGCACAAAAATGACCGATATTGACCAGAACGTTCTAGCAGATAACAGAAATTGACACATTTTGCAAGATAATTATTGACATTGATTAAATATCTATCAAACTAGTGCAAAATCTATGACAGCGGTTGCGTTAGCACCTCATCGTGCCGTGGTTGAACACCTCGTTCGGCAGGCGGTTTATGCGCGTTTGGGCAGACCGTTGCCGCGCTCGGTAAGCGCACCGAATCCCTTGGTGGTCAATGTCAGCGCGCGTCACTGTCACCTTACCGAAGCGGCGGTTGAAATCCTGTTTGGCAAAGGCCACAAATTGACCGTTCACAAATGGCTCTATCAAGACGGGCAGTTTGCAGCAAAGGAAACGGTTACCTTGATCGGACCGCGCAGCCGGGTGATATCCAATTTGCGCATCTTGGGGCCGTGCCGGAATTTCACCCAAGTCGAGCTGGCGTACACCGATTCCATCGCGCTGGGATTCGACATTCCGTTGCGTCCTTCCGGCAGCATCAAGGACACGCCCGGCTGCATGTTGATGGGGCCGGCGGGATTCTTTGAGATGAACGAAGGGGTCATTCGGGCGCTTAGGCATGTGCATATGAGCCCAACCGACGCGGATTTTTACGGTGTGAAACCCGGCGATTGGATGAAGCTCAGGATCGGCGGTGACTGCGGGCTCACGCTGGACAGGATGTTCTGCCGCGTGGACAAGAGTTTCAAATTGGAGGTCCACATCGACACCGACGAGGGGAACGCCTGCAACCTGCAGCCCGACACGCCGGTGGGATTGACCGCATAAATTACTCAACTATCAACTAACAACCAAAGCAAGTATATGAGCGAAGCAATAGGAATGATCGAAACCAAGGGCTACGTGGGCAGTGTGGAAGCGAGCGATGCCATGGTGAAGGCGGCCAATGTCACCCTGCTCAAAACCGTGCTCATTGGCGGCGGTCTCATCACGGTCATCGCCAGGGGGGACGTGGGGAGCATCAAAGCCGCCGTGGATGCGGGGGCGAAAGCGGCTGCCAAGATAGGCGAGCTCGTGGGCTCACACGTCATCGCCCGGCCGCACGAAGAACTGCTGGCAGCCTTCATTGGCAGCGCTGCCGGAGCGAAGAAATGACCCACAACCCAAACCTTTAGCCATTAATTGATATGTCAAAAGAAGCTGTTGGAATGATTGAAACCAAAGGTTTCTGCGCCGCCATGGAGGGTGCGGATGCCGCGCTGAAATCGGCGAATGTGCGGATCACCGGCTGGGAAAAGGTTGGCAGCGGTTATGTCACGGTGTTCTTCCGGGGCGATGTGGCTGCCGTCAAGGCCGCGACGGATGCCGGGGCCGCGGCCGCCGCACAAATCGGTTCGGTCGTCAGCGTCCAGGTGATTCCCCGTCCGCACGACAGTCTGAGCGGCTTGGGCAAGTGGCTCGAATAAGAGCGGCATGCGGAGTGCCGAGTGGGGCATGAGTCTGCTCGCGCCCGGCCATTCCCCGTGCGGTTCCGAATTTGATGAAAATTCTCGTCGCCAATATTGGATCAACTTCGCTGAAGTGGCGGTTGTTTGATTTTTCGAACAACGCCGAGCGACTTTTGCACAAGGGCGGCTTCGAGCGGGTGACGGATTATCCGCAGGCGATTGAAGATTGTCTGCATGCATTGATTGCCGCCAAGGCGATCACGAGTGAAAGCGAGCTGGATGCGGTGGGGTTCAAGACGATCATTGCCAAGAACATCACGGGTTGCGTGCGGGTGGAAGCGAGCGTATTGCAGGCCATGGAAGAATTTAACGGGCTCGCACCGGCGCATAATCCGCCCTACATCATGGGAATCAAGCTCTTTGCCCGGCGGGTGCCCACCGTCCCGCTCATCACACTGTTTGAAACCTCCTTTCATCAATTTGCGCCCGAGGCGTCGCAACGCTACGCGGTGCCGGCGGCGTGGGCGGACCTCGGGGTGCGCCGCTGGGGATTTCACGGGGCGAGCCACAAGTTCATTGCGGAACGCTCGGCCGAATTGCTTTGCCGGTCGGACGTGGCCGAGCGGGCGCGCCAGCTGTATGTAAACCTGGGCGCCACCCCGGTTTCCGGCCCGCCGCTGCGCGTGATTTCCTGCCACCTCGGCGGCAGTTCGAGCGTCACCGGCATCCTGAACGGCGCCTCCATTGGCACGAGCATGGGCATGAGCCCGCAATCCGGGTTGCCGCAAAACAACCGGGTGGGCGACCTCGATGCGGAGGCGCTGCCCTACGTGGTCAAGACGCTGGGAATCTCGATTGAAGAAGCGCAAAAGCAGCTCACCCAACAGTCCGGCTTGCTCGGTCTGAGCGGTGTTTCAAACGACGTCCGCGACATCGCGGCGGCGGCCGCCCAAGGCAACCCCCGGGCGAAGCTCGCGCTGGAAGTTCTGGCCGCCAGTGCGCGGCACTGGATCGGAAGTTATTTTTTCGAATTGAACGGGGCGGACGCGATTGTGTTCACGGCCGGCACGGGTGAAAATTCGCCCGAGGTGCGGGCGGCCATCTGCGCGAATTTGGAGAACCTCGGCATCCGGCTGGATCCGGCGAGAAACCAAGCGGCCCGGGGGGCCGAAGCCATCATCAGCGCCGCCGATTCCCCGGTGAAGCTGTTGGTGATTCCCACGAATGAGGAACTCGTCGTGGCGCGGGAAGCGAAGCGATTTTTGGAAACGAAGAAAAATTAATTTTACGAAAACTCCTGGTCCTAAACACAACCAAATTATGCCTCAAGCCATTGGAATGATTGAAACGCGCGGACTCGTCGCCCTCGTCGAGGGGACGGACGCCATGCTCAAAGCCGCAAACGTCGAACTGGTCGGCCCGGTAACCCAGGTCGGCAACGCGCTGGTGACCGCCTGCGTCGTAGGCGATGTTGCCGCCGTCAAAGCCGCCACGGACGCCGGCGCGCAAGCCATCAAAGCCATCAAAGGCGAATTGGTGAGCGTGCATGTCATCGCCCGCCCGCACAACGATGTCGAAGCCATTCTGCCGAAAAGGAAATAGTCTGACGCCGCGGAGCGAGCGCGAATGCGGCCCGGGTTTTCCGGGGCCCATCCGGGTTCCATCCCTGGCGGAAAGGAAACCATGTTTCTAGGCAAAGTTGAAGGCACCGTGGTCGCCACCAAAAAAGATCCGGCCATGAACGGGCGCAAGCTGCTGCTGGTGCGGCCGCAACTCGTGGATGAAAAAGACCCGACGAAATTTCGGCCGGGCGTGAACACGATCGTGGCGGTGGATAGCGTCGGCTGCGGCGAAGGCGAAATGATTCTCTTCTGCCAAGGCAGCAGCGCGCGGCTGGCGGGCGGCCTGAAGGAGGCGCCGGTGGATGCCGTGGTGATCGGCATCGTGGACAGCGTGGATGTGTTCGGGAAACAAATCTTCAGTGCGAGAAGCTAGCAACAGACTGGTATGAATGCCGTGAACGAGACTTTGATCCGAGACGTGGTGGCCGAAGTGCTTGGCAAGCTGGGCGGCGCCACCGCCACCGCCACAATATCGGCTCCGGCAGCCGCCCCCGCACCCCGGACAGAGCCTTGCGCGGGCAGCGTGAAACGATCCACCGGCGCGCCCGCGCTGCGCGGCAAGTTTGGCGTGTTTGCGACGGCGGACGAAGCTTGTGAAGCGGCGCAGGAAGCGTTTTTGCAATTGAAGGAAAAGGGCGTCGCGGCCCGCCGCAAGATCGAGAACATCGTCAAGACGATGGCGGAAAAGAACGCCGGGGCGTGGGGCAAGCTCGAATTGGACGAAACCCGGCTCGGCCGCCTCGACCACAAGATCGCCAAGCTTCAAATCCTCAAGCTTGTTCCCGGCGTGGACTGGTTGCGGCCCGATGCGCGCAGCGGCGACTTCGGCATTACGCTGGAGGAATACACTCCCTTCGGCGTGGTCGGCGCGATCACGCCCAGCACGCACTCGATTCCCACGATGAGCGGCAACGTCGTGAGCATCACCGCCGCGGGAAATTCGGTGGTGTTCAATGCTCATCCCAGCGCGGCCCGGTGCGCAGCGGTGGCGGTGCGCGCCTACAACGAGGCGATTTACCGTGAAACTGGCATCGAAAACGTCGCGTGCATCATCGAGAAACCGACGCTGGAATCGTTCAATGCGCTGTGCAAAAATGAATTCGTCCGCCTGCTGCTGGTCACCGGCGGCCCGGCCGTGGTCAAGGCGGCGATGCAGACGGGCAAGCGCGCGATTTGCGCCGGCCCGGGGAATCCTCCCGTGCTGGTGGATGACACCTGTTGTCCAACGCGCGCGGCCAAGGGGATCATCGCCGGCGCGGCCTTCGACAACAACCTCCTGTGCGTCGGCGAGAAACAGGTTTTCGTGCTCGACCAGGTTGCTGACAAGCTGATGCAGAAGCTTGCGGAAAACGGCGCGGTGAAGCTCAATTCCGCGCAGTTGGAAAAGCTCACGAAGGCGGCCTTTACCTTCAAGGAAGGGCAGGGGGGCGGTTGCGCCCACGCCAGCGTGAACAAGGATTTCATCGGCAAAGATCCCGGCGTTCTGGCGCAAGCCGCGGGCCTCAACCTGCCCGCCGGCACGCAGTTGCTTTTCGCCGAAACGGACGCGATGCATCCGTTCGTGCAGGAAGAACAGATGATGCCGTTCCTGCCGATCGTGCGTGTCAGAGATGTCGAGGAAGGCATCGCCTGCTCGCTGCAATCGGAACACAATTACAAACACACCGCCATCATTCACTCGCATGATGTCGAGCACATGACGGCCATGGCGCGCGCGTTGGACACGACGCTGTTCGTGAAGAACGGCGCCTCTTCCACCGGTCTGGGGCTGGGCGGCGAGGGCTACCTGAGCTATTCGATCGCCACGCCCACGGGCGAAGGCATCACGAATCCGCGCACCTTCACCCGCGTCCGCCGCTGCGTGATGGTGGACAACCTGAGGATTTACTAGGCATGCAACTGGCGCGCGTCGAAGGCAACCTGGTGGCGACCCGGAAGCATCCGAGTTACGACGGGTGGCGGCTGGTGATTTGCCAGCCGATTGGCAACGCCGGCGAGTCTGAGGGGGCGCCGATCATTGCGATTGATTCGCACGGAGCGGGCATGCACCAGCATGTGATCATCTCGTCCGACGGCAAGGCGGCCCGCAAGGCCGTGGGGATTGACCGCAGCCCGGTGCGCTGGCTGGTGATTGGCATCGTGGACGAAGCCAAGCCGGGCGAACGAATTTGAAGTGTGAAACTAGGAACCGTCATTGGCCGCGTGACCTTGAGCCGGAGCGAGAAAGCGCTCACCGGCGGGCGTTTCCTCATCGTCAGCCCCTTCAGCCGGGAACAATACCATCAAGGGCTCTCGGCTGAGACGGGCATGGGCACCGACCCCAGCCTGATCGTGTATGACGACTTGGGCGGTGGCGCGGGCGACGTGATCGGCTACGAAGAAGGCGGGGAGGCCGCCCAGCCGTTTCCGCAGCCCACGCCGGTGGACGCTTACAACTGTGCTTTGGTGGACGAGATATTTTACCGCCGCTGGAAGGGCTGATTTAAATTTGAGCGTATTTTATGAACCGAGTTATCAGTGTTCGTGACATTCAGGAAATGGTCCGCAATGGCCAGGCCGTCGTCATCCCGGACGACGCGCTCGTGACGCCGGCGGCGCGCGATTTGATGGGCGAATTGGAAACGAATGGCCATTTGAAGCCAGCGGCATCCGCGAGCCCGGGCGCCTCTTCCGCAAACGGGGCCGGCCATGGCGCCGCCAAAAATGGCGAACCCTTGGCGCCGCCGGAGAAAAAGTATTCGTCGAAATCGTCCAAGGCGGAGCTGGAGGCCTATTTCAATTCCCCCTACGTGCACAGTCTCAAGCTGCAAATTTGTGAAATGGGCCGCCACCTGTGGGAACGGGAATACGTGGACGGCAACGGCGGCAACATGGCGATTCGCGTGGGCGAGGACATCGCCGTTTGCACTCCGACGCTGGTCAGCAAAGGGTCGCTCAAGCCTGAAGACATGTGCCTGGTGGATTTCGACGGGAATCAAATTCTCGGCCCGAAGAAACGCACCAGCGAAATCTTGATGCATTTGCAGATTATGAAACGCCAGCCCAAGGCGGTGGCCACGTGCCATTGCCACCCGCCCTATGCCACGGCGTTCGCGGTGGTTGGCCAGGCGCCGCCCACCTGCATGCTGCCGGAATACGAGGTGTTCTGCTCGGTGGGGGTGGCACCTTATCGCACACCCGGTTCACCGGACATGGGCAAGCTGGTGGCTGATTTGAGCGACCAATACAACACCATTCTCATGTCGAATCACGGAGTGGTCACTTGGAGCCATAATACCATTGAGGAAGCCTACTGGCGCATGGAGATCGTGGAGGCGTACTGTCGTACGATTGTGGTGGCGGGACAGCTCGGCAAGCCCATCAACACTTTCACCGGCCCGCAGATGAAGGAAATTCTCAATATCAAGCAGAGCCTGGGTTTCGTGGACCCGCGTTTTGGCATGAAGGAATGTGAGTTGTGCGACAGCGGGGAATGGCGTCCCGGCGTGACTTGCCCAACGGAGGCGGAACCGGCGGCCGGTCTCGATCCCGAGGCGGAAGCGATGGTCAAAGCGATTACGGACCAGATTCTGTGCCAGATTAACCCCGTCTAAGTCCTCCACCTTTGCTGGAGAAACTTCCGAAGTTTGACAGCTCCGGGAGTGTTTGAGGAGTCTGCCTTTGGGGCACCGTTCAAAGTTTACGAAAGGACAGACAGTGCAAACGCCGGCCACCCGATGCCTTTTATCCGATCAGTGCCGAGGGGTGACTGAAGCCTAAAAACGATGATGGATCTGACCTCCAATGAAGAAGAGTGGGGCCTATTGTTGTGGGGTAAAGTGTATGATACGAAGCTGGCGGATTGGTGCGCAATCAGCACTGGCACATTCGGATTTGATCCGGTAAATTTTGACGACACGAACGCACTTGATTTGCCCCAGCGTTTTTATCGTATCGTTTGCCACTAATGGACCTGGGCAGACAGTTGCCGGCGTGAGAAAGATGAAGATGAGTTTTAAAAAAATATCGTGGTTCGTGGCCGGCCTGCTGGTCTCGCTCCAATGGGCGGCCTGCGCGCCGCGGGCATCAGCAACCACGGCGATGATTTTTTGCAATGGCGACATGGGCACCGCGGCTGGTCTGACCTCTTCGCAAATCAGCGGTTTTCGCGCCTCGGGCCTCACCACCATGGTGCTGTTCGCGATGAGCATTTCGACGAATGGCACCTTTACTTATGGCGGCCAGACGATTTGCACCAACGGGGTGTATGTAGGGCCGTCCAACTGGGGGTCACTCCTCAGCCAGTGCCTGACGGCGCCATCGAGCGTGACCCGGATCGAGATGTGCGTCGGCGGCTGGGGCGACACGAGCTGGACCAGCATCAAGAACCTCATCGCCGCCAACGGCACCAGCTCCAGCACCGTGCTTTACCAAAACCTGAGCGCCTTGAAAAATGCCCTGGGAATCGCCGCCATCGACAGCGATGACGAGGGCACCTACGACTCGGGTTCGGCGATCAGCTTTGGCCAGATGTGCGCGGCCCTGGGCCTGAAATTGACGCTCTGTCCCTATACGGATTCCGGCTATTGGGCCGCGGTGAAAGCCGGTTTGGGCAGCGAGGTGGATTACACGTATCTCCAATGCTACTCCGGCGGCGCGGGCAACGATCCGGCGGCTTGGGCGAGCGCCATGGGAGTTCCCGTGTCGCAGATCACCCCGGGTTATTGGGACTCCGAGCGCGACACCACGTTTTTGACCAACATGCTGACGTGGGCAGGCGAAGGATGCACGGGAGGATTTCTCTGGCCGTCCTGCTCTGGCTGCACTCCCCCGGCCGGGCCCAGTGAAATGCTCCAATATGCGCAGTGGATAGATCAGGCCTTCTACATCTTCGAGCCGGTGGTGACGCCGGCCAACGGTTTTGCCGGCGTGGCGGCCTACAACCTTCAAGCCTTGCCCGCGAGCACGCTGTTCACCCTTTCAAACTCCGGTGCCAGCACACTTTCTTGGAGCGTAATCAACACTTCAAGCTGGCTGAATGTCTCAAGTTCCTCGGGCACCCTGGCCACCGGGGTGACGACGTCCGTGACCGTGAGCTTGAACACGGCCGTGGCGACCAATCTGACGCAAAGCGTTTATGCCGCCAGCATCGTTTTCAGCAACCAGACCGTCGCGGTGGCGGTGGCGCGCAATTTCACGTTGGACACTGCCATCGCCAACTGGCCCGTTGCGTTGACCGGACTCAACGCGGCGTTGCTCGCGAGTAATTCAGCCACGGCGGGCAGTCCGGGGGCCACGGCGTTTGATATTCCCAATGATTATTGCTTTTACCAGCAGGGTTTGAGCGGCGGCACGCAAGGCCTGCCTTTAAGCGGCAATTTTCCCAGCCAGTGCGACAGCACGACGGTGTTTCAACTCGGACCGTACGGGGCCGCCGATGCGTTGATCATGGGCGACACCCATGCCTCATCCGGCACGCTGGCGCTGGCCAGTCCGGCGGCGTTTAACTCCCTGGCCATCCTCGCCGCCTCGGCCAATGGCGGCGGTCAGGGGACATTTGTGCTGAACTTCACCAACGGCACCCATAGTCCGGTGTTTGCGTTCAATTGCCAGGACTGGTTTTACACGGTCACCAACGTGGCCATTCAAGGATTCGGGCGGCTGCAACTCTCGGGCTGGACAATCCAGAACAACGGCAGTTCCAATCCGAATCTTTATGAGACCGTGGTCAATCTGGCCGCGCTCGGTCTGGCGCAGCCGATTTCTTCCATCACGTTTTCCAATCCGGTCGGTGCCGGTGGCTCGCAAAGCACGGCCATTTTTGCCATCAGCGGGATGCCTGCGAGCATTCCGGTGCAAACGCCCACTGGCTTGACGGCGATGCCCGGCAGCAACGCGACGGTGCAATTGTCTTGGCGTGCCTCAACGGGCGCGACGAACTACAACGTCAAACAGTCCGCGGTCAGCGGCAACTCGTATGTCACGGTCGCCGGAGTGCCCGGCACCAGCTACACGGCCACCGGTTTGGGCAACGGCTCGATTTATTACTACGTTGTGTCAGCGGTCGGCGTGGCCAACGAAAGCACGAACTCCAGCCAGGTCAGCGCCATGCCCGGCTCATATTTAAGCTGGGCTTTGGCCGCGAACCCGGTTGCCTATTGGCCGCTGAATGAATCCTCCGGGACCCTCGCGTATGACCTGGTTCAAGGCAGCAACGGCATTTACGCCGGCGGTTACACCTTGACGACGGGCGGTTTCGTGGGCGCCGGATTCAACAATCCACACCGGATCGTGGTTTACAACGGTTCGAGCGGCGACACCCAGATTCCACGGCTGATCGGCAGCACCAATTTCTCGATCGTCTTTTGGGTCAAGACCGGCGCCACCGGCGGCAGTCCGAACTGGTATAACGGGATGGGCTTGGTGGACGGCGATGTTTCCGGCGTGGCCAACGATTTTGGTGTGGCGCTGGTCGGGGGCAAAGTTGGTTTTGGCATCGGCAATCCGGACACCACGTTGTCTTCCGTCAAGGCCATCAACAACA
Organism: uncultured Bifidobacteriaceae bacterium; assembly: GCA_964532525.1. Taxonomy (GTDB): domain Bacteria; phylum Verrucomicrobiota; class Verrucomicrobiia; order Limisphaerales; family UBA11358; genus UBA11358. Next base: position 45,241 of record CAZHIM010000003.1, read on the forward strand.
ATGTCTGGCATCAGGTGGCCGTCACGCACGATGCGGGCAGCGGCGCGATGGACATTTATATTGATGGCGCGTTTGACAGCAGCCTGACCGGCCCCACCGGCGCGCACACCGCGCCGCCCGATCTGATGCTCGGCAGAATCCAAAGCGGCGGCGGATATTTCAACGGCAGCCTGTCCGACGTGAGCATGTATCAGCAGGTGCTCTCGACGAATCAGATTGCCACGCTTTACCGGGCCGCCACCGGGCTGTTTTACAACGTGACGCTCACCAACCTGATCACCGGAGGCAATCTCGTTTTGAGCTGGCCAGGCAATGGAAAATTGCTTGCCGCAACCAATCTGGCCGGACCGTGGGCAACCAATGTATCCAGCTCACCAGTTACCATGATGCCAACTCAGACGCAGATGTTTTTCCGCATACAAACGCAATAGCCCTTGCGGATTTTTAAGGAGCCGCCTGATTTCCGCCGGTGAACGGTTGCTCAAGCGGCGCCGAAAGCCGGCGCGAATGATGAGATCAGTGTCGGAATTGGGTCGTAAGGCGACTCATCGCTTTGGACTATCGACGCCGGATCGCCGTTGCGGATAGCCTTTATAAAAATAGCTTGATCCAATGCCGCCCCGGCGGCGGGGAAAATCCGGGAACAGTGAATCGCGTTCGCCCCGGATAGCATTGGACGAAAGAAACCAACACACCAACCATTTTGCCACGGACAAACCTGCGCCAACGATTCACCGGGCGGCACCGTTTTGGCCATTCACGCATCATTTACCATTGAATCATTCAGATCCAATGAAATCATCCTTTTTTAAAGCCGCCGCTGGCGTCCTCTGGCTGGCGGTTGGCTGGGCGTTCTGCTCCTTCGCGGCGCCAACGGCCCCGCAGCCCAATTATGTGATTATCCTGGCTGACGATTGCACTTTCAACGATTTGGACCTCTACGGCGGCCAGAATGCCCATACGCCAAATTTGGATTCATTGGCTTCCCAGGGTTTGGTCTTCAATCATGCTTATCTGGCGATGGCCATCTGCCAGCCGTGCCGCTCGGAGCTGTACACGGGACAATTTCCCCTCCGCAACGGCTGTGTCTGGAATCATGCAGCCTGCCGTCCCACCACCCGCAGCCTGCCACAGCACCTGGGCGCGCTGGGCTATCGGGTCGGCATCGCCGGCAAAATTGATGTTTATCCCGAGAAATGTTTTCCCTTTGAAGAGGTGCCCGGCTTTGATCGCAATTGTGTGGATAATCCCACGAAGCCGCACACGCTCGGCGGGGTTCGCGAATTCATCACGCGCAAGGCGGAGCAACCCTTCTGTCTGGTCGTGGGCCTGGTGGAACCGCACGTGCCCTGGGTGATGGGTGATCCGTCCAAGTATCCTCCGGACCAGGTTAAACTCCCTCCGAACATTGCCGATACGCAGCGAACCCGCAGCGATTTTGGCCGCTACTTGGCTGAAATCACCTACATGGATGGCCAGGTGGGAGACATTCTGGCCACGCTGGAGGCCACCGGTTTGCAGAGCAACACGCTGGTGTTGTATTCCAGCGAACAGGGCTCGCAATTCCCGGGCAACAAGTGGACCTGCTGGGACACGGGGTTGCACACCGGCTTGATCGCCCGCTGGCCCGGCCGGGTGCCCGCAGGCAAACGCACCGATGCGATCGTGCATTATGCGGACGTGGCGCCAACGTTGGTCGAACTGGCCGGCGGAAATCCAGCGGATAAGAACTACGAGTTTGACGGCCGCAGTTTTGCGGGCGTCTTGTCCGGCAGGCAGCAGACCCTCCGGAATTATGCCTATGGCATTCACGACAACGTTCCTGAAGGGTCGGCATATCCAAGCCGGACGGTGACCGACGGCCAGTGGCGCTTGATCCGTAACCTGACCCCCAACGAGCTTTATATCCAGAAGTATGTCATGGGGGCCCAGGGAAACAATGAACTCAACAACCCGTACTGGGGCACCTGGCTCTTCGTCTCGCCGGATCATCCAAAGACTTATCGCCTGATCAAGCGCTATATGATGCGGCCGTCGGAGGAATTGTATAACACCGCGAGGGACCCGTACGAGCTGACCAACCTGATCGGAGACGCGCAATACACAGAGGTGAAAAACCACCTGGGCGCCGAACTGGACCGGTGGCTGGCGTCGCAGGGCGATCCCGGTGTGAACGTGGACACGTACCGGGTGCTCGGCGAGGCCAGGCGCGGCGTGTTTAACTTCGCTCCGCCGCCATAATTGCCGCGGGCGGGGGCGGGTCTTGAGGCAAGGCGGGGGAGCCGTGCAGTGGGAGCGCGTTCGATGTTTGGTGGCGCACAGAAATCCGGCAATCGTGGGCATCTCCGTGCGTGCCGGCATAACCCGCGTGGTGGCGGAGATTGATGGCAAACCGCCGGTCGTCATCGCTTTGGACGATGGACATCAAGTTAAGGCTGGCCTAGTTTCTAAAGTAGGCATGAAACACCATATCTGCCACAGAAGGCGCGGTTTTACATTGATTGAGTTGCTGGTAGTCATCGCCATTATCGCCATTTTGGCGGCGCTGCTTTTGCCTGCGTTGTCGAGAGCCAAGGAGTCCGGCAAACGCGCCGTCTGCAAATCAAACATGCGGCAGATTGCCATGGGCGTGCTCATGTATGCAAATGACTATCAAAACAGTTTCCCCCCGGCGGAATCGCATTTGGCCTGGGTGCAGATCTATGTCTATCAATACTTGACCACCACAGTGCGGATGTCCACGAACTCACTTGAGTGCCCCGACTATGCGAATTTTATTGATCCGTCGTTTGCCGGCAGTCCCGGGATGGTTTATGTGGACACGTCGGTGAATCCGCCCGTGCGCGCAAGGCTTGGCTATTACTCGCTCTGGGGGTTGAACACCACCACAGATTTGCGGCCAAGAGATTTGAGTTACGGCACGCAGCCCGCCCCATGGGATTCGCCGAGAAAAACCACCGACCAGTTAACGCCGTATATGGTGCTGATGGCGGATTTGAGCGAGCAGGGCAGTGGCACCGGCACTCCCTATGGCCGCACCCCGCACACCAAGGCTGGATTGAAGATAAGCAATCTGGGCTCAATGACCACGCCAACAGCGCTCGGCATGGAAGGGAATAATATCGCGTTGCCGGATGGTTCAATAACGTGGAAAAAAGCCATCACCGCGCTGCCCCACACCGTCAGTCCGTTTGGCGACCCGGTGAACACCCACCAAAGTGATTTCCTCCAAACCACCATCCTGGGCTATTGGTGACTTATCGTGCGAACTTTTTTCAGTCTGTAAAACCTATGCGGATATGCACCTTCCTTGGGAGCGCGTTTCTTTTCTGCCTGGCCTTGCCGCCGGTCCAGGCTGCCACCAGGACTTGGTCTGGAGCGGGAGCTGACGCCTACTGGACGACCGCCGCCAACTGGGGGGGCACCGCGCCGGCGACCAACGACAGCCTGGTTTTCACTGGCACCACCCAGCCGGACAACACGAACAACTACTCCAACCTGACGAACAACTGGGTGACCTTCAACAACGGAGGCTTCACCCTCAACGGCAATCTGCTGACGCTGAATGGCGGGTCCGGCCAGCTCACCAACGCGGCCGGAACCAGCGTCATCAGCCTGTCGTTGCAAATCGCGGGTGGAAATAACAATGCGGTCTGGAACATCGCCGCCGGCTCGGAATTGCAGATAGCTGGTCTGGTGACCAACGCCTCCAGCGCCAACCCGCTGGCCAACCTGATCGGTGGCGGCACGTTGCATTTCGTGAGCAATACGGTGAGTTCGACCCGCATGATAACAACCTACAACGGGGTGTTGCTGGATGATGGCGCAAATGTGGTTATCGCCAATGACGGATTCCGGCTCAGTCCCACGAACGCCTCGGCGACGGCGGCGGCGGTCATCACCAACAACGGTTTCATCCAAATCGGGGGCAGCTCCAGTTTGCGGATGGGGCAATTGCAAAGCGGCTTGGCGGCCGGGAATGCGACGGTCAACGTCAGCTCGGGAGAGATTCTGCTGCAGCCGTCGGGGGACAACGGCGCACCCTCTTATGGCGGCTGCATCACGCTGGGCGAAAACCCGGGCGTGACGGCCACGATCACGCAGAGCGGGGGGCTGGTGTGGTTGAATCCGCTGGCGGGCGTGTCCAGCGATTTGAGCTGTGGCAATCTGATTTATGGCGGCAATGCGACGGGGAACGGCACCTACAATTTGAACGGCGGCATTTTGATGTTGCGTTCAATCACCAACGCCCACGCGGGCGGCGCGGCTGTGTTCAACTTCAACGGCGGCACGCTCAAGCCGGTGGCCAGTTCGACGGTTTTCCTGCCCAACCTGATCACGGCGAACGTGCAGAGCGGCGGCGCGATCATTGACACGACCAATTTCAACATCACCATCGCCCAGAATCTGGGCGGTAGCGGCGCGCTAACTTTACTCGGCAGTGGCGTGCTGACGCTGAGTGGAACGGATGGCTACTCTGGCGGAACGGTGATCAGCAATGGCATGTTAAATGTGACGGGCAGTCTGACGGGTGGCGGCGCTTTGATTGTGGCTGGCGGGACCTTGTCCGGTTCGGGCGTGATCGCGGGAGCGGTGAATGTCCTGCCGGGCGGTGGCGTGTCACCCAGCGGCGCCGGTGGTGTGCCCACGACTTTGACCTGCCAGAATAATTTCACCCTTGCGGGCAACCTGGCGATCCAAGTCAACAAGGCACAGTCAGTTTCGAATGACCTGGTGCTGGTCAATGGCGTATTGGCGGGCACTGCCACCGCCACCCTGACCATGGACAACGCCGGGACATACACGCCCGGAGATACTTTCAAGATATTCAACCAGCCATTGCTCAACGGCGCCGCGATTGCCATAAGTCCCGGCACACCCGGCTTGGACCAAACCTGGACCAACCGTCTGGCCATTGATGGCACCATCGGCGTGGTGGGTCAAACTTCCAGCACGGCAGCCAACCTGGCGAACTTGACCTTGAGCGTTGGAACGCTTAATCCCGCGTTTAGCTCAAACCTTGTGAGCTACACGGCGAGCGTGGCCTACAGCAATAATTCGGTCACGCTGACCGCCGTCAGCGCCAACCCGGGGGCGACCATCAAAATCATCAGCGCCGGGACGACCAATCCCGTGGCTTCCGGCTCTCCGAGCAGTCCGATTGCGCTCAACCCCGGAGTCAACCTGATTGATGTCCAGGTAACCGCCGCCGACGCTTCGACCACGGAGGATTACCTCATCAATCTGACGCGCACGCCGCCCAATGTCATCCTGATCCTGGCGGACGACCAGGGATTCTCAGACTGGAGCTGTTACGGCAGCGAAATTCACACCCCCAACCTGGACAGCTTGGCGGCCACCGGTCTGCGATTTCGCAATTACCACAATGCGGCGCGCTGCAGTCCGACTCGCTGCGCCATTTTGACGGGGTTATATACCCAACAAGCGGCGGTAACCCCGTCGGCTTCGCTGCCGCCGTTGCGGACGGATAATAACGTGACGATTGCCGAGGTGTTGGGCGCCGCGGGCTACCACACCTATATGGCTGGGAAATGGCATCTGGGCAGCCTGGCCGATCAGGCCCCGGAACACCGGGGATTTCAGGAAGTATTCACTTACATTAATGGCACGGATGATCACGAAGATGAATGGACGCCTTCGGATTACCGCTTTGCGACGACGGACGGGGAGACCACCAACATCACGTATAACTCGACAAATTTCTATCAGCCTGACGCGATTGGCGATTATTGCCTGCAATTTCTGGGCAACCAGTTTAACCGCCACACCAACTCGCCCTTTTTCATGTATGTGCCCTTCGGTTCGTCGCATTTCTGGATCCAGGCCCCGCAGGCGATGGGGGACACAAATGTGGCGCTGTATTCAAACGGCTGGGATTTTGTGCGCTCGCAACGTTACACCAACATGCTGGCAAAGGCGGTGCTTGATCCAAGTTATGCCTTATCGCCGAATGAGGGCACGGCCCCCTGGAGCAGTGTGCTGGCGGAGGCGATTCCCTCCTGGAGCGCCATCAGCACAGCCACGCAAGGCGACCTGACCCGGCGCATGGCTCTTTATGCCGCCATGATACAAAAAATGGATGCCAACGTGGGGCGGATTGTTCAATACCTTCAACAGAATAACCAGTTGGACAACACGCTGATCATCGCGCTTTCCGACAACGGCGGAAACTATGAGGGCGGGGTCTATGGTTTGACCGGCAGCACGTCGGACGCGCCGCTCAATTCCCCGCTGACGGGCACGGCGCTGGAAAGCATGGGGCAGCCCGGCCAGCCTTACATTTATGTGGGGGGTGGTTGGGCGCATGTGAGCAATACGCCGTTCCGCTGGTTCAAGCATTTTGATCACTTTGGGGGCACCGGCACACCCTGCATCATCCATTGGCCGCAAGGCCTTAGCCGAACCAACCAATGGGAAAACGAACAGGGACACATCATTGACGTGATGTCCACGATTGTGAATGTGACGGGCGCCAGTTACCCGTCACATTGGACCAATGTCATTGACGGCACCAATTATACCGTCCTGCCAATGCAAGGTATCAGCCTGAAACCGTGGTTCACCACCAATCTAGCGGCCGTGCCCCGCGGTTTGGGATTTGAACACGAAGGAAACCGGGCATACATCAGCAACAACTGGAATCTAGTGACGAAGAATTTCACGTCCGTGAACGGCAGCTACTTTGCCAATGAACTTGAGCTTTACGACCTGAGCAAAGATCCGTCCCAAGTCACCAACCTGGCCTACACCAACTTGACCGTGCTGGCCCAGATGGTGACAAACTGGAATAACTGGTGCAACTATGTGGGCGATCCAAGCAGTCTGTTGATTACCGCGGTCACCAACCCGCCGCCGATTGTCAATATTGACCCGGCGCCCCTGGCGAACGATTTGTTCGTCGACACATTTGACCGCTCAGACGACGGCGCCGTCGCCAACATTCAAGCTAGCGCGACCGGGATGTGGGGCAGCCTGGTGCCCCCCTTGGGCGCAGACGCGGCGTATTATGAAGGGTACGACGCCCAGTATCTGGAACTGCTCAACAATACGCTGTATAAGATCCCCGGCGGCATGGTGGAGAGCGGCCTCATGAATAATTTTGTGGGGGCGGACATTCTTACCGCCGGCGGTTTTAGCGTGGAGCTGAATATCTTGGCCATCAACAGCACCACCGCCGACTCTTCCAACCGCTATGCGGGCTTTGGTGTGGGATTGACGCAAGCGCAGGCCGCCTCCGGGGGCGACATCTACAACCCGCTGTCTGCCGGGCAAGTCACGTTTCGCGGTCCGGTGGGCGGGGGCGGCAACACGGGGGTGAGTCCGTTCTTCGTGGATTTGGACATGAACGGCAACCTTCACGTGTGGACCAACGGGGTGCTGGTGAATACGATTCCGGTCGGCGCCGCCAACGGTATTTTGACCGCCAGCTTTGCCTGCACGGGATTCATGACCAACAATCCGGTGGTGGCAAATGTCTTTTTCAACGGTCAGTTGATCAACATCAATCCGTCCGGAACCGATTCCACCGGCATCACTTTTTATTGGCAAACCAACAATAACAACTATGTGGGGCTGAGTGCGCGGGCGTCTAATTACAACCAAATGGATAATCTGGCCATTCGCAAATTGCCGCTGGCCAACGAACTCGTGGCTGACTACGCCATGGAATTCGGTTTGACGGGCACCAACGCAGCTCCCAATGCTGATCCGGACGGCGATGGCGTGAGCAATTTTGGCGAATGGGCGTTTGGCGGAAATCCAATCGTGCCGGATTCCTTCATTGCGGGCTTCAGCGGCTTTCAGGCGCTCGCGGGGAATGATTTCCAGTTTATCTTCCAGCGGTATCGCTACTATTCCGCCGCGGGCTTGCAATATTATTTTCAGTACTCCCGGGATTTGCGGAATTGGTCTGATTTCACCCCGAATGTGATTTCCGCCAGTGTGAACGAGGACAACACCGACTATGAAGTGATGACCATGGGCCTGCCATCCGCCCTTGCCACCGGACAGCAGGCGTTGTTTTTGAGAATCCTGGTCCAGGCCGCAAACTAACTGCCAAAGCGTGGGCTGCTGGACGGTCCGCCAAACGCCCGGCGGTTCGTGCGGCCCCTTTCAGGTATTTGTCAACGGTGCATGAAACGTCACGGCCGTCCCGTGGCCGACGGTGCTTTCCCATTCCGCATGTCCGCCGATATGTTCAAGCCGGCGCTTCATGTTGACGACGCCATTACTGAAAGCGGAACTGTTTTGAAGCTCAACCCCGCGACCGTTATCTCTGACGCTGATGGCCAGTTCGGTTGATGTTATTGCCACGCGCAAATCCACTTGGGTGGCGCCGGAATGTCGCGCGGCGTTATTCAGGGCTTCCTTGAACGCAAGGAACAGGTGATGTCGCGTTTCGGCGGTGAGCAGGACGGCGGGCAGGTCCGGGGGCAGATCGAGGCGCAGGCGGATGCCGCTCGGGCGGAAGAATTCCTCGGCAAAATGGCCGAGATAATTGACGAGTCCGGCCAGCGTGTCGTTTTTGGGATTGACGGCCCAGACGATTTCGTCCAACGCAATGACCACTTCACGGGCGCGGTTCCGCACATCCTGGATCAACTCTTTGGTCTCGCTTGGCGGCGTGTTCTCGCGGTTGGCCAGCGCGCTCAACAGGCTGATTTGCGTGAGGCTGGTGCCGAGGTCGTCGTGCAAATCCCGCGCAATGCGTGCGCGTTCCTCCTCCATCTCGCGCTGGCGCTCGGCGTGTTCGAGCCGGCGACGATAACGGTAGCGTTGGATCATGGCTGCTGCGGCGGCAAACGAAAGCAAAGTGAGCAGCGCCAGTCCGGCGCGAAACCACCAGGTTTCGTGGAAGTAAGGCAGGATGGTGAACAGGAGCGTGTCGCCGTTCTCGTTCCAGATGCCGTCGTCGTTGCAGGCCAGCACCCGGAAGCGATAGTCGCCGGGGGCGAGCGGACCGTAGCCGATCTCCCGGCGCGGGCCGATGTCCTGCCATTTGGCATCGCCGCCTTCGAGCTCCACCCGGAAGCGGACTCCATCGGGTGCGGTGAAATTCAAGCCAGTGAACCGGACCTGAACGTAATGCCGGCCGGCGGGAATTTTCAGCGGTGAAACCGGGCCCACGCTCCGCAGCGGCACGCCGATGCGCGGCGGAAAGGCCATCGGCTTGCCATCCACGAGCATGTCCTCAATGATGACCGTGGGAGGAACCCGGTTGGAAATCGTTCGCGAGGGGTCCACGGAGGCGACGCCGTTGGCGGTGGAGAACCAGAGATGGCCGTCCGCTGAGCGCCAGCAGGAAGGTTGAAAGCCGCTGGAGCATTGCAACGCAGGCAAGCCGTCCGACTCGCCATAAACCCGACACGGCAAGCTCGTGGCCGTTCCATCAGCGACGGCGGCCAAATCGGATTTGGCAACGCGAAAAATTCCAGCGTAGGTGCCGCCCCACAAAAACCCGTCGCGACTGTCGAGCAGTTGCGAAATGTTATTGTTGGGCAGTCCATCGCTGGCCAGGACGCGGGTGAACCGGCCGTCGCGAAATCGCAACAGGCCGCCGCCCAGCGTGCCGATCCACACGACGTGGTTCGTATCCGGCAGCACCGCGGCGAAACGGACCGCCGGCCATTCTGCCGGCGGCGTGAAGCGGGAAAACTTTCCGCCGGCAAAACTCCACAATTCGCCGGGGCCGCTGCCGATCCAGATCGTGCCATCAGCCGCTTCGGCAATCGCGCCCACGGCATGGGAATCCACAAAACCATTCTCGCTGTCATAAGTTTTGTAGCCGCCGTTTGTAAAACAGCACAAGTCCACCAACCCCCCGGCCCACATACGGTCTTGACTGTCGCCAAACAACACCCGGACCGTGCCCCAGGGTGCGGGCGGATGGGTAATGGTATTGCTGCCATAGTTTGCCAACCCGTGGTTGAGTGACCCCACCCAAAGCGTACCGTCGCGCGCGGGGAAAACGGTTATGCTCTCATTCGGGTCATTTGCCGAAGCCCCCAGCGACACCGTCTCAAATTGTTCGTTTTTATTCTGCCAGCGCGCCAGGGCGCCAGACATCGTACCCACCCAGAGGACGCCGTTGGCATCCACGCAGGTGGAACTCACCACCTTGTCGCGCAAGCCGTTGGCGGGGCCAAACACCTGGAAAAGCCGCTCGCGAATGCGCGCGAGGCCGCCGTCGTGCATTCCCACCCAGACATTGCCCTCGAAATCCTGAAACCAGCAGGTGATGAACCGGCTGGGCAGACCGGTCTGTTCGTTGAGCAAATGGCTGGAGCCGTCGGATTTGCAATGCCACAAGCCGCGTCCGTACACTATCAGCCAAACATTGCCCTGGATGTCGCCGTGCAGCGTGACGCTGCCGGGCAGGGGGTTTTTCGGCAGGTCGTCGGAATTGATTTCCGTCACCCACCGCCCGTTGATGGCTTTCCGGAGCCGGTTTTTTTCCAGCACCCACAGCCCGCCGTCGCCGCTGAAGGCGATTTGTGAAATATTTTCCGGCGGAGGGCCATTGGTCGGCGTGTGATCCAAAAAGTTTTCTCCCTCCCGCACGATGAGAAGTCGCGACGTTGCAATCCATGGCTTTCCCGCCGCGTCCAAAGCCAGCGCGGAGACATCTGTGTCGTAAAGGGCGTTGGGGACAAGGTTGAAGTTGGTCCTCGAAAAACATCCAAGCCGATGACCCTCGGTGACGAACCACACAGTGTTGCTTTCATCCTGGCAGAAAGTTCGCGGGTCCGGTCTGATGAGGGGGCGCGGGTCAAACACCGACCATTGGTTGCCGCCTGGCATATTCAGGAGGGCGAGACAAGGGGACTCTCCGGCAAATAAAACGGAATTCGATTGGACATTCAAAACATGGTCCAAGCGGGCGTGTGGTTCGCTCCGGGGGGGGCGAAACAATTCGAAACGGCCGTCGTAAAACGTACTGACGGATTCATTGCCCATGAAAATCCAAAGCCGTCCGGTTCGATCCACGCTCAAGTGTTCCACCTGCACGTCTTTCAGCTGCGGCGTGTCGAGCTGGTTGAATGGTGAAAATCGCACGCCGTCAAAGCGGGCCAATCCGCCGTAGCGCGTGCCCACCCACAAATAACCATCGGGCGTCTGGGCGATGCTGGAAACCCAGTCGTGTGGCAGGCCCTTGTCTGTCTGCCATGCCTGCACCAAATAATAGCGTGGTGTGCCCGCTGCCGGAAAATCAGCCGCCGAAGCGTTGGAGAAAATGCCGCAGGCAAGCAAACCGACGATGGCTCGAAGATTGGGCATGAAAATCAAGCGTGTAAGCCGTGTGACGCCAACCTGCAGGGCAAAGCCGCCCGCGTCAATAACGAATTTGCCATCATCACTTTGGTTTATCAGGGTCTGCATCATCCCTTCGGACGATTCCCAAAGCGACGCTTTTGGACGATAATCGGCCATACCTTGATTTTACCAGCATTTGTGCCAGGCACAGAGGGGCAACTGGCTCGGAGAGAAACAGAGATGAATTTACCATCCACACAACCTAAAACTATGAAACGAACCTAAAACTATGAAACGTTCCAATGCCATTCGCGTTTTCGTTGCCATAACCGCCATGAGTTTTTCCCTGCTCCAGGCGGATGCCGCCATCCGCACCTGGTCCGGAGCGGGAGCTGACGCCAACTGGGCGACCGCCGCCAACTGGGGCGGCACCGCGCCGGTGAACGCGGACGTCACCCTGTTCAGCGGCACCACGCAGCAGAACAACACCAACAATATTTCCAGCCTGTCGTTGAACGGGCTGTCGTTCGCGAACGGTGGTTTTACGCTGAACGGGAATTTGCTGTCGTTGAACGGCCCGATCACCAACTCGGGGGGGACAAACATCCTCTGGCAGGGCGTGAACTCCATCGTTTCGAATCCAACATGGAACCTCGCCGCCGGATCCGAATTGCGCATCGCGGGACAGTTCACGAACAACACGCTCGCCAATCCGCTCGCCACTTTGGGTTCCGGCGGCGCGTTGCGCATCACCAGCACCAACTGTCTGCCGAACCGCTTTTTCACGCTGACCAGCGGCGTGGTGATCATTGACGGGGGGACGGTTTCCACCGGCGACGGTTTCCGCTTGCAGCCGCCGAGCGGCAGCACCGCCGTTTTTCAATTGACCAACAACGGCAGCTTGTCGCTGAACGTTGGCGCCAATTTGCGCTTGTGCCAGACAGCCACGGGGGGCTCGAGCCGGGTGGACATGTCGTCCGGCATTTTGAATTTGGATATCACCAGCGGCGGGGGCGCCGGTGATTTGTATGTCGGCGAAGCGGCGAACACCACCACGGTGTTCAATCAGAATGGCGGCCTGGTGGAATTTACCGGCAACGGGGACAACCGGGTGGCGTTTGCGAATGCCTCGGCCAGCGCGAATGGCACTTACAATTTGAACGGCGGCACGTTGTGGACGGCGCAGATCGCGCAGATCACGGCGGGTTCGCCGGGCGGCACGTTTAACTTCAACGGCGGGACGCTGAAACCTTTGGTGAGTTCCACGACGTTCTTCCAAGGCGTCCAGTCGGCGAATATTTTGAGCGGCGGCGCGATCATTGACACGACGAACTTAAGTGTCACGATCGGCGAATCGCTGTCGGGTGCGGGCGGGTTGACCGAACTCGGCTCCGGCACGCTGACCTTGACCGGCAACAACACTTACACGGGCGTAACGCTGGTCAATGGCGGGACGCTGGTGACCACGGCGGCATCGTTTCTTGGCAACGGCGCGATCACTGTGGCCAGCAATGCCATCTTGAGCGTGGCCTTCTCCGGCACGCCGCTGGCCGCCTCCGCCCTGAATTTGGGATCGAGCGTCACCAACACCGTCTCGATAAACCTGGGCAGTTCGCCCTCGCCGGGCGGCAGTCCGGTGTTCGCGGTGACGAGTCTGAACGGCACCGGGACCGCAATCTTCAACATCAGCGGTTCAAGTTTTGTTCCGGGAACTTATCCGCTGGTTGCCTACGCCAGCGTGACCGGGGCAAGTTCCTTCAAACTGGGCAGCCTGCCGCTGGGGGTGTCGGGCACGCTGACCCTGTCGGGAAATGCTTTGAATCTGGTGGTGGCCTATGTGCCGAAGAATTTGGCGTGGAGCGGCGCGGTCAACGCCAATTGGGACACCACTTCTCTCGACTGGTATGACTTGAACAATGGGAACAACGCGACCAACTACGCGCAGTCCGGCGGCAGCGGAGATGCCGTGACGTTTGATGACAACGGCGCCGCGAATCCCAACGTCAACATCGGCATCACGGTGACGCCCTCCCAGGTGACGTTCAACAATAACGCGGAGGCTTACGATCTCTCGGGAACTGGCGCCATCAACGGCGGCACCAGTCTCACGATGAACGGATTCCAATCCGTGACGCTGGGAACGGTCAATGGCTATTCAGGCGGCACGATCTTAAACGCGGGACCGGTTTATGTAGCCGGCAGCCAGGCGCTGGGCACCGGTCCCGTAACGATGAATCTGGGCGAGTTGGCCAGCGCCAGCACCGCGGCGGAAACCATTCCGAATACCGTGATTCAGAACGCCACCAACGGTGTGATTCTGGGCGACACGGTGAACACCGGCACGCTGAATTTGACCGGTGGATTGAATTTGGGCGGCGGCGCGAGGATATTGGATTTCAACAGCGACGTGGTGGTGAGCGGCGCGCTGACCAACGGCGGCATCGCGACGAAAACCGGGCCGGGCCAGTTGATTGTCACGGGCCAAGGTTCGATCAACGCACAGGCAACGCAGACCGGAGGCAACACCATTATCAACGGCGGCAAGCTGGTGCAAACCGGCGATGGCTGGCGCATGCAGGACACGGTTCCCGGCACCATCATGGACTTTGCGGTGACGAATGGAGGGTCATTCTTCATGACAAACTTGGTGACCGGGAATTTCCGGCTGGGACTCGCCGGCGAAGACACTTCCACCTCCTACATTTTGGATGTGGCGGGCAGAACCGTGGTCTATGCCGCGGGCAATCCTGCCGGGGTGGGCAACGTGTATCTGGGTATCGCGGCGCAAAAGGCCACGGTCAATTTATGGCCGGGCGGCACCCTGATTTGCGGGCAGGTGACTTCGGGTGGCACCTCCGATTCGGAAGTGGATTTCTACGGCGGCACGCTCACGCCCACGTTCAGCAGCACGGCGTTTTTCCAGGGTCTGACCAATGCCTTTGTGCAAAATGGCGGCGTGACGGTGGACACCACCAACCTGAATATCACCATTGCGCAGCCGCTGCTGGCGGCCGGCAGCGGCGGCTTGACGAAGCTCGGCGCGGGCACCTTGACTTTGACCGGAGCCAACACCTACACGGGCCCGACCATCGTCAATGCCGGCAAGCTTGTTTTCGGTCCGGCTCACGCCTCGCCCGGCTCAATCACGGTGAATGCCAACTCGATCCTGGCGTTCCTGCAATCCTCGGCTGGCACCGTGAACGTGCCGGGGGTGACCATCGGTGGCGGGACAAATTCCGCGCTGGAGGACGACTTTTCGACCACCAACACTCCGGCCGGCATCATCACCAATCTGGTTTTGAATGGTTCGGTGGCCGTTAACGCCAGCGGGCCGGTGTCGGTGGGAGAATTTCCGCTCTTTGGCTACGGCACGATCAGCGGGCCGGGTGGATTGACCCTCGGGCAGTTGCCGCTGGGCACCGTGGCCAGGCTGGTCACCAACACGGCCGCACACACCATTGACCTGTTGGTGACCGGTATCTCCGAAGCCACTTGGGTGGGCAACGTCAGCGGCAATTGGGACACGGTGACCACCAACTGGTTGATGAACGGCACGCCGGTGACCTTTGCCACCGCTGCCAACGTGTTGTTCAACGATGCCGCCAGCAATGCGGCGGTGAACTTGATCAGCAATTTGTATCCGAGCAGTGTGGTGGTGAGCAATTCCGCGTTGAACTATTCGTTCTCCGGTTCCGGCAGCCTGGCCGGCAACCTGATTTTGACGAAGAGCGGAACGAACAGCCTGGCGATCAACACGGCCAACACTTTCAGCGGCAACGTGACCGTCAGTGGCGGCGATCTCCGGCTGGGCAACGCCACCGCGCTGGGGGCGGCGGCGAATCCCGTTTACATCACGAATGGCGCGACCCTGGATATCAACGGGAACGGCCTGGGATTGCAGCCGGTGGTCGTTTCCGGGGCGGGTGTCAACGGCGCGGGTGCGCTGATCAATTCCGGCGCCGATCAGAACAATGCCTGTCGCAACGTGACGTTGACTGCCGATACGACCGTCGGCGGCACCGGTTTGATCGGTTTGCGCACCATGGCGGATTCGGATCCGGGACTGGTTTCGAACGGCCATAACTTGATCAAGGTGGGCACCGGTGAATTCAACCTCAACGGTGGCACCACGGTCGCCGGCTTGACCAATGTCTGGGCCACCGACCTTGGCAACGTGGATGTGAAGCAGGGAATCCTTTCGTTTGAACGGCGTTGTGCCTTGGGCCTCACCGGTAACACGCTTACGGTTGAGCCCGGCGCCACGCTCCAACTCTACAGTCTCAATCAAACTCTGCCGGTGCCGGCGAACCATATTGTCATGACCAATGGGACGCTTCAGGGCACCGGTGCCACGGCGGGTGATGTCAACACCTTGGACGGGACGATCACTCTCAACGGCGCCAGCAATGCGATCCTGTCCTCGGCCAGCACCGTGCTGGACCTCGATGGCCCCGTTGTTGGCACGGGCGGAGTGACGTTCGGAACCGTCACCCTCGCGGGCACGAACACTTATACGGGGGCGACGACAATCGCCAGCGGCACCCTCACGCTGGCGTCCGGCGCCCTCTTGACCGGCAGCGTCAGTCTCACCCTCGAGACCAACTGCGTGCTGGATGTTTCGGCCATTTCGCCCTGGACATTGGGCGCCAACCAGACGCTTGGCGGCATCGGCTCGGTGAATGGCAGCGTCACCGCCAATGGCACGCTGGCTCCGGGCGACGGCACCGGCACCCTCACGGTCAACGGCAACCTGACTCTGAACGGCAACGTGCTGGTCGAAGTGAACAAGTTGCTCGCACAGTCCAATGACCTGGTATCGGTGTCCGGCAGTTTGAACAACACCGGTTCGGGCACCTTGCTGGTGACGAATCTCGGTCCGGCGCTGGCCGTTGGCGACACCTTTACGCTCTTCAGCCAACCCGTCACAGGTGGCGGCACGATGAGCGTGCTGGGCGGGGGGGCGAATTGGACGAATAACCTCGCTGTGGACGGCAGCATCTCGGTGTTGTCCATCATCCCGGCGGGCCCGACTCATCCGGAACCGATTACGGTCACCTCCACCAACGGCGGCCTGAAATTGAATTGGCCGACCATCGGCTGGCGCTTGGAAGTGCAGACCAACACGCTCGCAAAGGGATTGTACACCAACTGGGCAAATTGGACCGGCGCCACCACGACGAATAATGTGAATATCCCGATCAATCCGACCAACCCGGCGACATTCTTCCGTTTGGTTTATCCGTAACCTCGAGCTTTGGGCAACGGGTTGGTTGAAACGCGCAGCCGGCACCGGCTGCGCGTTTTTTGGGTGAACGGATTCCCCGCCACTGAAAAAAGAGTGGATCGAAGCGGCTCGGTTCCGGCCGGCGCGCGCGCGCGGCGGGTCATTTCAAGTATTTGACAATGGCTTCGGAACGAGAACGGACGTGGAGCTTTTCGTAGATGTGGTGCAAATGCGTTCGCACGGTGGGCACGCTGATCTGCAATTTATCGGCCAATTCCTTGTTGGCGAAACCTTGGGAGAGAAATGTCAGTATCTCCTTTTCCCGATCGGTCAAGGCCGTGGTGTCAAGCCCCTTGGGCGCCGGCTCATGAAACGAGCGCACGACTTGGTAAGCCACCTGGCTGCTCATGGGCGCGCCGCCTTCGCAGGCATTCCGGATCGCCTCGAGGACCTCGTCGGGTTCCGCTCGTTTCAACAGATATCCGCTGGCACCAGCCTTCAAGGCACGGAATATATGTTCGCTGTCCTCATAAACGGTCAGCACGATGATTTGGGTTGCGGGCAGAAGTTCCTTCAACCGGAGAATGCATTCCGTGCCGGGCATTTGCGGAAGATTCAAGTCCATGAGCACGACTTGCGGCTGGAGTGACGGGAGCTTTTGCAATGCTTCTTCGCCCGTGGCGCAGGCCGCCAGACATTGCATGTTTTTGGTGTTGCCAACCAGCCGGGCGAGGGATTTGCGCAGGACGGCATCATCTTCGACGATTCCAACGGTCACGTTCATGGCAGGCAGGTTGGCGTTTCAATGAATCCATGCCGCGTCGTTTGCAAAGCATGGTGCAGGGACCGGACGGCAAATGTTGCGGTGCCAAGGCTGATTTTGCCTAGTCATCAGAATACGCAGTTCGCCTTTCGTCGCCGTGCCCCTTGATGGTTGGACGCACATGCGGAAGGGTGTCGAACGGGATGATATTGCAACGTTTGGCCCAGGCATCATATAAATCAGACAGCTCTTTTACCTTCTCCGGGTGTGTGGCTGCAAGATTGTTTTGTTCGGTGCGGTCGGCTTCCGTGTCATAGAGTTCCCACGGCTGTCTGTTGCGCGCGACCAGTTTCCACTCCTGTAGTCGCACAGCGCGGTTGCCTTCATGCTCCCAGAAAGTGGGGGTGGTATCCGGGCGGGTCATTCCTTTGAAAATCGGGAGCAGGCTTCTGCCCTCAAGGGGCAGGATGGCGTGGCCGGCGTAATGATCCGGGTGTTTTGTTCGGGCAACCTCCACCAGGGTGGGCAGGATATCGGTGACATGGGCGAACTGCGCGGACAGTGTGCCGGGATTTTGAATGACGGCCGGCCAATGCACAATAAACGGCGATGCGATGCCGCCTTCATGCGTGAAGTGCTTGTAGAGCAGGAAGGGCGTGTCGCTCACATTGGCCCAAGGCACACCGTAGCTTTGCCAGACATCCTCCGGCCCGGCGAAGGCCTTGCTGTTGCCAACTTGAATCTTTCGGCCGTCACGGGTCCGGCTGGGGACATCGTACCACGCCGGTTGAATGACTTCAGCACATCCGCCATTGTCAGAAAAGAAGATCACCAGCGTGTTTTTCTCGATGCCCCGGTTTTTGAGGGCCTCCAGGACTTTACCCACGCCGCGGTCGAGATGCTCCACCATGGCGGCATAGGTGGCCATCCGGTTTGCCTCCCAATTTTTGTTGTGCGCTTCCTCCCATGGCGGCACCCGCGGGTCGCGCGGCGATAACGGCCAGTTTTTGTCAATGATTCCCATCGCAATCTGGCGTTGATAACGGTTGGTTCGTGTGACATCCCAGCCGGCGCGATAAATCCGGCGGTATTTGGCAATGTCCTCCTCCGGCGCCTGCAACGGCCAATGCGGCGCGGTGTAGGCCAAATAGAGAAAGAACGGCTTGGCGCCTCCGGCCAGACGATTGATGCCGGCGACGGCCTTTTCTGTGAGGACATCGGTGTAATAAAAATTGGTGCCTGCCGGGCTGACCGGCGTGTTGCCGCATACCAGCGAGAACGGGTCGTAGTAACTGGTCACGCCGTGGATGGTGCCGAAGTAATCGTCAAAGCCGCGCTGAAGCGGCCAGCTATTTTTATCATCCCAAAACGGCTCGTCAGACTCGTGATTTAATTGCTTTTTGCCGTCGAAATAGATGTGGGACAGGTGCCACTTGCCAACCATGGATGTGTGATAGTTTGCCAGGCGCAATTCTTCCGCAATCGTGAGGCAGTGTTGATTCAGCTCGCCGCGGTAGCCGGGAAGCCCTTGATCTTCCATCATGTTGCCGATGCCAGCCTGCTGCGGGTACAGTCCGGTGAGGAGCGCTGCCCGGGACGGACAGCAGCGCGGCGTGGTGTAGAATTGTGTCAGCCGCAGGCCTTCAGATGCCAGGTGATCGAGGTTGGGAGTCGAGATTTCCGAGCCAAAACAGCCCACGTCTGAGAAACCAAGGTCATCCGCCAATATCAAAACGATGTTCGGAAGCGGATTCGTGTCCGCCGCCTGGCATTTCACGGCCAGCGGGCTCAAGCAGAACAATACCAAAAAACATTTTCCAAGGAACCCAATACCAGCCAAGGGCTTGCAAATCATAGACATCGAATCAAAGCGGTGTGGCATCAGAGTAAAATGCACGTTGCCGCGCAGCAATCGTCCAAACCGATGATGGAAGCCCACTCAACGAAATCAAAATTTGGGCGTGCACTTTGCTCCGACCGGTATCATCCTCATGGACGATATGATTAGATTTCGATCCGGGCATAATGTGTTTATGCCTCTGCGTTCCACAAATATGATTTTTAGAAGCCGCTTAAACCGCCGGGCCGTTGTCGTAGTCGGTGCCATGCTGCTTTCGGTCTTGACCGCGCTGGGCGCTGAAACCTTCCGCCCGCCGGCGGTTCCGTTGGTGGCCTGCGACCCGTATTTCAGCCTCTGGTCGGCGGCGGACAAATTGACCGACGCCGACACAACGCACTGGACCGGCAAGGCCCGCCAGTTGACCGGGCTGGTGAAGATTGACGGGAAGAATTTTCGGGTCATGGGCGTGGAGCCGGCGAACGTCCCGGCCTTGCCCCAGACCAAGCTGGACGTCCTGCCCACACGGACGATCTATGCCTTTGAGACCAACGGCGTGCGCCTCACGCTCACCTTCATGACCCCGATGTTGCCGGATGATTTGGATGTGCTGTCCCGTCCCGTCACTTACCTGACCTGGGAAGCTCGTTCAACGGACGGCAAAGACCACCGGGTTTCCGCTTATTTGGACGCACGGGGGGCGATGGCCTGTAATACACCCGACCAGGCCGTCAATTTCGAACCGGCTGACTCGGCAAAAATCAAAGCTTGGCGCGTCGGCACGGTGGAACAACCCATCCTGCAAAAACGCGGCGACGACCTGCGGATTGATTGGGGGTATTTCTACCTGGCCCTGGCGGAAGCGGCGAACGGGCAATTGACGGCCAACACCGCCGACGCAACCCGGGCCGCGTTTTTGGGCGATGGCCCGCTGCCCGCTCCCGCCGCGGCGGCAGTGCTGCAGAACAACGGCCGCAACGATACCGTAATCGCTTGCACTTTGAAATTGGATGCGTTGGGCGGATTGGCTGGATCGAACTGGTTGATGCTCGCCTACGACGACTTGTATTCCATTCAGTATATGCGGAAGAACCTGCGGCCGTATTGGCGCCGCCAGGGCTGGGAGGCGGCCGATCTGTTAAGGGCATCGGCGCAGGATTACAGCTCTCTGCAAAACCGCTGCGCGTCATTTGATGAAGAATTGCTGACGGATCTGCGGAAGGCCGGCGGCGAAAATTATGCGCTGCTGGGCGCGCTCTCCTATCGCCAGTGTTTCGCGGCCGGAAAGATCGTGGCGGATGCCAACGGCCGGCCGCTCCAGTTCTGCAAGGAAAATCATTCCAACGGGTGCATTGGCACGTCGGATGTATTTTACCCGTCCTCGCCGCAGTTTCTATTGTTCAACCCCACGCTGGCGAAGGCGTTTATGGTGCCCTTCATGAATTACGCGGCGAGCGACCGCTGGAAGTTTCCTTTTGCCCCGCACGACTTGGGGACTTATCCCAAGGCCAACGGCCAAGTCTATGGTGACGGGGAGCACGGCATCAACAACCAGATGCCGGTGGAGGAATCGGGGAATTTGTTATGCCTGTTTGCCGCCGTCGCGAACGTGGACGGTAACGCGGATTTTGCGGGTTTATATTGGAAACAGCTTGAGCAGTGGGCGAATTACCTGAAGGAAAAGGGCTTTGACCCGGAAAACCAGCTTTGCACGGATGACTTCGCCGGACACCTTGCGCACAACGTCAATTTGAGCGCAAAAGCGATTTGCGGGCTCGGTTCGTTTGCCAAGTTGTGCGAAATGCGTGGCGACCAGGCAAAAGCCGAGGAATACCACCAACTCGCTGCGGGCTTCGCCCTGCGCTGGGTGAAAGAGGCCGAGGATGGCGACCATTACCGGCTGGCGTTCGACAAGCCCGGCTCATGGAGCCAGAAATACAATCTGGTCTGGGACCGGGTTCTCGGTTTGAACTTGTTTCCGCCCAGTGTCACGCGCAAGGAAATGGACTTTTACAAGAAGACACAAAACGAGTTTGGCCTGCCGCTCGACAATCGCAAAGACTACACCAAACTCGACTGGATCACCTGGACGGCATCGCTTACGGACAATCGCGAGGATTTTGAGTCGCTGGTCGCGCCGGTGGTTCATTTCATCGATCAGACGCCGGATCGCTCGCCGCTGACGGACTGGTACCAGACCAAGACCGCCAGGAAAGTCGGATTTACCGCGCGGTCGGTCGTGGGCGGCGTGTTTATGCGGATGCTTTACGATCAACAGGTCTGGCAGAAATATGCGAAACGCGACAAAACCAAGGCGGCGGGTTGGGCTCCCATGCCCAAACCTCCGGGCTTTGTGCCGGTGGTGGCGGCGGCGGATACGAAACCCGCGGTTTGGAGCTATACCACCACCCGGCCGGCGGACAACTGGTATGCCGTGACGTTCGCTGCGTCAAACTGGCAGGTGGGACAGGGTGGCTTCGGCAGAACCCAGAATTCCACCGCTGTGGTCAACACCGTCTGGACCACGGACGACATCTGGCTCCGCCGCGAAGTTGAGTTAAACGGAAGCGCGTGGGATGAGCTGCTTGGCTGGATGAATCATGACGATGACGCGGAAGTCTATATTAACGGAGTATTGGCCATCAGCGCCCAGGGGGCCACTTCCACCTATGAAGATTTCTCGTTTTCTCCCCGCGGACGCCGGGCCATCAAACCGGGCAAAAATCTGATCGCCATCCATTGCCGGAACACCGGCGGTGAGCAATACATTGATTTTGGAGTCGTCAGATCCAAGGCTAACTGAGACCTGCCCCAAATCAGGCAACATGCAGCAAACCGCCTCTTTCCTGCGCTGGGTGGTTTTTTCCGCCTGCTTCGCACTCGTCGGAACGCTGGGCGCCGGCCCGGCCGCCCCCCGGCCGAATATCGTGCTGATTCTCGCCGATGATTTGGGGTATTCGGATTTCGGTTGTTTTGGCTCTGAAATTGCCACACCCAACATTGATCATCTGGCGGCCGGCGGCGTGGCGTTGACGCAGTTTTATAACCAAGCCCGCTGTTGCCCCACGCGCGCAGCCCTGCTTACCGGGCGCTATCAACATCAGGTGGGCGTTGGCGAGATGATTGATGACTATGCTGCCGCGGCCCGCAAGGCCGCCGCCAGCCCGGCTTATCAGGATCACCTGAGCACCAACAGTCCGACCTTGGCCGAACTCCTGCGCGCCGCCGGTTACCAGACGCTGATGTCCGGGAAGTGGCATCTGGGCAGGCAGCCCAACGAATGGCCGGTGCGGCGCGGGTTTGATCACTCATTCGTACAGGTGGATGGGGCGATGAATTATTTCGGCGGCAATTCCGGCGAGGGTCCGCGCGCCCGCATGGCCCTGGATGACCAGCCCTATGTGCCGCCGCACGACGGGTTTTACTCAACCGACGCGTTCGCGGATCACGCCATTCAATTCCTTGACGAGGCGGTGAAGCAGCCGCGGGGCAAGCCCTTCTTCCTGTATCTAGCCTTTAACGCCTCGCACTGGCCCTTGCAGGCTCCGGCAGAAGAGATTGCCAAGTACCAGGGCGCCTATGACCAGGGCTGGCAGGCCACCCGGGCCCGGCGGCTGGTCAAAATGAAGCAACTGGGCATCGTAGCCCAGGCCCAGACCATGGCCCCCATGGACCGGGGCAAGGTGAAGCCCTGGGACGAACTGACCGATGACGAGAGAAAACAATGGGCACGCAGGATGGAGGTTTATGCCGCGCAAACCGAGCACATGGACCGCGAAATCGGCAGACTCACCGCTGAACTTCAACGGCTGGGGGTGGCCAGCAACACGCTGGTCGTTGTGCTTTCAGACAATGGCGGCGCGGCGGAGGATCCCAACGGCGGGGATCATTCGGTGCCCATCGGTGACCGTGATTCCTTTCGCGGTTACGACCGGCCATGGGCGACGGTGAGCAACACCCCCTGGCGTTTGCATAAGACCACCGCCTTTGAAGGGGGCATCAGCACGGCGCTCATTGCCAACTGGCCAGCCGGCATTCCGAATCAAAAGTGCGGCACATTGGTTCGCGAGCCGGCAGATGTCATTGACCTGCTGCCCACGTTTTTGAGTCTGGCGGGCGCAAAGTACCCGGCCGCCCACAACCTTAAACCAGAGGGGCTGGATATCACCGCCATGCTGAAAGGGGACCGCGGCGACACCAACCGCGTGTTCTGCTGGGAACACGAAGGCAACCGTGCCATCCGGGCCGGCGATTGGAAACTCGTCGCCCCTCCGTCGAAAAAAGCCTGGCAGCTTTACAACCTCGCCACCGATCGGGTTGAGTCTCATGACTCCGCCAACGAACATCCTGAAATCGTCACCCGGTTGAGCGCGGAATACGATGCGTGGGCCGCACGCTGCGGTGTCATTCCCTATTCCACGATCCGGGAACGGATGCAAGCCAACCATGCGTCGCTCAAACCCGCCTTTGAGGATGAGTAGGCAAGCCGGCACGCAGTTAGCTGGCTGGGTAAAACACAGGGCGGCCGATTTTTGCCCCCACGTTCTCAATTTTAGAAATTTGACTGGTTCGTCACGAAACCTCCGAACGTAATGAAGAAACGCCGCGGGGATGGTGAGAATGACGTCGTGACGCTCGCCCGTCCATAAGATCAAAGGCGTTGTTGGCCGAAAAAAGCCCGTTTTTGAACTTCGCCAGCCACTCCTCAATTCCAGGCAAATGCCGCTGCCTCAGGCCCTCCGCGTGAGGGCAGTTCATGCGCCAAGACACATCCGCTTGTGGATGCTAGAGTACCCCAATTACCGTCGCCTACACATATGCAGACATTGGATTACCCTCATCTGACAAGCAAGCTTGGATACCTATGTTTGGGCATGATTTTTGTTCAGTTTTTTTCATGTGGTCACGCCAAGGCGGTTGATATTCTTGAGGCCACCACGGGCGGTGCGTCAGGAACGGATTGGAATCAAGGCGCCCAGTGGGGCGGCGGGGCAATTCCAACTACCGGCAACAACTATGTCCTCTACACCAACACCTCAAATAATTCTGGCTTATCCAGCTATTACGGAGTCAACTTTGGAACCGGATATATTCGGACCCCGGCCAATGGCGTTGCGAGCGGGTTTCTCGGCGGGAGCCTCATTGTTCCGCCTGGCACTGAAATATTGATGAAGGAACTGAACGGCGGATCGGCCGGCGCGAACGTCATTTTCACCAACTATAACAATGCGAACCCCGGCGGGGCGTATCCGATGATCCGGCTGTCGCCCAACCAGGGTTCGGAGACGGTTACTTTGAACGGCACCATCACCAGTGCGACGGATGGTTATTTGGCTGCTGATACTGTTTATAATAACTTGGAACTTAATATCGCCTCGACGGTGGTGGGGCCGAGCAACATCACATTGGTGACATCGGGCCAGAATGCGTTTTCTTCCAGCAACACCAATTTGGTGACGGGGGATTGGAGCGGGTTCAGTGGCACGTTGAACATCGGGAATGCGACTATTGCGGGGGTCGTGGAGCTGAATAATTCGGCGGTGAATACCAACATGGCGCTGGCCATGCCGAAGACGGCCGGGGTGTTGATTCTGGACAAAGCAATCAGTGTAAAGACCTTTTTTATTGCCAATAATGCTGTGCCGGCAGGGACTTATACGCCAGCGCAACTGGCTGACTTGGGATTTGGTGGAACCTTTTCAGGCAGCGGCTCGTTGACGATTGTTGCCAATAGTGTCAGCACGCCCCAAGGTTTGACGGCGGTATCTGGCAATGCCCAGGTGGCATTGTCGTGGCAGCCGGTTTACGGCGCAGTGAGCTACAAGGTGAAGCGTTCCACGACGAGCGGTGTGGAAACAGCGATTATTAACGTAGCCAATGCGAGTTATACAGATACGGGGCTGGTGAATGGCACGACATATTTTTACGAGGTTCCGGCGGTGGATGGCAGCAGCGACCAAAGCGGCAATTCCGCGGAAGTCAGCGCGACACCAGAGGTTCCACCAAACTACCCTAACATTCTCAAGGTCTATCTCCAAGGCGGTCAATCAAATTCAGACGGCCGCGCGCTGACCAATGGGTTGGCGGTCAGGCTTCTCCAACCACAGGCTGATGTTCCAATCTACTATTATCTGGTTGGTGGCGCTGTCAATGGCGATGGCACCCTCGGCACCCTCACAACCTTGCGCCCCGGCATCTCCGCTTTGGGCGGCGGCGCTACATTTGGCCCGGAGTTGACTTTTGGGCGCACGCTCGCCGATTATTATGCGCTGACGAACGGCGTTTCCACAAATATCGTCATGGTCGCGATCATCAAATATGCCGACGGCGGAACTTCGTTGGTTACGAATTGGGCTGCCAATGGAAGCAGCTCCACGAATGGCGACGGGCCCGATTATGTTGTTTTCCAAAGCGTCGTCAGCGCGGGTTTGTCTCGTTTGGCGCAGGCCTATCCAGCCGCGAGCATCGAATTGGATGGCATGATCTGGGTGCAGGGCGAAACCGATATTGACGACGGCGTGGGTGCGGCCGGCGCTTACGGCACGAACCTGGCAAGGTTCATCAACGATGTGCGCCTGACGTATGCGACAAACAAACCCTACGGCACGAATTTGCCTTTTTTTCTAAGCCGGATTTCCGCCAATCAAACCGTCTATTCTCTTCCGTCTGATTCAAGCTATTCCGGCTATCTTTTATTGCGCGCGGGCCAGGAATTTGCAGCCGCAACCGTGTCTAATGTCTTTATGATTGATACTGATCCATCCCAGTTTTCGACCCTTACACCCTGGTCCAGTCCGGGGCTTCATTTTGATACGCAGGGACAGCAATCCCTGGGGGTGGCATTTGGTCAGTCGGTCATCGAGGCGTTGCCGGAGCCGAAACTGCAAATTCCGGAAATCAGCGTTGACGGTTTGCAATTGAATTTTACCGGTGTTTCCGGGACAATTCATTCGATCGAGCGATCACCAAGCATTCAAGGTCCTTGGAACTTGCTTGCAAATTTTCTAATAGGAGCATCAGGCGTTACAAATTACCATGATGCTAATCCCCCGTTTCCCGCCGGCTTCTATCGGGTAAGCCGGCCGTAGCACAACCCGGCCGGATGCCTGCAAGATCTCTGTGAACGGCTTCCCAGAGCCAAGGCCCCGGAAATCAAGTCACTCGCGCCTGTTTCCTGGCTCGGAGCCAAACGGGCACCTCCCCAGCCCCAATAGCCTCCGAATCGAGCCGCGGATGGGCTGTGCCTCCGGTGGGCGCCGGCTGGAAGCGCCAACCAAAAGCGCAAGCGCCCCAAATAAATGCCGTTGCCTCAGGCACTCCGCGTGAGGGCAGTTCATGCGTCAAGACAGATCTGCTCGTGGATGCTAAAATATTCTCAATTACCGTCGCCTACACATATGCAGACATTGAATTACGATCAGCCGAGGGGCGTCGGCAAATGTTCACCGGTACGGTATTTCGTTTCTAACGCAGAAATTCAAACGTTCCATCAGCCAAGCATGTTGCAAATTATGAAGAAAAACAGCAGCAATAACGGTTCTTGTTCCACCGCGATCCCCCCGCAAATTCAGCCCTGCCGTGCCGGTCTGGCGAGATGGCTTGGTTTGGCGGCGATATCGCTGTTGTTTTCCAGCAGCGTGCAGGCGCAGCCGGCCAACATTCTTGAGCTCACGACGGGTGGTGCGTCGGGAACGGACTGGAATGCAACCTCCCAATGGACTGGCAACGCGGTGCCAATCGCCGCCAATAATTACGTTCTCTACACCAACACCACTGCAGGATTAGGCAACTATTACGGAGTCAATTTCGGGCTCGGTCGGGTCCGGACGCCGACGGATGGCAATGTAGATGTGTTTGATGGTGGCAGCCTCACCATCCCCCGCGGCGCTGAACTGTTGCTGAAGGAATCGAACGGGGGGGCGCCCACCGCCAACATCATTTTCAGCAACTACAACAATATTAGTTACGCTAACGTTTTTCCGATGATTCGGCTGTCCCCCAACCAGGGTGCGGAGACAGTGACGTTGAATGGAACGATCACCAATTTGACAGACAGTTATCTGGCTTCTGACACCTCGAATCATAAATTAACCCTCAATATTGCCTCGACGGTGGTGGGAGCAAACAACATCACGCTGGTCTCATCGGCGGGGAGCGCAACTTCATTTGATAGCAGCAACACCAACCTGGTGACGGGGAATTGGAGCGGGTTCACTGGCACGTTGAACATCGGGAATACGACGATTGCGGCGGTGGTGGAGCTGAATAATTCGGCGATGAACGTGAACATGCCGCTGGCGATGCCCCGGGTGAACGGAGTTTTGATTTTGGACAAGCCGATCAGCGTTCAGAGCTTTTCGATCACCAATAATACCGTGGCGGCGGGCACCTATACGCCGGCGCAACTGTCAGCCTT
Source organism: uncultured Bifidobacteriaceae bacterium (assembly GCA_964532525.1). GTDB lineage: Bacteria > Verrucomicrobiota > Verrucomicrobiia > Limisphaerales > UBA11358 > UBA11358. Next base: position 72,755 of record CAZHIM010000003.1, read on the forward strand.
GGGCTTTGGCGGAACGTTTTCCGGCCATGGTTCATTGACGGTCGGGTTTACGGCTCCCCCCAATTTGACAGCGTTACCTGGCAGTTCCCAGGTGGCCTTGTCGTGGCAGCCGGTTTACGGCGCAGTGAGCTATAATGTCAAACGTTCGACGACCAGTGGCGGCGAGACCACCGTCAACAATGTCAGCAGCACAAATTACACGGACACCGGGCTGGTAAATGGCACCCCGTATTTCTACGAGATTTCAGCGGTGAATGGCAGCAGCATCGAGAGCGGTAATTCCCTGGAAGCCAGCGCCACGCCGGTCGCTGGACCCCCTTCGACGCCCACCTGGGTTAGCGTGACGACCGGGAATCCGGCGCAGGTGAACTTGTCGTGGACGGCTGGGGGCGGGACGACTTTCTTCCTGCAACGGGGCACGGTGAGCGGCACCTACACAGTGACCAATATATTAAGTGTCACGAATTATGTGGACACGCAGGTGTTGAGCGGCACGACCTATTATTATGTTGTCTCCTCGACAAACATTGCCGGCGCAAGCGCCAATTCCATCGAGATCAGCGCCACTCCCAGTGCGTCGCCGTTTCCGCCGACGGGTTTGACCGCGGTGAATACCGGCAGCGGACAGGTCAGCTTGTCTTGGAATGGCACTTTTGGCGCGACGAGCTACAACGTGAAACGCGCGACCAGCAGCGGTGCGGAAACAACCGTGGGCAGCGCGAGTGGAACCAATTATGTGGACAGCGGGCTGGTGAACGATACGACGTATTACTACGAGGTGTCGTCGGTGGGGGCAGGCGGCGAGACCAACTCCACAGAGGTCGGCATTCTGACCGGATATATTATTGAGGCCGCCACGGGTGCTGCGGCTGGAACGGATTGGACTCAAGGCAGCCAGTGGACGGGTGGGAACGCTCCGGTCAGCGGCGTCACCTACATTGTTTATACCAACACGACCGGTTCAGCAGGATTGGGCAGCTATTACGGAGTCAATTTCGGTGCCGGGCGGGTCCGGACGCCGGCTGATGGCAATACGAGCGCATTCCTTGGCGACAATTTGATCATCCCGCCGGGCTCGGAGTTGTTAATGAAGGAGGCAAACGGAGGATCGGCCACCGCCAATATCATCTTCAGCAACTATAATAACGTCAACGTTACCGGGTTGTATCCGATGGTTCGGCTGTCGCCCAACCAGGGATCCGAGACAGTGACTTTGAACGGCACGATCACCAGTGCGGCCGATGGTTATTTGGCTGCCGATACTCTTTTTAATAATTTGGAGCTAATTATTGCCTCGACCGTGGTGGGGACGGGCAACCTCACATTGATTACCTCCGGCCAAAACGCATTTTCATCGGTCAACACCAATTTGGTGACGGGGGATTGGAGCGGGTTCAGCGGCACGTTGAGCATCGGGAATGCGACTATCGCGGGGGTGGTGGAGCTAGCCAACTCGGCGGTAAATCCCAACATGAAGCTGACCATGCCCAACACAAACGGGGTTTTAATTTTAGATGAGAGGGTAAACGTGGCCAGTTTCACCATCGGAGGCATTGCGGTACCCAATGGTGGCTATACTGCAACCGCTTTGGCAAACTTGGGTTACGGTGGCGTCTTTTCCGGAGCTGGCAAGTTGGTGGTGGGCAATAATCCGCCGGTGGCCAAACCCAACACCTACACGCGGAATGGGCTGAACAGTTGGAAGATTCTGGTGAGCAACCTGCTGACCAACGCTACGGATCTGGATGGTGACACGTTGACCTTGGCCAGTGTCGGCACCAGCACCAATGGGGTCACCTTGAGCATCAGCGGGGGCTATGTGCTGTATAGTAACCCGAATTTGGTGGACGACCAGTTCAGCTACACGGTCACGGATGGCTTTGGCGGGACGAGCAGCGCGGTGATCACTTTGACCGTGGGCAGTTCCAACGGGGTGGGCGGGCAGGCCAGTGGCATCGCCTTTACCGGCGGCACGGCGAGCATGAACTTCGCCGGCATCCCCGGCTACACCTACAACGTGCAGGTGTCCACCGATCTGGTGACTTGGACCACAATCTATACGACCAACGCACCCGTTGGCGGCGTGTTCCAGTTTACCGACAACGCGGCCCCCACACCGGACGCGTTTTACCGGCTGATGTGGAATGGAAACTGATCGGTCACGAATCAACCAACGATCAATTACTGACAATCAAGCTCCGAAGAGAATATTAATCTCAAGTCCAAAGCATATGCAAATTCAAAAGAACCATCTAAAATACCTGGCTTTGTCTGCCGCAGTACTGTCGTCGTTATTGTTTTCCAGCAGCGCGCAGGCGCAGTTGCCCAACATCACGGAAGTTTCTGGACAGGGAAACAATGACTGGAATTTGGCGGCACCATGGGGGGCGGTTCCGACCAGCGCAAACAACTACGTCACCACGACGGGGGCGGGAAGTGGATCGGGAGTGGTTTGGGGGTCTCCCAATTCCCAAGGCCGGGTAAGAGTCAACGATCCCGCCTCTAGTCCAGCGGCGCCAAATCCGAACGTATTCGATGGCGGCTCAATAACCGTCAGCCCCAACACTGAGTGTCTGTTCAAGCAGGTGAACGGGGAATCGGCCTCTGCGAATTGGATTTTACAGGGCGGGGAGTTGTATTGGGCCAACAACACAGGCGGCGGCATGGCTACGTTAAACGGCACCATCACCAATGCGGCAAACTCGTATATTGTCGTTAATGCCTCTGCCACGGGCGATTCTTCAGGCACCAAGACCAACACGTTAAACATCGCCGCAACACTGACTGGCGGTAATACCATAACGATACTGTCGGGGTTTAGTTCTCCCACCTCATCGACGGACACAAATGAGGAGGTTATGTTTACTGGAAATTTGAGCGCATTTACAGGCACCCTCGTGGTGGGCGGGCCTGGTTGTGCCAACACGATCTTGGAATTAAATCCCTCCAGTGCGAGTATGCCTTCGCTGTCAATATATATGCGGTCGAATACTGTGTTGCGAGTGGACACTTCGATCACCATTGCCAGCCTGACCCTATTTGAAACGGTTTCGGGAATTCCGATTTCATTGCCGGTGGGCACCTACAATGCCGCCAATTGGGCCGGCCTGGGTTATGGCGGAACTTTTCAGGGTGCCGGCAGTGTGACGGTAACCGTGGCAAACTTTGCGCCCCAGACGACTGTTCCGGTGGCCTCGCCCAGCAGTGTGGTGGTGGGGCAAAATACGCCCGTGACGTTGTCCGAGACGCTGTCGAGTGGCACCCCGCCATTTTACTATCAATGGCAGTCCAATAGCGTCAACGTGGGCACGGCGGTGACCACCAGCGCCGTGACGAATGCCTTGGTAGTGAACACGACCGGCATGGCGCTGGGCAATTATAACTACACTGTGGTGGTGACCAATAGTTACGGCTCCACCACCAGCGCTCCGGTCACGCTGAGCGTGGTTCTTCCCGGCAACATTGGTGAGACGGCGGTTGGTTTTGGTGACGATTGGAATAATACAGCGACGTGGAGCAATGGCGTGCCAACCATGGGGAATAATTATATTTCAAACACCAATGGGGTATCTTCAGTCAGCGGGTTTGGCATTTCGACCGTTGGCCGCGTGCGTGACAATGATCCGTCGCGGGGAGCGCCCAATCCCAATGTCTTCGATGGCGGCACCCTGACGCTGGTCGCCAATACGGAGTTGCTGGTCAAACAGACCAATGGGCAGTCGGCGAGCGCGAACATCGTCTTAGATGGCGGCGTCATCCGTTGTGCCAGCGATTTGGGCGGCGGGACGAACCTCTTTGGCGGTTCCATCAGCAATGCCGCTGACTCCTATCTGGTGATTTGGGAAGACGCTATAAATGATGCCAGTGGTGTGCTGCCGCAGGCGTTTGATTTCACCTCGTCGTTTAGCGGGTCGAACAATCTCACTTTGGTGTCTGGCAATGGCGCAGGCGGTGCCAATCTGACAAATCTGACCTTTATGTTCAGCGGGAATCTAAGTCAGTTCGGCGGAACATTGACGCTCGGAAACGCGGAGACCTCGGGCGAAGTGCTGGAGTTGAATCCGTCCAACACCAACATGACGTCCGCGTCGGTGTACATGAATCCGAACACGACCCTGCAAGTGGACGAGAACTTAAAGCTGGGAACGCTGAGCGTCTTTAACGAAGCGGCCAATTATCTGACGGCAGTGGCCCCTGGAAAATATTCCGCCGGTCAATTGGCGGCGTTGGGAATCGGGGGCGCCTATCGAGGGCCAGGCATTCTGTATATTACAACCAACTTGAATCCCGTCAATTTGCAGGGGGCCTCGTCACTGGAATTAGGCCAGACGCTGCTTTTGCAGGTCGAAATCCCGGCGGGTTATAATCAAAACCAGACAGTGACGGTCACCGTGACCAATAATAATACCACCGTGGCCAGCCTGCCCGGCGGCAATGCAAGCCAAGCCACCGTGACGTTTGCGGCCGGGGCCGCCAATGTGCAGACCCTTAGTGTGGCGCTGAATGCGCTCGGAACCGCCAATTTTGGGGCAACCGGCACGCCGAACTTGGTGCCCGCCGCCTTTAACCTGAGCGTCGTGCCCAAGCCGGTTTTGGTTGAGGCCTTCCGCGCTTCCAGTCTGGTTGCCCAGTTGGGGCTTAATGACGGGGACGACGTGAGCCAGTGGGCGGGGGACACGAATTCGCAGTGTATTGCCTATGAGAACAATGCGGAGCCCATTTTCCACACGGGTGTTCTGCCGTCCGGCGCGCCGGCGGTGGACTTTACCAACCAGGCCGACTTGTTGATCTTGACTGGTGAGAGCGAGATCCCGGAAAGCGGACAGAGTAACTTTACCGTCGTGGTGGTGTTTCGCGAAGATGCCGTCGGGGCGGGTGCTTCGGCGCCCGGCACGCAGTGGTACCAGCAAGCCGGATTGGTGGACAGTGAAATACTCTATAGCACCAACAACCAAAACGGCTGGGGCATTTCGATTGATCAAACCGGCGCGGCGAACATCGGCCTGGGAAATCCAGACACGACGTTTGCGGCCACGAATGATGCTTTGGTGAGCACAAACTTTCATGTGGGAGTTTTCGTCTTTGATCCCTCACAGCAACAACTGCGGGTGGTGATGGACAACCAGCCGGCGGAGGTGCTGACCAACGCGGCGCTTTCGCTGAATCCAAGAAGCGCCATGGCGGAAATTGATTTCGGCAGGGGACTCAACAACACCAATTACTTCGACGGTGATATAGCCGAGATTGACTTTTACAACGGTGCGCTCAACAGCGTCGAAGCGGCCGCCGCCATCACCAATCTGAGCTCCGTGTATCATCTGACCTTCCCGTCAACGACGCCTCCGCCGGCGCCGGTAGTGTCGCTGGTGAAGAACAGCAATGGAACATTTACAATCTCGTCCAGCAACGCCGGGACGCTCCACTCCACCACCAATTTGGTTGGGGCGGTTTGGCAGGTTGAAGAATCCATTCCCGGGGCACCCGGGTCAGTCACCATCACTCCATCGCCGACGAACCGCGCCAAATTTTATCGCGTATCGGTTCCATAAAGAACCAATCCCAATATTCAAGTACCGAAGACACGATATATGAACCGGCTTTCTCCAGTGAACAAGAGACCCGCAAAAAATGTCAAATGCGGCCTGGTATTGCCGGGTAAAATGCCTGATGGCAAGTGCGCCTTCACTTTGATTGAACTGCTGGTGGTAATCGCCATCATCGCCATTCTGGCGGCGATGTTGTTGCCAGCGCTGGCCAAGGCCAAGGAAAAATCCAAGCGGGCGGGATGCGTGAACAATCTGCGGCAGCTTGCCGTGGGGGATACCATCTATGCCGGCGACAGCAACGACCTCGTTTTGGATGACCGCATATATGCAACTAACAATACCTATAAGGTAGGGGTGCAAGTTGCGCTCAATCCACCGGACGGTCAAACCGCCGCCCAGGTCAATTTGAGTATTGTAACGAACGCCGCCTCGGTCTGGAGTTGTCCAGATCTTCCGCAGTTGCCAATGTATGAGAATCCAGGCAGTGGCTATCAATGGGATCTTGGCTACCAATATTTTGGGGGGATCACAGGCTGGCAGAACGGATTTGGCACATTTAAAGCCCGCAGTCCGGTCAAACTCGGGATGTCAAAGCCATATTGGACATTGGCCGCAGACTCTGTGCTGGATAATGAATATTCAGGAGGATGGGGGGCGGTAGATCCGGCTCCGCGCGCATTTGTTTATCAAAACATGCCGCCACATAAAAGTTCGGGAAGCCGACCCGCCGGTGGAAACCAGGTTTTTTGTGACGGTCATGTGGACTGGATCAAAGCCCAGGCAATGTATTCTCTGACTACGTGGGATCCTCTGCGCGTATTCTACTTTTATCAGGATCAAACTGACTTTGATCCCTCTCTTGTTCCGCATTTGAGCGCCCTTCAATACAAATAAACAAAACATGACGTCTGGGGGGCGAAGCGTCTGTCGTCCGGGGTGGCGGTGTCACCGAGTTTTCCCCGGCGGCGGTTTACCTGACGCAGACGGAAATTCCAATTCATATGACGAGAAGGCATTGTTGTACCGTAGTGTTCTTTATCTTGGTGGTCCTGAGTGGGTGGTCGGCGAACATTTATGAAACTCCCGCCGGGGATGGCTTGGATTGGAACAATAGCGCGACTTGGACGAACGGAGTTCCCGTGGGAGGAAACAACTACATTTCGACCACTAATGCAACTTATGCAGTCAGCGGGTTTGGCATTTCGACCCTTGGCCGCGTGCGGGACAACGATCCGTCGCGGGGAGCGGCCAATCCCAATGTCTTTGACGGCGGCACCCTGACGTTGATCGCCAATACGGAGTTACTGGTCAAACAGACCAACGGGCAGTCAGCGAGTGCGAACATCATTGTAGACGGCGGAGTCATCCGTTGCGCCAACGATCTGGGTGGCGGAACGAACATGTTTGGCGGCTCCATCAGCAATGCCGCCAACTCCTATCTGGCCATTTGGGAAAACGCCGGGAATGATCCCAATGGCACGCTGCTGGAAGCGTTTGACATTACCGCGTCGTTGAGCGGGTCAAACACCTTGACGCTGGTGTCGGGCAGTGGCTCATTGGTTGGCACTTTGACCAATTTGACCTTCTTGTTCAGCGGGAATCTGAGTCAGTTTGGCGGGACATTGGCGCTGGGTAACGCGAATACTTCAGGCGAGGTGCTGGAATTGAACCCCACCAGCACCAACATGGCGTCGGCGTCATTATCCATTGATTCAGACACCACCCTGCAACTGGATCAGACAGTGGCGGTCAAAGCGTTGACGATATTTAACAAGGCATCGAATACCGCGAACAATGTGGCTCCGGGCGTTTATGGGCCAAGCAGTCTGGCGGCGCTGGGATTGGGGGGGAGCTTTCGCGGGAGCGGTGGGCTGATCGTGGGTAATCCAAACACGCCTTTTACAACTAGTCCCGTCAACTTGACGGGCACCAATGTGACCGCGGGTGTGACGGTGTTGTTGCTGGAGACACTGGCATCCGGTCAAGGGCCCTTTTCCTATCAGTGGCAATCCAATGGAATCAGTGTGGGAACAGCGGTCACCACCGCCGCCACGTCGAATCTGTTGGCGGTGAACACGACCGGATTTGCCATTGGAAATTACGCTTATGACGTGGTGGTGACCAATAACCAAGGTTCTTCCACCAGCGCACTGGTAACATTTAGTGTGGTGGCGCCCGCGCCGCCGATGGTTTCACAAGTCACCACCCCGGGGTTTGTCACGGTGTTTGCCGGCGGAACGCCCTCCTTTTATGCCGCTTTTGTCGGCCCCCAGCCCATTTCGTTTCAATGGCGGAAAACAGTGGATCATACGAACTACAGCAACCTCACAGGAGCCACCAACACGACCCTGCTGTTAACCAATGTCCAACTGACGGACGCCGGTTACTATAGCTTGTGGGCCTCGAATAGCGCCACCGGCGGTTTTACGGTTTCGAGCGGAGACGCGCAACTGCTGGTGCTGTCGGGTTCAGCCCCTTCGACTGTCACCATCACCAATTTGGTGGGCTTGGCGGCGACGGTCCGGGGCGACGGATCTTACGTCGTGACTTCGACGTCTCCGGCATGGAGCTTTATCGGTGGTCTCGGCGTGGCGCCGTTCAACCTGGCGACGGGTTCGGGAGCGGACAACGAGGGGATCTATTCGGAAATCACGTTCAGCTATACCAACGCAACCACGCAGGCGGCTGGGATTCGTTTATATGCGTCCCAGCCGGTGGTGTTGTTTTCCGAAACGACCCTGGCGGCGACGCCCAATGCCAATTTTCAATTTCCGATTTTAACCAATGCCCCCGCCGTCGTGGGACATGTGGGTTATGCCGGGAACTTCGGGGTCTATACGTTTTCCGAGTTCAATCTGGAGAGCCCCTGGCTGTTTTTTGACAGCAACTTCAACTCCTTCATCATCTCGGCCGCGACCAATTACATGATTGCCAGCAATGCGGTGAGCGGCGATGGACTCTCCTGTGGCATCAATGCCGCGATCCCCACCCTGCCGGCGGGTTTCACGCATCGGTCAATTTTGGTGATTCAGAATGGGATCAACCACACCTTTGAAACGTGGGGAAAGGCTTTGACGGCATTTTCGGGAAAGATCCAGCCGACGAGCGATTCCGCCGTGGAACTGAACAAACTCGGTTATTGGACCGACAACCTGACGACATATTACTATTACTATGTGGGGACTTATATCTCCACTTTGCTGGCGGTACGCGATGAATTCAAGACCAATGGTCTGGCCCTGGGATACATGCAGCTGGACAGCTGGTGGTATCCCAAAGGGGTTTCCGACACGTGGGAGGGCGATGCCACCAACAATCGCGGCGGGATTAACACTTACACCGCCGACCCAACGCTGTTTCCGAGCGGTCTGGCGTCATTCCAGCAGCAACTGGGGTTGCCGATGATCACGCATGCGCGCTGGACTGATGGCGCCAGCCCGTATTGGTCGGAGTATATCATGTCCGGTGGGGTTTCCATTGACCCGGCCTATTGGGCCCACATCATGGGCTTCATCCAAAACGCCGGGGTGGTGACCTATGAGCAGGATTGGATGAATCAAATGGCCGTCCCGAACATGAACTTGACGGATCCTCCGGCGTTCGTCAATAACATGGCGGCGGCGGCGGCGGCCAACGGCCTGAACATGCAATATTGCATGCCGACGCCGAAAATTTATCTGCAGTCCTCGCTTTACACCAATCTCTTGACGATGCGCGTGAGCAACGACCACTTGACCAGCGATAAATGGGACCAGTTCATTTACGATTCCCGGTTGGTTAGCGTCATGGGGGCCTATCCCTGGACCGATGCCTATAACAGCGTCGAATTGAGGAACCTGCTGGTCGGCACGCTTTCGGAGGGGCCCGTGGGCGTGGGTGATCCCCTCGCCGGGGTGAGTTTCGGCAACCTGTCCTTGGCGGTGCGCGCCGATTCGGTGATTGTCAAGCCCGATGCCTCGCTGGTGCCAACGGATCAAACCTATTTGAATGATGCCTTGGGGAGCGGCCTGCCCATGGTTGCATCAACCTACACTGATTTTTCAGGGCTGCGGGCATATTACATTTTCACCTATGCCCGGTCGTCCACGATCACCAACGGCAGTTTTGTGCCTTCAAGTCTGGGCGCTACGGGCGAGGTTTACCTGTACAATTATTTTGCCGGCACGGGTGCGGTCGTGAATGCCTCCAGCGCCTGTAGCTTTTCCGCCAGTCCCGCCAATATCTACAATGGTGGAAGCTATTTTGTGATTGTCCCGGTGGGTTCGTCCGGCATCGCCTTGCTCGGGGACACGAACAAATTCGTCACCTTGGGCAAGAAGCGCATTGCCACGCTGACGGATTCCGGGGTGCTGCATGCCACGGTTGCGTTTGGTGCGGGTGAAACCAACGTGTGGCTTTCGGGCTACGCGCCCTCGATGCCTTACGCGACCGTCAACAATGGTTCGGTGAGTGCGGCCAATTATGCATCCTCAAGCCATTGGTTTACGCTGTCCGTGCCGGCCGGCGGCGGCACTTCAGCGAGCGTGTCGCTGAGCCTGAACGCCAGCGCGCTGCTGAATCTTCAAATTGTGCGGACCAACAATTCGGCGCCGGTGCTCATTTGGAACGGCTCGGGCCACTTGCTCGAATCCACCAATCTGAAGGGGCCATGGACCACGAACAGTTCCGCCGCTTCGCCGTTTACGGACGTTTCCATCCCACCCACGAAGTTTTACCGGGTCAAACAATGAGGTTGCCATCTGCCGGGGATTGGCAATCATAATGTCTTCGATCTGATACCGATATTATTTTAGCATCCATACGCAATTTATAATCGAGCACGCTCCGCAAGGCTATTCCGGGCAATCTCTCGACTGCCCGAGGTGGTGGTCTGTCAGGCCCGGCTCAAGGTTTTTGCTCTTTTTTTTCATCGTTTTTCTTTTTTGCGGGCAATCGGTTCGGGCGCTCCCAACGGTCGCCGAAAGGTTTAATTCACGCATTTGGGACAAAACTGAAGGTTTGCCGGATAATTGGGTGACGGCGGTGATGGCCGACAAGCAGGGTTTTTTATGGGTGGGCACGCGCCAGGGGCTGGCGCGGTTTGATGGTGTCAAATTTGAGCGGCTGCCGTTTTCCAACCTTACGAACGGCAGCCCGCGGATTACGGGGATTTGCGAGGATGGTCAAAACCAAATCTGGATTGCCACCGAGCAGGAAGGGCTTTTTTATTGCACCAATAATCTTTTGGGGCAAAAGGCGGTCAAAATCTGCGCGCTGGCCGGCATCACGAGTTTGGCGGCCGGCACCAACAATGGGCTGTGGATCTGCACCAGCAACGGCCTGTTTTCATTCAAAGCAGGCCTGCTTACACGCGTGAGCCAAAGGAATGAACGCGGGGAGGAAGAAAGGATTTCCCGGGTCTGTGTCGCCAACTCTGGCAGAGTTTGGGTCACCACGAGTTTGGGAGTGTATTATGTATCCGACGATTCGCTGAAAAGCTATCCGATCACAGCGGAAAACCAGGGTGGGGGCCCCAAGTATCTGGGGGTTTACGAGGATGGACATCATCATCTTTGGGGCTTTGGCGAAACCTATTTGATCAATTTGCTGGAAGGCAAGCGTTTCAATTATTTTCCCGGCGATGCGTTGTCCTCCGTGCGGCTGCTGAGTTTTTATGAAGCAAGCGACGGCGCCTTGTGGACGGGGACCAGTGGGCGGGGGTTGTTTCGATTTGCCGGTGAAGGATTTCGCCCCGTGGAGATTCCCGGGCCCGCCGCCCCCAACGACATCCGCTGCATCTGTGAAGATCGCGAGGGGAACATGTGGCTGGGCACGGATGGTGGCGGGTTGCTGCAGTTGTTGCCGGAGCATGTGCGCGAATTTGACGTGGCAGACGGACTGCCAAACTATCCGGCCAGCTGCCTTTTTCAAGCGCCTGGCAACCAGCTTCAGGTGGCGTTTTCCGATGGAGATATTTACTCCGGCAATGGCGAGGGCTTCGAATTGGGCCGGCAGCTGGGGGCCTTCGAGGCTCCGGCCCTGATGCGGTCCATTTGCGCCGCCCCCAATGGCGACATCTGGGTGGCGGCTTATGGCTTGGGACTGACGTGTTATCATCAGCAAAGAAAGGTGGAATTTAATTCTTCGGCCGGGCTGTTTGAAAACCTCCTGACCTATGCCTGCACGTACACGAATGGTGACGTTTGGGCCGGCACTGAAGCCGGGCGGGTTTATTTGTGCCGGGGCGGTGAACTTGAATTGGCGGGGCGCGTGGATGCGGGAGTTACCTGCCTGCTGGCGTCGGGTATGAATGAGCTTTGGATTGGCACGGAATCGGGTTCGATCTGGCGATTTGCCCAAAGCCGCTGGGTTCGAGTGTCGGAACCGCGCCGATGCGATTTTCGCGCCATCCAATGTTTATACGAGGACTCGCGCGGGTGGCTTTGGGCCGGAATTCGCGGTGGGGGATTGTTTTGCTGGTATGGCTCCGCCGGAAAATTTTGGCCGCTATCAGAGACCTCCAGCGACGGCATTCGGGTCAGCGTGTACGGAATCACCTCGGACAGGCAACAGGACCTGTGGGTCACCTCCAGCGCCGGCATCGCAATGATTGACAGAGCAGGGCTTGATCAGTCGCCGTTGGCCGCGACGGAGCCGGTTCTGCGATTGGTTGACCGGCTCGATAATAATCGGACGGTGAATGCCCTGGGCCTGACGGCGATTTCTTCTGACGATGGCATCCTTTGGTTTCTTCTGGCGGGAAAACTCGTCCGGGTGAATCCGCTGACGTGGGAGCGTTCCAGCGGCTCGCTCCAAAGCTATATCCAGTCCCTGAAGGTTGACCGCGAAAAGCCCCAGTTTATCACCGCATCCGACTCACCGGTGCCCCTCAAACTGCCGACACGGCTGGCTGCCGGTACCCACGCGCTGGACTTCAAATTTGCCACGCCCAGTTTTACCGCCCCGGAGGATGTCGTCATTCGCTACAAGCTCCAAGGCTTGGACTCAGACTGGGTTTCTCCGAAGCCGGGTGTGCGGGATGCCATGTATGACGCCGTCCCCCCTGGCGACTATAGTTTTCAAGTGATGGTCCGCAATTATGATGGCACTTGGGACCCGCACGTCCCGAGTTTCGCCTTTACGATTCCCCCGCCGTTTTGGCGTTCCCCATGGGCCTTGCGCGCCTATATGCTGGCCCTGGCATTCGGCATTTATTCGACCGCCCGGCTGGTGTCGAACCGCCGATTACGCAAGCGGCTGCTCCAATTGCAACATGATGGTGAAATGGCCCGCGAACGGATGCGGATTGCGCAGGACATGCATGACGAGATTGGATCAAAACTGGCCAAGATTTCGTTTTTGACCGAAGGTGTGAAAGCCGAACTCCGCGACATCTACCAGGACAGCGGCGTCATTGATTCCCTGTCGCGGTCATCGCGCGAATTGTTGCAATCATTGGATCAGATGGTTTGGGCGGTAAATCCGCGCAACGACACGCTGGAAAACCTGGCAGCCTACCTGTGCCAGTATTCCGCCGATTTCTTTCACGATACGCCGGTCGCTTGTGAGCTGGATTTCCCGCAGAAATTACCCGCGGTGGTTCTCTCCGCCGAAACCCGGCATAATATCTTTCTGGCGGTCAAAGAAGCGTTGACCAACGCGTTGAAACACTCCGGTGCCACAAAAGTATGCGTCCAGCTCATGATGGAGAAAAACCTCCTCAAACTGCTGATTGTGGACAACGGCCGGGGTCTGGACGTGCAATCCAAATTTGCCGGGCCGGAAATCGTCACCGCCAACTCCCGGTACGGGATTTCAGGAATCCGTCGCCGCCTGCAATCCATCAACGGCGAATTTCTAATCCAAAGCATCCCGGGGCAGGGGACGACCTACATTTTTACCATTGCCATCAAAGGAATATCAGCATCCAATTTCACGCATGAAACCTAACTTGATTCCAGTCTCCATCGTTGATGATGAATCCGAACTGCGCGAAAGCATCGTCCGCTATTTGAGGGTGACCAATCAGTTTCGCTGCGTCAGCGAATATCGGAGTGCCGAGGAAGCGCTCCGGAAGCTGCCGGCGGACAAGCCCAAGGTGGTGCTGATGGACATCAAGATGGAGGGGATGGATGGAATCGAGTGCGCGAAGCAGTTGAAAGAACTGATGCCGGACGTGCAGATCATCATGCTCACCGTCTTTGAAGACGCCGATTTGATTTTCGATGCGCTACGGGCGGGGGCCACCGGCTATTTGCTGAAAAGCCAGCCGCCGAATAAACTGATTGAAGCCATCCAGGAAGCGTTGGATGGCGGTTCGCCCATGTCCGCGCCGATTGCCCGCAAAGTGGTAAAGTTCATCCAGCAGGGATTTGCCGGCCGGGACGAAAGCCAGCGTCTGCTGCTGCCAGAGCGCCAGCGCCAGGTGCTGGAGTTGCTGGCCGCCGGTGAGTCCTATAAAATGATTGCGGATTCCCTGGGGGTGAGTATTCACACGGTGCGGGGTTATTTGCGACGCATTTACGAAAAGCTTCAAGTCCATAGCCGGGGTGAAGCCGTTGCGAAGTATCGGGTCAGATGAGTTCGCTTGGAGCGTGTCTGGACAGCAACCTGTTGAAATCGAAAACCAAATTGTTTTTAAAACGGCCATGAGCCTGTTTGCATCTTCTAAAGCGCCGCTGCTGTTGCTGGCCCTGCTGTGTTCGAACTGTCAATTGTCCGCGGCAGATTGGGTGCTGGGCAAGGCTCCCTTATTTACCCGTTGGGCCGCGGAAATCAGTCCCACCAACGTGTGGCCGGAATACCCGCGGCCGCAACTCGTGCGCACGAACTGGCGGAATCTGAACGGCCTTTGGGATTATGCCGTCACGAGTAAAACGGCACCGCCGCCGGAGGAATATATGGGCAAAATCCTGGTGCCCTATCCAATCGAATCAGCCCTTTCCGGAGTAATGAAACAACTGCATGATGATGAGCAGCTCTGGTATCATCGCAAAATCTCAATTCCGGAATCGTGGCGGGGTCAAAGAATCAAGCTTCATTTCGGCGCTGTTGACTGGCGGTGCCGGGTTTGGATCAACGGGCAGGAGATGGGGCAGCACCAGGGGGGGTATGATGCCTTCACTTTCGACATCACCCCGGCGTTACAGTGGGACGGCGAAGAAAACATTGTGCTGGGCGTGGAGGATTCCACCGGAGAGGACCAGCCGCGAGGCAAGCAATCCATCAAAGGGGAGGGGATCTTTTACACCTCTACTTCCGGGATATGGCAGACTGTCTGGCTTGAACCAGTGTCATCGCCATGCGTTGACGGGCTGAAACTCGTCCCCGATCTGAAGTCGCAATCCTTGAGAGTCGAAGTGGCGGTCGCCAGCATGGCCGATGACCTGAAAGTGGAAGTGACCGCCCTCAACCATGACCAGGAGGTTGGCCGTGTCTCCGGCCTCCCGGGAAAATATCTGTCGCTGCCGATCGCCAATCCGCATGCTTGGACGCCGGAAGACCCGTTTCTGTACAACCTGCATGTCAAACTAATGCGGAAGGCACTGTTGGTTGACTCTGTGAGCAGCTATTTTGGGATGAGAAATGTCTCCCTCAAGCGTGATAAAAATGGCCGCTTAGGTATCGCTTTGAATGATCAAGTGACGTTTTTGGTGGGTATAATGGACCAGGGCTTTTGGCCCGACGGCATTTACACACCGCCGTCAGACGCAGCGATGAAAGCGGACCTGGATTTTGCGAAATCCGCGGGATTTAATCTGGTACGCAAGCATGTCAAGGTTGAGCCGGAGCGCTGGTATTATTGGTGTGATAAACTTGGATTGCTGGTATGGCAGGACATGCCCAGTGGCAACAACACCACCGCCGCCGGCCGGGTTAATTTCGAGGTGGAATTGCAACAGATGATCACCGGCCTTTACAATCATCCTTCCATCATCCAATGGATCTTGTTCAATGAGGGGTGGGGCCAATATAACACCGAACGCTTGGTGTCGGAAATCAAAAGCATGGACCCGACCCGGCTCGCCGATAGCGCTTCGGGATGGACTGATATGTCCGTCGGTGACATCGTCGACACCCACAATTATCCAGATCCGCAGCGCCCGGAGCCGCAGTCCCACCGGGCCGCCGTCATTGGGGAATTTGGCGGCGTGAATTTTCAACTGACCAACCACAACTGGTCCGGCGAATTTTGGGGCTATCAGGACACCCTGGCTCTGAGCGGCGTTACCGCCTGGTATTACCATTTCATGCGCTCGATCTGGAATTTGAAGGAAACCTCCGGCTTGGCGGCGGCGGTGTACACCCAGCTCACGGATGTGGAAACCGAATGCGATGGTTTGATGACTTATGATCGCAAGATCCAGAAGGTTGATCCGGCGGCCCTCTACCAGGCCAACCATGAAATGGCCGACTCCCGCCGGGGGAGGACCATTATGCCGGGCAGCCTGCAGGGCAGCTACCCGTGGAAATATACCTTCAAGACTCCGGCTGGTGACTGGATGAATCCGGCATTTGACGATACCAAATGGCCGGAAGGACCCGCCGGATTTGGGTCTGGGTTCAAAAGATATGCCACCGTCCGGACAACGTGGGATGCCGAAGAGATCTGGCTGCGTCGTGCTTTTCGGCTAAACGAGGCAGACCTGGCCAATGCGGCGGCATTCAAACTGGAACTGCTGGCCGATCCTGCCGAGGTGTATTTGAACGGTGAACTGACGGAACAAAATACCAACTATTTGGTGGACTATCAATCGTTTGAGCTTGCGCCAAAGGCGATCCAATCATTGCACGCCGGCACCAACATCATTTCAGCGCATTGTCGCTTTACCAGCAGAAAACAATATTTCGACGCGGGAATCTTTCTTCCGAATCCCGCTTCAGCGGAGACCGCCAACACGGCAAAATAATGCCGGCCCGCGCCGGGCTTCGCGTGAGGGCAGTTCATGTGTCAAGACAAGCTTTCGCACGGCTGCTAGGTTTTAGTCAACTATATTTCCGGTGAGTGCGAAATCACATATGACTGATATAACTGCATTAAAGCAAAAGACCATTTTTGTGCTGAAAGGGGGCAGATTGCTTTCGGTGGCCATGAACTTTTGCCTGGTGCTGGGGTTGTTTGGGTGGACAGATCTATCTGATGTATTTGCGGCCGACATTTCTGGAAAGAGGTCTGGCGACGGCGGGCCCGTCACCAGTGCTCCGGTCAGGCCGACGATGTTGACCGGGCCGGCGGTGGTCACCAACACCACCGGGCTCAGTGTGGTGATGGCGCTCGATGGCAGTTACACCATTGCCTCGGCAAACCCAGTTTGGAAATTCACGGGCAAGCTGGGGCGGATGCCGGTCAACTTGGTCAGGCTAAATGGGGCCGACAATATTGGTGGGTATAGCGAATTCAGGTTTGATTATTTGGCCTCCGCGGCCCATTCGGCGGGCATTCGCATTTATAACAACCAACCGGTGGTTCTGTTTACTGACACCGGGCTTGCGGCTTCCACCAATGATTTGGATTTCCCGCATTTCACGGCATATCCCCAAGGACTCTACCATATCAGCTACCTCACCGACCAATTTGCACCGCCCACGTTTTCAGATTTGAGCGATGACAGCCCGTGGGTGTTCTATGACACGAACTGCAACACATTCATTCTGTCGGCTGGAACTAATTATGTTATAGCCAGTAATATTAAAAATAGAGACGGCTCCATCTCCTGTGGCATCAATTCCGCCATCACCAAACTTCCCGCCGGCTTCACGCATCGGACCATCCTTGCGGTTGATTGTGGCATCAACCGGGCCTTTGACACATGGGGAAATATCCTGACCGGATTGTCGGGCAAGGTGCGGCCGGCCAATGACGCCGTGGTCGAACTCAACAAGTTGGGTTACTGGACTGATAACGGTTCCTCGTATTATTACAAATACGCCGGGAATCTGGGTTATCTGGGAACGTTGCTGGCGGTCCGGGACGAGTTCTCCGCCAAAGGAGTGCTTTTGGGTTATCTTCAGCTTGACAGTTGGTGGTATCCCAAGGGGGCCACCAATACGTGGCGGGGCGACAGTTTCAATGATCGTGGGGGGGTTTACCTTTATCGAGCGGACTCGACGTTGTTCCCCATGGGCCTGGCGAATTTCCGGGAGCAACTTGGCCTGCCGCTCTTCGTGCATTGCCGTTGGATTGATCCCGCGAGCCCCTATACTTCGCAATTTGCGATGTCTCGTAATGTCATTGTGGACCAACGCTATTGGTCCAATATCATGGCCTACCTCAAGGCGGGGGGCGTCACGACATTTGAACAGGACTGGCTTCGCCGGCAGGCCCTCCCGGCCATGAACTTGAATGACCCTCCGGCTTTTATGAACGAGATGTCCGCCGCTGCGGTTAGTAATGGGATCAATCTTCAGTATTGTATGGAACAGCCGCGGCATTTCCTGCAAAGTTCACTCTATGGCAACCTGATGACCTTGCGGGTGAGCATTGACCAGTTTGAACGGGGCAAATGGAACAACTGCCTGTATGCCTCGCGCTTTGCGAGTGCGGTGGGGGCCTGGCCCTGGACGGATGTTTATTCCAGCAGCGAGACCCGCAACTTGCTAATCGGCACGCTGTCGGCTGGTCCGGTTGGTGTGGGCGATGCGCTTGGAACCATCGACACGAATAATCTCTTTAAGGCAGTGCGTTCGGACGGAGTCATTGTAAAACCGGATGTGCCGCTGGTTCCACTGGATCAGGATTATGTGGACGACGCAAAAGGGTTGGGTTTGCCGATGGTGGCCGGAACGCATGTGGACCACCACAATCTGCGGGCTTTGTATTTGTATTCCTATGCCCGCAATGCGGCCAGCACCAACACGAGCTTCACGCCAAGCCGGCTTGGTCTTACGGGGCCCGTGTATGTTTATGACTATTTCAAGCAGACCGGCTTCGTGGTCAACGCGTCCAGTCCATTCAATTTTGTCACGAGCACGGCAAACAATGATCGCGGAGGCACCTTTCATGTGGTGGTTCCAGTCGGCCCGTCGGGGATTGCTTTCCTCGGTGACACCAACAAATTTGTTACCCTTGGCAAGAAGCGGATATCCGAGCTTTCAGACACCGGGGTTGTGAAGGCAACGGTGATGTTTAGCGGGGGGGAAACCAACGTGACTTTGGTCGGCTATGCGTCGTCGGCGCCCTGCGTCTGGGCTTTGAGCGGCTCTGCCGGCTTGATGAATTATGATGCGGTGAAACACTGCTTCTCAGTGAATGCCTCACCCGACGCAACCGGACAATCAATGATCGTTCTCAGCAAGCTGCCGCGGTCAGCATTGCAAAACCAGAACGCCGGCAACGATTTGCGGGCCTCCCAAGTTGTCAAGCCGCGCTTGGGGACTAATACAAGCAGCATGTTTTAGCCGGAATTCGTGTTTTATGAAGGAAGTGAATAACACGCGATGGAGTGGGATGCGGATCATGGTCGCCGAGATCCAGAACCTCGCCAACAAGAAAGGCACCCTGAATCAACAGAGTGCCTTGATAAAAAGATCAGGAATTACTTCTTCGTGCCCAAGATGGCGTCCTTGGCAGCTTTGGCGACGCGGAACTTCACGACTTTCTTGGCCTTGATCTGGATCGTTTCACCAGTAGCGGGATTGCGGCCGACACGAGCTTTGCGATTGACCAAAACGAGCTTGCCCAGACCTGGGATGGTAAAGCTGTTCTTGGCGTTTTGGTAAGCCAGTTCCGCGATGAATTCCAAGATTTCGACAGCTTGCTTTTTGGTGATGCTGTTTTTTTCCGAGAGTTCAGCTGCGATTTGTGATTTTGTCAGTGCTTTAGCCATGATTTGATTTGATTTTTGAATGTGTGGGTCAATGTTTACGGGATGATTAAAGCGATTCGGAGGGCAGAAACCAAGGATAAACCGTGTTTTTTGGCGAGAATTTTGAATTTCCTTCCCTTTGGCGGGGGAAAAAGTCAATCATCAATTGCCCATCAACGCAGCCCCGGACGAAATGGGGCGGGCATCTCCCGGTGAATTCGCGAGGCGATTGCTGCCGTGGCTTGCCGGGCGAAGGTCCTTCACAGCTCAAACTTCACTTCCACGAAATGTTCCCGGTGATCATCCGTCAGTTTCAGCGCCATTCCCGGTTGCGCATTGCCGTCCACGATGAGCTTCGCCGGAGCCGTCCAACCACCCGACACGTTGGTGCACGTGATGTGGTACAACGTTTCACGATGACGATAGTCGAGCCGGAAAGTCTTCCAGTCCGGCGGAAGTTTGGGCGTGAACCGCAATTCATCCACAGCCAGATCCACGCCCAAGAGCGTTTCCAGAATCAGGCGATACATCCAGCCGGCCGACCCGGTGTACCACGTCCAGCCGCCCCTGCCGGTGTGCGGCGGCAGGCTGTAAACATCCGCCGCCATGACATAGGGCTCGGCCTTGTAACGCGCCACGTCCCGCGGCGCCTGCGCATGCAGGATCGGATTGATGAGCTTGAACAATTCCCACGCGCGCGCGGATTCTCCCGCCAGGGCAAAAGCCATGATCGTCCAGATGGCTGCGTGCGTGTATTGGCCGCCGTTTTCCCGGACGCCGGGAACGTAACCTTTGAGGTAGCCGGGTTCCATGGCCGACGTGTCGAACGGCGGGTCAAAAAGTTGAATCAACTTGGCCTCCCGCCGGACGAGCCGGTGCGCCACCGCATCCAACGCGGTGCGAATCCGGTCTTGGCTGCCGGCGCCCGAGATGACCGCCCAGCTTTGCGGCAGGGAGTCAATCTGACATTCGGGATTGGAGGCGGAGCCGAGCGGGGCGCCGCTGTCGAAATAAGCCCGGCGGTACCATTGCCCGTCCCAGGCATCCTTTTCGATGTTTTCGCGCAACCTTTTCGCCTGCGCGTCGCATAGTTCGGCAAAGATATGGTCGGCGCGCCGCCCGGCCAGAAGGGAAAAATGTTTCAGCAAATCGTAAAGGAAAAATGCCAGCCAGACACTCTCGCCTTTGCCCTTTTCGCCCACGAGGTTCATGCCGTCGTTCCAATCGCCACAACCCATGAGCGGCAACCCATGTTCGCCAAATCTCAGGCCGTTTTTTATCGCGCGCACGCAATGCTCGTAGAGTGTGCCCGACTCGGCGGAACGGCTCGGCAGATCGTAATACGCCTCTTCCTCCGGTTTGAGCGCGCGGCCTTCCAGAAAGGAAACAGCTTCGTCCAGCACGCCCGTGTCGCCCGTGGTTTCAACATAGCGGCAGGTGGCGCCAGCCAGCCAGAGATAGTCATCCGAGAAATGCGTGCGCACGCCGCGCCCGAGTGGCGGATGCCACCAATGTTGCACATCGCCCTCGCGAAATTGATGCCCGGCGGCGCGGAGCAGTTGTTCGCGCAGCAACTCCGGGCGCGCATGAACCAGCGCCATCGCATCCTGTAGCTGGTCGCGGAACCCAAACGCACCCCCCGATTGATAAAAGCCCGTGCGCGCCCACAACCGGCAGGCAATCGTCTGGTATAGCAGCCAGCCATTGGCGAGCAGATTCAAGGCGGGTTCGGGCGTCTCCACCCGCACGGCACCTAAAGTGTGTCCCCAGAAGTCCCAAACCTTCTGCAATTCGTTGCGACAGGCCTCGAGATTTTGGAACCGCCGGGCCAGATCGCGCGCGTGGTCCAAATTATTCCCCGCGCCAAGGATGAAGGCAATTTCCCGCTCCTGGCCGGGTTCCAGTTCCACCTGCACCTGCAGGGCCGCGCACGGATCGAGGCCGGCGTCGGTTTTTCCCGAGAGCCGAAACCGCCGGAGCGCGGCGGGTTGCGCCAATGTTCCATTGCGCCCCAAAAACTCGGTGCGGCCGCCGGTATGGGAACGGGCCAGTTCGCTGCTGGCCACAAACGCCACCCGGCCTTCAAAATCGGTGTTGAATGGATTGCGGGCCAACAGCGCGTTGGTCTGCGGATCAATTTCCGTCGTCACGTGCATGGCGCATTTTGGCCGCGACTCGCCCAATACCCATTCCGAATAGCTGGTCAGGGACAAACGCCGCCGGCGCGATTCGGAATGATTTCTTATCTTTAAGACGGCGAATTTCACCGGCTCGTTGATCGAAACATAAATCCACAGCTCGGAGGCAATGCCGTCCTGCCGGTGTTCAAAGACACTGTAGCCAAGTCCGTGGCGCACGACATAGGGCGTTTCACCGCGCGCGGGCAGGGGAGTCGGCGACCAAAAGGCTCCAGTGGATTCGTCCCGGATATAGAAGGCCTCGCCGCTGTCGTCCGTCACGGCATCGTTGTTCCAGGGGGTCAACCGGAACTCATGACAATTCTCGCTCCAAGTGTAGCTGCCGCCGCTTTCGGAAATCAGCGTGCCGAAATTGGGATTGGCCAGCACGTTGACCCACGGCGCCGGCGTGGTGGCTCCCGGCGGCAGGGTGATGACGTATTCGCGTCCATCGGGCGTAAAACCGCCCAAGCCGTTAAAAAATACCAGGTCGCGCTTCGGCAATTCGACAGCGGCTTCAATTTCCGGACGCGCGCGGATGCGCAGTTGCGACGGCAGCGGGTCGGTTCGCACGCGGCGTGACATTTGTTCCAGCAATGAGCCTTTGTCATCGTGCAAAACAATTCGGGCCGCCGTTTCCAAGAGCATCTTGTCCTCCGGTGTAAACTGGTCCACGCGGCGCAGAAAGATCCCGCCCGGCTTGTCCAGCAACAGCGTGGCGCTGTTCGCGGCCACCAGATTTAGAATTTGGTCGTGCAGTGCCTGACGATACACCGAATCGTCCTCGTTCAAGATCACGAGGTCCACGCTCACGCCCTTCAAACGCCAGTAAGCGTGGGCCTGCACGATTTGCCTCACCAAATCAACGTGGTCAACATTCGTGGCATACAACAACACGATCGGCAGATCGCCCGAAATGCCGAAGCTCCAAAGATTGCGCTGGCCGCGCTGATTGCGCGCAAGAATGTTTGGATTCGCCCGGCGGGCCGCCTGGTTGTAAAGCAGCGCGCCCGCCAGCCGCCCATACAACTGGGCCTCGACCTCGGTCGTATTCAAATGGCGCAACATGATCAGGCCGTGCGTCCACGCCAGATCAAAACACCGGTCCGCAATCGTCTGATCCTGGTATTTTTCGATCAGGCCCAGAATTTCCTCGCGCGTCGGCGCGATGCTGGAAACCAGGGTCACGGTGGCGCTGTCCTCGGGTTCCAGCCGGAGCGTGCGGCGAATGGACACAATGGGATCGAGCACGGAACCTTGAGTGTTCGACAGCGGCGCGGGGTCTTTCAGCGCGGCCGGCGAGGTCAGGCTGCCGGTGCGGCCGATAAATTGTGCGCGATCGGTTTCAAAGGAAGCGGTTCCGACCTCGTTGCCGTGAACCAGGAGCAAGTGACCAATCCATGGCGGTTTTCCGTGCGAGGTGCGGGGGCGGCGTGAACAGAGAATGGCGTTTTGCTGCGGAACGATTTGCGTTTGCACAAACAGATTGCCGAAGGCCGGATGCGCCAGATCCGCCGCCGCCGTGTTCAGGACAATTTCCGCATAGCTGGTTACTTCGATGGTGCGCACCTCGTCGGAATGATTGGTGAACGTGATGCGGCGGACTTCCACGTCGTTTTCCGGCGATACCGCGATCTCGGTGTGCGTGTCAATCTCGTGCAGGCGCGAACGAAATTCCGCACGGCCCTGGCTGAAGATCGCCTCGTAACCGGTCATGGGTTCCAACGTGGGTTGATGGGTGGGCGACCAGCATGCGCCGCTGTCCACGTCGCGCAGATAAAAGAAGGTTCCCCAACAATCGCGCGTTGCATCTTCGCGCCAGCGCGTCATGGCGGTGTCGTTCCATCGGCTGTATCCACCGCCCGCACTGGTGACCATCACATGATAGCGGCCATTGGAAAGCAGATGCACTTCCGGCGGGCCTGCATTCGGGTCGGTGAAGACGCGCATGGGGGCTTCGATGACCGGGGCGGATTCGCGTTCATTGCTGGCTTCGAGTTCGTGCGGATAGAGCACGGAAGCTTCGCGCGGCACGCGCTCGTGCAAAAGCAGTTCGGCGGATTTGAACAACGGGTTGGCGTTGAAGCGCCGCTGCATGGGCCGGTCGAGCAAGGTGCAGGCGAGCGCCAGCAGGCTCATGCCTTGGTGATGCGCCATGAACGAACGCACGGTGGCGTGCGTCTGGCCATTGGGCACGCGCGTGGCGGTGTAATCCAGCGCCTCGTAAAAACCAAAATCGCCCGCGCCGTTTTCCTGCCGCAGCGCCCGGAGATTTTTGCAGGCCGCTTCGGGTGCCACCATCAAGGCCATGACCGTCGCGTACGGGGCAATGACGATGTCGTGGGCCAGGCCGCGTTTGAACCCCAGACCCGGCACGCCAAAGGCGCGATACTGATAATTGGCGTCGGCGTCCCGCAGGTTGTAGCCCGACTCCGAGATGCCCCAGGGAACCTTGATCTGTCTGCCGTATTGGATTTGCCGGGCCACGGCGGATCTGCCGGAAAGGTCGAGCAGGGTGTTTTCGTAAGTCGGCATGACCAGCATCGGCATGAGATATTCGAACATCGAACCGCTCCAGGAAATCAGCGCCGGCTTGCCACCGGTCGTTGTCAGCGAACGTCCCAGCCGGAACCAATGGTTTTGTTCGATCTGGCCGAGGGCGATGGCCACATAACTTCCCAGCCGCGCTTCGGAAGCCAGCAAGTCATAACAGCTCGTGTCGAGCCGATGCTGGCTGACGTTGTAGCCGATGGAAAACAGCTCGCGCGCCGGATCATATAAGATCGTGAAATCCATGCGCGCCAAATCATCACAGCGCTGGGCGAGATTCTCCAATTCGTTGAGCCGCGCCACGGCGTTGAGTCCGGCGGCATCCAATAAGGGACGCAAGTCAGACAGCCGCTTTGTCAGCGCCGGGTTTTCCGGCGAATTGCGCGCGGCGTCCAGCAGTTCATCCAGTTTCACCAGCCAGTTTTCCGTTTCGTCGGCGATTCGGCGCACGCTTGCCGGCGCATTGAGCTGGTCCCGGAATCTTTCCAATTCCCCCGCCGCATCCGGCTGCAATCCGGCTTGAAGCGAGTCGTCCAAATTCAGCCAGGGAACCCCGGCGAGAATCTCCTCGCGCTGTTCGCGGCAATTTTGTTCAAACAGCTCGCGCCACGCGTCCCCTGCGCCGTCCGGCTCACTCTTTGCGCCGGCGGGTTTCGCGGCGGCCGCCATCGCCTGGTGGAGTATCTGCAGGGTGGCCGCCGGCGTGGTGGGATTTTCCGCAAGCAATTTCCCGAGGGCTTCGAAATTCACCGGGGTTCCGGAACTGTGCGGCTGTTCCCGCCAGACCCCGAGCGTGTCGCGCAGGCCGGCCATGACTCTCGCGGCGCTCCAGTTTTGGTCCGCCAGTTCCAGCAACCCGGAATGCAACGTCAACAGCAGGCCGGCGAGGTTGCCGTTGTCCACGGTGGAAACATACAGCGGCACCATCGGCTTGAGGGTGTGCGTGTCGTACCAGTTGTAGAAATGCCCGCGGTAGCGTTCGAGCCTTTCCACGGTCTCCACCGTGCGCGCCAGACGTGCCGTCAAACCGCGCAGGGTGAGATACCCGAAATCATGCGCCGCCAGCGTGCTCAACAAGAGCAGGCCCATGTTCGTCGGGGACGTGCGGATCGCGATGACGGGGTCCGGATATTCCTGAAAATTATCCGGCGGCAGCCAGTGCTCCCCGGCGGTGACAAACGTTTCAAAGAAATTCCAGATCCGGCGTGCCAGTCGGTGGAGTTTCTCCACTTGCTCAACCGAGAATTCGGCGCTTTTCTCCTGGATGGGCAGGCTGATCCACCACGCAATCGCCGGTGAGACCAGCCAGAGCGCGAGAAAGCCAAAGACTATCCAGGAAGGCGGATCGCCCAGGAAATAAAACAGCGCCGAGGCGGCGATGGCCACCAGCGGAGCACAACTCATCGCGGCATAGAAGCTTTGCAAGGTGTTGTTGCCGTCGCCTTCGGAGTCGCTGGAGGTCGTCCATTCCAGCAGTTTCCGGCGCGAGAACAGCAGCCGCCAGAGCGTGCGCGTGACGGCATCCAGGCTGATGCCGGCATCATAAGGGAGAAACGCCACCGTCAAAATGGCCTGGGCCGTCTGCCGAACCAGGGTTTGCCCGATATTGGCGAGATGCAAGTGGAGCAGCAGGTCTTCCGGCTTGCGCAGAAATTCCGTGAGGACCGCCAGCAGTGACGGCAGCACAATGATGGCCAGAATCGTCAAGCCCCAGGCGCCGGCGTCTTTCGGAAAGAGCAGCCAGCCGGACAGGAGCAGACACACCAAGCCCAGGGGAACCAGGCTCCGGCGCAGATTGTCAAAAACTTTCCAGCGCGACAGTCCGGTGAGCGGATTTCGCACCCGGCGCACGTCCAGGCCCGGCAGGCGCGGCAGCAGCCAGGCCGCGATTTGCCAGTCGCCGCGTATCCAGCGATGCCGCCGCCGCGAGTCGGCGCTGTAACGGGAGGGAAATTCCTCGAACAGTTGCACATCGCTGACGAGCGCCGCGCGCGCATAACTGCCCTCCAACAGGTCGTGGCTTAAAATCCGGTTTTCCGGAAATTTTCCGCCCACCGCGTATTCAAACGCATCCACATCATAAATCCCCTTGCCGATGAACGAGCCTTCGTGGAAAACATCCTGGTAAACATCCGAGACCGTCCGGGTATAAGGGTCAATGCCCGGATCGCCGGAAAATAATTTTACGAACCGCGACCGGCTGGCGCTCGGCAGACTCACGGCCACCCGCGGCTGCAGAATGGTATAGCCCTCGACGATCAGGCCTTTTTCCGTGTCATAAATCGGGCGGTTCAGCGGATGCGCCATCGTGGCCGCCAGTTGCCGGGCGGCGTCGCGCGGGAGTTGCGTGTCCGTGTCGAGGGTGATGACATATTTGATGTGCGGCAGGGCTGCGAGATCGCCGACAATTTTTGAGAAGCATTCCAACCCGCCGCCGCGCAGACAGTGGTTCAAGTCCGAGAGCTTGCCGCGTTTGCGTTCGTAGCCCATCCAGATTTTCTCCGCGGCGTTCCAGCGGCGCGGACGCTGGAAAAAGTAAAAGATGCAGGGCCGGTCGCTTTTATATGTTTGGTTCAAGGCCTCGATGCCTTCACTGACGCATCGCAACAGCTCAT
This sequence comes from uncultured Bifidobacteriaceae bacterium, assembly GCA_964532525.1. Lineage (GTDB taxonomy): Bacteria > Verrucomicrobiota > Verrucomicrobiia > Limisphaerales > UBA11358 > UBA11358. The sequence continues at coordinate 99,427 of CAZHIM010000003.1, forward strand.
CATCCCCGGGCTTGTGTTCCTCTGGCGCATCACAAAAATCCGTCAACAGCGCAAAAAAAACCTGGTCGTCGCAATTGGCCAGGTAGCGGACTTCGAGCGCTTCCAATAGCGTCTCGATCCCGCGGATGCTGGTCAGCATCGTCGGCACCACGACCATCGTCGCGTCCGCTGCCGGAATGCCCTTGGAAAAATCCAGGCGCGGCAACGCCGCAGGCTGGACAAAAATGGTCACGAACCAGTTCACCAGTGACACGGCCAGTTGGCTGGTGCAAAGCAGCGCCAGCAATGCCAGGGGACAGAACCACCAGGCCGAAATTTCCAATGCCGCCGCCCACCGCAGCAATAGCAGGGTCACTGCCAGCGTCACGATGAAGATGCCGCCGAGATAAAATGTGAGGGGAAACCTCCGCCCGATTCGGGGCAAAAGGCTGCGGATGGGCACGGTCATCCCGGCGGCGCGTTCCAGGTTCTTTACCCCTTTGCCGCAAAGAAAAATGCCGACGTGTCTCAGTCGGTTGTCCGGCAGCGGGGAATTTCCTTGCGCCAGGCCAATCGCCAGCGTCGCCACTTCCAGTTCGGTCTTCCCGCTGAAACGGGCGATGCGTTCGACCGTGTGGCGATAAGCGTCGCGCGTGGCAAAATCCATTTGCGCATAAACCCCGGCGGGATCGGTGCGCAGCCGCTGCTCCACCACGCTCTGGCCTTCCACAAATTCCTGCCAGTCCATCGTGTCGAGAAAACGCAGGCTGCAGATCGAATTGCCGACCGAGGCCTGGGTGGCCGCTTGATACTGGCTTTCGCTTTGCACCAGTTGCCCGGGGGTCAGGCCATCCTCCGCCAGGCGTTCTTCAATCCAGCCGGCCGCAAGTTTTACGGACGGCGATTTTTCCTGGATGCGCCGCAGAAATTCGGCCACGAATGCCTGGTTCAGCGATTGCAGGGATTGCGCCATTTCGCCCACGACAATGATCAAACGGGAGGGATTGTTTTCCGCCACTTGCAGAATTTTGTCCGCCCAGTCTCCCGCCTCGTCCCGGTCCTTCCGCTCCCCGTTCATCCGGGCCGCCACGCGCCGCAAGTTTTCAATCAGCGCCAGCCGGAGCATGATGGGAATCGCCCACAGCTCGCCCAGCTTCAACGGCACCACCTCCTGATAACCCACCACAAAACTCGTCAGGTGCGAGGCGTCAATCCGCCCGTCGGTGTGCGACACGATCTCCAGCGCGATTTCATAGACGCGCGGATAATTTGTCCAGGGACCGTTGAGCAATTGCGGCAGTTGCCGGTTGAAACTGCGTGGCAGGTGGCGTTGCGCGGTGCGGATTTGTTCCTCCAGCAGGTGAAAATTATCCAGCAACCATTCAGCGGCCGGGGTGATGTGGCGCGTTTTTTCCACCCGCAGGGTCCGCTCATTGTAATCACGGAGAAGCTTCTCGTTCGACGCCAGCCGGGGCAGCAGCAGGTTCGGCCCGCAGCCGCTGGACACCCGGCGGTTCTGGGCCAGGTTGCGCGCCGATTGCTTGAGCAAATCAAGGCTCAACAATTCGCCGCGCAACGGCTGATCGTCTATCGGGATTTCCGGCGCTTCTGCTTTTGGTTGTCGAGTCAGAATGTTTTCCAGATTCCACATAAATTGTGCGACATTCCTGCAATGGAACTGGGGTTACAGACCACGTTTAGGACTTGAAATCTGACCTTTATCGGCGCGAAGGGCAATGGGGTGAATACCCCATAGCGAAAGGCTGCTTTGGAAAAACCGCCCCGTCAGAACGGGGGTTTGCACGCTCCAGTGGCGCAAACTCACTCGCCGCCAAGCCATCCGCTCAACGCCCGTCGCACCGGGCAGTCAGGCGCGAAAGTTGCCGCCTGCGTATCAATCGAGCTTCCAGCTCTGGCGTTCACCTCCAGCCACTCCGCCATCGCGAATGCTCCGGGGAATCTCGGCCGTGACGGTGGTGCCCTGGCCCGGCGCTGATGTGATCTCAAAACGCCCCCCCACCATCTCCAGTCGCTCCCTCATCCCCAGCAGGCCGAGACGCTTGCCGCCTTTGCCCTGCAGCAGGCGGTCCACGTCGAAGGATTTGCCATCGTCAGTGATCTTCATGCATACGCCGTCCGCCAGTTTCTGGATGGTCACTTCCACGCAACTGGCTTGGGCGTGCCGGGCCACGTTGGTGAGCGCTTCCTGCGCCACGCGATAGAGAATGGTGCGCCCCGATGGGGCCAGTTGTTCCAGCCCGGCAAACGCCGTCAAATGCACATGGACGCCGGTTTGTACGGTGAAGTTTTTCATGAACGCATGCAGGGCGGGAATTAGTCCCAGGTCATCCAATACCGCCGGGCGCAGTTCGCGGGCGAACTGATGCACGATGTTGACCGAGTTTTCCACCAGCTTTTGCGTGAGTTCGATGTCGCGCTCAAAGTCCTTGGGGCTGTGTCTGCCGGTCTTTCTCAGGGTGGCCAGGCGGATATTGATGCCCGTCAAAGTTTGGGCAATAACATCGTGGAGCTCGCGGCTGATGCGCTTGCGCTCATCCTCCTGCGCCTCCAAAACCTGGCGTGACAGATTCCGCAATTGTTCCTGCATGGCGCGCGACTGTTCCAACAACCGGGTTTGCTGTTGCTCGCTTTGTTTGAGCGATTCCTCCACCACCTGCCGCCGGGCAATCTCCAGTTCCAACTTCCGGTTCGTGGCGGCCACCACCTCCAGGCGACGCTGCGCGCCCTCGGCCTTTTTGCGTTCGGTGAGGTTGCTGAAAAAACAAACCACGCCCTGCTCGCCGCCGGGCAGCACGACCGATTGCAACTGCCATTCATAAAATTCCGTCAGCCCCGTATCGCGCCGCCGCTCGAAAAATTCCGGCGAGTAAAAGGGTTTGCCGGTCTGCAACGTGTGCCGGAAACGGCTGAGGATTTCAGCCGCAGTTTTCTTCGGCCAGAGGCGGTGCAGCACGGTGGAAAAATCCCGGCCAATCAGCGGCTGGAAATTCTTGAAAATAGGCTGCGCCTTGGGGTTGACTTGGCGCAGGCGCAACTGGCTGTCCACCACATACACGCCGACCGGTGCCTGCTCGATGAGGGTGGAGAACAAGGCTTCACTCCGCCGCAAAACGTCCTCCGCCTGCTTGCGTTGCGTGATGTCACGGATGTTGCATTGGATGACGGCGCGGCCATTCTCCAAATAAAGGTTGGCCACCACTTCCACCTCCTGCTGCCGGCCGGTCCGGCTCTCCAACGGCAGGTTATCATAGCGGACGGCGTGCTTCTCTTTCAGGTTCTCGAACATTTCCCGGCTCGCGGCTGCATCCTTGAGCAGGCCGATCTCAAAGAGTTCCTTGCCAACCAACTCCTCTTGGGGGTAGCCCAGCAACTGTGTCATGAATGGATTGGCGTCGGTGATCTTGCGCGTGCCGGAGTCGAGCAGGAGGACGCCGTCGTGTGCCGCTTCAAAGAGCCGGCGGTAGCGGGTTTCCGAGACACGCACTTTATCTTCTTCCCGTTTAAACGCGGTGACGTCCACCACCACGAGGCGACAACCCGAGCCGGCGGGCGGGACTTTGGCCCTGATTCTGACGACCTGGAGCGGCCGGCCTTTGACCGGCAGCTCAACATCTATGGAGACCTGGTCCTCGCCGGCGAAGACCTGCTTTAGGAATGAGTTGAAAACGGTGCGGTGCGCCGGGGAAACGAGCTGTGCAAAAGACCGGCCCACCAAACGTGAACGTTCGATGCCAACGAGTTGCGCTCCAGTGAGATTGACCTGCCGGATGGTGCTGTCCGCGGCAAGGGTAAAATAGCCCGCCGGCGCGAAATCGTAGAGGTCGGTGTAGTTTTCCAACGCCACCTCCAGTTCATCCCGGGTCTGCCGCAGTTCGGCGTTTTGCAGCTCCAGTTCAATCTGGTGGACCTCCAATTCGTGAAGCAGCCGCTGGGGGTCAATGTCTGACTTTGAAACTGCCGGTTTTGCGGCCCTGCTTTGCCGGTCACGCAGGCGGCCTTCGGCCCGGCCGCGCAGGGTGGCGGAATCATCGGCGTTGTTTGGCTTTTTGGGCACGGCAGGATTTCTATGTTTTAACCGGCGCCGGCGGTTTTCCGGTGCCATTTCTGATGGGTTTGTCTTCTACAAGTTTCGCCGTCACCTTGTCCGTTGCTCTATGCATTTCCAGAGCCTGCTTGCCGACGAGTTTTTCCAATGCCGCGTGTTTCTCCCGCAATTGCGCTTCCAGCGTCTTGGCGCCGGTGATGTCTGCAAAAGTGATCACCACCCCGTCAATGCGGTCGTCGAGCGTCCGGTAAGGCATGATGCGCACCGTGTACCAGCGCCCGTCGCGCGCGCTGATCGGTTTCTCCACACTGCCCAGCTTTTCGAGCACCTCGCGCGCATCGGCCACCAGTTCCGGGTAAAGCAGCTCGGACGCCAGGTCCGTGATGGGCCGGCCCACGTCGCCGCCAATGAGCTTGATGATTTTCGTCGCCTCGGTGGTGAACCGGCGCACTTTCAGGTCGTTATCCAGGAACAAGGTCGCGATATCCGTGCTGTTAAGCAGGTTTTTCATGTCGTTGTTGGACCGGGACAACTCGTCCACCCGGGCTTGCAACTCCGTGTTGACCGTCTGCAATTCTTCGTTTAGCGATTGCATCTCCTCCTTGGACGTGGTGAGTTCTTCGTTGGTGGACTGCAGCTCTTCATTGGTGGACTGCATTTCCTCGTTGGTGGAGCGGAGTTCTTCCTGGGAACTTTGCATTTCCTCGCGGGTGGTCTGCAGTTCCATGCAGACCTGCTGGTATTTCTGTTCCAGTTCGGTCTGCCGCGCGCTTCGGTCCGAGGTTTTTCGGAAACGTCCGGGTGCCTTTGTTTCCAGTGGCGCGGGCGCCTCGGCAAATACGATCATCACCAATCCGCGCAGGGGCTCGGGTTCTTTCAGGCGCTGCACCGTGAGATTTACGAAATGTTCGCCCTGGTTGGTTTCGATTCGCAATCCCTTGAGCACCACGGGGTCTTTCTGCCGGAGCACCTTCTGGAAGGCGTCCGTGAGTTCGTAGCGCAGGCCCTCGCGGGCCATCACAAAAATGTTCCAATTCGCCTTGCCGGCGGCCGGCTCCAGATAATCGCCCGTCCGTCCGCTCACATAAAGGATATTGCCCTTGTCATTGACGAGCACGGCGGGTGCGGAGTAATGATCCAAAACGAGCTTGTCGGCGAAGGATTGAAGACTAATGGGCGTTTTCATTTCCAAGGGGGGCTCGATCCCGGCCGGCCAACGCCGCGTGAAGGCGGCCGGAAAATCAATGGGCTCGGGCGGCGTGGCCGTCTCGGTCCGCCGATACAGCCGCGTTTTGTGGCCAAGGCTTTCAAACAGATCCGTGAAGCTGCCGACCGTTTCGGCACTGCCGAGAAACAGGATGCCGCCGGGGCGCAGGCTGTAGTGAAACAGCGGAATGAGTTTCTTCTGCATCTCCGAGGTCAGGTAGATCATCAGGTTCCGGCAGCTTAGAAAATCCAGCTTCGTAAACGGTGGATCCATGATCAGGCTCTGCGGGGCAAACACGACCATTTCCCGGATTTCCGTGGCCACCCGGTAGCCATGTTCAATCTTGGCAAAAAACCGGGTGAGTCGTTCCGGTGACACGTCGGCGGTGATGTTTGCCGGATAAAAGCCGGCCCGGGCCTTGTCAATGGCATCCTTGTCCAGGTCGGTGGCAAAGACGTTCAATGTAAAACTCTTGGCGGGCTTGAGCTTGCCCATCGCCTCCTTGAACACCATGGCCAGCGAATACGCCTCCTCGCCAGTGGAGCAGCCGGGCACCCATGCGCGCAGGGCCTGACCGGGGGGCCGGCCGGCCAGGAGCCCCGGGATGACGTTTTCACGCAGTTCCTCCCAGGCCGCAGGATCGCGGAAAAAGCTCGTCACGCCAATCAACAGCTCCTTGAACAACAAATCCAGTTCCTGCGGGTTTTCCTGCAAATACCGGATATAGTCGGCGATCTTGTCAATCTGATGGATGCCCATGCGCCGCTCAATGCGCCGGAAAAAGGTGTTTTGCTTGTACGGCGAAAAGTCATGGCCGTTATGGGCGCGTAGCAGAATGATCGCTTTCTCCAACCCGCTTTGCGTCTTGTCTTCCAGTGTCACCTCGGGGGTGCGCACCAGTGGAGAGCGTTTTAAATAGGCCATGATCCGGCCCGGTAATTCGTCCACCGGGGCCACAATGTCCGCCAGCCCCGCGTCAATCGCGCTGCGCGGCATGCCGTTGAATTTGGCCGTCGCGGGATCCTGCACCAGCACCACGCCCGCCTTTTCTTTGATGGCCCGCAGCCCGAGCGTGCCGTCGGACCCCATCCCCGAAAGAATCACGCCGATGCTGCGCTCCTGCTGGTCCTGTGCCAGCGCGCGGAGAAAAAAATCGATGGGCAGGCGCAGCCCGCGCGGCGTTACTGGTTCGAGCAGATGCAGAACCCCATGCAGGATGGTCATGTCTTTGTTCGGCGGGATCACATAGACGCAATCCGGCTGAACCCGGGTCCGGTCTTTGACTTGGAGCACTTTCATGCCGGTGGCTCGCTGGAGCAGTTCAGGCATGATGCCTTGCCGCGTTGGGTCCAAATGCTGGACGATGACAAAGGCTTGGCCGCTGTTCTTTGGCACGCGCGACAGGAAAAGCTCCAAAGCTTCCAAGCCCCCGGCGGAGGCACCGATGCCGACAATGGGAAACGCTCCACTCGCGGGCGGGACGGACGTTGGCGGGGGAGTGCTTGAGACCGGCCTGTTCGGTCGGCGGATCGGTTTGGATTTTTTGTTCATGCTTACGTGATCCGCGTCCTTTAAAAGCGAAAACTATACTGTCACACCATCTTAAATGGCCAACACACGCAGCTCGCTTGGCGTCGGCTGATGGTCGTCGAGATCGCGCGCAAGCCGCCGCACGAATGCTGCCGATTCTACTACCAATCGTTGGGTGCTGGCAATTTCGTTTTCGAGGCCCCGGGCTTTGCTCCGGGCCGCCTGCTTCAACAACAGCAGCCGGACATTGATGCCCAGCAGAGTTTGGGCAATTTCATCCCGGAGTTCATGACTGAGCTTGATACGTTGATCTTCCTGGGCCACGAGCACCCGGTGCGTCAACCGCCGCAACTGTTCCTGCAGTTTGAGTGAGTCCTCCAAACTTTTGCGAGGCGTCTTCTCGTGGTTGGCACTGGCACCAGCCGCGGGTTTGCGCCCCACCACAGTCTTTTGCCGCGGTTGGTTGGCGGCAGCCGGCTCCTCCGAGGGATGTCCCAAGGGTTTCGGCAGGCGTCGCTGGCGATGCTTCATGTCGGTTTCAAAGGTGCAACTTTACTTAATTCAGGGCCACTCACTGGTCAGCCTGTTTTGAAACGATGCGTCAATTCTATTGATTTCGATATAGGGCATAACCCGACCCTGATTCGCCCCTTGGCTTGGATTTGTTCTGACTGATAACTCGCGCTGCGGCGCTGTTGCTTGGCAAAAAATCCCATCCGGCAACCCTTCCGTCTATGGAGTGTTCACCCCATTGCTGAAACGAGAATGTTCGGCAAGCTCTCTTCGTCATCGGGAACTGGAACCGCAGAAAAAGCGGTGCCATGAAAACAAAACAACAAACCAACAAACCAACGAATTCAAGGGTGGTACGCCGCAAGGCGCAGCCGTTAAAACCCTAAGCCTGCAGGTGGCGATCACGGAACCCGATCTATCCAAGGCCGTCCGGCAGGCTTTCGACCTGGCCAAAGGTGCAGGACGGGAACTTAACCTCGCCTTCGATTTCCGGCCCGGCAGATGAATCATTCCCGCATCGCCGGCCATCCGCACCTCCTTTCGCGCGTTGGGTTGCCGGCACCTTTGATTTGCCAAGGAAGTTGGGAGAATGCTCTTTTCTCTCTGAAAAGAGCATTCCCGATTTTTGCCGCTGCCCGCAATCGCAGTTCACCGCCAAGATGCAGTCATGTAGTAGAATGGGCGCCACGCCTGGCTCTGGCTTTGCTTGGACTTGATGACTATCTTCTATTGCCAATTCCTGCATTTGTACTAAACTTCCGGGCCATGAATCTATCAAATCTAACTGCCGCCCAACTAAAACATGCGGCTGACCTCGTTGAAAACATCGAAGTCCTGAACGCCAAACTGGCTGCCATCCTTGGTTCGCCTGAGGCACCGGCTGCCACTCCCGGCAAACGCGGCCCCAAAAAAGGTGGAATGTCTGCGGCCGGACGGGCTCGGATTGCCGCTGCCCAAAGAGCCCGCTGGGCAAAGGTCAAATCCGCCAAGAGTGAATCGCCCAAGGCTTCAAAGCCGGCCAAGCGGAAGATGAGCGCGGCGGGAAGAGCGGCTATCATTGCCGCGCAGAAGGCGCGTTGGGCCAAGATCAAGGCCGCGAAAAAGGCCTGAGAACTTCAATAGGGGACCGGCTGGGAAGTGCAGCTCATTGATTGAACTGCACTTGTTTTTGTTGCCAGCCTCCTGCGGCAGTGACCGCTGGCACAAGATTGTCCCCGGTTGAAAGCGGCCCTTTCCCTCTTTTCATGAATTCGTTGGTCGTAAGTGCCGCCCCGGAACGCTGGCCGTGTGGTGATCCCTTCGTCCCGCGGCTGTTTGTCATTCGGAGGTGGTGGCGGCATTTTCCAACTGCCCCAATTCCTGGGTGGCGCCGGCCACTTTAAAAGTCTCGGAATGCCCGTCGGCAAAACCGACTGGATATCCCGTCTTATGCCGCTGGGACGGCTCATCCTGCAATCCCTCTGCCGGGTTCATGTACACCACAAACATTCCATCGTTGATGGTGCTGTCGTCTTCGTCCAGAAAAACATACAGCTGCGCCGGATATACGATGCTGGAGTCCCGCTGGAACAAGCGATGCGCGGTGTCCAGATTGTTGGCGGCGCTGGCGAACGGTTCGCCATTCATCCAGTTGTTCATCGAGTAGCTGCGCAGCACCGTCACGCCGCCCACCGCGCGCTGTTCGCTCGGACACCGGTAAATATCGTAGGACTGGAGATAGGAAAAAACCGTGCCGCGGGAAAGGGCGTTCTTGTTGGTGCAATCGAGGACGCCAGGATCCACCACGCCAAAGCTGGGTATGTTGACAGTGGTGGCCACGCCGAGCACCCAGGCATTCAAGTTGATGCTGCCCGTGCCTGGATCGAACGGCCAGCACGAAGCAATTCGACCGCTGTTGTCGCCGTTATACATCGCCCAGGCGGTTCCCAACTGTTTGATATTATTCAGACACGCAATACGTTGCGCCTTGGCCTTGGCCGCCGTGAGTGCCGGCAACAGCAACGCCGCGAGGATCGCGATGATGGCGATGACCACCAGCAATTCGATGAGGGTGAATGCGCGCCTCGACTGCATCATTTATAACAAGACCACGGAATGGACCGGTCGGTTACACCCATTGCTGAGCCTCTTCAGTGGGCTCCTCGCGGCTTCGCAGGGCTGGAACGGAGAATGCCGTGTGTCCCGATCCGGTGGAGCATGCTCGCAGTTCGCAGGCTGCCCGACTTCTGTCCGGTTTGTTGGGCGTTGCTGGAGCCCAGGCGGGACAATCGTGCGCCAGGGGATCTGGGGTTCTTTCCCAGCCACTTCGTCGGTTTATACCGTCTGTGGTTCAGCCAGTGGTTTTCCACCGGCCCCGAGGCGCATTGTTTCCACCGCTTCCGTCCCAACCATTGCCAGTCGCGCCGAGGCTGATAAGAACTGATTGCCAAAACCTAAAACATCGGCGAGCTTCCCGGACGCAAGAGCGAAGGAGATTGCATGAGCGAAACACCTGAGTTTCTGGTTCGTCACGGCGCCACCGTTCTGTTTGCGGCGGTTTTCGCCGAACAAATCGGTGTTCCGCTGCCCGCCGTGCCGTGGTTGCTGGCGGCTGGCGCCCTGGCCAGTGCGGGCGAAATGAATTGGGCGATGGCCCTGGCGGCCGCCACTTTGGGCTCCTTGCTGGCCGATTTGGTCTGGTTTTACCTCGGCCGCCACCGGGGCCACCACGTTTTGAACCTGCTCTGCCGGATCTCGTTGGAACCCGACTCCTGCGTGCGCCGCACCGAGAACCTCTTTACGCGATATGGCATGCCCGGAATTGTGGGGGCGAAATTCGTTCCGGGCTTGAGCACCCTGGCGCCACCGCTGGCCGGCAATGCCGGCGTGAGCACCCCCCGGTTCATCTTCTTCGATGGCTTGGGGTCATTCCTTTACGGAGGATGCTTCATTCTTCTCGGCGTGCTGTTCAGCCACCAATTGGCACATATCATCAACGCGCTCACCCGCCTGGGCGATGGTGCGCTCGCGGTCGTCGCCGGCTTGGCGGCCCTCTACATCGGCTTCAAGTATTTCCAGTGACGACGGCTGTTGCGCCAATTGCGCATGGCCCGGATTACGTCGGAGGAGCTGTACCAGATGCAGGAGGCTGGGAAGAAACCTTTCGTCCTGGATCTCCGGTCCCAGTCGGAATTTGAACGGGACCCCTTGTTGATCCGTGGCGCCCTGCACCTGACCATGGAGGAGGTGCGGCTTCACCACCAGGATATTCCCCGCAACCGCGAGATCATCCTCTACTGCTCCTGCCCGAACGAAGTGACCAGCGCCCGCGTCGCGTTGCTGCTTCACCGCAAGGGCATTTCGCGGGTCCGGCCATTGTTGGGCGGAATTGATGGCTGGCGGGATCGCCATTACCCGATGGAACCGGGCGTTATCGGGGCGGCCGGCGCCGAAATGCTGTTCCCGGAACCCGGCCTGCCGCCCGCCAGTGCGGCTGCTCCCAACCACGAATAACCAACCCAAGTTTGCCTCCCCCTCAGCCGCCCACCGCAATGAAACGGACAAATTCGCCGTTGTTTTAATGCTTGCCGTGCGGTGATGGCTTGCGGTATCGTTTTGTCGTCTGGCAATGGTGGTTGCTTCGGTTGACTTGTTCAAAACCTCGCTTGCCAGGCTTTGGGAGCATACGTGTGGCAGGATAGCTCAGTTGGTAGAGCAGAGGACTGAAAATCCTTGTGTCCCCGGTTCAATTCCGGGTCCTGCCACCACAATTTAAAGCCCCGGTTTCATAGTGAAACCGGGGCTTTTGCTTTGTGGCTATTGGCGTCTGTGAGGTTCTTAATTCCGCGATAGGTCGGTTTCCGGGGGCTGTGTCCCGGAACCGGGTGGAACCACTTGGAATTGAAATGTTGCATCAGAAGTTGCATCAGCGCGGTTGGCTGATGCAATTTGCGTCTTTGCACCGGTGTTTGCTGGGGATTTTGCGCCTTTGGGGGCTGCTTTCGCGGCTTTCGCCGGGGAGGTTGCATCAGCGGATTTCGGGGTTGCATCAGCGACTGCCCAACGGGCGGGGATGCTTTCGATGTCCGCTGGTTTGAATTTCTGGATGAAGTGGGCGTAGTTGCTTTCGGTGACCTTGACGCTGCTGTGACGCAGGAACATTTGCGCCTCGTAGATGGAGTAGCGCATGGCGATCAGCCCGCCGGTGTAGGCGCGCAGGGCGTGATTCGTCTTGTGGGTCTTCCAGCCAAGAGTGCGGAGCCAGTTGGTGGCGGCGCGGAACAAGCCGTCCGTGCGGTAGGCATTGCTGCCGGGGATGATGAAGTCTTCGGGTTCGCCACGCCATTTGTTGCGTTCAACCGTCGCCATCATTTGGCTGAAGAACGGGTCGAGGGCGCGGACTTGTAGCAGGCCGCTGCCGTCTTTCACGTGGGCGCTGCTGTCGAGGACGGGGTAGCCGTTGCGGACCTGGTGCCAGTCCCACTGGACTTGCGCGACCTCCGAGATGCGCAGGCCAAAACTCAATTCGTGACCGATGGCGAGGTACAAGTCCCGGTTCGTGTCCGCCAGTTCGTCCCATGCTTTCAGGGTCTTGGCGATGATGGCGTCAGTGGGAGGGTTGTAGGCTACTTTCGGGACACTCCGGCCGGTGAACTTGGCGGCTTCGCCGGCATTCACGAATTCGATCATGCAGGGGTGAAAGAGATCGAGTTGCCGGTAGTGCTCCAAACACTTCGGGGTAAACAGGGACTTTGCCTTGCGCCAAACGGCATTGGCAGTGCGGCGCATACTGGCGGCGGTGGCTTGGTCGGGTTCGGCCAAGGCTTTCTTGTTCACATCGGCGAAGAAAGCGCGGACAGCGACGGGCGTCAAATCCCGGATGGAGCCGGTCTCGGCAACGATTTGGCAGAGGCTGCTGCAATTGTTTTTGCGCGTGGAAAGCGAGGCGTCGCTGGGGCCATCCGTGTACGCTTCCAGGAGGGCTTTGATTTTGCCGGTGGTATCCTGCCGGATTTTGGTGTGGTCAATCCGGTCATACTCGCCGGTGATGACGCCTTGCACGATTTCGTTGTACTTGGCGCGCGCGCGGTCCTGGGCTTCCGTGGCTTTGGCAGTGTCCAGAGCGCGGACGTAGCTCTTGCCACGGCAGGAGAAGCGGAAGTAGTACGGGCGGTCTTTGTAACCTGATTCAGTGGGCGGCATCTCCGTGCCGTCGTCGCGGCGTTTGAAGAGTCTGAATGATTTCATTTGAGGGGTTTGGGTTGCGTTTTGCGGGGGCGTCCACCGAGTTTGCCGTTCTCCCGGACGGCGGTGGTTTTGGCTGCGGACTTGGCTTTGCCGCCAAGTCGGCCAAGGGCTACGGCTGCCTTGTTCTTTTTCTTCATGCGTTTCCTTCGATTGTTTGGGGCGGGATTGCCCCGGTGAGCTGACATTAAGCTAACCGCTTTGGTTATGCAAGTGCGAATTGTTGCCCCAGGAACCGATACATGACTACTGCATTGCATTAGAAAATACAATATCTTTCGTTTTTAATTGAACAAATTATGAATTGTGCCAATAGTCGGGACAGTTCTTTAGTAGAGCCTGCTATGCCTTAATTGCGATTATGAAAAACAATCTTGATAAATTGGCGGTTGCGCTCTGCCTGGCAACCGCATTGCGACTGCATGGTCAAGGCGTGGTCTATGACCAACAGTCAGACTCCACGCCGGAAACGGCCAATTACGATAGTTTGATTATTTCCCGTCAGCTATTGATGCAGGCATTTGTGCCAACTCTCTCCTCAATTGGCTTTGTCCAACTCGAATTGACGGACTATCCTGATACGAGCACCAGTGGGGCAACGATTAGTGTCGCCATCTACAGTGGCTCGCCGCAAGACCCTACGTTAATTGGAGGCACCGAACGAGTCCAGTTGCCGACTAATTTCCATAACGACGGGATTGCATATTCAGGAATAGCCGACTTTTATTATGCAACGCCAATCGCCTTAACCCCAGGGCAAACCTATTACATTTCGCCAGTTGAAATTACTGGAGATAACGTGTGGTCAGTCGCTGTAACGGACAACACATACCAATACGGGCAGTTATACGGTGGAGGGACCCCATTTACGCCCACAACTGATTTGTGGTTTCGGGAAGGCATTGTAGCCACGCCGGAACCGTCGGATTTGGCATTATTAGCAATGGGCGGTTTGCTGGTTGCAGGAATTTTGGGCCTGAAGGGAAAAATGCACAACAACTAATTATGAAGAACACTTTATGTAAATTGGCGGTTGCGCTCTGCCTGGCGACCGCATTACGACTGCATGGTCAAGGCGTGGTCTATGACCAACAGTCAGACACCACGCCGGAAAAGATCAATTACGACACTTTTGATCTTTACAAAATGACATTGTACGAATCGTTCGTGCCGACTTTTTCCTCAATTGGGGTTGTCCAGCTCGAAATATCGGATTACCTCGACTCAAACACCAGCGGAGCAACGATGAGCGTCGCCCTCTTCAGCGGCTCGCCAGAAAATCCCACATTTCTTGGAGGTACCGAGAGGGTGTATTTGCCGCCAGACTTTAATAATGACCAACTTACATTCTCAGGGGTGACAAACTTTTATTTTTCAACACCAGTCGCTTTAACCCCAGGGCAAACCTATTATCTTTCGCCAGTCGAACTTACTGGGGACAATGTGTGGTCAGTTGCCGTATTAAACCACACTTATCCCTACGGGCAGTTATACGGCGGCGGATATCCGTTTACTCCCCCCGTTGACTTGTGGTTTCGGGAAGGCATTGTAGCCACGCCAGAGCCGTCGGATTTGGCATTATTGGCAATGGGCGGTTTGCTGGTTGCCGGAATTTTTGGTCTGAAGGGAAAAACGCAACAACTGAAAGCGCAACATACGCAAAAGTAAAAAATAGAACTATGAAAAGAAACCTGATAAAACTACTCCTGACCGCTGCCGTGCCATGGGCGGCATTATGCCTTGCGCCGCTGGTCCACGCGGAAGGGGCCTCGGGTAGTGTTTATTATTTGCAATCGGTCGGCGGCGTCGGCTCCGCGCCGTTGCCGTTCGACCCATGCGGCAGTTCCGTGCCGGTTGTTCAAGTTTCGCCGGGGGTTTACCTCGTGGAAGACGGTTCAGGTTCTCAAACAATGGCGGCAGGGGTTCAAGCGGAGGACGCGGGACTTCCTCCGCTGCCTGGCGGAGACGGCGGCACAACCAATTCGAGTCCCATTTCGGACGGGGTCGGTCAGCCCATTAATTACACCAACGGGCTATGGATCGGATTAACCAACCAAGGGGGCGGCAATCTTGGATTTACCCTGCATAACACCACCAATGGCGACAATTACCAACTGCTCTCCACGACGAACCTAGCGAACGACTCGTGGGATTTGGGGCAGATTATTATTGGCGCGTCGGCCGGGGAAACGGCTTTTTCGTCCCTGGTTTCCATCACGAACGGCACCGCGATGTTTTTCAGGGCTCACCATGCATATCCGGTTATCGAAATTGAAGCAACTCAATCTGCGGTCGAACCGACCAACGCTGTCTCTGGACAAGATGGCTTTTTTCGTGTTTATGACGAGGCTACGCCGACCAATAATGTGACCGTTTATTACGGCATATCAGGCACCGCTACGAATGGCACTGATTATGCCGCCATCGGCACTGCGATTACTATCCCCGCCGATTCGGGGTACGCATACATTCAAATCGTACCCAGCGACGTTGGAATCACGCCCGACAAATCCATTGTTTTGACGTTAGTTCAAAATACGAATTACCTGATTGACCCATCATATTACTACGCTAGTAATGTTTTGACCGCGAATCCGGAATTATATCCCTACGCTTACGGCGATAACGAGCATTTTTGTCCAAACTCATGGGGCGGTTTCTACGTGAACGTAGACGACCCCAGCGGTCTGCCGCTAAGTTATACCGTTGTAACGAATGTCATGCACGGAACCGTTTCGATTGATTCATCGGGCTGGGTCACTTATACGCCAGCCGCTTCTTTTGAAGGGATAGACAGCTTCGCCTACACTGCCACCAGTGGCGACTACTCTTCCGCGCCGGCCGTCGTCACGTTATATGTTTCCGACCCAGTTACCGCCAACGCCGTTCAGGTGCAGACGTGCAGCGGTACGCCCGTGACCGTGTCGCTGTCCGGCGGGGACTCTTGCAACGAGTCGCTTACCTATATCATTGTCGTGAATCCGGCGCATGGCCAAATAACGGGGCTTTCCGGCAATGCCTGCGTGTACACTCCCACCGGCACCAATTTCACCGGCACGGACAGTTTTATGTACCTTGTTACGGCATCCACCGGTGATTGGGCCACGAATGTCGTCACGGTGACTGTGGGCGACACGGGCATCACCGCCAATACCCAGAACGTGCTAACGAGCACAAATATTCCCGTGGTGATCGCACTGAACGCGGGGGATTCTGATGGCTGCGTGGAATCCAACCGCTGGACCAGTTCAGTGACCAGCGGCCCCGCACACGGAACGCTGACCGGTTCGGGCCTGGATTTGACCTACACGCCGAACCGGAATTTCGAGGGGACCGATTCGTTTCAATATACCGCGAGCGACGGGGTTTGGACATCGTCACCCGCCACGGTGACGATTTACGTTGTGGGCGCTCCATACCTTTCCGGCCAATGCGACCTCTTTGGCGGTTCGGCGGCGCTGGAATGGACGGAGGACAGCACCACTACGGCGCTGC
Organism: uncultured Bifidobacteriaceae bacterium; assembly: GCA_964532525.1. GTDB lineage: Bacteria > Verrucomicrobiota > Verrucomicrobiia > Limisphaerales > UBA11358 > UBA11358. The sequence goes on from CAZHIM010000003.1 coordinate 115,440, forward strand.
TGCAAAACGGGCTTGGCAACACGGTTTTTGTGGTTGGCCGCTCCACCAATCCGAACGGACCGTTTTCGCTGATTGCCACCAACCCGACTTCCGGGGCGTGGGCCTATTGGGATAACAGTGCTTCGCCGGGACAGACTTATTACTACGTGGTGGCGCTGGATTTTACCGACGGGTATTCCGGGCTTACGTATCAATCCGCGTTTTCCAACACGAATCGTCAAACGGCTCAAAGCGCTGATTTGATTGCTCCCAACTCCCTTTGGTACGTAACGGATTGGAATGAGCTTAGTCCGGCAAATATAAACACGAACGTGCCGGTGTTCACCATCTACACCAACCCACCGAACATGGTGGCCCCGGTGTTCACCAACTGGGTGACTGGACCGTTCAGTGATCCCGCGAATTATGCGGCTCGGTACAACGCCACATTCCCCGACCTGCCGCCATTGCCTCCCATCACCGTCAACACCAACCCGGTTTGGGCTTGGACGAACGCTCATACCATTTGGGCGCACTGTACCCTGAACCTGACCGGCTACACGCCGCAGCAGCTTTCAAACGTGGTTTACTCCACTGCGATTGACAACGGCTACATGTTGTTTATAAACAGCACAAACGTGAACCAGAACCCGAGCGAGGTGTACTCCAACACTTGGGCCTCCTGGGGAATGCAAAGCCAAAGCGGGCAGCTCTTTAGTCCGCTCCCGAACCTTGTAGCTGGCACCAATACCGTGGATGTAATATTTTGGGGAGATAACGATAATGCGGATTATTTCTCGATGGTCGTTACCACAAACACCTGCGGCCAGTAAGCGGAGAGCAGTTTCGCACGCTCTTCGAGATATGAAAAGCAAAAGGCCGGGCTTGCGCCCGGCCTTCAGAGTGATGAGGTTTAATACGCCTTCACCAAGGCGCTCAGAAGGGCAACGCGGTTTAGGGGGATCGCTGTTCTCTCCCGCGCTGCAAGCAAAGCCTCTATGCCAACCCTAAACGAACAGCGAAATTTTGCTTTGAACAAATCCGACTAGAGTACCCGCCAAGAAATCACATTCTCGATTTCCTTACCAGTGTATAGGTCAATCCATCTACCGTCGGCCGTATATCGCGCCACACACCTAAATGGACCGCAGTCAACTTGACAATCTACGTCAACGGGCGGCGGATCGTCCCGTTCTTTCCGGGGTGCATTCGGCTCTTCCATGGAGAATGTGATGGGATTGTTGCAGAAACACACAGAGTTGTAAAGTCCTCGATGGTGGGATATTAACCAATTTTTACGAACCTCGGGAGCCGTTGATGTTGGCGGTGTCAACGGCCAGCGGCGAGCGCAGGCAAGTTTTCGGCGGTCATTTGAGGAAGAGGCGGTTGTACTGGACGCCGTGGAGTTCAAGGAACACTTTGGCGGCGGCGCGCATTGAGGGGGGAGGAACGACGCCCGTAAGCAGGTGCGTGAACCTGCCGGAGATTTGCCAGCCGCTGTCGGTGCTGAACAAGGGAACGTCCGGCGCGACGAGGCTGGCGAATGTGCCGTTGTCGTAGCGCACGATTTTCAGGGCATGGCTTTTGACGGCTTCGCGTGTTTCGCCTTGGATGAGGATGATTTCCTGCCGGTCGGGATTTTGGGACGGCATGACTTCCGGCTCGTACGTTTCGGGGTCGGCGTCAGGCGGCAAATGACCGGTGCTTACCCACACTTCCAGCACGAGGCAGCAGGCGCTGGCGGCGGTGGCGACGGCGACGAAGCGGCAGGTATCGGCGAACCATGCCTTTTGCGCTTCGTTGAATTCGCCGTTTTGGAAGAACATGGCTCCGGGCGTGCCGTCCTCACTGATGAAGAAAAAGGCGGGGTTTACGTGGCCGGGCTTGCACATGCGCTGGTTGGCGAAAGATTCGGCACCAGCCATCAGATCATCCAGGGACCGGGGCAGGCGCGTAAACGGACTGGTGAAGTTCATGGGTTAATGGCGCTGATTGCCGTTGCCGATGCCCACGTCTATGGCCAGGTTGCGGCGCAGGCTGGGTTCGATGATCTGGCTGACGCGTTTGGCAGCCAGGCGAATGACGGCTTGGCTGGATTCGCTGACGCCGTTGCGGAAATTGTAGGCGCTGATTTTGTCCCACGGCTGGCGGTGCTCGTTGGCGCGGTGCAGCCGGTAGCTGATTTGCGCGTAGCTCAGGCCGGTCTGTTGGGCGATGACTCTGTAGGACATGCCCATGCTGGCGAGCAGAATCACATGGTAATCGTCGGGGTCAGACAGGAAGTTGATGAATCGGTTGTCCTCGTATCTGTCGGGCTGAGGCGGAAGCTGCCAGCGGGTGAGGTTTGTGTTCATTGTTCGTTTAACGGGGATTGATTGCCGCAATGGCGTTTAGCGCTCTGTTCACGGCTGCGAGCGGCATTCCGCAGTGGGGACAGAAATTCAGGATGTTCTGTGGCTGGGGCAGGGGTGTGGTGGCCAGCCTGACGGATTTAGCTGCGATCTTCTTGTGGGTCCACATCCAACTGTAGATGCGAGAAGCTTTAATGCCGAGGAATTCGGCGACTGCTTTGGGCTTCTCTCCATTTTCGATGCGTTGGATGGCTTCTTGGCGCACGGAATCCGGGGTTGGCTTGCTGCGTTTGACCGTGGCCATGGCGAGCGTGGGAGTGGCGACCACGGGAGCCTGGGACGTGACGGCCGGTGTAAGTTGACCGTTGGCGACCTGTGACCGCCAGCGGTCGAGGAGGCTGCGAACAATTCCAAGATCCTTGGCGACGGCGCCAATGGCTTCGGTGTCGCAGCGTTTGACGGCGGCGAGTTTAAATTCGGTGGTGAACGTACGGCGATGCTTCATGTATTTCCTGTGGTTGGTTTATTCGGTTAAAGCCCGGACGCGCTGGCAGATGCTGGCGTGCATGGCCGCGGCATCTTCGCGTGTGCCTGGGCAGCGGTCTTGAACTTGGTCCAGCGGGCCGCCGATGACTTTGGTGAGCCAAAGGTGTGGCTGGATGGCCGACTCCAGGGCGAAGCCCTGAAAGTCGGTGCGGATGACGCTGTCGCCGATCACGTCGTAACCGGCGGATAGGTTGGCGGTCTGAAACCAGACGGCCCACGTTTGAATGTCATGCGCGGGTACGGGCGACCCGCCAAGGTCTAGGATGTAGTGTTGCATTGTGGAAAACAGCTACGCGCCCAACATGCAATTGGGCGCGCAAAGAACCTGTGATTAGTCAGTGGAATTAATGTGCCGGGGCTGGCGGTTCCGTGCGCGCCCGGTCTTGAACTGCTTGGACGAGGTTTTGGTAAAGGAATTCGTGGGCGCGGCGGACTTCGCGTCCGAGCGTCAGCGCGTGAAGGGCAAGGCACAACTCCATGATCTTAGTGTCCGTGTATTGGGTGTTGCTCTTGCAGGTGTCGAGGAAGAATCGGCCTTCGGGGGAGAGCCGGATTTGTTTTGGGGTTTTGGTGCTCATGGTCTGGGCTTGAGAATAAGCGCAAAATGTATATCACGTCAATAATTATTTTTTGCGGAAGTGATTACATAGCCGCAGGTTCTAGCATATTCGTATATACACGGCAACTAATTTTGCTTCCAAGCGTATATCAGACGATATACAGTCGTTTTCATGCTACAAATCACCCTGCAACCGGCAAAGGTCCGGAAGAACAATAAGGTGGGTATGTACATCAGGGTCCACCGCGAGGCGGCGGACGCCATCAGACGCGGAGCCAAGCATCTTGGCATCAGCCAGGGCAAATTCGTGGAGAGCGCTTCGCTGTTAAAAATCAGAGATATCAAGGGATTGGTGGGTGTGCGGGTCGAGGTGTTGAAAGACGAATAGCCAGCAGGAAAAAATGGCAACGCTCGAACTGTGCCGACTTACTAATTAAAGCAACTTATGGCGGCTACAAATTTACGATGAACACTTTCCTGGCCATGCGCGATTGCGGTTGTGAATGCAAAGGCGGCGTCATCGCGCGCGCGTGGACCGGGATATTTTTTAAGTCTCGTCGCAATCGGCGGCGGCACTTGCTGGCGTTCTGGCTGGCTGTACAGCATCCAGAATGGGGAATAGGGCTATGAGGGAACAGGGTGTTCTGTTTGCTGGCGACGAGCCAGCCGAATGGCCAGAACGTCAGCAGTGCCAACCGCACGCTTCCAGATCAGTATCCACCGGCGCGCGCGGCAACTTTTTCAATGGGTACGAGACAACCTAAAATCACATGAGCATGAAATTGGAGGTCACGGTAACAGAATCGGCCACGGGGCTGGATGTGCAAGCGCTGGCCACGGGCAACGGCACGGCGTTGGAATCGTTGATGACGCGATACCTGGGCGGCGCGATGTCGAAGGCGACGGAAGGCGTTTTTGCCATGAGCCATGTGGCGCAGGAGATCGGCGTCCGGGCGCAGGAATTGGCCAAGGCAAACAAGGTCAAGCGAACGAAGAAGGGCTGACGATGACGCGGCGGTGAACCATGAGAGTCATTGAAAAATTCTATACGGTGCCCGAGACGGCAAGTCTTTTGGGCGTGTGCCATCGCACGGTGAAGAATCGCTTGAAAGCGCGGGAGTTTGGCACCGACGTGGTGAACATCGGCACGACCGAACAGCCGGATTACCGCATACCGGCGAGCGCCATTAACGCGTGGTTGAGCGCGCGGCGGGTTTTTCCAGAACCGGGTATTGCGGCGCGGACGGTCGGCGAACTGCGGCGGAAGGCCGCGCAAGCAGAGGCTGAGGCATGACAACGGCGCGCGGAGTTTTTGGGAATGAGATTCAGGATTATGGCGAGGGACACGAAGCGGGAACAGTTGCTGGAACGGCAGAACACAAGCCAGACGGAGCTGTTCGATGGCGACGGCCTGCCAGCATGTCCGGCAGTGCTGGAGTCAATCGTTCATCGGCGCTACGAGCATACCGGCGTGCGGTTGCTGGAGGACGACACGAAGGCGCTGCGATTGGTGGAATTGCTGGTGTGTGGCTGGGGCGTGAAGCGGATTGCGCGGGAAATGTCCATCAGTCCCAAGACCGTGCGTGCGGCGCGGCGCGTGCTCGTCGGCCAGGGAAAAATGGCCCCCTACGTAGAAAGGGTGACGCAGGCGATGGAGGATGCCATCGAGGCGGGCGTGACGGTGTATCGGGATGCGCTCGAAGAGGGAAAAATACCCGCCGCCCAAATACCGGTTGGAGTGGCGATAATGTTCGACAAAAGGGCGCTCGCGCGCGGCGAACCGACTTCAATCAGCGCCGCCATGAAGGCCCAGGACCGCGACCTGTCAGCCGAGGCGATCAACCGGGTGTTCGAGTCCATGCCGGTGTGCAATTCCGATGCGGTTTTGGGTCACGAGGATTCCGAATCCTCGCAAAAACTGCTGGAAAGGCCGAAAACAGGGGGCAAGCCCCGGAAAGATGCAACCTTAGATGCAACTTCTGGCCCGGAGCCGGCTGTCCCGGCACCGAGTCCCAATCCACCGGCCAGTCCCAGCCCGGCCATCGAACCGATGGCACCGACCGACCCCAGCCCCGACCATGCCGCCGAATCGAATGGAGGGGGCGGGGGGGGGCCGACACCCCCGGTGACGGCCTGACGCCCGATCCTTTGGCTTCAGAAAATTAAAAATCAAAAGGACGCATTTCCATGGTCAAGAGCATTACCAGCGCAGCCAAAAATTTACTGAGTGTAAAAAGACCGTCCAGCGGACTCCCGGCGGCGCTGCAAAAAAAAGCCGCGCCGGGCGTGGAACTGATTGTGTTGCGCGTGCCGGTGAAAAACGCAGGCATCGTGTCGGCGCATTTTCCCGGCGTTGACGTTACCAACCCCATGAACATCAAAACTGTGAATGTCAGAGACAACACCAACTTTGTGCCGGGAATGGCCCTACGAGCCACGCCAACCGCGTGGGCGAGCAGCTTTGACCTCGTGGGACCATTACCCCGCAGGAAAGGAGCGTGGTGATGAGCAATCGAGTTTTCGGAGCCGTGGTGCTCGACCGCCAAATCATCTACGACGACTTTTGGCTGATGGAGCCATTCAGCCGGGGGCAGGCGTGGCTGGATTTGATTTTGCTCGCCAATGATGACGACCGGGATACCAAGTCGCGCGGCGTGGACGTGCATTTGAAACGGGGTCAAGTCGGGCGGAGTGTCAAGAGCCTGGCGGAGCGGTGGCAATGGTCTTACAAGAAGGTGGACAGGTTTCTGGAGGACTTGCGGGACGCACGGAAAGTGTCCTTGCACCAAAACAACGTCGGCACGGTTATCACCATCATTGATTATGACGTGCTGTTTGCCGCGCTGAAGGATGAGCGGAATGCCGGGCAGACTGGTGAGCAGAATGCGTCGCAGGGCACGCAGAATGACGCGCAGAATGCCGACAGAACCCCAGAATCCGAGAAGCCTCAGAATCAGAACCTCAGAACGGGAGAAGGCGACCCCCGGGTCAACAATGCTCCTTCAGCGGAGGAAGCGGCGGCTTGGTTTGAGAAGCACCCGAGCGGTTACACGCGTGAAGAAATCATAGCGGCATGGAACGGATTTACCGCCGCCGCCGTGGATGGCTCGTGGGTCACGGGCAAGCCGCCGCGCCCGGTTGCGGACTGGCGTTGCGCGCTGGCGGATGAACTGTGGAAGCGCAGGCAGATTTTCGGCGCAAAAAATTCCGCGCGCCCGGACGGCGATGCCGCGCCGCAACCGCCCGGCAAATCAACGATCACGATTCAGAAGATGAAGGAGGCGGCGGGATTATGAATGACCGGGATGCGATCAAAGAGCAGTTGAAGGGCAGCGTGGACCTGGCGGAGTGGATTCGGCGCGACGGCATTGCGCTGACGGGCGGCCCGAATGAGTTCAAAGCGAAGTGCCCATTTCACGACGACAGCACACCGAGCTTCACGGTATTTCGCAAGGAGGGCGCGTGGGCATTCCACTGTTTTGGCTGCGACGCCACCGGGGACATATACGAGTGGATCATGCGACGGCAGGGCGTGGCGTTTCCGGAAGCGCTGAAAGCAGTGGCGAATGCCGTGGGCGTGGCGTTGCCGGGCGCGGGCGCGAAGATGTTCCAGCCGCCATCTGTAAAAAACGCCGCCGAACGCACACCGGAGCGGGGCGCCTTTGACCCGCAAAAATTCCGCGCGTTCGACCCGGACGGCAAGGCGTTCAAATACCTGACAGGGAAGCGGCAGTTGAAACCGGAACTGCTGGCCGATTATAGCGTGGGGCAGACGGCGGACGGCGAGGCGTATTCGTTCGCGTACAAGTGGCGTCCGGCAAATTGGCCAGCCAACCGGGAAAAGCCGCTGTTTGAATTCTGCAAGGTGGTGAAGGTGGACCGTCCAGACGGCAAGAAAATCGAGTGGCGCGAACCCAAGGGCGGCCGAAGCGTTTTGTTTGGAATGGAAAGCAGCGTGGTGAAAACCGCGCATCAGAATGGCGGCGAACTCGTGATTTGCGAAGGTGAAATTGACGCGATTACGTGGGCCGGATACGGCCGAGCGGCGGTGAGCGTGCCGGGCGGCGCAAAGTATTTGGGATGGATTGAACAGTGTTACGACTGGTTGCAGGCGTTCGGCAAAATCCACGTCAGCTTTGACGAAGACGCCGCCGGGCGCGCCAAGGTGGTGGAGATCGTGACGCGGCTGGGCATCGCCCGCACGGATATCGTGCGCCTGCCGATGAAGGACGAAGAGAAGCGGTTTAAGGACATCAACGAGTGCTTGCAGGCGGGCACGGATGCCACCGGCGCGGATGCGTGCGTGATAAATGCGGAAGTCATCAAGCCGGAAAAGCTCAAGGACATCTATGCTTTTGAAAAACAGATTTGGGAAAAATTTCACCCGGAAGGCACGGCACAGCTTGGGCTGTTGCTGCCCTGGGGAAATTACTTCGGGAGCAGCTTGCCGTTTCGTTTCCGCTACGGCGAGGTAACGGTTTGGACCGGTTATAACAAGCATGGCAAATCGGAAGTGCTGAACCACTGCATGATTGACCTGTGCTGGCAGGGCGAGCGCGTGCTGATTGCGTCGCTGGAGGTACAGGCCCCGGAGACGTACAAAAAGCTCATCCGGATGGCGATGGGCGTGCGTGAAGTTTGCGACGACCGGGCGAAGTTTCGCGAGCGGTGTTTGAAACCGCTGGGGCAAAAAGTGTGGGTGTATGACGCCGTGGGCAATGCGGATATTGAGGATGTGTTGCAGGTAATGCAGTACGCGTACCAGCGATACGGCGTGCGGCAGTTCGTCCTGGACAGTCTCATGCGGTTTAGCGGGCTGGACGGCGAAGGACAGGAAATTTGGAATGCGCAACGGGCCTTCATGGACAGAATCATCGAATTCGCGCAGCGCAATAACGTCCATATCCACCTGGTGGCGCACAGCAAAAAGCCCAATGACCGCAAGGGCGAAGCTGCGATTCCGCACCGTTATGACGTGATGGGCAGCAGCTATATCACCAATCTGGCGTTCAACGTCATTGTGGTGTGGCGCAATCGCGCGAAGCAGGACGAGTTGGAGGAGATCTTTCAGGCCTGCACGGACAAGTGGATGGCGGACCATCCAGAGACACCGATTCCCCAATTCAAGCGGCTGCTGGGAGGCGCGCCAGCGAAGGACCAACCGGAAGCCCTCAAGGAGCATTGGAGAAAGATGATTGCCACCCTGGAGAGTCTGCAGGACGAGCAAAAGAACAGGTTTCAGGAACTGGTGCTGATGCACGACGCGTATTTCATCGTTGACGCCCAGCGCGGCGGCGATGGCGACTGCCCGGCGCGGTTTCTGTGGTTTCACTACGACAGCTTGCAGTTTCTGGAGGTAAGCCCGTGGAAGCTGGAGGACAAGCGGCGGCTGCCGAAGAAATACGTGGAGCAGCCGGTGGCGGAAATGGACGAGGAATTTTGAGCATGACCGCAGGGGAGATCATTGACGCAATTCAGGGACACGGCGCGGCGCTGTTGCTGGAGGACGGCAAGGCGCGCGTGCGCGGCGGACGCATTCCGGAAGAGCTGATGACCTTGTTGAAGGCCAACCGCGAGGCGGTGCTGGCGGAGATGCGGCGGCGCGCGGATCGGGACCTGGACCGCTATTGCGAAGTGCCGCGTGACAATCCGGTGATGTTCGGGCGGACGCTACAACTGCCGGAACAAATGCGGCTGGCGATCATGCACCACGCATTGCGGCAACCCCGACCGGTTCACGCCTGGGTGATGCGGCGGGCGGATGAGTATTACGCCTTGGGCGTGCCGGTGGAGGATTGCGAGTGGCGCGCCTGCGTGGACTTGATTGCATGGCAGCGCAGCACAGACGGGCGCAAGGCTGCTGACTGGCTGGCAGGAGTTGAAGAGAGCTTGCAGGACTTAAAGAAAAACCAACAACAAAAGGAAGTTAATGAATGCGCAAGTGGACATAGTCTCGATCACACCAAAGAAGGCAGCGGAATACCTGGAAAACCTGCTGGACGGCCAACGGAATGTAAGGCAGGGACGGGTCAAGACGTTGGCGGAGGACATGAAAGCGGGCCGGTTTCGCCTGACCTGTGACGCTATAACGTTGGTGAAAGGCAAACTTGCCAATGGCCAGCATCGTATGTGGGCGGTGGTCGAAAGCAATATGCCGCAACCGTTCATTCTACTGCGGACTGACGACGAGGACTTGTACAAGGTGATTGATACTGGCGCGTCGCGGAGCATCGCAGATACGTTGAGGCTGACGAGCGGAAACCAAATGGCTGCGGTGGCGGCGCTGGTCATCGGTTTTCAGAGGAAGACGATAACGCCGGTGTCGTACACCAAAAAGACCAACCGATTGGACATCGTCGAGTTTGTGGAAACGAATGCCGAAGCACTGCTGGAAGCGGTCCACTTGGCGTCCCGATTGACGGCAAACCATTTGAACCTCATCGCGAAGAGCGCGCCAGCGGCGTTCTACTATCTCGCCAAACCGTTGCATGGACAACAGCGGGTCGAGGAGTTCTTGAATCACGTGTACAGCGGCGATCTTCCTGAAAGCGCCTGTTCGGTGTTGCGTGACCGTTTTATGCGCGAGCGAATGAGCCTGAAATCAATGTATCCGCAAACCGGGCTGGCGCTGATGATTAAGGCGTTCAACGTCCATTACCTCGGAGTGAAAATTGCCAGAAATGGACTGAGAATGGCGGACGGAGACAGCTACCCGGAGATCGAGAGACCGCTGCCGCAAGATGTGCCAAAGTGACGGCGGCGGACCGGTTCGATGAAAGGGCGGAAAGGAAAGGGAATGGGCATGGGCGAACGAGGGTTCGGGGAAGCGGAATTGAACCGGATGTGGGCGACCTTGAAGGTGTCGCCGCATCCGATTTTGAAATTACCATCCGCGGAATGGATGCGGGCGCTGATGGCGGCGCGGCCAAAGGACTGGCAAGCGGAATTAAGCAGTTTGCTGCAACGGCGGCAGGTACGGATTGAAGCGGCAGAACAGGACCCGCTGTGGTATGGCTGGGAGTTTGAACCGTGGGCGGATAGCGATGCGCTGTTGCTGGGGTCGTGGCAAAGAAATGGAGCGCGCCCGAAGGCGGCGGATGTGCTGGGCATCTTCGGCGGCAATCGCGCATCGAAAACCGTTTACTCGATCAAGCGAGGATGTCAGACGGCGGTGCTGTTCGCCCGCTCGACGCTGGCCATTTTGAGCGAGTCGGAAACGGCATCCATCAAGACGGTGCAGGCGCTGGTGTGGTATTACTTGAAACCGCATTTTGGGACCCTGAACGGCAAGCGGGACGAGATTTACAAAATCAACTACAGCCAGGCGGGCGGGTTTACGGACCGGAAGCTGGTGCTGCCGAACGGCAGCGAAATTCACTTCCTCACCTACAACCAAGAGCCGGGGGATTATGAGGGCTGGGAATTCGGCGCGCCCGCCTATGAGTACGCCAACACGTGCGAGCAGTTGCGGTCGGCAAAGGCATTCGTTCCGCCAAATATTGGGGCGGTGGCGGACGAATCCATGCCGTTGGCGTGGCTAAAGATGTTTGCGCGCCGGCTGAAGTTCCGAAAGGCGAAGCTGCTGTGGTCGTTCACGCCGGTTAAGGGGATTACGCCTGCGATCAAGGAGATGGTGGGCAGCAGCGCCGTGACGCTGGAAAGCCGCGAAGCGGAGTTGCTGCCACGGCAGAACCTGCCGGACATTCCCAAAGGGCACATGCCATACATCCGCGAGTGCCAGTTTCCGGGCATCAAGGCGATGGCGATTTACTATTTTTCGCTGTTCAACAAATTTGGGCCTGCGCCGGGCCGGACTTATTACGACGAGATCAAGGCGCTGTGCGAGGGCAAAACCAGCGAGTTCATTGAACGGGTGGCGTATGGGTTTGCGCGGGACAGCGTGGCGCGGGCATTCCCAAAGTTTGGCGCGTGGAACATCGTGAAGCGTGGGCACCTGCCGTCCGTGGGCACGAATTACTTCTTTACCGACCCGGCGGGCGCGCGGAATTGGGCGACGATTTGGGTGCGCGTGACGCCGAGCGGAGATCATTACATCTACCGGGATTGGCCGGACGCGCAGACCTACGGTGAATGGGCGGTGCCCACGGAACGGGAAGTGAATGAGCAGCAACGCGCGGGCTGGGATGGTGACCCTGGGCCAGCCCAGAACGGCATGGGAATGGGGATTGTGAAGTACAAGCAGACGTTTCTGGAGTGCGAGCGCGTTAAAGAGGACGCGGACCCATACCACGCGAAGCTGTTGGAACGTGCGCGGCGGCAGAATGGGGACTTGGCAAATGTGTTTGAGGACATTGCCGAGCGCTACATTGACCCGCGCGCCGGGGCCAGCGAGCACATGGCGGAAAAAGGCGGGACGTGCATCATTGACGAGTTTGGCGAACCGCAGTACGGGCCGGACGGCAAGCTGATCGGCCAGCCGATGGAACTGATTCCCGCCAGCGGCGTGAACGAGGACGAAGGGCTGGGCATGGTGAATGAGCTGTTGGACTGGAATCAGGAAATCCCGCTGATGCCGTTGTTGAACGCGCCAAAGCTTTTTGTGGCTGAGGATTGCCAGCAAGTCATTTGGATGTTTGAAAACTATACCGGGCGCGGCGGCGCCAAAGGAGCGTGCAAGGATTTTGCTGATTTAGTGCGCTACATGGCGCTGGCAAAACTGTTCCATGTGGAACGAAATCAAGCGCTTGGACGGGCAGGACGTGGATTTTAGCGGACTGACTTGGAAAACTAACAAAGGGAAAAGGGTATGACTAAGAAAGAGTTCGTAAATGGGCCTGGGTTGCTGATGGAAAAGGAAGTGGTGTCGCTGGGCTTCGCACGGCCAACCATCGAAAAGTTTGTGGAGTTGGGTGTGCTGAAAAAAGTGAAGCCGGTGGGCTGTTCGCAGGCGCGTTACCAGAAACGGCAGTTGGCGCTGTTGCTTGAATGGACAGACGTGGCGGCGGGTGTTGAGCAGGCGTTTGCGGCGGAGCCACAGATGATGGGCCGGAAGGAAGTGTTGCAATGGACCGGCATGAGCAAGGAGACGCTGGACAAGATGGCCGAAAAGGGCGGCTTGCGGGCGGTGCGGCTGCCGGGATGCAATCAGGGAAAATATCGCAAGGCGGACATCGCGGCGATGCTGGGGCTGGAGCGGTGGGTGTAATAATGTCATCCCTTTTTAAATTTGACATCTTCCGCCCCGGGCGGCAATGGCGAGTATCCAGCATACCCTGGATAACCCGGATAACCTGGATAACCCGGGTAACCGGGGTAGCCAGGATAGCCTCGATACGGCTTGCTGTTGAAGTAGTATAAGCGATTTCCAATAATCGTCCCCAAATAATCTCCATCAGTCGTGACAACATCAGCATCATCCCACGGCATCCATCCAATCCAATCTCCGTCATCATCAAAAACATTTTTACCAATGCGGAACGCAATCCAATCTCCGGATGAATCAAATAAATAATGAACTGGCATAAGCGTGATTTGGTCTAACTGAAAATGCTGTTTGTGGCGGTTTCATAAAAGCGCAACCGCGGGTTCGTATATCGAAATTGGCTCTTGGCAGCCAAAGGATTAGGTAACCATTTCATGATTAAGGCATTGATTCGTCAATACGAACCAACGGTTGTATATCAACCACCGCAATTAAAGGCCTTTGACAAAAGAGGGCAAGCTTCATTTTGCGGTATGGCCTGCACTTCGGATTCTTGAAATGCGGGCGAAGGGACGGCAAATCTGTCCTAACTCCCGCAGAACTGTCCTAACTCCACGGGCAGGGGGTTGTCCTGACGCAGGAAATCAAGTCGGGTGATGGGGTAATGAGTGTAAGGGACGATTCGGAAATTCTGGTAACGTCGCCGGGGGTGCACGTGGACATTCTGCTGACGGAGTTCAAGCAGGCGGGCGTGATGCCCAACGGCTTTTACGACGTGGCGTTCAACGAGGAAACACGGCGCATGTTGTGGGCCGGGCAATCCCCGGACGGGCGGAAGTGGGACGAGAACATGCCGGAAGGCCAACCGGCGCTCCCGTGGAATGGTTGCAGCGATACGCGGGTGCCGCTGGTGGACGCGGTGGTGAATGACGATACCGCCATCCTGACGGCGGCTTTCCGCAAGGCGGAACTGCGGGCCACGACGGTAAACTGGCGGAACGTGCCGATGGTGGCGGGCATTTCGGATTACTTGCATTGGCTGGTGCATACGAAGTTCCGGGAAGAGTGGCGGCTGGAGGCAGAATTGGCGGCGCAGTATTCCCGCGAGTATGGCTTTGCCATCGCGTACGTAGGTTGGGAACGGGAGTTGGGCAAGCGGCGCATGCCGCTCTCCGTAGAACAGCTTCAGCAGATGGCGCAGCAATCGCCGGACGTGGCGCAATTGCTGACTTCGATCATGGACCCCACGCAAGACGAGGCGAGCATCGCGGCTATCCAGGAGATTTACCAGACCGTGGCGGTGCAGAACATGCAGGGCCGGGGCTTCTATGACCAAGAGATGCAGGATGACAGGCTGTTGACGCTGGCGACCAGCGTGGCACGGCGCTGCATCAAAGAGTTGCGGGAGAACGGCGAGACGAATGTGCCGGTGCCGTACGTGGTGAAAAATGACCCGCTGGTTTGGGTGGGCAAGCCGTATCAGGAAATCTTGGCGGCACGGGGCACAATGAAGCTGCAAGAGGCGCGGGCCATTTTCTGGCGGCGCTGGATGACGGAAGCGGAGTTGGAATCCAAGAAGGCGGACGGCTGGGACGAGGAATGGATTGAAGCAGTCAAGAAAACCAAGGGCAACATCTCTTCGTGGGCCGGTGCGCTGGGAGCGACGAGCTTGACCGGGCCGTCCACGAAGACGGTGGGGAATACGACGTACCTGAAGGTGACCGAAGAGAACAACCCATTGATTGAAGTGGTGTACGGCTACGTCAAGAAGGTGGACGAGGACGGCGTGACGGGCGTTTACGAAACGATTTTCAGCCCGCACGTGACGCATGAGCCAGCCACGGATGTCCATGACTTTTGCGCCAGCCATCAGCTTATTGACTACGCGCACGGGCAATATCCGTTCGTGGAGTTCAAGCGGGAGAACATTGGCCGGGCGCTGACGGATGTGCGAAGCGTGCCGGAGATTGCGAGCACGTGGCAGAACGAAGTGAAGCAGCAGCGGGACATGCTCTACAATCGGGCACAGTGGGACACGCTGCCCGCCGTGGCCGTGCCGAAACTGGGCGGCGTGGATTACAAGCTTGGCCCCGGCGCGCAGGTGCCGCTGGGCAAAAGCCAGGAAATTTCAGCAATCAACCTGAATGCCCCGAGTCCGCAATTGTCGGTGGAACTGGTGCAGATGATTCAGTTGATGAAGGATGATTACTTCGGGCAGTTCAACGAGCAGGTGCATCCGGCCAAGATTTCCGTGAAGCAGGAAAAGGCGGCGGACGACTATTACACGTTTTGGGGGGCGGTGCTGACGATGGTGTTTGCGCTGGAATTGCAATACAACCCGGAGGAGATCGTGCGCGTAACCGGGAACCAGGCATTGGCGAATCTGGACCCGTTCTTGGTGGCGGACTCGCTGGCCATCGGACTGGAATTCGACGTGAAGGACTTGAACCCGGATTACCTGCTTCAGAAGCTGGACACGTTCAACACCAAGATCATCCCGGCGGACGTGACGGGGGCAATTGATCGTGGCGCGCTGACGGCGTACGAGGCGCGCGCGGTGGACCCGCAGCTTGCGCAGCAATTGGTGCAGGACAAGCGGAGCGCCAGCCAAAAGATGTTCGAGGAAGTACAGAAGAACCTAGGCAACATGATGCTGGGCTTTGAGGCCAATTATACCGAGAACGATCCGGCAGCGGGTCCGAAGCAGCAATTCCTGCAACAGCTAATCCAGAGCAATCCGAACGTGGCGCAGTTGGCCAAGAATGACAAACGGTTCAAGGAATTGCTGGAACTGTACGCGAAGAATTTGCAGATGAGCGTTGAACAGCAACAGAACAAGACGATTGGCAAAATCGGCGTGAAGCCGATGGCACAACAATGAAATTATCCCAACTATTCAAGCGGCCCCTAGTGGTGACGCCGGAGGAAAAACACCGGCAGGAAACGGAAAGGGTGCTGGCGCTGGCGGGCGCGGCAGAACATCCGATTTGGAAAGCCGTCCTGAGCTACGCGGATGAGCACGCCATGAACGAGCACGAAACGGCGCTGGCACCGAATTTGACGAACGAGCAACGCCAATTCAACGCCGGGCGATCAGCAGCCGCATACGATTTCGCGCAGGCGCTGCGGTCGTTGCAGGCAACGGCAGAACAGCGAGCGAAGAACTTCAGAGAGAGCGAGTAATTTATGGCCTAATGGCTGAACCGCGATTTGGCTGCCGCCTCTTGTTAGTTCCGATCATTTGGCAGTTTCCGCCCTTTAGTGAGTAGGGTCATCGTAGCTCTGTCAAAATGCGATCCAAATCGAATTTGGAAAAATCCGCACTCCAACCACAACGACAATCGTAGGGCAATGTATGATGCGACCCAGCGGGAGTTCGGCACACTGGACAATATACTGCCTGGTGATAACCGCCGCCTGGCTTCCGCTTGAACAATGCGCCCCGGTGCTCGACAAAATCATCGGCTGCCGTCTTGGAAGCAAGCTGTTCGTTACACTGGCGAAGTCGCTCATTCAGTGTGGTATTTTCTCGCTGAAGTGCTTCCACCTGTCTCGTGAGCACCCCGGCCTGCTCGCGGACGAAAGCTAGATGTTTGTCCAGAACAGCGGCAGAGCCATGCTCTGTAA
The DNA here is from genome assembly GCA_964532525.1 of uncultured Bifidobacteriaceae bacterium. Taxonomy (GTDB): domain Bacteria; phylum Verrucomicrobiota; class Verrucomicrobiia; order Limisphaerales; family UBA11358; genus UBA11358. The sequence goes on from CAZHIM010000003.1 coordinate 131,665, forward strand.
CGAGCTTGTCGAGATATTCGAGGAGTCCCATAAAATTAAAAAGCGAACGACATCTGACTGTGCGTATAATCACGCGACTGGTTTATTAAAAAGCGTCTCACCGAAGAATGCAAGTCCCATTTTGGTAACGGCGACGGCGGCAAAAGTGTCCTAACTCCCGCAAAACTGTCCCAACCCTACGGGCAGGCTCTTCCATGGCTTCCACGTTTGTGACTTGATGGCGCTGGCTCACGGTCGGGCCAGTAGAAGCGACTGACAACTTGCGAAGAGCATGAATACGGAAAACGACAAATCGGGGTCGGGCGCTGTGGGGCAGCCCGGAGAATCAACCACACTGAAGGCGAGCAATTTAACGTCCGATGGCATTTCCGGCCTTTTGAATTCGGAATTTGCCAAAGAGGACACGGCGGAAAAGCCCGGTCAAGAAACTCCACCGGACGCGGAAGCCGTAACGGAAACTCACGAGAGCCAGGATGGCGAGAACGCGGAAGCGGCGGCAGAGCAGCCGCAGCAGGAAGAGCAGCCGGAAGCGAAAGCAGATGGCGAGGGCGAACAGCAAGACGGTGCGGATTTGTCCCCGGAAATGCAGACGGCGCTGGATGAGTGGGAAGCCAAAGGCGGAGCACTCCCGGACAGTTTGCAACGGGTGGTCAATAAACGAATCGGACGGCTGACCGCAGACAAGGAAACGGCCACGCGGCGGGCGGAGACGGCGGAGGCGGCGTTAAAAACGCTGCAAGCCGAAGCGGAACAACTGCGAAATGACCCAAACCGCCCGGCCCAACCCGGCACGTTCGGCATTCCGAACGAGAAGGAACTGGCGACGGCGGAACGGTCGGCGCGGAAGTTTCTGGATAATGCGGAAGCGTACTTAGACGAATCAGCGACGCCGGAAGAGCGGACCAAAATCGAGCGCTTCATGGAAGCCAACGGTTTGGACGCCATGGGCCTGAAACGTCAAGTCCGCCAAATCAACTCTTACCTGCGCGACGAACTGCCGCAACAGCGGCAGCGGTTGCAAACCTTCCGGACCGAAGAGCGGGCAGCGGGCGCGCAAGCGCAACGCGATTTCCCGTGGCTGGCGGACCCGAAGGCACCGGAACAGCAAGTGAAGGCGACCATGCTGAGGCTGTTGCCGGACCTGCCGACGCGATTGCCGAATCATGACCTCGTAATTGGCATCTATATGCTCGGTTACAAGGCGTATCAGCAGCAGCTTGCGGCGGCGAATGGCAAGGGCGGAAAGCCTGCGGCCAAGACACCGCCCCCGAAGATCCCGGCTGGGAATCGGGCGACTCGAACGGCGACGGCCATGAAGCCGAAACCGAGCGACGCGGCCAGCGCTGCATTCTCGAAAGTTCCCTCACGTGATAATGCCGTGGAATTGGCACGCGCCGCCTTGGCGGAGGCGTAGGCGGCAAGCTGCCGCTGGCCAAAAGGGGTTTCAAGAATAGGAAAAAGTTATGTTACTTGAACGAAACGTAGTGGGTAAGAAGACGGATTGGGCGAATTATATCACCCTGTCCGATGAGCATGAAACCCCCATGCTCCGGGTGCTGCCCAAGGGGCCGAAACCCGTCAACATCGTGAAGCATTACCAGGCCGATACGTACACGCCTCCCATGCAGAACGCGTGGCCGGACGGCAAGGATTGGGACACGTTCACCAGCGCGGGCCAGAACCGGCGCGAGCTTACGGCGCGTTGCCAATGGTTCGTGAAAACGGCGGCGGTTTCCAAGCTGGCCGAAGAGGTGACTGATACGGCGGGCATCCAGGACGAGCTGGCGCACGAAATCCCCAAGAAGATGACGGAAATGGCGCGTGAAATCGAATGCTCCGCCGCTGGCGACCAGGGCGAGTACGTGGACGACGGCAAGACGGGTCACAAGTTCCGTGGCGTCGGCGTGTGGATTCAGTCCACGGCGCAGACGGACGCGGGCACGGTGGTTGACCCGACTATACGCCCGAACACGGCACAGATCGTGACGACCGCCAGCACGTCACTGACGGAAGACATGATTAAAACCGCGTTGCAATCCGCTTGGAAGGCAACGGGCACCAAGGGCATGAAGGCGGGTTTTGTGGGCACGCAGTTGAAGAAGGCGTTTGGCATGTTCCAGTTCTACGTGCCGACCACGGCCAACACGCAGGCGACGGCGCGCATTATCACACGCGGCGAAGACTCCACCATCCTGGGCAACACGGTGGACGTGTACGACAGCGATTGGGGCAAGATCGAGTTGCACCTGACCCGCTGGAATGCGCAGCCCGGATTCCAGGCTGGCGCCGGCGGCGGCACGGATGCGGTCATGGGTGACTGGCGCGGTTACTTCCTGAACACCGAGCGCTGGGCGTGGCTGTGGAACCAGAAACCCACGGTGTACAAGCCGGAATTCAAAGGCGGCAGCTACAAAGCGGCGATTGACGCCATTTTGATGTTCCTGTGCTGGAACCCGATTGGCGAAATGAAGGTTGCTCCCAGCGACGTTTGATAATTGACGGCCCCGCCCCCACAACGGGCGGGGCAACTTGAACCGACAACTGAAACAAGATTGAAAGACTTATAACATGAAGATTACTCCTCTTCCTTTTGAAACGGTGGCGCTGACGGGCTTCACGCACAAGGTCAGTATCTTTGCGTCCGATTGCACGGCGGCGGCACTCACCCAAACATTCACCGTCTTTCCGGATGGCAGTGCGGACGGGTACAACCAGCAAACGGGCCTGCCCATGGCGGACTCGACGCTGAATTCGTTGCCTGCGGGCTTCACGGTGGAGAAGGTGACGACTCGCTTGGTAACCCCGTTTTCGGGGACCGGCGTGACTGCCATCAATGCCACGGTGGGGGACAAGGCGAACGCTACCCGCTACGTCACGGCGGCGCAAACCGACTTGATGACGGCGAACGGCGTGGGCGGCACGAACAGCAAGGACGTGGTGGCGAGCGCCACTACCTACGCGTTTTCGTCCAACGACATCACGAACAACAACGGGGCGTTGACGGCGACGATCAACACGACCGGCGCGAACGTGAGTTTGCTGGGCGCAAACGGCGTTGGCCAATTCGACATTCTGTTGGCGCTGAGTGACCCGAGTGAACAGCAGTTCGTGACCGGAACCTAAACTTAGGTGCAGGACCAGTGTGGCGGCGGGGCATTTCGTGTTTTTTTTCCCCCCCGCCGCCACCACTTACCGAAACAGGGCAGGGCAGCACAGGGCAGGGCTATATGGAAGTGGATTTCTCAAGACTGGACGCGGCCACCGCAACGAAGGTGGATGAGATATTGCGGCATGACTACAACGAACAATTGGTGCGAGCGGCCAACCGCCAGCGGCGGATTGCGTTTCTGAATTACGTGCAGCGCCCGCTGGCCAAGGATGGCTTTGGCGAGCGGACCATCATGCTGGACCCGGTGTTCGACGCGTATTGGCGCGAGTGCTACGGCAAGAATTACACCCATGACCCGGACTTGATGAAATTCTTGGTGAAGCGCAACCCGGAAATTGCAGTACACAGCCGGGGCACGCATGAAATCATGGTGGGATGGATGCCGGGGCCGGAAAGCCGGAAACCGGTGGGATTGACGACAAGGGAAAAGGGCTGGGATGCGAACTTGCAATTACAGTGAAGTGCTGGCGGTAACGTCGGCACTGGCGGGCATCAACGCACAATTTCTGAGCACGCCCGAATTTCAGATGATTCGGGCGTTCCATGACCGGCGCTTGCAAATCGCGTGGGAAATCCATCGCTGGCCGGAACTGTGCCCGTTGGAGCAACGGACGTTCCGGGCACCTTACGACGAAACGGGGCAGACGGCGTATCCGGCGGGGGCGGAAGTGCTGGACCCGGAAACGCAACAGTATTTTCAAGCGTTGCAGGCGACGACGGTGACGGCGGTGCAAATCGCTGGCGCGGGCGCGCCGGACGCAAACGACGTGTACCAATGGAACGGGACGGCCTACGTGTCGTATCTCGGCTACACCATTGCGCAGAGCAACGGGACTTGGGTGCTGCAAGACAACAATGGAAACCAGCTTTACAGCAACGGCGACTTGACGGGCGCGTGGGGCACGGTGATTACGGGCACGGCTCCGGCTCCGGCCACGGCGAGCATGGTAAGCCAGCCGCCGACGCTGGACGGCAATGAAAATTCGCAGTATTGGGCGCAGTGCCGGACGAGCTACACGGCGGACCCGGTGGACTTCACGGCCACGTACGTGATTGGCACGCAGGTCCAAAACATGGAGGACTTGAATTTCTATCAGCGCATCGTGAACACGGGCGCGCCGGACGAGCAATGGATTCCGGCCAATTGGGGCTTGCTGACGGTGTTCGAGCGCAACGTGTCTTTTAACCAGCCCTGGGCGGCGAATTCCATTGGCGAAATCATGGGGGCCTGGGACGCGGACCCGCGAGTGACCACGAAGTTGGTGAAGATGCCCTTTGTGCTGGACCAGGACGGCGCGCAGTTCGTGCAACTGCGGAACACGTTCAATTACGGCTGGATGCCCGCGTCAACGAATTTCAGCTACGTGTGGATTCTGTACCGGTTGCAGCGTCCGTTTCTGCTGGGTGACGCGTGGAACGCGGCTTTGAGCTATTTGGCGGGCGCGCAGGTGTATTACGTGTCGGCGGCGGGGCCGGGGAACTTCTACACGGTGACGACGGCGACGACACCGGGGCAAAACCCGGACACCACGCCCGCCAGTTTTGCGATGGTGCAGATTCCGTACATTTTCCGGCAATACCTGATTGAAGGGGGCTTGGCGGACTATCTCATGGCGAACGGCGACCAACAGGGTTCGGCGGCGCGGGAAGCGATGGCGCAGCAGGCTTTGGAACTGGAAGCCGACAAGCTGCAACGGCAACAACAACAGGTGAGACGGTTCGATTGGAGGCAGGACTATTGATGAAAACGGTCATGGCAATTCTTTTGGGGGTGACGCTGGCGTGCTCGGCGCGGGCGTATGTGAACACGGCTCCGGCCACGCAGGCGCAGGTGCAGGCGGGCACGGACGCGTACCATTTTGTGACGCCGCAAACGCTGGCGGGGGCGGGGGTGGTGACGAATTATGCCACCTGGCTGCTGCTGACGAATAAGACGGCGTATTACAACGGGCAACGGTACACCTTTTCCAATTCCACCACGGCGGGCTTTTCGGAAATTCAGGCCGCATCGCCGCTGCTTACCAACCAGCCATCAGGAATTAAAGTCACCCTCCTGTCGGGTACATACCCGTTCTCAACGCCAATCCAATTAACCAATAACTTCATCATTGAGGGCGCGGGCATGTGGGCCACCGGTTTGCGTTACGTTGGGCCGACGAATCTCTTCACGGCGGCGCAAGTCATGGCGGCGCTGCCAGAATATGCCGGGCAGCAATACGGTTGCACCGCAGTTGGACTGGTGCAACTTGTGCCGGTGATAACCAATCTGTTGATTGGCAGTCTTAGCGCAAATCCATTAGGTTGCAATTTCGTGTTCAAGGACTTTTATGTGCAACCGGCAACCAACTTTCCATGTGTGCTTATCTCCGGCTGGTGCAGTGAATTATATCAAGAACGGGTGGGCGTGTTTGGCGCAGACGTGTTCGGCTATCCCGAAGGCGGTTCGACGCTGAACGTTTCGCAATATAACGCCCATAATCCGCTAGGCCCTAATGAAGTCATTTCGACGATTGGGGAAGCCGTTGCGGTTGGCCAAATGTGGGGCATCAAAGATTGCCTGGCGTTGATTTTGGGGGCCGGGTATTTGAACATTGGCAATAGCTATCTCAACTGCGACTCAACCGGGGCTTACTTCGTGGGTTGGTGGACAAACGGGTATCCGACAAGTTGCTGGTTAAGTCAGGGAGCCGGAATATATTCCGGCCATAATGCAAATTATGGGGCGTACGTCAGGAACTATTATCCATATATGAACGGCATTGATATGTGGGTGGACGGTTCATATTTGAGGCTGGACGGGGCTGCTTGGCAAATGAGCGGCTATAATTTGTTTACCAGCGACAATGCCGTGGTTTTGGACAACGATTTTCCGGGCAACCCGATTAACTGGGGGGAGCTGATGGGCGGCGCAATAGTTCAGGCCGGTGGCCAGTATGTGGAAACAAACTATGTGGCCGGGGTGTACGCAAATGGGACCATAATCGAGACGTACCAAAACAACGACTTGACGATGACCCTGGTGAACGGCATCGGCGGCGGCGCGATCAATCAAAATGGATTTGTGGGCAGTGGGATGGGAATCACGAACCTGTATGGTCACGCATTCAACCTTGCCCCCGGGGCCGCGCCGGTGAATGGCTACGCACTGCGGTACACGAACAACAGCCTGTATTGGGCACCGTAAACGAGATGAAAAATTTAACGGTACTGGCGGCGGGCACGCTGTCAACGGCGGGAACGTGGCTGATTGCGCATTACGACGCCATTGTGGGCGGGCTGGTGGGCACGGTGGCGCTGGTGGTGTGGCTGCTGAAGTTGCGGCGGGAATGGCAACACCGGAATGAGCCGCCGCAGGACTGATTTGACGACAAACAACAACTAGAAAGGGCAACAGGGTATGAACTGGATTAAATCGGAAATTGTGAGGGCGATTGCGCGGCATGCGCTGAACGCCGCAGGCGCGTGGCTGGTGACCAAGGGCTTCCTGACGAGCGACGAGCCGGACAAGGTTTACGGCGCGCTGTGCGTGCTGGCGGCGGTGCTGCATTCCCTGTGGGACAAGCGGCAGGCGATTGCGGCGGAACTGCGGGCGCTGTTCGACGAAGGCGACGGCAAGGGCGGCGCGTCCGTGGTGACGCTGCTGGTGGTGGCGGTGCTGGCGCTGGCCGGGTGCAAGAGCTACCAAATTTCGCAAGCCACATCGGGGACGGGCGCGTACGTCAACATGGCGGTGCCCATCCCGTACTCGGGCGGCGAATCGTTTCTTGGGCTGACGTTCATTGGCGGCATGTGGAAGCACGCGGACGTGTTCCAACCGACCACGACGAACGCGGGGCCGGTGACAACGACGGACGTGGCCGTGCGGATGCGGACACGCGGCACGGCGAACGCGAACGCCTTGGCGGGCGGGGTGGCCACGAACGGCGTGGCGGGGGTGGATACGGCAGCCTGGGACGAAACCGACATCTTGACGGGGAACGCGTCCGTGACAACGACCAATGGCGTGGTGACGGCAGGCAAGTAAGGCGATGATTGCCAATCCGAACATTGCTTCGATTCAGCAGGCGAAACCCGCCGACACGGGGGAAGCGCTGCTGTGGGCAGTAGATCAACGGGACGCCCGCACACTGTCGGCGGGCCTGTTGAACGATGGCCGGAATCTGCGGTTTTCGGATGGGGTGCCGCAAACTCGAAAGGGGGTGACCAAACCGGCCTGGGCGAATGCCACCACCATCGGCGGGCTGGGAATCACGGGGCTGGGCACGCCGTATGGGAGCGGCGTATTCCGCGACCCAAACGGAGTGGAATGGCAGTTGGTGGCGGCGGGCGGCTATGTGTGGTGTACCTGCCCGCATAACTACAATACGACGGTGCCGATTCCGCAGGGGGTGGCGATTGCCGGGCCGTGCCGGTTTGTCCAGGCATTTGACCAGCTTTTCCTGTTCCGGGGCCGGTATCTCGCCCCGCTGCTGCTGGCGGACATTGACACGGGGTTTACGGATTTGCTGCCGCAGTACGACCCGACGACGGTGTATAACGCGGCGGTGACGGCGGCGGGGCAGACGGCAGATGAAATGTCTTATGGACCGTATCAGGCGGTAAGCGCTTTAACGTGGGCCAACGGGGTGGCGACGTGCGTGACGGTGGCACCCCATGGCTATGTGACGGGCGCAGACGTGACGATTGCGGGGGCGAATGAAAACACGTTCAATGGCCGGTTTCCGATTACGGTGGTGGACGGCTACACGTTCACGTATGTGTTGAGTTACGTGACGGTGGCGCAGGCAACGGGCACGATTCAAGTCACCAACAACGCGTATTATTGGACGGCGCTGGGCAGCACGGCGAACATTACCAGTCTGACGCAGCAAGTGGGGTTGCAGTTCCAACTGACCAGCTTGACCAGCCCGGCGGCGCTGGCGGCAACGATCACCTGCGCCCGCACCAACGTGGCGATTTCGTCCTTTACCAAAGCGAACGGGGTGGCGACGTGCATCAGCCCGAATCACGGCTTGGTGGTGGGGGCTTCGGTGACGATCACGGGCGCGACACACGCGGCCTACAACGGCACTTTTACGGTGGCGACGGTGCCGGATGGGAACACGTTCACGTACACCTTGGTGCAAGCGCCGAGCGGGAATGAAACCAGCACGTCGGCAACTTGGTCGGCGGCGGCAACCCTGCTGGCGACGGCGACGACGGCCACGGCGCACGGATTGACTTCGGGGTGGACCGTCGCCATGAGCGGCGCAAATCAAACGGCCTACAACGTGGCGGCAGCCGTGGTGACGGTGTTGAGTGCCACGACGTTCACTTATTTTATGGCGACGGTGCCGAGCGGGGCGGCAACCGGCTCGCCCCTCATGACACCGCCGAACAACACTTTGGCGACGGCCACGCGATTTGGGCACGGGCTGACTACCGGGCAGTCGGTCACGATTGCCGGGGCCGCGCCTGCGGGTTCGCCCTATAACGGGACGTTTAACGTGACGGTGCTGAATTCCAGCCAGTTCACCTATGTCATGACGGCCGGGACCACGTCGCCAGCGACGGGGACGATCACAGTGACGACCACGAACCTGCAAACGGCGGTGGCGACCACACAGAGTCCGCACAACTTCGTGACGGGCGATTACGTGACCATCAGCGCGGTGCCGCAGGCGGCCTACAACGGGACGTTTAGTATCACGGTGACGGGGCCGAACACGTTTGTTTACACGATGGGGAGCGCTCCGGGTGCCAATGCCACGGCGGGCTTGGTGTATGTGGCGCAGACGAGCCGGGTGCTGGCGGGGCAAACGCCGGATACGAATCCGAGCGCGTGGCAGCGCTGTTACAACATCCTGCCCAACGCCGACACGGCGCTGTTCGTCAACAACCTGTTGCTGGTGCCCACGGCGTACGAGCCAAGCAGCGTGGACAATTACCAGACGTTTAACGGGGGCAGTTACGGCAAGGTGGATTTCATCGTGGCGACGAATTACGAGGACTATATCCATTTCACGTTCATGGACGAGTTCCGCATCAACCAGGGCGGCAGTGACGAGATTGTGGACCTGTTCAAATTCGGCAGCAGCAGCACGAGCGGGCAAGTGGTGGTGTTGAAGGACAAGTCGTGGGCGCTGTTGAGCGGAATCACGGGCGATTTGAGCGGGGTGACGCTGGACGTGCGCAGCACGGAATATGGCGCAGCCGGGCCGCGAAGCTGGGCGGTGGTGGGCAGCAATGCCTATTTCCTATCGCCCACGTACGGGGTCATGGTCATCCGGCAAACGGATTTGGGAGTGATGTTGTCGGTCAACGTGCCGTTGAGCGCGCCGATTCAGCCGACGATGGACGCGATTGATTGGACGAAGGCGGACACGTTCCGCATGTCGCATTGGGACAACAAGCTTTACCTGTCGGTGTACGTGCAGAACATCGGGCCGTGCATTTTGGTTTACGATTTCAAGGCCTCCGTCCGCATGGGCAACAATGTTTGGGAATCGGGCGTGATGACGCAGGGGTGGGCGGGGCTGGACACGGGGAGCGCAATGCAGGTGATGGAGTTTCACCGGCTGACGCTGAACGGGGAAGACCGGCACTTTTTTCTCGACCCGAGCGGCTACGTGAATCTGATGGAGGAAAGCGACTGTGACGACCAGGTGGCGGGGAACGGCCCGCAGGGGTTGGCATGGGTGCCGATTACGACTTACGCACTGAGCCGGGCGTACGGGGCGAGCGTCAAGGGCTTGCCACGACCGACCGAGACGGGGCTTTCGCTGGCGACGTTCAACCCGTGCTACACGGTGCAGGTGGTGTACACGGGGGTAAACAATGTTACGACCTGCGCGACGAACGTGACGCGGAGCAATATCAAGTATGACCGTCCGTTTACGGCGCAGAATTGGAACCCGACGAACATCAACAATGATTGGAACACGCCTTGGCGGGAGGATTACAGCGTGACGCTGGCCACGGTGACCGGACCGAACTTGGTGCCGAGCTGCCAGTTTTACACGCAGGGGAACAACTATTCGTGTTTAGTGGGGCTGACAGTGGGAGCCACCTATCTGTACACGCCGGGGCCGAATGATGCTTTTCTGCAATGCGGGGCAACGAGGCTGTACGGCGCGGGAACCTTCGTGGCGACGGTAGAGGTTTGCAGCCTGGGCATGGCTCCCCAACCTGGCGGCGGACCGTTTAACGTGCTATGCACGGCCACGGTGGCAACTTTTGCGGGGCTGAACCTTGGCAGTGGGTTGGTGGTGGACCAATTCCAGGAGGCTTTGGACACGCGGCGGGTGGGCAGGCTGGGCGGCAAGAGCTACCAGGTGGCGATTACCAACACCCAGGGGAAAATGAAGTTGGCGGGCCTGCGCATTGACGCGGAGCCGGGCATGGACATCAAGGGACCAATTGTATGAGCGCCATCAGTATTGCACTTACTCCGGGGTATCAATTCACGACGGGCGAACTGTTGACAAACGCGAAGCTGAATGCCTTGGGGCAGCCTGCGATTCAGTTGCAAGGGCAGTTGAGCACGCAGCAGCTTGGCGCGCAGGCGGTGACGACGCCGATTTTGGCGGACGGGGCGGTGACGGAAGCGAAGGTGGCCACGGGCACGTTCACGCCGGACGGCACGGGCGCGGCCCCGTTTGCGGCGGGGTTCTTGAGCAACTTGTTTGTGTCGCAGGCAGCCGGGCCGGTGGCGGGCAGGACCAATTGCGTTTGCACGAACAATGCCACCACGCCGCTGACGCAGGTGACGACGACGGCGGACGAATTGGTTTTGAAGGATGCGAACGACAATTATTACCGGGTGCGCAATGTGAACGTGACCGCCAACAGCCTGGCCAGTGGCGTCAACGGGCTGGACACGGGGACGGTGGCGGCGAGCACATGGTATTACGTCTATGTCATCAGCAACGGGCCGACGGCGACGACGCCCACGGTGCAGGCGTTGATTTCAACCGGCCAGCCTGCGCCTGCGGCGCTGCCAACCGGCTACACGTATTACGCCTTGGTGGGCGCGGTGTTCACGAATACGAGCAACCAATTCCCGTATTTCCGGGCCTTCAACCGGCGGATGTACACGCAGGAATCGGTGATTTTCACCAGCCAAGTGCTGACGACGGGGTGGGCGGCGCAAACCACGAATCCCACGGGCGGGACGGTTTCCGGGCTGCCGGTCATCGCCAAGCGGGCCTACGGCATGGTGGGCACGGTGGGGGCAGGGGGATGCGGGGTGGCGAATGACGCGAACGGGACGGGGGCGTGCTACGGAGTGGGGACCGGGGCGGCGGTGCTGGACGGGTTTTCGGTGGGCGCGGCGTTCTTTGACGTGGCGGTGACGACGCCGCAGACGGTCTTTGTGAAGTCGTCCACGACGGGTGGGATCAACCGGCTGCTGATTACTGGCTATGAATTCTAGGCCACCCATTTTGCTGGCACCGATGACGCTGGACCAATGGCCCGCGCTGGCGGAGGCGGCGCGGGCCGATGGCAACCATGCCGTGATTGACCCGACGCACGCGATCACGCGGGGCGGGGACATGGTGGGGTATGCCAGCCTGGGCAAAGTGCGGATGATGTACGCCTGGCTGGACACCCATAAATTGAGCGGGCCGGAAAGCTTCCGGGCGTGGCGGCAGGCGGAAGAAGCGTTGCGGCAGATGGGGGGGCGTCATTGCCTGCCCGTGCTCGCTGACGAGTCCGCTGCTGCCGTTCATGGAACGAATGGGCTACAAGCCGCTGGGCGACGTGCGGCTGTTCAGGAAGGAATTTTGATATGTGTTTTGAGAATCCATCCACCCCCACCCCCAACACGGGCATGGGGCAAACACTGGCGGCGGAAGTCAAATACGCGCCGCAGGTTTATGCGGCGAACGCGGCTTACAGCCCGTTGTACACGCAACTGGACTTGAGCAATTTGAATTCGTTTTTGGGCGGCCAAAACGGGCAGCCGGGCTTCCTGAGCACGTATGAGAATACGATCATGCCAGATTTGACGAGCGCGCAAACGGCGGCGAACACGCAAATCCGGCAGGCGAATTTGACCGACGCGGCGGCGCTGACACCGCAATACATTTCCGAAGAGCGGGCGGCAAATCCGGGCGCGGCGGGGCTGTTGGACACGCTGACGAGCAACGCGAACCAGCAATTGAGCTACGGGACGCAGTTGACGCCAGCGGAACAATTGCAAATGAACCAGAGCGTGCGCGGCGGGGAGGCGGCGCGGGGCCTGGGCTACGGGCCATCGGACGTGTTCAACGAGTCCATGGCGGACACGAATTACGGGCAGCAACTTTACCAGCAACGCATGGGGGAGGCGCAAGGGCTGGTGCCGACACTTCAGGGATTCTATGGGAATCCCACGGCGGCAATTTCCGGGATGGACAGCAATGCGGGAATGTCGGCGGGAAGCCTGGCATCGTTCGGGGGCAGTTCGGCGGCGAGTGCGCAATCCAACGAGTTCAACCCGCAGACGGACTTGACGAATATCATGAGCAATCAACTGGCGGTGAGCGAAGACAGCGCGATGAACAATAACGCGGGCATTTCAATGGGGGTGGACGCGGGCAGTGGCGCGCTGAATGGCGTCCTTGGGGCAATGAAGAACCTATGACGACGGAGGACATGGAAAGGGAAATGATTGACCACGCCTGCAAAGGGGAGGCACTGGCGATAGATTTCGTGCAGCGCACGCTGGCGTATTTTCACGCGGCGGACGACGTGATTGATTTGCGGCCCGACCCGGAAGCGACGATTCGGGCGATGGTGCTGGGGCAGAACGTGTACTGTCATCCGTTCTTCCTGCGGCACGCGGCGGCGCTGAACACGGCCATGCGGACCTGTATCAGCACGTACGCGGATTCGGTGGCATGGGAGCGCAGCAGCGACCCGGCGAAACGGGAGTGGGCGGACTATGCGCGGCATGTGGGGATGGAATTGATTTTGGTGGTGGCGGACATTTGCGGCGGCTGGGAGCACCGCCGAAAAGTGAGCTTGGAATTGCGCGGGTATAATCTGGCCTGCGCGGCAGCGGAGAAAGGGAACTGATATGGGATATACACCTCCTAACTTGGAGGCGGCGGGCACCAGCATTGGACAAACGCTGGGCGGCTTCGTCAACGGCTTTGCGAACCCACAACAGGTGGTGAATGGCGACGGCACGAATGGCACGCCGACATTTGCCCAACGCTGGGCGGCGGGCGCGCAGGGGGCGCAAGAGGGCGTGAAGGATTACACGGCGGATGCCGACAAGGCCAGGGCGCTGCGACAGGTGGTGAAGGCGTACGCGCAGGACGAGCCGGACCCGGACAAGCAAAAGCAGATCATCGCGGCCAGCCATTCGATGGGCTTGTCGGACTTGGAGGGCTTTGTGCAGGGCCATGCGGCCCAAAGGCAGCAGCAGCAACAGCAGGCCAACATCCAGGAGCAACTGGCGCGGGGAAAGTATTACCAGAGTTTTGGCGATATGCGCGAGCAGCGGGCAAAGGACGACGCGACGGCGGGGCAATTTCTGCAAAACTATTTGACCGCGCCGAAGGACACGGACCCGGATACGGGCGAGGACGTGGATATGTCGCCAGAAGATCGGATGCAGTACGCGGCCAAGAATACGCCCGGCATGAGCGGGCGCATTCTCCCACAGGTGATGAGCAGTTTGTCGCAGTGGGATAAGATCAACAACCCGACGACGGCGGCAGGGCTGCAAAAGACGGCCCCGAAGCCGACATTCACGGATATTCCTGGTACGGATAGCACGCTGGCTGGCTATGGCAACGAGGGTTTTGTGGTGCCCAAGGTGCAGAGCCAGCCGGTTTATTCCCCGGACGGCAAGATGTTTTGGAACGGCAAGAGCTGGTCCCAATTGAAGGAATTGGGATACCCGGAAGGCTCGACGGTCTCGGCGGTAAACGGCGTGAATGTCCTGACGGACAAGAATGGGCGCATTCTCAAGACGATGGGCGCACAAACCCCCGGGCAGGCGCTGGCGGGGGCGTTGGGCGGCGGGGGCACGGGCACGCCCGCCGCCGGCGGGGGCGGGGCCGGAACGAACGAGGTTACACGCCTGACGAAAGACGGGCGCAAGGCGGTCTTCGACCTGAAGACGAAACAGTTCTTACGTTATGCCAACTGACGCGCCCACCTGGGACGAGACACAGGAAGAACAGACGCCGACGTGGGACAGCACGAGCGCGCCGCCGTCGTTCGAGGACACTGAGCCGGACATTGCAAAACGGCGGGTGGACGAGGGCGGACAGGCGGCGATGGCGGGCTTGCGCAACCCGGCGAATCTTTCGTTCGCCGATTACTCGGCATTGCATCCCACGGAGACAGATTTGACGATTCAAGCGCTGGCGCCGCTGGCCCAGACGCCCGAACAGCAAGACCAGTTGGGACGGTTTATCGCGTCGAAGAAAGCGCCGGAGCTTGAAACGCCGGGCCTTGCCGGGCAGTTGTGGCAAACGGCATGGAGCGCGCCGAAGTCCACGACGGAATATGTGCAGACGATGCAAGGCATCCGGGACAACGAATACCAGGCGGTGATGGATATGCGGGCCAAGGCCACGGCCCACGGGTTGGACCCGGACAAGGTGGCACCACTCCCCCCGGTGGCGGAACGGCTGGCCCAAGGGGCAGGGGACGCCGTGGAAGATTTAGCGCTGACGTTCCAAAGCCCGGCCGGGGCCTTGACGCTGGGCATCGGGGCGTTGCCGAAAGCGGCGCAGCGGGTGGTAAGTCTCGGCTTTGCGGGGCAAATGCTGAGCCAAGCGCCAGACACCGCGCAGCAACTGCTGGCGGAAATCCGCAAGCCGGACGGCGAGCGTGATTACAAGAAGATCGCGCAATTGACGGTCGGCGGCGTAGCGGACCTGGGCTTTGGCACGCTGGCGGGCGCGCACGCGGCGGGCGCGGAGATTCCCGGCGTGAAGCAGGTTTGGAACCGGGCGAACGACTACTTGGATGCGAAGGCGGGACAGGCGGCGCAGTGGATGCGGAACCGCCCGATTACGCCCGAAGTGTTGCCTGTCGAACCCGCCGAGCGGCAGCCGGAGCAGCCGGGCGATGTGGTTGACGCGGGCGAGCCGCGACAGGTGACCGCCAGACCCGCGCCCTTGCAGTTGGCAGCGCCGTCGTTCGAGGAGACGACCCCGGAGACCCCGGCCAATGCGCCTGCGCCGGAACCGCCGGAGTTTGAGGAAACGACCCCGGCAACGCCCGAAGCCCCGGCACCGGAAGCGGCGGAACCGGCGATGAAGTACGGTGTGCCGCTCGGCCAATGGAATGAAATGGCCGACTACAGCGCTGAGGAGCAGATTCAGAAATGGGGCACAACACGTGCCCAACTGAGGGAAGCCGCGATGCTGGCCAAGTATGGCAGCTATTCCGCAAGGTGGGGGGCGTTCTGATTCCAAGCTCTCTGGTTTGAGCTA
>CAZHIM010000004.1:0-136535 GCA_964532525.1 uncultured Bifidobacteriaceae bacterium
AGAACGCTGCGCAAGGAGCATGTTCGCAAAAGCCAAGATAGACGACGAAACACCTCTCCATGAACCCAGAAAACATTCAACATTCGACATTCAACTCCCAACCCTGAACGAAGGCGACAGCGCAAGCCCCTTCGCTATTGGTCGTTGAATGTGGAATGTTGAACGTTTCTTTTGCAGTTCAGGGGTTCAATGCGCGAACGCTTTCGGGGAATTCTCACCCCGGCCCTCCCCCCATTTTGCTGCGCCGACTCCGCAAAACGCGGGGAGGGAGAAACGCTCCCAGCGTCTCGCGTGGAGTGGGACGAGTGTCGGGACAGGGAGGCGCCGAAGAGATGGCGGCGAACGCCAGTTCGCCGCCATGCGGCCCAGCCCCAGATTGCGGAAACGGTTGCATCGGGGCGGGAGGGGATTATGATTTTCGCATGCAATACGCCCCCGCTCCCAATCGTTATGACCGGGCCGAATTCTATCGTCGCTGCGGACGCAGCGGGTTGAAGCTGCCGGCGATTTCGCTGGGGCTGTGGCATAATTTCGGGGGCGTGGACGTGTACCAAAACGCGCGGGCGATGGTGCATCGGGCATTTGATCTGGGGATCACGCATTTTGACCTGGCGAATAATTACGGGCCGCCGGCGGGATCGGCGGAGGAGAATTTCGGCCGGATTTTCAAGCATGACCTGTCGGCGCACCGGGATGAATTGATCATTTCGACGAAGGCAGGGTACCTGATGTGGCCGGGGCCGTATGGGGAATGGGGTTCGCGGAAATATCTGCTGGCGAGCCTGGATCAGAGCTTGCGGCGGCTGGGCTTGGAGTATGTGGATATTTTTTATTCGCACCGGCCGGACCCGGACACGCCGCTGGAAGAGACGATGGGAGCGCTGGAGCAGGCGGTGCGGAGCGGCAAGGCGCTGTACGCGGGAATCTCCAGCTACAACGCGGCGCAGACGGCGGAGGCGGCGAAGCTCCTGCGGGGGATGGGCGTTGCGTGCCTGATTCACCAGCCGAGCTACAGCCTGTTCAACCGCTGGATCGAGGGGGGCGTGCTGGAGGTGCTGTCGCAAACGGGGATGGGATGCATCGCGTTCAGTCCGCTCGCGCAGGGGTTGCTGTCGGAAAAATATTTGCACGGGATTCCGGCGGGGTCGCGGGCGTCCACGCCGCACGGATTTTTGCGGCCGGCGCAGATCACGGAGGAGAAGTTGGAGAAGGTGCGGCGGCTGAACGAACTGGCGCGGGCGCGGGGGCAGTCGCTGGCGCAACTGGCGCTGGCGTGGGTGCTGCGGCATCCACAGATGACGTCGGCGCTGGTTGGCGCGAGCAGTGTGGCGCAGATCGAGGAGAACGTGGCGGCGGTAAAGCGGCTGGATTTCACGGCGGACGAGTTGCGGGCGATTGACGCGATTGTGGCGGCGTGAGGCGGCGGGCGGAGCGGGCTCAACCCTTCTAATTCATAGTGCCTTCGGTGGACGCCGGCAAAGCCGCCGTAGCGCAGGTTTCCCAACCTGCTGTATCGCCGATTTCCAAATCGGCAGACCGTCGCACGGTCGAGGACGTTGGGAATAGAGATGGCCTGCGGGTTTGGAAACCCGCGATACAGCAGACTTGGAAGTCTGCGCTACGGGTTTAACTGTGAACTATCCGAATCAGAGCTCGGGCGGCAGGGCTTCGACTTGGGCAGCGGTGAAGACGGGGCCTTCCTTGCAAACATAGACGGGGCCGACGTTGCAGCGGCCGCATTTGCCCAAGCCGCATTTCATGCGATTTTCCAAGGTGGTGAAGACGTTCGCGTTCTGGAAGCCGAGCTTCTTCAGGCTTTGGAGGGTGAATTTGATCATGATCGGCGGGCCGCAAAGGATGGCGATGCGGTTGGCGGGCGTGGGCTTGGCGGCCTCGACGAGCTGCGGCACGAAGCCGGTGTAGCGGCGGTGGCGGAGGTCCAGCACGGTGTCGCCGGGCGCCTTGAGATTCAACGGGCGCCAGCCTTCCTCGGCGGGTTCATCCACGAGTCCCTGCGGGCCGGCCTTCCAATCCACGCAAAGCCAGAGCTTAACATCCGGCCGGGATTCCCATTGGGCGAGTTCATCCTTGTAAACGTGATCGCCGGAGGTTTTGGCGCCGTAGATGATGGTGATGTCGCCGTAATCCTGCCGGTGATCGAGGCAGTATTGGATGACACTGCGCATGGGGGGCAAGGCGATGCCGCCAGCGATGAAGAGGAGATCTTTCCCGCGCCAGGATTCGACGGGGAAACTGTTGCCGTAGGGGCCGCGGAAGCCCATGAGGTCGCCGACGTTCAGCCGGCGGAGGGCGCGCGTGACGCGACCGGCCTGGCGGAAGGTGCATTCGAGATAGCCTTTGCGGGAGGAACTGCTCGCGATGCAGAAGGTGGCTTCGCCCTCGCCGAGGGCGTTGTAGAGGCCGAACTGGCCGACGCGAAAGTTGAAGGCCTGGGCCTCGGCGGCGTCCACGAATTCGAGGCGCAGGGTGCGAACATCGGGGGTTTCGTCGCGGACGGCGGCGATGCGCATGAGGTAGGGGCGGTAGATGTTCGGGGACGCAGCGGCGGTGAGCGCGGGGATGCCGGGGACGGCAGCGGGTTTTGCCGCGGGGGCGGCGGGCGCGGGAGCGTCCGGCAATTCGCGGGCGAGTTCCCGGAGGTCGGCCAGCAAGTCCATGCCGGCGGGGCAAAGGCGGAGGCAGCGGCCGCAGCCGGTGCAGAGGACGCGGCCGAATTTTTCGGGATAATAACTGAACTTGTGCGAGAGCCGCTGGCGCCAGCGGGAGCCTTGATCGGGGCGCGGGTTATGGCCGGAGGTGTGCAGGGTGAACAGCGGGAACGCGCAGGCGTCCCAGTTTTTTTGGCGCACGCCGGCGCGGCCGCGGATTTCGTCCTGGAGGTCGAAGCAGTGGCAGGTGGGGCAGACAAAGGCGCAAGTGCCGCAGGTGAGACAGGAGCGGGCGGCGCGTTCCCAGAGAGGATCATTGAAGCGGTGGCGCAAGCCCTCGGCGACGTCGCGGACGTTGAAGCGGGCGGGGAGGTTTTGGCGGATTTGCTTGCGCAGGGCGGCCAGGTCCACGATTTCGGCGGACGGCGACGCGGCTTGCAACAGCTTCTGTCCGGTCGCGGTGCGGGCCTCGGCGGCGAAGGTGCCATCGGGCAACTCGGTGAGGACGACGTCGCCGTTATGTTCGCCGGTCGGGTCCACGCCCACGGAAGTGCAGAAGCAGGCAGCATCGGCGGGTTCGCGGCAGGCGACGACGACGAAGGCCAGTTGCGCGAGGCGGCGCTCGAAGAACGGGTCGTGGAAATCCCAGCCGAACAGCGGGGCGAGAATTTCGGGCGCGGCGGCGTCGCAGGGGCGGGCGCCGAAGACGAGCACGCGCGGGAAGGTGAGCGACGGGTCCTCGATGGTCCAGTCGCGGTCCTGGCGGCGGAATTTCAGGATGGGCTCGCTGCGGGGAAACCAGGCGCTCTTGGGGCTTTGGCGGGCGAGGCCGCGGCCGAGACCGGTGGCGCGGGCGGCGGCCGGAGTGAGTTCGCGATATTCCACCTGGGCGCCATCCGTGACAGGGGCGAGCACGCGCCAGCCGGCGGCCAGAAGGGTGGCGGGCCATTGTTCGACGCTTTGGCGGGTAAGTTTCACAAGATGAAATCCGCCTGATCCGCGGGCAGAAAATCCGCCTGCAAGGGCAGACCGGCGGGGTCGAGGCCGGCGCGATGGCCGAAATGCTTGAGGGCGGAGCGGGCCAGGGCGGCGTTGAGGAGGTCGAGGGGGATGCCCTCGGGACAGGCGGCGGCGCAGGCACCACAGCCGACGCAGCGGCCGGCGAGGTGAAACGCGCGGATCAAGTGCCAGGAAAGATTGCCGGCGCCATCGGCGGCCGTGGGAAACCACTGGGGCTGATTTTTGTCAGTAAAGCATTGCGCGCACCCGCACTGGGGACAGGAACCGCGGCAGGCATAGCATTTGATGCACTTGGCGGATTGCTCGCGCCAAAACGACCAGCGCTCGGCGGGCGGGCGGGCGAGCAAATCGTCGAGCGCTTTCAGCGTGGCGTCGGAGAATCCCGCAGGGCGCGCGGGGGGCAGTTCGCGCGCGAGAGCAGCGGTGGCGGCGGGGAGATCGGTGGTTTCGAGAAATTTTCCGTCGTCGGCCACGGTAAAGAGGAGAATTTGCGCCGGGTCAATCTGGGCTTCCTGGACGAGCACGTTCAAGGCGAGGATTTCGCGGCGGCGGGCGACGAGGCCGAGCGGCGCGAGAGCCTTGAGTTTGGGATTTTTCAGGAGGCGCGCGAGGTTGCCGGCGGGGCCGGGCGCGGCCAATTCCACGGCGGCTTCGGCGGGCAGCAGCCAGCCGGGGCGCGGGCGGGACAACGTGGCGTTGTGTGTCCAAGCGGCAACGGCCTTGATCTTGCCGGCGGCGAGGGCATCGCGGATGGCGGCGGAAAGCTGGGGATCGGCCGGTTGCGCCGGCCCGGCCACGGTGGCTGCGGACGCGGCGGCGGGCGCAAGCCCTGGCGATTGCTGCGCGGCGACTTGGCGAAGGGCGTCGTAGGGGCCGAGTGCTTGGATCTTGTCGGAGAACGCCTGGATGGTTTTGACCCACTTGGCGCCTTCGGCGGCGGAAATCCAGGCGAGCTCAAGGCGATTCAGGTCGAAGCCGGTGGCATCGAGCAGATCGCGGAAGAGCGTCCAGCGGCGGCGGGCGCGGTAATTGCCGGCGGTGTAATGGCAGTCTCCCGGATGGCAGCCGCTGACGATGACGCCGTCGGCGCCGTCCAAAAAGGCGCGGAGGACGAAGCTGACATCTATGCGTCCGGTGCAAGGCAGCATGATGGTGCGGACGTAGGGCGGATAAGTGAGGCGGCTGGTGCCGGCGAGGTCCGCACCGGCGTAGGTGCACCATTTGCAGACGAAGGCGACGATGCGCGGCTCGAAGGCGGCGGGGGCGGGCTGGGCAGATTCACTCATTCGGAAAGCGCCTCCAGCGCGCTGAAAACTTGTTCATCGGTGAAGCCGTCCAGGTCAATGGATTTACTGCGGCAGAGCGAGACGCAGGTGCCGCAACCCTGGCAGAGACCGCGGTTGACGCGGGCGACGCGTTTGATGAGGACGCCCTGCCGATCGCGGATTTCCTCGCGCTCGATGGCCTTGTAGGGGCAGGCGGCGGCGCAGGTGAAACAACCGATGCAGGTGGAAAATTGCGGGGGCGGCAAGCGGTTGACGCGGGCCACGAGGGGGTCGCGCTGAAGCTCGTCGGCGGCGAAGAGGCCGAGCGTCTTGGCGGCGGCGGCGGAAGCCTGGGCGACGGTTTCGGGAATGTCCTTGGGTCCCTGGCAGGCGCCGGCCAGAAAGATGCCGGCGGTGTTGGTTTCCACGGGCCGCAGCTTGGGATGGGCTTCGCTGAGCCAGCCGTCGGCGTCGTAGCCGATGCCGAGTTTTTGGGCGAGCGGGCGGACATCGGGCTGGGGCAAGGCGGCGGTGGCGAGGACAACGAGGTCGGCCTGGAGATCCATGCGTTCGCCGCCGTTGAGGGTGTCGGCGGCCTGGACGATGAGGTGGCCATTCTCTGAATAAATGCGGGCCGCGCGGGAGCGCAGGTAAGTGACGCCGTCCTGTTCGATGGCACGGCGATAAAATTCGTCATAGCCCTTGCCGGGGGTGCGGACATCCATGCAGAGGACGATGGCGCGGCCGCCGGGAACCTTATGCCGGTAGAGCATGGCGTGCTTGGCGGTGTACATGCAGCAAATTTTGCTGCAATAGGCGCGGCCCTTTTCGCGATCGCGCGAGCCGGCGCACTGGACGAAGACGACGGTGCGGGGCGTCTGGCCATCGGAGGGACGGCGGATTTCGCCGGCGGTGGGGCCGGAAGCCGAAGCGAGGCGCTCGAATTGGAGGCCGGTGAGGACGTCGGGGTGGTCGCCGTCGGCATAGGCGGGGAGCTGGTCCTTCGGGAGCACCTGGAAGCCGGTGGCGACGACGATGGCGCCGACCTTTTCAGTGAGCAACTGGTCCTGCTGGGTGTAATCCACGGCGCCGGTGGGGCAAAGTTTCTGGCAGATGCCGCACTTGCCGGTTTTGAACTTGAGGCAGTGGGCGCGGTCAATGACGGGCTTGTTGGGGACAGCCTGGGGAAACGGGATGCCGATGGCGGTGCGCGGGGCGAGGCCCTCGTCGAATTGGCCGGGGATTTTTTTCTGCGGGCATTTTTGCCAGCAGGTGCCGCAGCCGGTGCATTTGGCGGGGTCCACGCTGCGGGCCTTGCGACGGAGGGTGACGGAGAAATTGCCGACGTAGCCTTCGACCTGCTCGACTTCGCAATAGGTTTCCAGGCGGATGCGGGGATGGGAGGCGGCCTCAACCATGCGGGGGGTCAAGATGCATTGCGAGCAGTCGAGCGTGGGAAAAGTTTCGGAAAGCTGGGCCATGTGGCCGCCAAGGGACGGCGAGCGCTCGACAAGGATCACGTCGGTGCCACCGTCGGCGATGTCGAGGGCGGCCTGGATGCCGGCGATGCCGCCGCCGATGACGAGGGCGCGGCGGGTGACGGGGACGCGAATGGGAGAGAGGGGGGCGTTGCGCTGCACGCGGGCGACGACGGAGCGGATGATGTCAGAGGCCTTGCGGGTGGCGGCTTCGCGGTCGGTGTGGACCCAGGAACATTGTTCGCGCAAGTTGGCGATTTCGCAGAGGTAGGGATTCAGGCCGGCAGCGGCGCAGGCTTTGCGAAAGGTCTTTTCGTGCATGCGCGGGGAACACGCGCCGACGACCACGCCGGTCAATTGGTGTTCCTGGATGGCTTGGCGGATTTGGGCCTGGCCGGGTTCGGAGCAGGTGTAGCGATAATCGGTGGCAAAGGCCACGCCCGGAAGCTGGCGCGCGGCGGCGGCCACGGCGGCGCAATCCACGGTGCGGGCGATATTTTCGCCGCAATGACAGATGAAGACGCCGATGCGGGACATATCAGTTTGCCTTCCCTGCCAGCGCCCGGGCGGCGGGCACGAAATGGCGGTCAAGGCCAAGGGCGGGAGCGTCCAAGCCCATCGCCCAGCCGATAAGTTGCGTCAGATAAAGGACGGGCAACTGGGCTGCCGGCGAAATGCCCATTTCGGACTGGCGCATATCGAGATTGGCCTGGCACATGGGGCAGGCGAGACAGAAGACCTGGGCGCCAGCTTGGGCGGCGGCATCGTAAATCCGGCGGCCCTGGCGGAGGACGGTGCTTTTTTGGGACAAGGCGAAGGAGCCGCCGCAACATTCGGTGGCCATGCTCCAACGGACCGGCTGGGCGCCAAGGAGCGTGAGGATTTGTTCCATCTGGCGGGGCGTTTCGACCTGGGTGACGCCGGTGATTTTGGGGGGCCGGACCAGCAGGCAGCCGTAGTAACAGGCGACTTTCAAGCCGGTGAGCGGGCGGGAAACTTTGGCCGGGAGCGCGGCGGCGGCGGAACCGAGCCAGCCCAGGAGGCTCAGGGGCTTGACGGTTTCGAGGCCGGGGGCTTCCTCCAGGGCGGCGGCGAGGCGGGGATTGCGTTTGGCTTCGTATGCGGCGGTGGCAAGGCGCTGGTAGCACATGGCGCAGGGCGCGAGGACTTCGGCGAGGCCGGCGCGGCGGGCCTTGGCGAGGGTATCGGCGGCAAGGCAGAGGGCGGCCTCGTGGTCCAGGGCGTGGGCGGAAGTGGCGCCACAGCAGATCCAATCGGGCACTTCGCGGAGCTCGACGCCCAAGCCGGCGGCCACGGTGCGCAAGGAGCGGTCATATTCACGAGCCGAGCCGTGGAGACTGCAGCCGGGGAAATAACCGAGCACGCTCATGGTGTTTTGAGGCGTTTCACGGCTTTGCGGACGTGGCTGGTGGCGGTGGCTTTGCCGGGGAGGAGGGACAACTTGCCGCGGGAGAGCATGGCCGGGCCGAGGGCGGCGTCCTGCACAAAGTGGCCGGTGCGGAGCTTGTAACCGATGACGAGAAAGAGTTCGTGAATGCGGCCGTGCCGCCAGACATCGTTAATAAAGGTGCGGTGCAGGGCCTGGATGTCCCGGACGCGGTGGGTGGTGGCGGTGATGCCGCGTTTGAGGCCTTCCTGGCGGAGGACGTCCATGGTGCCGGCGATATCCACGCCCTGGGGGCAGCGGGTGGTGCAGGCGAGACAGCCGGCGCAGAGCCAGGGGGTTTCCGCGGCGAGCGCCTGCGGCGCGTATTGGGCGGCTTTTTCCGGAAAGGCGGCTTCGAGCTGGAGCAGGCGCATGATGCGGGTCGGGCTGACGTCCATTTCGCCGGGGACATTTTGGGGGCAGCCGGCGGCGCAGCGGCCGCATTGATAACAGTCGAGCGGAGAGGTGGCGGTGGCGGAACGAACCGTTTCGGCAAGGGGGGTGAAAGTCACGGGGGACATATTCTGGAGGGTTCGATTCGGCCCGCGCGATTCAGGCCGGTGAAGCATCCGCCACGGCGGGCGGGCGGGCGATCAAGGCCGGCGGGGGGCCAAACCCCGGGGTGGTGTCAACGTGCCGTTGCAGATTCATGATTGAATGACGGGTTACCAGAGCGCGGGAATCTTGGCAATAAGTTTTTATGGCGACATCGCAGGACAACGATGCGGTTTAACTTATCATTGAATGGCGGTGGCCAGTGGCCGGACGGGGTGAAAATGCAAAGCAACTTGGCTGGCCAGCAAAGGCGCTTTGCTCGAAAGCGGGCGGGGTGTTCGGCAAAGCGGCGCGGGGCTGGGATTTTTGCGGCGGCGGCGCAGTTCCGGCGTTGGCACGGTTCCGGCTTGAATTACAAAACGGCTTTGCATGAACAGGATTTTACTGGCTGACGGCGACGCTGCCATCCGCGAGGCGCTCGGCGGGATGCTGGCGGCCGAAGGCTACGACGTGGCCGTGGCCGACACGGCCGCGGATGCGACGGCGAAGGTCGTCACCTGGCGGCCGGAACTGGTGCTGCTGGATTTGAACCTGCCGGATCAGAACAACGGGTCGCTCATCAATCTGATTTTCAACGGGAAACCGCTGGTGCCGGTGATCACGATCACGGCGATTTCAGGCCAGTACGAGCGGGCCGCCGCCCTGGGCGTGGATGCGCTGATGGAAAAGCCGCTGGATCTTCCCCTGCTCTTGCAAAGCATCCGGAGCTACCTGAACGAATCCCAAAAGGAGCGCGTCCGCCGGCTCACGCGGGCGGGTTTCAAAACGGCGTGGCTGCGGCATCCGCCCCGCGAAATCGGTCCCCTGCCCCGGCCGTAAAGCGCCGCGAGGGGCTCTAAAGGAAAGTCGGATTGGGGAAATTAGCAGGGTTGGTAACAACGACCTCGTTTCCGTTAACTTATCTGCATACGATGTCCGCATGAGCAGCCAGGTTTCATCCACCGATGCCCCCCGCATCTTTCCCAACACGCGCTGGTCGGTGGTGTTGGCGGCGACGCGGGGGCCTTCGCCCGAATCGGCGGCGGCGCTCGAAATCATCTGCCACGCCTATTGGTATCCGCTCTACGCCTACGTGCGGCGGTGCGGTCACTCGCCCCCTGACGCCCAGGACCTGACGCAGGAATTCTTTTGCCGCCTGCTGGAAAAACACTGGCTGGATTCCGCCGACCGCGAGAAAGGCAAACTGCGGATTTTTCTGATCACGGCGCTGAAACATTTCATGAGCAATGAATGGCGCAAGGCGTCCGCGCAACGGCGCGGGGGCGGACAGGCGCCGGTGCCGTTCGACACTGCCATTGCGGAAAGCCGTTATGTGGCTGACCAATCGCCCCGGCTGGCGGCGGAGGAAACCTTTGACCGGCAGTGGGCCTTGCGGTTGCTGGACCTGACGTTGGACCGGCTGGAGACGGAATTTGTGACGGCGGGAAAACCGGGTGATTTTGCGGTGCTCAAAGATTGTCTCATGGAGGAGCGCGGGGCGATTGACTACGCGGAAGTGGCCAAGCGTCTGGGCCTGAACGCCGGCGCGGCGCGGGTGGCGGTGCACCGGTTGCGGAAGCGCTTTCGCCAAATTTATCGCGAGGAAATATCGCAGACGCTGGCCGACGGAACTGATCTGGAGGCGGAACTGCGCCATCTCGCCGCCGCGCTGGCCGGCAAATAAAATGAACCCGCCGGGTAACAAACGTCTGGCAACCGTTCATTATTGGATGTGAGCAACGAATCATCGCCCAAATGTCCGCAGTGCGGAACCCCGCTGCCAGCGGATGCGCCGAAAGGGCTTTGCCCCAAATGCCTGATGGCGCTGAACCTGAAAACGAAAACCGCTTTCAGCGAGGATACGCCGGCCGCGCAGCCGCCGCTGCCGCCGGAACAGATCGCCCCGCATTTCCCGCAGCTGGAAATCCTGGAATGCCTTGGCCGCGGCGGCATGGGCGTGGTTTACAAGGCCCGCCAGAAAAGCCTGAACCGGCTCGTGGCGCTGAAGCTGCTCGCCCCCGAACGCGTGCGCGACCCAAAATTCGCCGAGCGCTTTACCCGCGAAGCCCAGGCGCTCGCGCTATTGAACCATCCGAACATCGTCACCATTTATGACTTCGGGCAGGCGGGCGGATTTTATTACCTGCTCATGGAATTCGTGGATGGCCTGAACCTGCGCCAGCTTTTGCGGACGCGCAAGTTCACGCCGGAGGAGGCGCTGGCCATCGTGCCGCCGCTGTGCGACGCGCTGCAATTCGCGCACGACCGGGGCATCGTGCATCGCGACATCAAGCCGGAAAACCTGCTGCTCGACAAAGCCGGCCGGGTGAAGGTCGCTGATTTTGGCATCGCCAAGATGCTGGGCAACGGCATCGGCGGCGGCAACTCAGGCGAATCCGCCTCGCCGGAGAATGTCACGCAAAGCGCCGTCGGCACGCCGAGCTACAGCGCGCCGGAACAGCAAACCAATCCGCAGCGTGTGGACAACCGGGCCGACATCTATTCGCTCGGCGTGGTCTTTTACGAAATGCTCACCGGCGAACTGCCCGGCAAGACGATTGAAGCCCCGTCCAAGAAGGTGCAGATAGACGTGCGGTTGGATGAAATCGTTTTGCGCGCGCTGGAGAAAAAGCCGGAACTTCGCTACCAGCAGGTCAGCGAAGTGAAAACCATGGTGGAAACCATCGTGGCCACTCCGGCTGGCGCAAACGAAAAAGCGCGAACCGACGACCTCAAAATCGCGCGGCGGCAGGTTTTTATGGCGACTTTGGGCCTGGCCATGATGTCGCTTGGCATGGGGATCAATGTCGCACCGTTTCAGCCCTATGGCTTGGCGATTTTAATATGGGGAGTGCTCCTTTCTGCTGCCGCCGAAGCGGTGATGCTGACGGCGGGGAACAGCCTGAAGAAGATTAAAATCGCGGGGAGCATCATCCTCATAAATGGGCTCGGCCTTTTTTCCACCGTGATTCCGCTGGCGTTGGTCTGTCCTTGGATGCGAAGAACAGACACGCATATCCTTGTCATCGCCGCCTGCGGTTGTGCCATTATTTACAGTCTAAAAAAGCTTTTCAAGTTGTGGTTGTTTCAGAACAGCACACCCGGTTCAGACCCTGCCAAACCCAGCCGTTACTGGAAATGGTTCGGGATGACTGTTCTTACAGTGGGAGCAATTCTGGTTGGCGTCGTGCTGGTGGTTTTTGTCATCCCCAACTTCATCCAAGAACGAAAAGCGGCTCTCGTTCAAGAGCAGCGTGCAGAAGCGACCAAAAAGTTTGGCCCGGTGATTCCTTATCAACCGCCGGGCAATCCCGAATTTGGCCCGGTCATTGAAGTGACATTGCCGCTGCATGACAACGGCTATTGCGATACTCTGGACGCAGATTCAGGAAAGATTGTTGCAATACCTGAAATGAAAACACCTTGGGAATGGAGGACAACCTTGCTGCCCAACGGCATTATGGTCATCCCTCAAACCGCAGCACATCCAACGATTCTGGCCGGCACCAGCACATTGGTCTGCGAGACGCCTTCAGGTTGGGAAGGACGCATGGCTCTTAGTGACACCGCAGCTTCACCGTGCATCGGAGTAAGCCTGGGAGAGACGGTTATGACCTCCAGCGTGGGCAACTTGCCCCGAGAGTTCACTTTCACAACTCCATTGGGCAGGAGAGGCTTGCTTCGAGTTGTCGGTCTCACCGAAAACCCGCGCGGCGTGAAAGTCCGCTACAAGCTGGTGCAAAACAGGAATGCCAGCACGCCATCAAGCCAGAACGTTGCCAGCGGCCTCAACGCCAACCTCAGCGTTGCTGCCAGTGGCAATGCACCGTTGAGCTACCAATGGCAATTTCCAAACACCAATCTGTCTTCCAACGCTCCAAAACTTTCCTTCGGTCCGGTGATGGAGCGGACTTTACGGGTCAAGGGGAACGAATGCGATTTTCTGGTGCTGCACAGTGGCGAAGTCTTGCATCATTCCTACAACGATGGGGACTCGGATGACTTGACGCCAGCCACCGCATTTATCAAATGGGCCAGGGCAAACGATGTGGATATTGGCTGCTGTGCCAGCACGAACCCGTTCTACAGTTCACCGGGACTCCTGGCCCTCGATATGGGAACAGATATGTTCTCCGAAACAATTCCCAGTAACGCGATTCCCCGCTTTTCATCAGTGGCAGACTGGCAGGCTTACAATGCCGCTCACCCGGATTCGCGGGCTCGGAATCCCCTCATCGGCTCGCTCGTGGGTGTGACCAATGTATGGAATGACCTGAAGGCGGATCAAGTGCTGGAACCGACCAATGATGTCCCTGCCGTTTTTCTGGCGCAGAAGCGGGTTGGGCTGTGGTTCACCCCCACTAATATAACCGGCCCCATCGCATTCTCGACGCGCGACGGAGTTGCCGGGCTCCTGCAGATCACCGGCTTCAGTAAAAACCCTCCCGAGGTGAAGATTCGCTACAAGCTGGTGCAAAACGGAAATACCAACACGCCATAGAGCCTGAAGGGCGCGGGCTGAGGTCGGGACTGGGAAAGGCCGGACCGATGGCGGCGAACGCCAGTTCGCCGCCACGAGATTGGCCCGGAATTAAACGCCGGCGAGGAGGGCGTGGACTTTGGGCAGCCAGTCGCTGATGGGAATTTTCTGGGGGCACTGATCCTCGCAGTTGTGGCAGGTGATGCATTGGTCGGCGCGGGCGGGAGCCGGAATAAAGATTCCATACTTGAACCGCGCGCCCGGCACGTCTTCGTGGAGGAAGGCCTCGTTGTAGATTTCGAAATTGCCGGGGATGTTGACGCCGTTGGGACAGGGCATGCAGTAGCCGCACTTGGTGCAGGGAATGACGGCGCGCTCGCGGTAAATGCGCTGGAGCTCGGCAATGAGCTTGAAGTCGCGGGCCTCAAAGGAATGACTGCGGGCGCGGCCGGCGGCAGCGAGGTTGGCGGTCACCTGATCGAAATTGCTCATGCCGCTGAGGACAACGGAGACTTCGGGCTGGTCCCACAGCCATTGGAGGGCCCATTCCGCGGCGGTGCGCTTGACGGGATGGCGATCAATGAGCTGGCGGATGGTGGCGGGCGGGTTGGCGAGGCGGCCGCCGAGCAACGGCTCCATGACCACCACGGCCAAGCCCTTGGCGGCGGCCAGGGCAAGCCCCTTGGCGCCGGCCTGGTTTTCGGTGTCGAGGTAGTTGTACTGGATCTGGCAGAAGGTCCAGCGCTGGTAGCCGTTGACGATTTCCGTGAAGCTCTCGTAGGAATCGTGAAAGGAGAAGCCCAGATGGCGGATGCGGCCGTCCTGGAGGGCGGCATCGGCCTTTTCAAGCAGGTGATGCCGGAGCACCGTGTCGTGCCAGCGGTCCTTGCTGAGGGCGTGGAGCAGATAAAAGTCAATGTGGTCGGTCTGGAGCCGTTGGAGCTGCTCCTGCAGGAGGCGGTCGAAATCGGCGGGCGCGTTGACGAGCCAGACGGGGCACTTGGTGGCGATTTTCACGCGGTCGCGCCGGCCTTGCAGGGCGCGGCCGAGCACGACCTCGCTGGCGCCTTCGTGATAAACGTAGGCGGTGTCGAAATAGTTCACGCCGGCGTCGAGCGCCTGGTGGATCATGCGCACGGCTTCGGGTTCATTGATTTTGGCGCTGATGGCGGCGCCGTCGGTGGTGGGCAGGCGCATGCAGCCAAAGCCCAGGACGGAGGCGTTCCAATCGGTCCGGCCGAATTTGCGGAATTGCATGGACATAGATTCAAGCGGTTGGGAGCAGGGTTGCCGGAAGGCGACAGCGGGCCGGGCCTGATCCATTTTCAAACCGAATTCAGGTTCCTTTATTCTGCTGGAGGTTGTCAACGGAAGAATGGGGAGGGGCGCGGAGGCGCAACTTGTATCTTCTAAATTGTCCGGCTTGGCCGGGTGTTTCCAATCGTTTTTCAGTTGGCGGCGAACGCCAGTTCGCCGCTACGCGGGGGCGGCGGCGATCAGATCGTAGTCGGTGTGGCCGATGATTTTGACGCGGACGAATTCGCCCACGGGGACGTGGCCGCGCACATAGACGCGACCGTCAATATCCGGCGCATCGGCTTCACCACGGCCCACAAAATAATGTCCTTTCATCTGGCCGGTGCGCCGGTCGGCTTGGCGAATGAAGCCGTGTTCCCAGGAGCTGACATTCGCGCCCTGCAACTGTTTGGCTGAGGCCTCGCCCTCGATGAGCACGTTGAGTTCGCGGCCGACAAAAGATTCCGCGACGCGCACCGCGACGCCGTGCTGGGCGGCCATGGCCCGCTCGCGGCGTTGCCGTTTGATCTTGTCGCCCACCTGGCCGGTCATGGCGCCGGCGCGGGTGCCTTCCTCCTTGGAGTACGCGAACACGCCCAGGCGCTCGAACCGGGTTTCGCGGATGAAATCGAGCAGGGTTTCAAAGCTCTGCTCGGTCTCGCCGGGAAAACCGACGATGAAGGTGGTGCGCAAGACGATGCCGGGCACGCGGGCGCGGATTCTTTTAAGGAGATCCACGATGTACTGCTGCGAAGTTTCCCGGCGCATGCGTTCGAGCATGTTTTCGTGGATGTGCTGGAGGGGCAGGTCCACGTAACGGGCCACCTTTTTGCAGTCGGCAATGGTGGCGATGAGCTCATCGGTCCAATGGGCGGGATGGGTGTAGAGGAGGCGGATCCAGAAATCGCCGGGAAGGGCGTTCAGCTCGCGCAGGAGGGAGCAGATGGTGGGGGCGTCGCCGGGAAGCGATTTGGCGGCGGCGGAGAATTTCTCCGGCGAGGAAATGGCGCGGCTGTGGTTGGGGCGGAGATCGAGGCCGTAGTAGGTGGAGTCCTGGGAAATGAGATTGATCTCCTTGACGCCGTCGGCCAGCAGCGCGCGGGCCTCGGCAACGATATCGTCCTGCCGGCGGCTGCGGTGGGAGCCGCGCATGCGGGGGATGATGCAGAAGCTGCAGGGGTGGTTGCAGCCCTCGGCGATTTTGACATAGGCGAAATGCCGGGGCGTGAGGCGGAAGCGCGGCGTGGCGAAATCCGGAATGAACGTGGGGCGGGCGGCGACCGCGAGGATGGGGCCGGCCGGAACGGGGGGCGTGACGACGGTTTTGGTGCGGCCGAATTGAGCCGTGCCGCGCAGGGCGGTTTCGGGGCCGGATTCCGCGGGCGGGCGGTCCATTGCCTGGAGCCGCGCGGAAACTTTTTGGCGGGAGGAACCGGCGCGGGCGCGGGGAGCGGCCGGCGCGGCCAATTTCGCGGCGCGGCTGGCGACGGCCTGGGTGACGATGTCGCCGACCTGGGCGACCTGGTCAATGCCCATGAAGGCGTCCACTTCCGGCAGAAGCTTGGGGAGTTCCTCGCGGAAGCGCTGGGGCAGGCAACCGGAGACGATGACGGCCTGGCCGCGCTGCCGGGCGTCGCGCAGCTCGACGGATTCGAGAATGGTGTCCACGCTTTCCTCCTGGGCGGAATCAATGAAGGAACAGGTGTTGACGATGACGGCATCGGCCTGGGCGGCATCGTTGACAATTTCAACCCCGCTTTTCAGGAGGGAGCCGAGCATGATTTCGGCGTCCACCAGGTTCTTGGCGCACCCCAGGGAGATGAGGCCGACGCGGAGGGGGCCGCGGGCGGGGACGGGTTCAGCGGGGGACTTTTTCACGGGGACGCTGGGGAGACATTATTGGTGGCGGGGGCGTTGGTGGAAATCGCCGCGGCGGCGGCGGCGGCGGTCGGATCATCGGCCACGGCCGGCGCGAGGAGCGCGGAGGGAAGGCCGAGGCGGGTGACGAGGGCGGCGCGGGCGGTGTAGGGCACGCCGTTTTTGGGATCGAGGAGGAAGCGGACGATGGACGCGTTCATGTCATCAAACTCCATCAGGGGGATGCGGTCTTTGCCCTTGAATTTTTCGGTCTTGGAGACATAGCGGTCGTGGACGCGGCGGGCGAGGTTCTTCAAGTTCGTATAGCGATCCTCGTCGCCGGCGGCGAGGCTGTAGTAGGCGCGGATCAGGAGCCCGCGAATGGCGGCGGTGACGCGTTCCTGGGAGGTTTCGCCGATGTCAATCTGGACGACGGCCACGGCGTATTGGTCGAGCGTGAGGGTTTTGGGCAAGGAGTCCGGCTGGTTTTCGATGATGGGCTTGTCGGGATAGGTTTCAGCGAGATAATGGAACCATTTTTGCGCCTCGCCGATGCGGTCGGCCTCGTAGAGGAAATAGATGGCGTCGCGCAGGAAATTGCGGTGGGCCTTGAGAATGCCTTCCTTCTGGCCGGAGTCGGGCTCTTCGGCGTAAAAATTCGTGTAGGCCTCGTTGACGTGGGGGACGAGGTCCAGGTTGGGGCCGAGGGCGTAGGTTTGGGTGAAGGGATCGGCGATGACGCGGCCGTGATGGAACGACTGGAGGAGCGACTGATAAATGATGCGGCGGACGGTGATAAGGTCATCGGCTTTGACCTTGTCGGGATTTTTGGCCGCTTCGTCGAGGGCCTTGGC
Organism: uncultured Bifidobacteriaceae bacterium; assembly: GCA_964532525.1. GTDB lineage: Bacteria > Verrucomicrobiota > Verrucomicrobiia > Limisphaerales > UBA11358 > UBA11358. The sequence goes on from CAZHIM010000004.1 coordinate 16,901, forward strand.
GCCCCAGTAGATGGCATGGGGTTCGGGCAGGAGCCAATCAAAGGGGCCGTAGCGGTCGTCCACGGACTTCACGAAGGCGGGGTCGAGCTTGTATTGGTTGGTGAAAGACTGCAAGCGGTGGAAGTCGGCGGCGGTTTGGGGGTGCAGCAACGGGTTGAAATTCGTGCCGTCCATGCCGAAATAGTTGGTCATTTCGGAAGCCCAGCGGCTTTTGTAATACATGTTGGCGTCGTCGAGGTTCTGTCCCATCTTGTGCTGATAGAACCACGCGAGTTCGCGGTAGATCAGGATGCTGTTGGGGTTGTAGCGGAGGCCGTCGTCACGGAGGAGCTGGATGCCGCGTTCGAGCCAATTCCAACGGTCGGTGTAATCGCCGGGACCGTTTTCCTTGAATTTGACGGAAATGTTGTAGGCCATGTTCCAAGCCTGGAAGAGCCAGACCTGGGTGAAGGTGGGCTCGAGCTTGGTGATCCAGTCGGCCAGTTGGGCGGCTTCGAAGAACTTGTCGTCCTGCTGGAGGTCGTTGGCGCGGATCCAGAGGAAATTGGAGATGAGGCCGCGGAAGCCGCCGAGGGCGACGGTGGTGAAGGCGAGGGCGGGCGGGGCATTGTCGAGGACGGCGGCGGTGCGGGTGAGGCCCAGCGTTTCGCGGTCGCGGTTGAGGGCCTGCTGCATGCGGCTGGCGCCGAAGACGAAGGCGAGGGCCAGGAGGAGCAGGAGAATTTTTTTGACGCGGCGGTTCATGACGTCATTGGGTGCCCTGGGCGGTGGCGAGTTCGCGGCGCGAGAACAGGATGATACCGGCGGCGGCAAAGGCGCCGCCGAGCAGGAGGACGATTTGCGCAAAGGCCAGGCCCAACTCGCCCCAGGTGATGCTGCGTCCGGTGCTCAGGGAATCAATGGGCGAAAAATTCTTGGCCAGGTTCACCACCGCGAGCACGCCCTTGAAGGCGGGGATGAGGACGCCATCGGCGAGGGAGTGGCCGGCCTGGCCGGTTTCCGCATTGCCGGCGGCGACGGAGCCGGTGTCCACGGATTCGGCGAGGGTGCCGCTGGAAAAGACGACGATCAGCAGGGCGAGGGTGAAAAAGGTGGCCACGGGGAAGGATAGCAGGCTGGCGGCGGCCAGGCCGACCGCGGCCAGCAGGGCCATCCAGCAGAAAATGATGCCGAGACCGCGGGCGAAGTTCGGCGCGAACCCGCCGGCGGGATACAGCACCTCCATGCCTTCATCCAGCGGGAAGAGGAGCGCGGTCTGATTGGGATTGTAGAAGCTGATGGTAAGCACGCCGTTGTCATCGAACAGGTCGGCCGGGATGGAGAATTCGTGGAAGGTATCGGGCGCCAGGCTCATCGGCTCCTCGGTCTGCCAGGCTTTGGTGTGCGGCGGGTCGCCGACGCGCCAGAGGGCGTCGAAGGTGCCGGAGCCGCTTTTTTGGGCGGAATTGAATTTGACGCGGAGCTGGAGCGGCTTGCCGGCGAGGTAATGTCTGGCGAACCCGAGGTCAATTTTCCAGGTGCGCTGGTAGTTGGGCGGGACCAGTTGCCAATAGGCGCGGACCATCTCGCGGATTTGGCCGCGGATTTCGGGCACGTACTCCGGGTCCACGGGCGAGGCTTTGAGGCGGTCCTGCAATTCGCGGTCGGTTTCGGCCTCGATTGCAGCATTGCGGCTGGCCTCCTTGGCGGAGCCGCGGGCGACGAGGATTTGTTCGCGGAGGGTTTTTTGGACGTCCGGGGGGAGCCGGGCGGCGCGCCACTGCAAGGTGGCGAAAACACAGGCGCCGGAGAGGGCCAGGAGGGCGGCGTTGAGGGAGACCAGGCCGAGCCATTTGCCCAGCCAGATTTGCCAGCGGGCGACGGGCTTGGTGACGAGGACCTGCATCTGGCATTCCTCGATGTCCCGGGCCAGGGTGCCGCAGGAGAGCCAGAGGGTGGACAAGCCGAGCAGCGCGGTGATGGCGCTGAGGGTGTAGGTCAAAATGATCTGGGTGAACCCCTGCGCCGAACCGTCGTCCTGGATGACGAGGGGCAGGCCGATGACGGCCAGAATGAGCAAGGTGGCGATCACCAGGAAGAGCTTGAACCGCACCGCGGCTTTCCAGGTCAACCAGGCGATGGCTAGGATGCTTTGCACGGCTTCAAATTAAACAGGATTGGGGAATTTGACAAACAATCGCGCGTTCCGTTCGGGGCGGCGCGGGCGCGGCCTATTTCCCCGCCAGATGCGGATTGGCCTCCAGGCGGTCCCAGACGAGCTGGTCAATGACGGCGCGGGCCGGCTGGCAGCGGATGCGCTCGATGATTTCGCCGGCGAAGGCGTGGATGAGCATGCGCCGGGCGGTGTCCTCGCTCATGCCGCGGGTGCGGAGGTAGAAAATGCTCTCCGGGTTCAACTGGCCCACGGTGGCGCCGTGGGTGCACTTGACGTCGTCGGCGTAAATCTCCAGTTGGGGCTTGGTGTCGGCGGTGGCGTTGTTGGAGAGGAGGAGATTCTTGTTGGTCTGCTTGGCGTCGGTCTTTTGGGCGGCGGGATGGACATAGATCCGGCCATGGAAGACGCCCCGGGACTTGTCGTCGAGGATGCCGTTGAAATATTCGTGGCTGGCGCAGCGGGGCTGGGTGTGCTCGACAATCATGTGATGGTCGGCAAGCTGTTCGCCGCGGCTGAGGTAGAGGCCGTTGAGAATGCATTCGAGGCCCTCGCCGGCGAGGCGGACGCGGATGTTGTTGCGGGAAAGGCGGGCGCCGAGGGCGAAGGAGTGAACGGTGACGTTGCTGGCGCGGCCGAACTGGCCGGCAATGGTGGCGATGTGAAACGCGGCGGCCGCCTCGTCCTGAAGCTTGATGTGTTCCACCCGGGCGTGGTCGCCGGCGAGGATTTCGGTGACGGCGTTGGTGAAATAGGCGGCCTCGGTGGTGGCCAAATAGCTTTCCACCACGGTGAGTTTGCTGTTTTCGCCGGCGAGGATGAGATTGCGCGGGAGGATGGCTTCGCCGGAGCGGCGGGCGGAGGAGATGTACAAGAGGCGGACCGGGTCGGGCAGTTCGACGCCCGCCGGCACGGAGATGAACGCGCCGTCGGAAAAGAACGCCTGGTTCAGGGCGGCGAAAGTGTTGTTGGCGGTCTGGGCGTACTGGCCAAGGTGCTTTTCGACGAGGCCGGCATCCCGGGTGAGGGCGGCGGCGAGGCTTTCCAGGCGCACGCCGGCCGGCAGGGCCGGGATGCGTGAGAGGGCCGGCGCAAAGAAGCCGTTGACAAAGACGAGGCACGGGCCAGGCAGGGCGGCGAAGACGGACGCGGCGATGACCTGGGATTCGGCGCCGTTGGCGGCCACGGGGGCGGCGGGCTGGAAATTGAGTTTGGCCACGGGCGCCACATTGGTAAACCGCCAGTCCTCATCGCGCAGCGTGGGGAATCCCTGGTCGGCAAAGCTGGCGAGGCCGGCCTTGCGGAGGGGCGCCAGCCATTGGGGGCCATCGGCGGCGGCAAACGACGCGAACTTGGCGAGGACCGGCTCGGTCCCTTGGTTCGCCTTTGGCATGATATGTGAACTCATCCTAAGTATAAATCAGACGGATACTGTCACATGCCACCGCGGAGGGCGCAATGCAAAAGCGCAGGCGGAGGGGACGCCAGGCCAAAATTCCAGCCGTTTTGCCAATGTCGGCTTGGTGTTTGGCAAAATATGTAAAGTAAAGTCACCAAATGAAGATATTTACTCTAGTTAATGCAAAGTGGCCGAAAAGAATCCGCCGCAGAATCCCCCGACACTGCTTTCGGGTGGCCGCGGGACTTTCTGGGGAACCGTTTCATCTACGCGGTGATCTCGCAGCGGGCGCACGGCCTCTCGATCGGGGTGAACTTGAACCCGGAAAAATTCTGCAATTTCGACTGCGTGTATTGCGAGGTGAAGCGGGGCCGCCCCCGGCAGGAGCTGCCGGTGGACGTCAACGTGCTGTCCACCGAGCTGACGCGGATGCTGGACCTGGCCGGCCAGGACAAGCTGCGGGATCTGCCGCGCTTCCGCCGGATCCCGGCGGAACTGATGCAATTGCGGGGGGTGGCGCTGAGCGGCGACGGGGAGCCGACGCTGTGCCCGAATTTTGAGCAGGCGATGGAGGCGGTTTTGCGGGTGCGTTCGCAGCGGCCGGAGTTTTTTAAAATCGTGCTCATCTCGAACACGACGGGGCTGTTCCTGCCGGCGGTGCAACGCGGCTGGCGGCAACTGGCGCTGGAGGACGAAGTCTGGCTGAAGCTGGAGGCCGGCACCCAGAAATACATGAAGCGCGTCAACCGGCCGGAGCACCTGACGCTGCAAAACGTGATGGCGAACATCCTGCAAATCGGGCGCGAACGGCCGATTGTGATCCAGAGCCTGTTTCCGCTCTTGAACGGCGAAGAGCCGGCCGCCGAGGAAATTGACGGCTACATCCATCGTCTGCAGGAGCTGATGGCGGGCGGCGCGCAGATCACGATGGTGCAGATTTACTCGGCGCATCGCCCGGCGCAGGACCCGGCGTGCGGCCACCTGCCCTTGAACACGCTGTCCCTGATCGCGCGGCGGGTGCGCGAACAGACGCGGTTGCCGGCGGAGGTGTTTTGATCGGCGCGGCGCGGCGCGTCCGCCTCATTGGGGCGGCAGCACGTGGCCGGGCACGGAACAGGCGGGCAATTCACCGGCGGCGTTGAGGGTGTAAATGCCGCCGTCGGGACAGACGGGGAAGACATTATCCTTCAGATAGGGCAACAGATCCTGGACGGCGGGGACATCGGCAGCGCCCTTGTTTTTTTCCAAGGCCCACTGGTCCTTGGCGGCTTCGATCTGGCGGAGGTTGTTGATACAGGTAGTGGCGTTGGCCACCATCGCGGCGCGCTGCCGCTCGGCCTGAAGCGCCTCAAGGCTGGCCTGCTGCAACTCGAGCGCGCTCCGGGCCGTATTCAAGTGCTGGGCCGTCTGCTGGCTTTCCGCCTGCAACCGGTCCGCCGTGGCCTGGAGACCGTTGAGCTTGGCGGAGAGCAGGTCGTTTTGTTTGCGGAGGCTGGCGATGGTGGCGGCCTGCTGGCCGGCGTTGGAGTTTTTGAGGCCATCCCGCTCCCGTTCCGCCGCGTGCAACTGGGCCTGGACATCGCGCAAATCCGACCACGCCTGGTCCCGCTGATGATTCGCATGAAAGAGGAGGGCTTCGGTGACCAGCAGGAGGGCCAGGCACACCCAGACGAACCAGCGTTTGGCATTCATGATTGCCGCCTTTGTCGCGTTTTTACCGGACAAGGTCAAACCCGAAATGCGGCGGTTGAGAAAAAAATGCGCGGGGTTCTCGCTGGCTGGTCCCGGCATGGGCGGCAGTCGCAAACAGACGGCATTCCTGGCTGCCGGTGCGGAATTTTCAAAAAAGGACTCAAGTCCGGCTGAGAACCGCCGATATATTGTGTGCAAAAGCCGGGAGCGAGCGGCCCGCGGGGGTCACACCGGTTTTGCAACTAAGAAAACTCAAGGAATGAAATCAAGCTATGTAAAATTGGTTGGTGTCATCTTTACCAGCACGGTTTTGACCCTGCACGGCCAGAGCACGTATTATTTTTATCAGGCCGGGTGGATGGGCGGAGGCACCATCTCCGGCTCCTTTACCGGCCAGGACCTTAACAGCGACGGGCAATTGTCCTCGTTCCAAAGCGAGATCAGCAACTTTAGCATCCAGATGACCGGGGACAGCCTGATGCCGGACATGAGCTGGAGCCAGAGCGAGCTCTGGGGCTTGGTTTATGACATCAACGGCGATGCCTTTCTGGGCGATGACTGCAACGGAGATGTTGAAGGTTTCGGCATAAATGATCCGAACGGCCTGTACAACTACGCGTCCGGTTACGGACCCACGGGGGCGGTGGGGGGCGAGATTTTCAACAGCAGCGGGCCAATTGTGGATACGACGGCTGACCCCATCATGGTTGACAACATACCGGTCACGCCGGAGATCTACAGTGCGGCTCTGGCCGAGGGCGGATTCGAGCCAACGCCGGAACCCTCCACGCTGGTACTGGCCGGCTTGGGCGGGCTGGGACTGCTGGTACTCCGGCGCCGGAAGTAATGGCTTTTGCCGGCGGTGGCGACGGGATTGGACCCGGCGACTTGCGGGGGCTGTTCAGCGCGATTCCCGGAGGTAAAAACCGCTTTGGCCGCCGGTTGGTGCTCCCGCCGGGAATCGAACCCAGATCCGCGGATTAGAAATCCGCTGCTCTATCCATTTGAGCTACGGGAGCCATCCCTGCGCGCAAAATAGCCCCTGAGCAACGCGGTTACAAGCCCGCCGGTGGCCCTCCCCCGCCCTGCGCGGGCCGGGAGAACAAGCTTGGCTGGCGCCGCCCACCGTTTAGACTGGCCGTACGATGGCTTCACCAGATCCCAAAAGGGCGGCCGCCCGGTTGCAAAAAGCGTCCGTGTTGCGGCCCACGCTGGCCGTGGTGCTGGGCAGCGGCTTTAATCACGTATTGGAAGCGCTGCGCGTGGAGCGGAAAATCCCCTACGCGCAAATCCCCGGGTTTCCCCCGCCGACGGTCAGCGGCCATGCCGGCGAGATCCGGTTTGGGCATCTGGGCGGCACGCCGGTCCTGGTGCTGAGCGGCCGCGCGCATTTCTATGAGGGGCACCCCATGGAGCGGGTGACGTTTGCAGTGCGGGCCCTCGCGGCTTTCGGCATCCGTGACCTGCTGCTCACCAACGCCGCCGGCGGGCTGAACCGCGCGTTCCGGCCGGGGGATTTCATGGTCTTGACGGACCATATCAATTGGATGGGGGTCAATCCGCTGCGCGGGCCGGACCTCCCGGGGCTTAACCGGTTTGTGGATTTGACCGATACGTACGATGCCGGCTTGCGCAAGCTGCTGCTGGCGGCCGGCCAGGCCGCCAAGATCAAGCTCCGGCGCGGCGTGTACCTGGCGGTGAGCGGGCCGAGCTACGAGACGCCCGCGGAGATCCGGGCCTTTGCGCGGCTGGGCGCCGACGCCGTGGGCATGAGCACGGTGCCGGAAGCGATCGTGGCCCGGCAATGCGGGTTGCGCGTGGCCGCCGTCTCCTGCATCACCAACCTGGCGGCCGGGATCGCGCCGGCGAAGCTGTCGCACCGCGAGGTGCTGGACACGGCGGAGCGGGTGAAAGCGACCGGCGGGCGGCTGCTGACGGGTTTTGCCCGGCTCTATGGGCAGCGGCCGCAGGATGAATAAGCGGGGGCAACACGATTGCGCCCGCGCCAACCGTGTTTTTTACCAACCAGCGAGTGAGACAAATGAAGACCATGAAAATTGACGCCCGGCAACTCGTCGCCGCCGCGGCGCGGGCGCGCGCCGGGTCGCTCTCGCCGTATTCCAAATTCAAGGTGGGGGCCGCGCTGCTGACAAAAGGCGGAAAGATCATCGGCGGCGCCAATGTGGAGAGCGCCAGTTACGGGCTGACGTGTTGCGCGGAACGGGTGGCGCTGTTCAAGGCGCTGACGGAGGGGGAGCGGGAATTTGCGGCCATCGCGGTGGTGGCGCGCTGGGAGGGCGGGCCGATGCCGTGCGGCGCCTGCCGGCAATTGCTGGCGGAATATGCGCCGGGGGCGCGGGTATTCGTGGCGGATGCGAAGGCGCTGACGAAGATCAGGCGGTTCACCGTCCGGGGTTTATTGCCCCGCGCCTTCCGTTTAGCTTCTTGAGTTTAAAGGTTTACAGAGTAGTCTATCGGTTCTTTATAGATGAAGCCGGAAGTTGTATTTGGACTGGATCATGCGGCGTGGCCGGCGATGCTGGTGAACGCCAGCGGCGCGGTATTGCTGGCCAACGCGGCGGCCAAGGCGCTCTTCGGCACCCGCTTGGACGGGAATCCCGCGGAGTTGGCGGCCATCTGGTCGCCGGCCAACGGCCCGGCGGCGGCGGATTTTCCAGCGTGGTGGGAGCAGGCGCAGACGACGCCGCTGGACCTGAGTTTTCGCGCGGCCGGCGGGGAGAAGAAGTTTTCCACCGCGGTGGCGATGCTGGCCAGCGACGGCGGCAAGTGGCTGGTCCTGCAACTGTTCGATCCCGCGGCGGTGCCGCGGGGGGCGAAGGCGACGGAACCGCCCGCGGAATTTCGGAACGTCACGGGGGATGCGGCGCTGAAGCAGAAGCTGGAATGCGTGCTGCAACTGGCCCGGACGGTGTCGCTGGACTTCAACAACGCGCTGACCGGCGTGCTGGCGCACACGTCGCTGCTGCTGGGCAAGGCGGAGCCGCAGCACCCGTGGCGGCGGTCGTTGCTGGAGGTGGAGAAGTCGGCGGAGCGGGCGGCGGAAATCGCCAGCGAGCTGGCGCTGTTCAGCCGGCAGGAAAAGGAAACGCGCCGGGCGCCGACGGGGAATTTGAACTCGGTGGTGGGCCGGTGCCTGGAGGTGTTCCGGAATGCAAACGGCCCGCGGCTCTCGTGGCGGTTCACCCAGGAACGGGGGCTGTACGAGGCGCGGTATGATGAGGCGAAGGTGCAGCAGGCGCTGACGAAGATTCTTGAAAACGCCGTGGAGTCCTTCGACGACCGGCAGCCCGGCCAGGTTTTCGTGGAGACGCGGAACGTGCAGTTGACGGAGGCGACGCAGGACCGGAACGTGCGGCTGGCGGCCGGCACGTATGTCTGCGTGGAGATTTCGGACAACGGCAGCGGCATCGAAGAGCCGGCGCTGGCGCGCATCTTTGAGCCGTTTTTCACCACCAAGAATCCGCCGCATCGCGGGCTGGGGCTGGCGCTGGTGTATGGCATCATCACCAACCACGGCGGGGGCGTGGCGATTTCGAGCCAGGTTGGAAAGGGGACGTCGGCCCGCGTGTATCTGCCGGCGGAGGAGACGTTCGTGCCGGAGATGGCGGCCGAGGGCCGGGAATTGCGGGGCACGGGAACGATCCTGGTGGTGGATGACGAGGCGCTGATGCTGACGATGGCCGAGGCGATCCTGTCGGATTTTGGCTACCGGGTTTTGACGGCGCACAACGGGAAGCAGGCGCTGCAAATCCTGGAGCGGCCGGACACGGCGGTGGACCTGGTGATCACGGACCTGGTGATGCCCGGCCTGGGCGGGCGGGAGCTGATGGAACGGATCCGGGAGCTGGGCTGGAAAATGCCGCTGCTGCCCATGAGCGGCTATGTGCTGGCCGAGGACCAACAGGCCGAGGCGGGCTATCTCCAGAAGCCGTTTACAACGACGGACCTGCTGCGAAAAGTAAAAGCGGCAATCGCCGCGGGAACGGTAGTTGACTAAATCGAACAGTTTTGTTTAACTCGGCTTATGCAAATTGAGAGCCTTAAAGTCTTCTGCGACCTGGCCGAAACCGAAAGCTTCACCAAAGCCGCGCAAATCAACAGCGTGACGCAGTCGGCGGTGAGCCAGCAGATCAGTTCCCTGGAGCGCATTTTCAAATCGCTGCTCATCGAACGGAGCAAAAAGCGTTTCCGGCTGACGCGCGAAGGCCAGGTGCTCTACGATTACAGCAAGCAAATCATCCAGACTTATGAATCGCTTCACAGCAAGCTGCAGGAGTTGAAGGACATCATTTCGGGCACGATCCGGGTGGCGACCATTTACTCGATCGGCCTGCACGATTTGCCGCCGTACATCAAGAAGTTCATGAAGAACTACCCGACGGTGAACGTGCATGTGGAGTACCGGCGGGCCAACCAGGTGTACGAGGATGTCTTCAGCAACGTGGTGGACATGGGGCTGGTGGCCTATCCGACAAAGGATTCAAAGCTGGAGATCATTCCGCTGCGAAAGGAGCCGCTGGTGCTCATCTGCCATCCGCAGCATCCGTTCGCCAAGCAAAAATCCATCAAACTGAAACAAATGGTGGACCAGAAGGTGATCGGGTTCGAGCCGGACATTCCCACACGCAAGGCGCTGGACAAGATCCTGCGCGAGTACGGGGTGGACGTGAAGCACGTGATGGAATTTGACAATGTGGAAACGGTGAAGCGGGCGGTGGAGATTGACGCCGGCGTGTCCATCGTGCCGCTGGGAACGGTCACGCAGGAAGTGAGCAAGCAGACGCTCGCGGCCGTGGAGATCGAGGACGGCGAGTTCTTCCGTCCGCTCGCGGCCATCTACAAGAAGAACAAGGTGCTCTCGCCGGCGATGAAGCAGTTCCTGTCCATCCTCAAGGACGCGGCGTAGCGGTCCAAGGCTTTGGTTCGGCGACGGGTTCAGGATTTAAGGCCATCTGCGGATTGATTTGGCGTGGGAGATGGCGGCGGCTCAGCCGTCCCTGCGGGACTTTGGTCAGACCGAATTCCAACCGGGCGTTGAAATGAAACACCCGGCTATTATCATATCGTCGCTTTGCGACGGCCCAATGCTCTCCCCTGCGAAGCGCCGGAAGGTGGCGCGGCCGTCGCGCACACTTCATTTCAAATTCTGCGGATTCAGCGGCTTCAATTCCTTGACGACGAAGAGGCCGTCCTTGCGAATCAGCCGGCCGTCGAACCAGACTTCGCCGCCGCCCCAATCCGGGCGCTGGATGAGCACCATGTCCCAGTGGATGGCGCTCTTGTTCTTGTTGCCGCATTCCTCGTAGGCCTGGCCGGGAGTGAAGTGGAGCGAGCCGGCGATCTTCTCATCAAACAAGATGTCGCACATGGGGCTCAGGATGTAGGGATTGAAGCCGAGCGAAAACTCGCCGATGTAGCGCGCGCCGGCGTCGGTATCGAGGATTTCGTTCAGGCGCTTGGGGTTGTTGGCGGTGGCGTTGACGACCTTGCCGTCCTTCAATTCGAGCCGCACGTTTTCGAACTTGGTGCCGGAATAAAGGGTGGGGGTGTTGAACTGAATGACGCCGTTGACGGAGGTTTTGACGGGGCAGGAAAAAACCTCGCCGTCGGGGATGTTGCGGTCGCCCTTGCACATCTTGGCGCCGATGCCCTTGATGCTGAAAGTGAGGTCGGTGCCGGGGCCCTTCAAGTGGACGCGGTCGGTGTGGGCCATGAGTTTTTCGAGTGGGGCCATGGCGCGGCCCATGCGGGCGTAATCCATCGTGCAGACATCGAAAAACAGGTTCTCGAAGGCCTCGGTGCTCATGCCGGCGGCCTGGGCCATGCTGCCGGAGGGCCAGCGCAGCACACACCAGCGGGTTTTGTTGACGCGGTAGTCCTGAACCGGCCGGGTGATCTTGGAATACATCTTCATGCGGTCGGCGGGGACATCCGAGTTTTCGTTCATGTTGTCCGCGCCGCGGATGGCGATGTAGGCCTGCATTTTTTTCATGCGGAACATCTCGATATCGCGGACGTCGGCGGCCTGGGTATCCGAAATGTTGAACAGTTGTTCGCGGCCGACGCGCGTATGGCGGGTCTCGACAAACGGCAGGGCGCCGGCGGCGCGCACGGCGCGAATGAGCTCGATGGTGAACTCGTCCGGGACATCAATCATGTCCAGGAGGATGCGGTCGCCTTTCTTGAGGGCGGTGGAATAATTGACGAGGAGTTTGGCCAGCTTGGTGTAGCGTGGATCAGTCATAATGGTGAGCAAGATAGATTAAATGGGGCAATTGCGCCATGGGGAAACGGAGCGGCGCGCCCAACCCAAGAGTTGAGTCCGGGCTAAAAACCCCGTTACTCCACCACTTCCAACGCCGCGCGAGGCGCCGATTTGGGATCTGCGAGCGCGCTGATTCGCTGATCCAAGGTGGCCAGCCGGCCGCCGTGCCGGAGAGCCAGACCGAGCAGGTAAGCGTCCGTGACTTGCTGATGGCCCAGCAAGCGCCCTCCCGCAAAAGCCACCGTTTCCGCCAGCGGCGAGGCATCCGGCCAGAATTGATGGTCTTTGGCTGCGGTGTTGGCGCACAGCACTTGCACCGCTTCGCAAGGCTGGACGGCATCGCGCGAAAACGCGGGGTTGGACACAATGCGAACGAAACCCGCCTCGGTGAACGGGCAGGTGGCCCAGCCTTTGTCGCGATGGTGGATGAACCATTTTACCGCGCGATCATGCCACTCATGGGCGGGCCAGAGCAGCGCGATCAACAGGTTGGTGTCCAGGAGATAGCCTTTCATGCGCCTTCGGTTTCCAACCGGCGCACGTCTGCGGTGGTGACTTTCGGGGAATCGTCCGGCAATCGGAAGGCGACCAGGCCGTTCCGTTCCTGCAACGGCGTGGGGGCGCTCAGGCCGCGGCGCGCCAGATCCGAAACCGCCTTGCCCAGCGACACGCCCCGGGCCTTGGCCTGGCGGGCGGCCAACTCCAGCACCTCATCATCCAGCGTCAGCGTGGTCCTCATGAGAACATGATGCCATTTAAGTAAAATGATGTCAACAAATCAACATGCGCATCAATATGGCAATTTGATGCACCCGTCAGCCGCCGGAGTTCAAGCGGGCGAGGGCGCCGTGGAGGGCGTCGGCATTTTGGATGAGCGAGTTTTTCTCGGTGTCATTGAGGCCGAGGGGGTCGAAGCGGTAGCGGTAGTGCAATTGCAGAAGTTGCTGGAGGGGCGGGCGGAAGGCTGCGAGGGCGGGTTCGGCGAGGACGCGTTCGAGCCAGTCGGAGAGCGGTTCCTGGGCTTGGCGGGGCAGGCCGCGGGCGGCAAGCGATTTTTCCAAGCGGTAGAAGGCGGAGTCTTGGCCGGGCCAGACGACGGCGGCGGCCGGCTTGGTGGCGGCCGCGCGGCGGCGGGCCGGGCGCTGGAAGAAAATATAATAGAGGAGCACCAGCAAGACGGGGACGACGGTCCAGGGAATGTATTGGCGGAGGTTGGTCTGGTGCCAGCGGAGTTTCTCAATTTGGAAGCCGAGCCAGGAACGGAGATCGGAAAAAAAGTCCAGAAACGAGGTGTTGCCGGATTCGATGGCGACCCAGGAACCGGGCGTGGTGTCGAAATCCTCCCAGGTTTTGGACTGGCGGTTCCAGGCGAGACACCAGGCGTGGGCGTCGCGTTCGCGGACGACGTAGCCGCTGCCGGACGTTTCATGGACGGCGTAGCCGACGGCATAACGGGCGGGGATGCCCAACTGGCGGAGCAACAGGACGGTGGCGGTGGCGAAGTATTCGCAATGGCCGCTGCGGCTGGTGAGCAGGAAGCGCGTGAGCGGCGTGGCGTCGGCGGTGGGCCGCTTATCCAGGCCCTGCCAGCGGCTGTAGGTGAAATTGCGGGCGAAGAACGCCTGGACGGCCAGGCGGGCTTCGGCGGCGGTGGCGTTGGTGAGGTTGATTTCCGCCAGCACGCGGTTGAGGGCGGGGATTTCGTTGGTGGGGACGGAGAGATCGAACCGGTTGGTGCCGGCATCGGGAGGCGAGTCGAAGGTGGCGCCGGGGCCGTAAGCGGCGTCGAAGATCATGAGGCCGGTGCCGATGGCCAGCACGACGCCGGTTTTATTGGTTTGCAGGATGGAAGTAGCTGCTGGGAGATGCTCGAGGCGGCAGGTGCCCGGCGGCAGGGGCAGGACGCCTTCGGGATCGCGTTCGGGCGAGCGGCCCTCGAGATAGCAGGCGATATTGAGGAAATTTTCCGGCGATTTGGGGGGCCGGAGGGTCCACGTGTCACTGTTGGTCTCGGCTTCGACGAGGACGAAATCATTTTGGCCGCCGACGGACCAGGTGCGGCTGTCGGCGTTGTAGTGGCGGTAACTGGCTTCCCGGAGATAAGGGGGGACGACGCCGACCTGGCCCGGCTGGAGGCGGATGACAATGCGCCGGGATAATTTCAGTTCGCCGAGTTGGCCGAGGGAGGTGACGCTTTGGGTGGGATCGGTGTGGGAATGGAAGAAACGGGCGAACATCTGGACGTCGAAATCCTGGACAAGGCGCTCGAGTTGGCTGATGCCCACCTGGCCGAGGAAGCCCAGACCGACGGCGACGCCCAGACCGGCGGACCACACCCGGGGGCCGAAGCGGCGGGAGCGCAGGGTCCACAGCACCCACAAGATCAGCACGACCTGGCCCGCGAAATAGCTGTAGGTGGCCTGATTGGAGTGAATACCGGCGGAAAACAGGCAGAGGATGAAATAGGCGTAGGAGAGATCCACGTAGCGGCCGGCGAGCGATTGTTCGCCGCGGCGGCGGCGAAGGCGCAGCACGAGCGACACGGCGGTGATGGGGACGGTGGGACGGGCGTTGTAGCATTGGGCGACGATGAAGGGGAAAGAAAGCACGGGCAGCCAGCGCAAGACGGTGAAGGTGGCCACGGTGGAGGAAGCCGCGGCATTGCGGACGGCGGCGGCGCCGTGAAACATGCCGGAGACGCCGCCGGCGACGTCGTCGTTGGTGGTGAAGAGGTAACCGCCGAAGGCGATGATGGCGACGACGCAAAAGCTCCAGATGCGATTGAAATCCACGTCTTCAAGCTCCCAGCGCAGGGGGATGAGGCGGGCGCCTTCGAGAATGGCGCCAGCCACGGCGCCGTAGAGCAGCACGTTCGACTGCCAGCCCCAGAAGAGCAGCGTGACAAACAGCAGCAGGGGCGGGGTTTTCATCGGCCGGGACCGGGGGCGGATGCGGCAGGCGGTTTCATTTCAATTTGGCGAGGCCTTCGCTGATTTTGCCGGCCTCCAGCACGTGCAAGGTGCCGTCGGCATCCACGAGGCGGCCGCCGGCGCCGGAAATGCCGCCGCTGGCGGGCACGATGATGAGGACCATGAGCGGGAGGTTCAAGGCCTTGAGTTTTTTGATGAACTTGCGCCGGGGCTCATCCCATTTTTGGAGGATGCAGATGCAGCCGCTGATCACAGACAGGTGATTGAGGACGAGGTGTTCGAGGTCGGCGAACGGTTTATCGGGGCAATTCCGGACGGAGGCGAGAATTTCCAGCATTTGATCGGCGGTGCCGAGACCGCGGCCGGCGGTGAAGCAATAGGATTGGTTGCCGATGAACATCAGGTCCAGGAGGGATTCCTGGGAAATGACGGTGCAGGCGAAGGAGGCGGCGACGGAAACGGCCTCCTCGAGGAGTTCGCCGCGGGGTTCGTCGGTGAAGGTGTCCAGCACGAGGGCATGGCGGACAAAGAATTCATCTTCGAACTCCTTGACGATGGGTTTGCCGGTGCGGGCCCAACTCCGCCAGTGAATGTGGCGGAGGGGATCGCCGCGGCGGTAATCGCGGAGGGAGACAAACTCCTCGCTGCGGCCGACGTTGGCGGCGAGCGCCACGCCGCCCTCCTGGTAGCGGGACTGTCCGGGCAGGTCAATGGGCGGCAGGGGATAGCGCTTGGGCAGAATCAACACTGTTTGCGGGGCCAGAACGCGGCTGAAGGCACGAAAGAGCCCGAGCGGGTCCGGGCAGGCGAGGACCAGGCCGGAAAAGTGCAGGACGCCGCGACGGAGGGGGTGCAACTCGACCGAGACGGTGCCCTGGCCGCGGGCGGGGAGCGGCGGCACGAGGGCGGGCTTGACGGTGGCGAGGCGGAAGGGATTCCGGAGCTGACGCCTGCTGAAAGGGCGGACGTGGCGATTCTCGGCCAGCTTGAACGCGAGCCACTCGGGGAACGAGGGCCGGGGATCGGCCAGATTATCCAGCAGCGTGAGGCCGGTCTGCGGTTCGCGGCTGAGGTTGGTGACCTCAACCTGGTAAAAGAAGGGCTGGCCGGCGGTGCCGAAACGGGGCAGCAATCGGGTGGCGGCGAACTGGGCGCGGAAGAAGAAACTGCAGGCAAAGGCGAAGATCAAAAGCCCGAACAGCAGGGCAAACGATTGGTAGCTGACGGTATTCTCGATGTCCACGCCGACGGCGCCGGTGATCACCCAGCCACACGCCACGCAGAGGCCCGCCCGGGTGAAGCGGCGCGAAGCCCAGTACACCAGGCCGGAGGAATGGCGGTAGATCGCGTAAATTGGCCGGTAGAGAAAGGTCACATCTTCCAGGCAGGGGTTTAGGCGGGTACGGGCAGCTTTTTCAGGACCGCCTCCACGACGCCGTGCTGTGTGAGACCGGAAAAGCGGGCCTGGGGTTCGAGCACGATGCGGTGGGCGATGACGGGTACGGCGAGGCGTTGCAGGTGCTCGGGCGTGACGAAATCAATGCCGTCAAAGAGCGCCTCGGCCTGGGCGCTTTTCATGAGGGCGATGGACGCGCGGGGGCTGGCGCCGAGCTGCACGCCGGTAGCGGTGCGCGTGGCGGCCACGAGGTCCACGGCGTAGCGCTTCAGTTCTTCGCTGATGCGGATCTCCTCGACGACGCGCTTGAGGGTGAGGACTTCCTCGAGGGAGGCGCAGGGCTGGAGATCATTGAGGGGATGATTGTGTTCCTGGGCGGTGAGAATGGCGACTTCGTCGGCGGGGGACACGTAGCCGAGCGTGAATTGCATGGCGAAGCGGTCCATTTGCGCCTCGGGCAGGGGGTAGGTGCCGCGGAATTCCACGGGGTTTTCGGTGGCGATGACGAAGAAGAGGGTGGAAAGGTTGCGGCGTTCGCCCTCGATGCTGACCTGGGCTTCGCCCATGGCTTCCAGAAGGGCGGACTGGGTGCGGGGCGAGGCGCGGTTGATTTCGTCGGCGAGGAGTATGTTGGTGAAGATGGGGCCCTCGTGGAAATGGAACAACTGGTCACCCTGGTTGAAAATGGAGACGCCGAGGATGTCCGAGGGGAGCAGGTCGGGGGTGAACTGGATGCGTTTGAAGCGGGCGTCAATGGATTTGGCGAGGGCCTTGGCAAGGGTGGTTTTGCCGGTGCCGGGATAATCCTCGAGCAGGACGTGGCCGCCGGCGGCAAGGGCGGCGAGGAGATGCCGGGTGGCCCCGGCCTGGCCGCGCATGACTTTGGCGATGTTATCGGAAATTTTGCGGTAGGTCTCCCGCGCGGCGGCGAAGTCAGTCTGAGTCATGATTTAGGTGCGGCATTAAAGCATGGGGGCGGGTGGGGCGCAAGCGGTGGGGCGGACGGAACGCGGAATGGCGGGCGCGGGCGGGGGGAGAAAATCCCGGGCGCCGGCGCCAAATCCAAACGACCGGGTCGGCTAACAATATGACCATATGGGTGACCCTTTTTTTGCAGATGCTGCCGTGCCATTTTTCCCGATGGCGGCGAACGCCCGTTTGCCGCTACGGGGCGGCCGCCTTGAGCGATTAAAATCTGGTCATGTTTCAGCGGTCGTTATAGGTTGGTTGGGTTGTTCACAAATTAATCCATGCCCCCCCGTATCTCCATTCTCCTGCCGGTCTGGAACGGCCAGGAATTTCTCGCGGAGTCCATTGACAGTCTCCTGGCGCAGACCTTTAAGGACTTCGAACTGCTGGTGATTGACGATGGGAGCACGGATGCCACGCCAGAGATTTTGCGACGCTATGCGGACCCGCGGCTGCGAATATTGCCGCTGAACCATGCGGGGATTGTCGTGGCCCTGAACCACGGCCTGGCCGAGGCGCGGGCGGAATGGGTGGCACGACACGACGCGGATGACATCAGCGAGCCGCGACGGCTGGAGTTGCAATGGCAGGCCGTGAGCCAGTGGCCGCAGGCGGTGCTCTGCCACACCGCGATCAGTCTTTTTGGAGAATGGGCGGGCGCGGCCCGCTGCGAGCGGCTGCCCCGATCGCGGAGTTTCATGGCTCTGCGACTGTGCTATCAATGTCCCTTCGCTCACTGCACGGTGTTATTCAAACGGTCCGCGGCCTTGGCAGCCGGCGGCTATTTACCGGAGGAACGTCATACGGAGGATTTTGGATTGTGGGGCCGGATGCTGGAACAGGGCGAATTCATCGCGCTGCCGGAAAAGCTGGTTCGTGTCCGCCGGCACCCGCAGTCCGTTTCCCATCAGAATCTGGTCGTGCAGCAGACACTGGCGAGGAAGATCGGGGTGCGGCACTGCCGGAAGTTTTTGCGGTTGAACGAGGTGGATGCCGTGCGGGCCAACGGCCTTTTGCTGGCGGCCGCCCGGGGACGCTCGTGGCGGGATTGGGTGTGGTTTTTAACGCGCTGCGCGCCGCGTCTGCGTTGGCACAGTGGCGAAACCTTTGGCTGGCTGGCGTGGCAGACGGCGAAAATGCTGGTCCGCCGCTGAGCTATCCAATCAATCCACTTGCCTTCATAAAGTTTTCACGGGGTTTGCCGCCTGGGGCAGGAGGCGCAGGCAGGCTGCCAAAACTTCCGATACGGGGATGCCTTTCATGCAGGCGGCATCATAGGGACAACCCGTTTCCCAGTGGATGCGCGGAACGCGATGATGGCAGCCCTGGCATTGAATCCGGCTGACCACGCAATTTTGGACGTCGCCGGCGGGCAACCGGAGCTGCGGGGAGGTGGGGCCAAAAATGCCGACGCAGGGAACGCGCAGCGCGGCCGCGAGGTGCAGCAACCCCGAATCAATCCCAATGAACAGACGGCTCGCCCCAATGACGGCGGAGGATTCTTCGAGCGTCAACTCGTTGACCAAGGACACGACCCCCGGCAGTTCGGGAACGGCCGTCGTGCCCATCGCCAAATGACTGTTGGTCCCGATCACAACAATCGTGGCCGCGTGGCGCTGCCGCAAGTCGGTGATGAGAGCTGCCCAAGCGGTTGCGGGCCACTCACGAATCGGCCAGCTTGGCCCGGTTTGAATGCTGACCAGCGGGGCGCCGGGCGGGATGCGGCTTTTGAGCTTCTCCTGGATGCGGGCCCGGACGGAGGGAGCCAACTGTAAATGGGGATGCGCGGCCGCAACCGTGACGCCGTGGTCGCTGGCATATTCGTGGACGACATATTGCCGGCAAAAATTGTCCGGCGACTCATCAGCGCAGGGAAATTCATAGAAGGCGCGGAACAACCAGCCATACCAATGACGCAAAACGCCGGCGTGGTGGAGATGCGTTACAAAATCCGTGATCCCGCCCATGCCGGGCAAGCAGGCGTAAGACTTGTGACAATTGTAAATGAAAGTCGCCCCCGGATGCCGCTCCTTGAGTTTCAGCACGGTAGGAAACGTGCAGATGATGTCACCAATGCCGCTGTACTTGGAAAAAATGACCGGCCGCTTGCCGGTGCGCAGGATGACGGGCAATACGACGGTGAGAACATACCAGAAGGCCTCCCCATGCCGGGCAACCCATTCCCGGAAACGCGGCAGCAGACCAACACGTTTTTTCGCGGTCACGGGTTTAATTTTGTCCGGCGGCATGGCTGCTTCTCATTTGAGCTTCAGAACATCGCCGGCTGCATCGCCGGCAGGGGGAAAACGGTTGGTCGCGCCCGCGAAAGGCGACACGAAGCGGCGGGCAATTGCGAATGACGCAGCCATGCCGGCAGTTTGACGCAACCCGCTGCCTTGGGCAAACCAACAATGCGGCCGGAAACCCGAATTTCGACGTCAGATGAATTCGATCTGGGCTTCCTTGAGGCAGCGGGTCTCCAGGAGCCGGGCGATTTTGCGGACGATGTTGCGCCGGAGATCCAGTTCGACGGGAACGTTGGGGTCCTGGTGGGCTTCGTTGATGCGGGTGCCAACGATGAAGTGGACAATGTCGCTCTGGAGCATGAGCGAGATGAGGTCGGTGGCGGGGTTTTTGCGGGCGGCCTCGCCGGGGATGTCGCGCTCCAGGAGCTCGGCAACTTTGGCGAGGGTGACGGTGCCTTCGGTGACGAGGTCCACGCCGTCCATGACGGCGCCGGGGGGGATTTCGGGATCGAGCTGGGCGAGGCTCACGGTGACGGCGCGGCCGAGCAAGCGCGAGACGATGCCGGCGGTGGTGCCGCCGCAAATCACCTTGCGACCATCGAAGTTCTGGACGAGTTCGGCGAGTTCGCCGTCGCGGCCGCGGTTGAAGGGCGGGCCGGTGATGACGAGCAGGCGGCGGGGCCGGCGATAATAGATCACGCCGCAACTGATGTCGTCCTTGGCGGCCCGGCCGTCGTTGAGCAGGGCCTCGGAGACGAGCCGGTGGGAGAGTTCGCGGGAGGAGATTTCCGCCTCGGCGGCAATTTGCCGCTGGAGGAAATTCGTGACGCAGGGGGAGCTCCAGCCAAAGGGCAGGCCGATGCGGCCGAGGCCGGACTGGCTGACGCCGTCGGAATAGAAGACGATGCGGTCGTCGAGCTGGGTATCGAATTCGCTGTAGTAAATGACGCGGTCTTTCCAATTCTCGAGGGTGAGGCTGAGGCGTTCGAGGGGGACCTGGGTCCGGCCGCGGAAAAGGGTGAGCGGCGGGTTGCCGTGCTCGATGACGCGGGTTTTGCCGTCCTCGTCCAAATCCACGATGGTGAAGGTGGAGTAGCTGATCTTGCGCTTTTCGCACACGGGGAGCGTGTCCATGATGGTCTTGGCGCTGCGGCGGACATCCACAAAGGCGGTGGTGTAGCGGAGGGCCATGGTGGCGGTGAGGTTGGCCAGGACGCCGGCCTTGACGCCGCTGCCGAGGCCGTCGGAGAGCACGGAAATGACGCGGCCCTCGGCCTTGATCTTGCGGGAGAGGAAGACATCACCGGCGACGACCTGCCCATGCTTGGGCTGCTGGCAGAAATCAACGTCTATAAAGCTTTCGCCAGTCATTGGGCTCCTTGGGGTCATCCGGCTTGGGCGGCGAGAACGAGTCAATGATGGAATTGAGCGTGATCTCGGCCTCGGCGGCGTTTTCGCCGAGCAGGTAGGCGATCTGCTGCGTGGTGGCGATCTGTTTTTGAATGACCTCGCGCGCCTTGCGGATGACCTGTTCCTTGCGGACGGCGGGCTTGGTGATGTCCTGGAGGATGCCGCCGACGAGGCAATGTTTTTCGATGCTGAAGATGGTGGCGTGCAGGATGGTGTTTTGGAAGCGGAGGTCGCGGTCCAGGATGTCCTCGCCGCTTTTGAGAACATTGTGAAAAAGGCTGGCGAAGGGCATCACCTCGGCGAGGGCGGTGCCTTCGATGGTCGGGGCGGCGGGCGAACCGGCGGGGGGATTGGCCGCGGCGGGGGTGAAGAGGCTGACGAAAGCGGCGTTGAACTCGATGATGCGGAGGGTCTCGTTGACGATCACGACGGCCGAGGGCATTTTTTGGATGAGGGCGTTGGCCTTTTTGTGGGCGAGCTGGCGCATGTAGGTGACGCACATGGAGCGCTCGGCCTTGTGGTTGAGGAGGGCGATGCCGAATTCGCGGCAGGTATCGTAGCCGCAGCCGCCGCAGTTCAGCTCGTCATCGGCGGAGAGCTTGCCGACGTTGCGGAGCGCCTCGCGAATCTGGGAATCGGGGACGGCGACATTGGCGGGGGGCGGCACGAGGAAATCGGTGGGCGTTTGGATGAGCGCGCGGCGGGGCAGTTCGGCGGCGGGCCCGGGGACGGACTGGAAGATGCGCTGGCGCTTGGCGACGGTGGCGCCGCGGGTGCGAACCATGGGACCGTTGACGCAGCCGCCCTCGCAGGCCAGGAGTTCGAGGAACAAGCCGGCGGCGGGGCGCAGGTCTTCGATGCCATCAAGCGCCTTTTTGATGGCGCCCAAGCCGGAGAAGGACATGAGGGTGCAATCGTTGACGGCGCAGGTGGATTTCATGCCGGCGATCATGCCGCCGTCCACGGGGTACCAGGCACCCTCGGCGGCGCGCTCGGGGAGGAACTGGTCGGCGGGGGTCGCGGAAACTTCCGCGGGGGCGAGCTGCTCCTGGTCGAGCCACCGGTGCAGATCCTCGAAGGTGAGGGCGACGTCGAGGAGTTCGGGGTGCTGGGCGGCCTCGATTTTTTTGGCGATGCAGGGGCCGATGAAAACGATGCCAATTCCCGGGCCGAAGGCCTGGCGGAGCATTTGGCAATGGGTGAGCAGGGGCGAAAGGAGGCCGGTGAGGAGGGCGGCGCCATCCGGGCGGTGCTTTTGGAGATAGGCCACGACGGTGGGGCAGGCGGAGGAGGCCAGGACGCGGTGCGGATTTTTCTGGAGGAGCGCGGCGGCCTGGGCGGAAACCTGCTGGGCACCGAGGGCGGTTTCGGAAACGCCGGTGAAGCCGAGCTTTTTGAGCGCGCCGATCATCTGGCCGGGGGTGGCGCCGGTGAATTCGGTGGCGTAAGAAGGGGCGAGCGAGACGTAAACGGCTTTCTTGCGGGCGAGCAACTGGCGGGCGCTGGCGAGGTCATCGCGGACTTTTTTGGCGCCGTTGGGGCAGACTTCCACGCAGTAACCGCAGAAAATGCACAACTCGGCCACGACGGAGGCATAGCCGTTCTCGACCTTGATGGCCTTGACGGGGCAGTTGCGGACGCATTTGTAGCAGTCCTGGCACTCGCGCTTCTCGGTGAAAATGGGGTTAAGATAATTCATGCACTGGACTCGGGAAGGAAATGACTCAAGAGGGCGATGATGACGATGGGGTCAACCTCGTGATAAATCTTGTCGTTGATCATGACATTGGGACCGGACTTGCAGTGCCCCTCGCAGAGGTGCCCGCAGAGTTCAACGGACGGGGGCAGCGTGTGTTTTTTCAGAAATTCCTGGACCACCTCGATATTGCGGCTGTTCCCACGGGAAAAGCAGGAACTGCCCATGCAAATCGTAATTTTGGTGGCCGGGGCTTTAGGCATGGCACACTTCTCTCCCGGGGGGTGATGGCGGGGCGGCGGCGGCGGGTTCGCGGGTCCAGCGGCCGCCCGGGCCGCGTCCGATCCGGCGGCCGATGGACTGGATGCGGAGGCTCAGGCAGCCGTGGCACTTGTCGTCGGTTTCCGCGATGCAGGCTTTGGCGGGATAAATTTCGTAGAGCCGGCGGTATTTGAGCGGGGTCAAGTTGGGCATGAAAACGTTGGCGCCGCGCTGGAGCCCGAGCTCGCGGCCATTTTTCTTGTTGATGGTGGCCAGGGCGGTGGTGGCGGGGATGTTGGCATCCGGCCGGACCAGGCGGGTGAGGGCCAGCACCTTGTAAACCATCAGCTCGGTATTGGGCACCTGCTCGCCGTTGACGGGCGGGAAGATATTGAAACCCGTGCCCAGGGGCGTGCCGGGATGGGGGATGAAGGGGCCGAGACCAATCATATCAAGGTCCAGTTCACGGAAAACTTCAATGTCGCGCACGATGCTGGCATAGGTCTGGCCGGGGATCCCGACCATGATGCCGCTGCCGATTTCAAAGCCAAGTTTTTTCAGGCGGCGGACAATGGCGATGCGGTCGCACTTGCGGTGGCCATGCGGCGGATGGATTTCATTAAAGAGATAGGGGTCGGAAGTCTCGAACCGGAGCAGGTAGCGGTCGGCGCCGGCGTCGCGCCAGACGGCGAGTTCGCGGTCGGGGCGTTCGCCGAGGCTGAGGGTGACGGCGAGGGGCGTCTCGGTTTTGATGCGGCGGACGAGGTCGGTGACTCCTTCGGTGGTGAGGCCGTAATCTTCGCCGCTTTGGAGGACGACGGTGCCGTAGCCGAAGGCGACGGCCCGGTGGGCGGCCTCGAGGATTTCGTCGGCGAGCATGCGGTAGCGGGCGAGGCGGGAGTTGCCGAAGCGCAGGCCGCAGTATGCGCACTGGCGGGTGCAGAAATTGGAAATTTCGATCAAACCGCGCAAATAGACGGCGTCGCCGACATGGCGGCGGCGGGTGTCATCGGCGCGCTGCCACAACGCGGCGAGGCGGGCCGGGTCGGTTTCACGGAGCCAACTGAGAATCTCTGATTTGGTCAACAAGTCGTTCATGTCAAAGCTTTGCCAGGAGCCGGGCGCGGCGAGCCGGCCGGGGCGGGCGCCGGCTTCTTTTTAACCGGGGAGACGGGGCGGGCCAGGGTGCGCAACGAGCCGCGCCGGGTGGCGGGCTGGGCCTGGCGGAAGGCGGCGAGCGCCAGCGGGAAGGGCTCGAGGGCGCGGGCGAAGATGCCGAGGCTGTAGGCGATGGTGAGGCCGTAATTGGTGATGGGCACGCGCGCCTGCTGGCAGCGCAGGATCCGGCCGAGCATTTCGCGGCGGTTCCACATGCAGGCGCCGCAGTGGATCACCAGCTTGTAGGGCGAGAGATCCGCCGGGAAATCGCGGCCCTGGACGTGCTCGAACTGGAGTTTCTCGCCGGTGTAGAGGGTGAGCCAGCGGGGAATCTTGACGCGGCCGATGTCCTCGCCGATGGGATGGTGCGCGCACGCCTCGGCGATGAGCACGCGATCGTTGCGGCGGAGGTTTTCGATGGCGAGCGTGCCCTGCACCTGCGCCAGAAGGTCGCCTTTGAAGCGCGCCATGAGGATCGAAAAACTGGTCATGGGGACGCTGGGCGGAGTATCGGCGGCGACCTTGAGGAAGGCCTGGGAATCGGTGACGACGAGCTTGGGGGGCGTCTTGAGGCGGTCGAGGGCGTTGCGCAATTCGCGCTCCTTGACGACGAGGCAGCCGGCGTCGCTATCGAGCAAATCGCGGATGGCCTGGACCTGCGGCAGGATCAAGCGGCCCTTGGGGGCCTCCTTGTCAATGGGCACGACCAGGACGGCGAATTCGCCGGGGCCGACGAGGTCGCCGAGGATGGCGGGGCTGTCCACGAAATCGGCGGGGGCGGCATCGAGCAGGGCCTGGCGGAGGTCGGCCAGGCCGGCGCCGGTGGGGGCGGCGGTGCGGACGACGCGGATTTTATGTTCGGTCAGCCGGGCAACGAGGGCGGCATCGGGCTGGGCGGTGTCGGTTTTGTTGAAAACGACGACGACGGGTGTTTTGCGGGCGGCGAGTTCGCGGAGGATGTCCTCCTCGAAGCCGTCCCAGGTGCCGGGCGTGGCGACGAGGACGGCGACGTCGGTGCGTTCGAGGACCTGGCGGGTTTTTTGGACGCGCAGGGCGCCGAGTTCGCCGGAATCGTCCAGGCCCGCGGTGTCAATGAACAGCACGGGGCCGAGGGGGAGGAGCTCCATGGGTTTCTCGACCGGGTCGGTGGTGGTGCCGGGGACGGGGGAAACGATGGAGACCTGCTGGCGGGTCAGCGCGTTGAGCAGCGACGACTTGCCGACATTGCGCCGCCCGAAGAAGGCGATGTGGAGGCGGAGACCTTTGGGGGTGGGCGGCATGGCTATTTGGCGGAAGCTGGTTCCGGGGGTTCGCCGGCGGGCTCCGGAGGGGCGAGGAGACGGTCGGGGGTGCCGAGCCGGCAGACGGCTTCGGGGCTGATGAGGATATCGAACTCCCCGGAGCTGAGCCAACCCTGGTCCATGACGGTCTGCCGGATGGTGGCGTGGTTTTGCCGGGCGAGGCGGGCGGCTTCGACGGCGTGCTCGTAGCCGAGGACGGAAACGAGGGCGGTGGCGGCGGCGGTGGAATTCTCGACCTGCCGGCGGCAGCGCTCCTCATCGGCTTCGATGCCGTCCACGCAATGGCGGCGGAGGATGTCATCGGCGGCGGCGAGGAGGTCGAGGCTTTCGAGGAGGCAATGGGCGACGAGCGGGAGGAAGGGATTCAGCTCGAGATTGCCGGCGGAGCAGGCCTGGGCGATGGCGGCGTCGTGGCCCAGGACGAGCATGGAGACCTGGGAGACGGCCTCGGGGATGACGGGGTTGACCTTGCCGGGCATGATGGAGGAGCCGGCCTGCCGGGCGGGCAGGCGGATTTCACCAAAGCCGGCCTCGGGTCCGGAGGCGAGCAGGCGGAGGTCGGTGCAGATTTTCCGGAGGGAGACGGCGTGGGCGCGAAGGATGCCGGACACCTCCACAAAGACATCGGCGTTCTGGGTGGCGTCCACGAGGTTTTCGGCCCGCGCGAAGCCGATGCCGGTGAGGGCGCGGAGGTTTTCGACGGCCTGGAAGATGAACTGGCGGGGGGCGGCCACGCCGCTGCCGATGGCGGTGCCGCCGAGATTGACGACGCGGAGGCGCTCCTCGCATTTGTAGATGCGCCAGCGGTCGCGGTTGATGGCCTCGGCGTAGGCGCCGAATTCGCGGCCCAGCGTGGTGAGGACGGCATCCTGCAACTGGGTGCGGCCCACCTTGACGACGTGGGCGAATTTTTTCTCGGCGGCCTGGAAGGATTCCTGCAGGGCGACGACGTTTTTTTCCAGGGCCTGCAGGCGGCGGATGGCCGCGAGCTTCAAGGCGGTGGGATAGGTGTCGTTGGTGGACTGGTGGAGATTGAGGTCGTCGAGCGGCGAAACGCGGTCGTAGGTGCCGGGGGGCAGGCCGAGGATTTCGAGGGCGCGGTTGGCGAGCACCTCGTTGACATTGAGGTTGGTGCTGGTGCCGGCGCCGCCCTGGAGCGCGTCCACGACGATATGTTCGACGAGGGTGCCCTCCGCCAGCTCGGTGCAGGCGAGCTCGATGGCGTCGGCCTGGGCGGGATCATCGGCCCAGGCGCCGAGGGCGCGATTGGTGCGGGCGCAGGCGAGCTTGACGGTGCCGTAGGCGCGGGCGAGCTCGGGGTGGACGGGCCGGCGGGCGAGCGGAAAATTTTCCAGCGCGCGGGCCGTATGGATGCCGTGCAGAACCGACGTGGGAAGCGGCAGGTCGCCGAGAAAATCCTGTTCGATGCGAATGGCGTTATTCACGGCCGCCTCCTTGGGGTCATACAAAAACGTCGCGCCCGTTCAGGCCAACGCGGCGGACGGATTCCTTGGCGGTTTTGCCGGCGGCGCCGGGCCGGGCGGCGGGCGCCCGCGCGACCCGTTGCTCGCCGGGGCGGCGGGCTTGGGCGGGGATCTCCCGGACGCGGGCCGGACTGGACCGGCGCGCCCGGGCAGGGATGCCCCCCACCCCGGCCCCGTCACTGAACGCGGCCGTTTTATCGCGCGTTTCGCCAAGGGCAACCGTCATACTTTATCCTTCAGCTTTTCCGTTATCTCGGCCTTGGCGGCGGCGGTGGTGCACCATTGGATTTTGTTGCCATCCACGGTGACCGTCGGGCCCTGGTCGCATTTTTCGAAACAGAACGAAGCGGAGACGTCCACGTATTCCTGGAGGTTTTCCTTTTGGACGTAATCAAGGAGGTCATGCAGGATTTGCTGCGAGCCTTTGAGGAAGCAACTGGTGCCGGTGCAGACCTTGACCTTGAGCTTGTCGCCGGCGGGGCCGTCCCCGAGGGCGATATCCTCGCCGGTGATGCGGCGGCGGCTCTGGTAATGGGTGTGCAGGAGGCGGTGGGCGTTTTTGCCGCCGATTTCGCCGAGGTGCCTTTGGTAGCATTCGGTGACGAAATGGTTTTCCTGGGACTTGTGGAGCTCCATGTTTTTATCCACGTCGTAGAGGCCCTTGGCGCGGAGCTTGCGGATGTCGGGATCCTGGGAGACGGGCTGGCCGGCGCCGCCAATGCAGCCGCCGGGGCAGGCCATGACCTCGATGAGGTCGAGGTCGCATTTGCCGCGGCGAACCTTTTCGGCGAGGGTGCGGGCGTTTTTCAAGCCATGGACGATGCCGAGTTTGAGGGTGATGCCATCCACCGGAACCTCAACGATGCGGAGTCCGTCCTCGCCGCGCACGGCGGGAAAGTCCGGGTTCTCCAGTTTTTTGCCGGTGACCTTTTCGGAGGCATAGCGGAGGACGGCCTCACTGACGCCGCCGGAATTGCCGAAGATGACGCCGGCTCCGGTTTTGAAGCCCATGGGCATGTCGAAGGATTCGGGCTGGAGTTTGGTAAACCGGAGGCCGGCCTCTTCGATCATGCGCGCGAGCTCCTGGGTGGTGAGCACATGGTCCACGTCCGGGAACCCGTCGGTGACGAATTCGGGGCGCTTGGCCTCGAACTTCTTGGCGGTGCAGGGCATGATCGAAACCATGACGAGGTTTTCCTTTTTGACGCCGAGCTCGGCCGGAAGGGTCTCCTTGGCGACGGCGCCGAGCATCTGCTGCGGGGAGCGGCAGGTGGACAAGTTGGGCAGCAGCTCGGGGAAATACTGCTCGGCGAACTTGACCCAGCCGGGGCAGCAACTGGTGAACAAGGGCAGCTTGCCGTTCTTGGTTTTGCGGTTGAGGAACTCGTTGGCCTCCTCGATGACGGTGAGGTCGGCGCTGAAGGAGGTGTCGTACACCTTGTCGAAGCCGAGGCGTTTGAGGGCGGCGACGAGCTGGCCGCGGGTGGATTCACCCGGGGGCATGCCGAACAATTCGCCGACGGCCACGCGGACCGCGGGGGCGACTTGGACGACGACGGTTTTGGTCGGGTCATTGAGGGCCTTCCAGACGGCCTCGGTTTCCGAGCGGACGGTGAGGGCGCCGGTGGGGCAGACGGCGGCGCACTGGCCGCAGTTGACGCATTCGCCCTCGCCGATGGGCTTGCCGAAGGCGGGAAGCACGGCGGCCTCGTGGCCGCGATAAGCGAAATCAATGGCCCCGATGCCCTGGATTTCGGTGCAGAAGCGGACGCAATCGCCGCAGAGGACGCACTTGTTGGGGTCGCGGACCAGGGCGAGCGACGAGCGGTCCACGGGCGCGGGCGCGTGGACGGGCTTGAAGCGGACCTGCTGGATGCCGAGCTTGCGGGCGATGTCCTGGAGTTTGCAGGCGGCGCTTTTGGCGCAGGAGGTGCATTCGCGCTCGTGGTTGGCGAGCAGGAGCTCGATGGCGATCTTGCGGATTTCGCGGATTTCCTCGGTCTGGGTGCGGACCTTGAGTCCGGGCTCGGGCGGGGTGGAACAGGCGCCCTGGATGCCGCGGCCGGCGATGTCCACGAGGCACAGACGGCAGGCGCCATAGACGCTGAGGTCGGAGTGGTAACAGAAGGTGGGCAGATCAATGTCCGCCTTGCGGATCAGTTCCAGCAGGTTGCGCTCGCCATTGATGGGGATGTCGCGTCCATCAATGTTCACCGTTTTCACGGCGGTGGCAGCAGGTGTGGCATTCATGAATCAATTAATTATGGTCAAATGGTATTGGGGTTAAACGGTCACACACCGACGACGGCGTCGAACTTGCAGGTATCGGCGCAACTGCCGCAGACGATGCACTTGCTCGGGTCAATGGCATGGGGCTTTTTCCGTTCGCCGGAGATGGCGCCGACGGGGCATTTGCGGGCGCACGCGCCGCAGCCCTTGCACTTGGCGGCATCAATGCTGGGTTTGGCGAGGGCCTTGCACTGGCCGGTGGGGCAATGCTTGTGAAAGACGTGCTCGTCGTATTCGTGGCGGAAATACCGCAACGTGGAGAGGACGGGGTTGGGGGCGGTCTTGCCGAGGCCGCAGAGGGAGCCCTTTTGGACGGCGAGGGCGAGCTTTTCCATCAGCACGAGCGTCTCGCCCGTGGCGCGGCCGGCGATGATATCGTCCAGCATGGAGAGCAACTGGCGGGTGCCTTCGCGGCAGAGGACGCATTTGCCGCAGCTTTCGCGCTGGGTGAAATCCATGAAGAAGCGGGCGATGGCGACCATGCACGTTTTTTCGTTCATGGCCACGAGACCGCCGGAACCGACCATGGCGCCGACGCTGCGCAGGGAATCGTAGTCGAGCGGGAGATCAAGGTGCGCCGCGGTGAGGCAGCCGCCGGAGGGGCCGCCGATCTGGACGGCCTTGAAGCCGTTGGGCTTGACCTTGCCATGGCGGTCGGTGATGCCGCCGCCGATGTTGATGACAACATCGCGGAGGGTGGTGCCGAAGGGCACTTCCACCAGGCCGGTATTGGCGACGTGGCCGGTGAGGGCGAAGGTCTTGGTACCGGGGGAGGCGGTGGAACCGAGCTTGCGAAACGTGTCGGCGCCCTGATTGATGATGCGGACGACGTGGGCCAGGGTTTCGACGTTATTGATGATGGTGGGCTTGCCCCAGAGGCCGCTTTGGGCGGGGAACGGGGGTTTGGGGCGCGGCATGCCGCGCTGGCCCTCGATGGAGGCGATCATCGCGGTTTCCTCGCCGCAGACGAAAGCGCCGGCGCCCTCCATGACTTCGCAGTTGAGGGGGTGGCCGGAGCCGAAGGAGTTGCTGCCGAGGAAGCCCATTTTGCGGGCGTCTTCGACGGCACGGCGCATGCGGGCGACGGCCAGGGGGTATTCGGTGCGGACGTAGATCAGCGTTTCATCCGCGCCGATGGCGCGCGCGGCGATCATGAGGCCCTCGAGCACGCTGTGGGGGTTGCCCTCCATGACGCTGCGGTTCATGAACGCGCCGGGGTCGCCCTCATCGGCGTTGCAGATGACGTATTTTTTGGCGCTTTTCTGGATGCGCGCGGCCTCCCATTTGCGGCCGGTGGGGAAACCGCCGCCGCCGCGGCCCCGGAGGCCGGACTTGGTGATTTCCTGCACGATCTGCTCGGGCGTCAGGTGGAGGATGGCTTTTTTGGCGGCGACGTAGCCGCCGTGGTGCATGTATTCGTGAATATCCTCGGGATCAATGGTGCCGCACTCGCTGAGGACATACCGCTGCTGACGCTGATAGAAGGGAATGTCGTGGGTGCCCTTGCAATGCTTCTTGGTGCCGGGATCCACATAGAGCAGGCGGTCCACCACCTGGTGGTTCATGAGCGTCTGGGTGACGATTTCGGCCACATCGGCGACCTTGACCTTGGTGTAGAGGATTTCCTCGGGGAGAATGGTGACGAGCGGCCCCATCTGGCAAAAGCCCTGGCAGCCGCTTTTGTTGAGGCGGAGGTCGTGGGTGGGCTCGGGCTTGAATTCGGTGGTGACGTCTATGCCGGCGGCCTTGATCTGCTGTTCGAAGGCGGCGATGACCTCGGTGGAGCCGTTGGCCATGCAACCGGTGCCGGCGCAGACGACGACGCGGCGGTGGGTTTTGCCGCCATTCCCGGCGGCGGGATCCATAATATTCAAAACGTTGGCACTCATGTTACGATTGTTCCTTGGCGATGATTTCCTCGACGAGTTTCACGCCGGCGGCCGGCGTCATTTGTCCGTGGACCTGCTCATCCACCACCATGACGGGGGCGAGGCCGCAGGCACCGAGGCAGGCGACCGTTTCAACGGTGAAGAGCATGTCATCGGTGGTGTTTTTTTTGCCGTCGAGCTTGAGCTGCTTGCGCACGGCCTCAAGAATGGGGACGGAGTCCTTGACGTGGCAGGCGGTGCCATCGCAAAAGCGGATGATATGCTTGCCCTTGGGGGTGATGGCAAAGTGGGAATAGAACGTCGCCACACCGAACACGCGCGCGGGCGAGACATCCAAGGCGGTGGCCACATAGGTGAGGACCTCCTCGGGGAGATAACGGTATTCCTCCTGCACGGCTTGGAGAATGGGGACCAGGCGCGAGGATTTTCGTCCGTGTTTTTCCAGAATGGTGAAAACCTTCACGAATTTCCGGCCATTTCCATCAATTTTCGGTAGTTGACGCATTGTCGAGTGTTTGTTGGTTAGAGTGCCGCGGCAACCGCGGCTTTCGGTTTGAATCCAAATTTCGCGGGACCGCCTTGCAGCGTGGCGAAAAGTTTTTGCGAAAGCGCGGCCAGGGAGCAATAGAGGTCCTCATTGTGGATGATGACGTGTTCAGGGGCGCGCAGACGCGTGGGGGCAAAATTCCAGATGGCCCGGACGCCGCCGGCGATCATGAGGTCGGCCACGGCCTGGGCTTCGGCGGCGGGGACAGTGATGATGCCGATGAGAATGTGCATGCGTTCGGCGAGATTGGCGAGCTTGTCCAGGGACAGGACGTGCTTGCCGTGGATGAGGGTGCCGATTTTGGAGGGATCGAGGTCGAAGGCGGCGACGATCTTGAGTCCGCACTGTTCAAATTTGCGGTAGCCCAGGAGGGCCGAACCCATGCTGCCGGCGCCCACCAGGAAAGCGTCGTTCACATTGTTCCAGCCCAGGAACTGCTCCAAGGCTTCGATGAGCCCGATGAGCCCGTAGCCAATGCGGGGGCGGCCGGCGGCACCGACCGACTCCAAGTCCTTGCGCACCTGGGTGGGGTCCAGCCCGAGATCCTGGCCGATATCGGTGCAGGAGACGGTTTCATGGCCGGCGGCCTGCCATTCCTTGAGGAAACGATGATACAACGGCAGCCGCTTAAGCGTCGGCTCGGAGACGATCCGTCGGGATCCATCCGTAGGTGTGGTTGGAATTTTGCCAATCATATCGTGACGCCGTTATCAATAAATCTTTCTCTATTAAAGACCAACCGCGAGATTTGTCAACCTAATGGGGATTGGAAAAAGCAAGTATTAGCGGATGATTACAAGCAAATAAGCGGGGTCGCGGGATGGTGCTATATTTATGGTGATCAACTGGTTAGAGTGGCCCGGAGCCGGTGCCAGCGCGGAGATTGAGTTGCCGCCACCGACCCCAGACGATATCGTTATTTATGTCCCGATTTCGGTAAAACGGCCCCCAAATGCGCCGGCCCATGAAAACCAAAACTCGTTCCCAACCGGCTCCCGCAGGCGACGCGGAGGCCGCCGGATCGAAGGCGGCCTTCCCGAGACGCTCTTGCGGCAGACGGAGGGGGTTCGGCGGGCGCGCCTGCCATGCGTGAAGCGGATGCCGGCTTATTTGCAATTATTGCGGGTGTTGCAAGGGGATCTGGAATTTTACGCCGACGAAGCTGAAGCCGCCGCCGGACGTGGTGAGCCGAAAGGAGGATCTGGCCGGGGGCCTGGCGGTTGTGTCGCATCGCCTGCAAGAACCGGGCCGGAAGGCGGAGCCGTGAAGGCCGGCGCCGGGCTCACTGGGTGGCGAGGCCGACCTTGGTGATTTCCAGTTGCTGCAGGGTGTCGAGGACGACCACCATGCCCTGATACTCGACGTCGTCGGAGCCTTTGACAACGACCGGCAGGTCGGGGTTATCGGCCTTGAGGGCAGCCAGTTTGTCGCGCAACTGAGGCACGGTCACGGATTCACCGTCCAGCGTGATATGGCTGCTGGCGTCCACCTCGATGCGGGTGATTTTGGGTTTTTCCTTTTTGGGCGGCGGGGGGGTGCCGGAGGGGAGATTCATCTCCAGGTTATTCATCAACTGGGGGGTGGCGATGATGAAGATCACCAGCAGCACGAAGACGAGGTCCAGAAGCGGAGTGATGTTGAGCTCCGTCATGGTACTTTGGCTGCGGCGGCTGGTCTTTTTGAGGCTCATTGCGTCATCACGGGTTCGGTTTCCTGTTCCACGTCGAAGCGGATGACGACTTGGGGCGGGAAGTTGGTGGGGGGACGACGGTCAATATTGTGGACGATCTTGAAGACGTCCCGCACGCTCTGGTCCCAGCGGTCGTTGCCGCTGCCCTTCTGCCAGGTGACATTGCCAAGGTTGCCGCCGCGGTCCACATCCACGCGCACCTCGGCCACGTAATTGTCGTCCTCCATGTTATCGGGGCGGTTCCATTTGGCGCGCAGCTCATATTCGACGTAGCCCTTGTAGAGCTGGACGGGGTCGCTTTCGGAATTGACGGCCTTGCCGCCTTCGAATTCGAAGCTGGGCACTTCCGCGACGGGCGGGGCGGCGACCGGCGGGGCCGTCATGGGCGGGGCGGACTGCTTGGGCTCCTCGGCGAGCTTGGGGAGTTCCTTGGGGGTTTCGACCTTGGGCGGCTCGACCTTGGGTTTCTCGGGCTCCTTGGGTTTCTCGGGCTGCTTTTCCTTGACCATGGTGACGGCGATTTTCTGGACCTTTTTGCCGAGGAGGCCTTCGCGGGCGGCGAAGTAGAAGAGGGCGCCCACCAACAGGGAGTGGAACACCAGCGAGATGGTCAGGTTGACCTTCGAGGAATTCACCTTCTTGCGTTGATGGGTTTGGGGCAGCATCGCGAGCGGGGGTTAGGCAGCCGGGACAAGGGGGTTCATTTGGCAATTTCGGTGGCCAGGTCCACCTTGGCGAGGTTGGCCTGCTGGCAAATGTCGAGCACCGAGCGGACTTGCCGGTAATGGGATTTGCCGTCGCCGCGGATGATGACGTTGAGGTCGGGATCGTCCGTGCGCAGGGAGATGAGCCGGGGCAGCAGGGTATCCAGGGTCAAGCTCTCCTGGTTGAGAAAGAGTTTGCCGTCGGCCTGGACGGAAATGTAAAAGGCTTTGTGCGGCGGGTCCTTCTGGTGCTTGGCGGCGGTGGGCAGGACGAGATCCATGTCCTTGATGGGGGGGATGGTGGTGATGATGAAAATGACGAGCAGCACGAACCCCAAGTCCAACAGGGGCGTGATATTCAGCTCCGTGAGGGAGGAGTGGTTGGTGTGCGAGCACTTTTTCATGGCACGAGCCCCGGCGCGGGGGAGCTTTCAAGGCCGACTGGGCCGGGGAAAGTGGATGGGGTCATGGCCGCGGGGAAACACAGGGGTCAAACTTTGGCGGGGGCCGGTATGGGCCGCGGAATGACGGTGGCCGCGGGGACGGTGGCCTCGTTGCGTTTGAGGGCGCCGGCGATCTTTTCCTCGATGTCGCGGTTGTCCACGTAGGTGTGTTCGAGCTGGTTGGCGTAGCGGGTGGCAAAGCCGTCCAGCTCCTGGGTGACGTGGCGGATGGTGGTCACCATGAAGTTGTAGGCGAACATGGCCGGGATGGCGACCAGCAGGCCGGTGACGGTGGCCACGAGCGCGGCGGCGACACCGGGGGCCATGGCGTTGAGGCTGGCCTGGCCTTTCTCGGCAATGCCAGCGAAGGTGGACATCACGCCCCAGACGGTGCCCAGCAGGCCGATGAAGGGACCGCCGGCGACGGCGGTGGAGAGAACGATCATGCCTTTTTCCAGCGACATGGCTTGGCCGGAGGCGGATTCCTCCAGCACGACTTTGACGGCCTCGAAGGAACTCGGGCTGATCTTGGTGGGGAGGGCGCGCGCCAAATGGTCGGTATTGCCGTCGCCGGCGCTGTGGATGACGCCGGGCTGGACGGCGACGGGGTTGTTTTTCAGGTGATAGAGGATTTCATCGGCGCCGCGGTCATAGAGTTCCCAAGCGGGGGCGCCGGGAAATTCCTCGTCGCGTTTTTTGATGTCGAGGGGATCGCGGGTGGAATTGTAGGCGACGAAGAACTTTTTGGCGGCCCGGCGGGCGATGTGAAGCTGGCGGAACTTGGTGATGATGATGGTCCAACTGAAAAGCGAGAGGAGCAACAAGACGCAGACGGTGACCTTGCCTTCGGTGGTGGCGTTTTGAATGGCGTAAACAGCCGCGTTGGCGGCCAGCAACGGATGGATCAAGGGTGTCATAAAATTAGTTCAAATGCGGATGATACACATCCACTCGCGAAGATGATGTCCGCGCAGTACGTCCTTTTGGTTTCCGGTTGGTGACAATCCCGAAACAACATGGTGGAAATTTGGCAGAAAAGTTCTCAGCGCACAAATTGAAAACGCCGTGGCAGCCGGTATTCGGGGCGGGCCGGAGCCCGGTTTTTGGGGTGTCTGGCCGCCGTCCGGAAACCGGACGCGGGATTTTTTGAACCGGCAACACGGGGCGTCAAAACCGGTAGGTCAAATCCACCTGGACCAACTGGTAGTAATTGATGGGGTTCATCTGCGGGATGTCCGTTCCGGAGCCGCCGGTGCCAATGAGATGGTTGATGCGGCTGGCGTAACCATAACGGAAGGTGCCAATGACATTATCGCTGAAGGAATAAGAGATGGCGGCGTAAACGCCCTCCAGGTTTTCGGCGCCGGCGAAGTAGTCCAAGTCGAGCAAGTTGGGGTCGAGGGCGTATTGTTCGACGTGCTGCCAATAGGTTCTGAGTTCCCAAGCGCCCTTTTTGGAGGTGGTGCCATTGACGAGGCCCAGAGCGTCCTTGCTGGCGAGGGCCAGGCCGATTTGGTAGGCCTTGACATCATGGATTTGGGCGGGGAAGGGCTTGACAGAAACGGAGCCGAGGCCGAGGGAACTTTCATAGCTCAGATAATCGGCGTAGCCGATGGCGGCTTCGCGGGCGCGCTCAGCGCCCTGGATGTTATAGGCAAAATCGCCGAAGATCCGGGCATCCACCTTCTTGAACTTGTAGTTAATCTCAAAGGGAAATTCGAGCACGGTGAGATAGTCGAGGCCGGTTTGATTGTTCGGGTAACCGGAACTGAGGAAACCGGGGATGTTGCCGGAGGTGCCGGTGCCACTGTAACCGTTGTACGGATACGGGGAATTGGTGCCGGCGTAGGCGCCCTCGCCGACGTAGTTATCACCATAGTAAGGAGAGTCGCCCTGGCTGGTGGTGCTGCGGGACAATCCGTAATATTGGTAAACGCCGGCGGCGGCTTTGGCGGAAAGGTCGGAGGTGATGCGGTAATTCACGCCACCCTGCCAGGCGACTTGGACGATGTTGGCGTCAGTTTGGCCGAGGAGACTGCTGGCATTGATGCCGCTGCCGTAAAGGCCCTTGCTGGCGGAATTGGGGTTTTCATCCTGATACAGGAACTGGGCCAGATTAATGAACGCATCGAGATCGCCCACGGTATATTTGAGGTGTTCGGCGGCGCCTTCGGGATTGATGGAAGGACTCCAGACCATGGAGGTGGTGTAAAGCGGGTTGGGCATTTTGCCGACGGTGAGGTCCAGCCAAGAGGCGGGAGCCCAGCCAAGGTAAGCCTGGCCGATGGCGATGCCAGAGGCGGATTTGCCGTAGGGATCGGGGCTGGAACCGCCCGCAGTCACCCAAGTGGAGCGGGGATTGGAGGAGGTTTCCAAGCGAACCCCGAAGTAGAAATCGCCCGCAAGGTCACCGCGCAAGCCGATGCGGACGGCATAGCGGAGACGGTTCAGATCAATTTTGCCGCCGGAGGGATCTTCCTCGCTCCGGTCTTCATACCGCAGGCGGAGGTCGCCGAAAAGTTCGAGGCTTTTGACACCGGAGTTGAGTTTCCACTTGGAATTCTCCAAGGCATATTGGGCGGCCTCGTTGGTGCGGCGGGCATCCACCTGGGCCTGGACTTTGTTGGCTTCTTCCTCGGTAATCATGCCCTTTTCCATAAGCAGGCTCAGGACGGGGTCGGGGGCGGAAGGACCGGAGCCAATGGCGTTGTTGACCACGGCGGGGGCATTGATGGTGGCATCAGCGCCAAGCACGCGGGCAACCGTGCCGAGGAGCCAGAGAACGGCCCAAACAGCCACAAGCAAACGCCATCCGCTACTGAGAGAGGGATTACGTCTGTGGCACGCGGTGACAGAACATTGCATCGGCGGATGGTAGAAACGAAAGGTGACAGATTTAAGACACGATTGTTACATTACGGTTACGAACTTTTCACACCTGGGAATAACGTTTGGTTTAAAAAAACAAAACCGGCTGACAGCCGTGAGACCGCCAGCCCGGAGGAGTGGAACAAACGGCCTACGGGGAGACCAAGCGGAAATAGGCCGTCGCGTTGGTGCCGCCACCGGTAAAGGAGAAAGTGCCCCCGGTGGAAAAGTTGTTGGTGACGATCGGGGCCCAAGCCCCCAGCAGATTGGTGGAGCAGAGGATGCGATATTGGACGCCAACCGGACAACCGCTGCCGCCAAACATGAAGCTGTTGCCGGAGCGCGTCGGCGCGGTCAACTGGGGCCTGGGATACGCAACGATGTAATTGTTCTCGGTGGCGGTATTGGCGCCGCCCGGGCCATTGTCCGTAAGGCTGACGGAATAGGTGCCGGCAGAAGCGTAGGTATGATTGACATTGGCATTGCTGCTGTTGGTGACGGACTGGCCATCACCGAAGGTCCAAATCCAAGTGGTGATGGTGCCGGTGGAGGCATCGGTAAAGACCACGTTTAGGGGGGCGAAGCCGTTGGTGGGGGAGACAGTGAAACCGGCGACGGGTGCGACCGCGGTGGAAGCGCGGGTAAATGTCATGGAACCGCTGGGGTTCAATGTGAAATAGCCAACGTTGTAGCCGCCACCACTGGTGGTTCCGGAATTGGGATCCGTGGTATTCGCAGGGCAGACCTGGTAGAGATCCGACTGGACCGCAGTGGTAAACGACGGCGTAGGGGTGGTGTCCTCAAGATTAATCGGTGACCCGGCGGGGCTCGACGGGGCGAAGTCGTTGAGGTCGCCGATGGCAGGATAGGTCTCGTCCGCAATCCAGTCGCTGTATTCATTAAAGTCATCCGAGGCTATGACCTCTCGCACGCAGGAGGCGGTGTTATCCTGATTTGAGGCCATGCCACTGGACTGGCTGGCAGCGCCGATAAAGATGGATTCGATGGTGTTGACAGCATTGGCCTGACGAGTGCTCTTTTGGCGCTGGGGCACGGGGCCAGAAACACCCCCAACGCGTGGGACGGTGACCCAGAGCGTATTGAGGGAATAACCCGGGAAAAGCGTGGACGAAAGCGTGTAACCCGTGACGGACCAGCTCAGGTTGGTCAGGCTGGCCCAAGAATCCGGGCTCAACTGGGACGGCGTGTAAGCGGTGATGTTGGTGGAAACACCGGCAGGCAAGGCGAGATAGTTCGTAACGGGGCCGACATCCACGACCACTTCGTAGAGGCCGGGCGTGCTGCCGGTCTTTCGGAATCCCAAGCACAGATCCCCGGCCTGATAGACGAAGGGAAGGGCGTCTGCAGAAGTGATCAACGTCAGCAGGCTGAGCAGCGCCAAGCTGATTTTCGCGTGGCATTTGGGGCGATTGCGTGAGGGACTTACGCTTCCATTTCCAATGGCTGTGTTCATATTTTAATCTCCAGTTCAATTAACAATTTAAAAAGTCGAGTGATCCAAACTAACGGTTTGGGGGCGAGATATCTATGCGTATCAGGACATTGATGGCTACGCGTAGGACATCGCGAGAAGTGCTGTACCACGCTTTATAGCAACATGTTACGTTAACACATCCGGTGTCATCTGAACCGCAAACGTTTTGGCTGGTTAATTCGTCACATATGGCTGAATTCTGTAACAGTTTTGTCACTTTTGATCCTATTTCTTAACATGACGTGGCGGGTGGGTTTGTTTTTACTATGGCTGCATGAAGATGAACGGGTTCAACGATGGTTGGATGGCACGTTTCGGCTGGCTCCTGGCACCGGTGTTGGCGGTGGTCCTGGCTGGCTGTGCGACGCGAGAATTTACGATGGAGACGGCGCAGCGGGAGGCGGCGCAAGGCGATCGGGAGGCGCAATATTATCTGGGCCGGGCTTACGCCAGGGGCGAGGGCGTACCGCAGGACTATGCGAAGGCGGTGGGATACCTGAAGGAATCGGCCGGCCAAGGCTACGCCAAAGCGCAAAATAACCTCGGGGTATTTTATGCGCAGGGATTGGGCGTCCCGCAGAACTATCCGGAAGCGCTGAAATGGTTCAGCCAGGCAGCGGAACAGGGTGATCCGCTGGCGAAGTACAGCCTGGCGTTGTCGTATGCGCAGGGGCGTGGTGTGGCGACGAATTTGACGGAAGCGGTGAAATGGTATCAACGGGCCGCGGCGCAGGGCCAACTCGAAGCCGAATTGGCCCTGGGCGATATCTACCTGGGCGGCGGGGGACGGCCAGCGGATTATCGGGCGGCGCGGAAATGGTTCGAGCGGGCGGCGGCACAAAAATCCGCCAGTGCCGAAAATTCCCTGGGATACGTGTATGAGCATGGGGGATCCGGTGTGGCCGGGGACGTGGCGAAGGCGGTCAAGCATTACCGGCTGGCGGCCGCGGCGGGCTATGGCAAGGGCCAGCTCAACCTGGGGCGAATGTATCTGGATGGCGCGGGGGTGGAAAAGGATTTGATCGAAGCATACAAGTGGTTCTATTTAGCCTCCCGGAACGGGGGCAGGCTGGGCAGACATTATATGGACGAGCTGGCCGGGACGGTTACCTATGGAGACTTCAAGGGAACGCCGTTGACGGCCGAGCAAATCCGAGAGGCGATGCGCCGGGCAAAGGAATTCCAGGACAACCTGGCGAAGCACCAGACCCAATCACACTAGTATTATAGCAAGTCGGAGGGAAGCATTATTGGGCAGAATGACCACTCAGTTTTGCCTGGGCGTTGGCATAGGCCTTGAGCTGATATTCCTGATAGGCCTGGTCACCAATCATGCCTTGAAGCATGGTGTCCACTTCAGCCTGGGCGGACTGCCAGCGGGCGCGATAAGCGGGGTCATTGGGGTCTTGATTGGGCCCGCCGATTTTTTGGAGGAAAGTCTGTTGGAGGTCGGAAATGGCCTGCAACTGGCCGGGGTCCAAGTTGAGCGCGGCCAAGTCAATCGGTTGGGCGATCAGTGGCGCGGCCAAGGGAGCATCGGCTGCGCCAAGGGCCGGTGAGTGATTGTGCGGAGCGGCTGAAGCCGACGCCAGGTTGGTTGCTGCAGGCATGGTTTCGTCGAGATAGTCGGCGACCATGGCGGCTTCCTCGTCGGGCAGGCGGAGCAATTCGGATTTCCAAGCGGCTTCGTTGGTCCAAGCGCCCAACTGGCTGGACCAGGAGCTGTTGGCGAGATCCTGGAGCTTTTTCTCCAAGGCATCGGCGCGTTGTTCGAAGACGGCATGGACATCGGCCGCGACGATGGCCCGCAGCGTGGGTTCCGGACAGCCGAGGGCGCGGAGGTTTTTCACATAGGCATGGTAATCGCGGGCATAAAGCTGGCGCCATTGGAACGGTTCCGGCCGCGAGGGGCCGGAATTGGTTGGGGGCGCAACGACGGTTTCAACCGGCGCGGCTGGGGAGACAACCATGGGAGGGGGATTGCCAACAGGTCGCGGGGCTTGAACCAGGGGAAATAGCAGTCCACCGAGCAGACCCAAGTTCAACAGAATGGAAATGGTCAAAGTTTTTTTCACGGGTTTGGCTGGAGCAGAACGTGGTGGAGAACTCAGCCTTGCGGCGGCCACTAAACAAAGGCAGACCGGCGTGAACCGAAGTTCACGCCGGCTTGAAGCAAAACTGCGAGGGTTATATCAATAGATCGGGTAGCCGAGCGGGCCGGAGCGATCCACATTCATGGCCGAATAAGGGATCTCAAAGCCCGCGGTGTAATTCTCGACGCCGGCGGCAATCGCGGCGGCAAAATGGGCACCGATGCTGCTGACGCCCTGGCGCTTGACCGTGTACTCCTTGCCCCAGAACGCATAGGTACCGTTTTCAACATTGGCGGCCGTATAAGCCACCCCGTCATAGGTCAATTGGACGGCCTTGTAGGTGGTGTTTTCGGCCGTGGCCGCATCGGAAAGGCCGAGGTAGGCAACCGCAATGAGGCCGGTGCCGCCGTTGATGAGATCCGGAGTCGTGGTCGTGTCGGTCAACGACTTGGCCAACGTGCCGCCGCTGGACTGGCCTTCATCGGTGTAATAACCGCTGGATTGAGGCACCATGGCATTGGCGCCGCTAGTGTTACCCACGAGCTCGATCTGGCTCACAGCTTTTTTGATGCCCCACCCGGTCTCACCAAGACAGTTAACGCGGGTACCGGAGTTGTCGTCACGGCCGGCGAGATAGACGAAGGGGGTGGTGTCGGCGGCATTGCCGGTGAACTGCACGAGCGCATCGCCACCTTGGGCGAGAACCTTGAAGTTATCCGCAGTGATGTTGGTGAACGCCGCATTGTCAGGCAAAGAGTTGGCGGATTTCACGAACACGAAGGGAATGGCCAGGTTGTCGAACACCTCGACGGCGGTGGTGGTGGGCTCCTTCGAATAGGCGACGTCGTTGTCGGCTTGCGCGATATCCACGGTGTTTTGGAAATAGTAGGACGTATTGGGAGTGCTGGGCGCGCCAGTGGTACCGAAGACCACCGGAGTGGTGCCATTGAAGGACGGGACACTTTGCGTTCCGGGATCGAGGAGGAAATACTCCAAGCCCGAACCGGAGACGTCAGCGATGCCCGCTTCGGAACCAGACCACAGGCACTTGACGATGGTGGGGACGGTGGAAACGGTGTTGGAGAAGCACATATAAGTGCAACTACCGGGGCTGGAGTTGCCGGCGCCGACGAACGACACGTTGGCGTTATCGAAGCCCACGCCAGCGATGAGGGCGTTATAGATGGCGTCGCGGGCGGCCGTGGAGCCGGTGTAGTAAACGTACTGCGTGGCGCTGGCGAGACTTACGGAAGCCAGGCCGAGGGCGGCAGCAAGAATAGAGGAATTAAGTTTCATGGTTGCTTGTTTGTTGTTTGTTGTTGTTAGACTTAGCGGATTATTAGGCGGACAAAATCAGGCTTGTTTGCGGCTGAACTTGTTACGGAAGGCCAGGAGGAGCACACCGGCGCCGCCGAAGAGGCCCAAGGTGGAGGGCTCGGGAACGGTACCATAGGTGAGAACCTCGGTGCTGGGATTGAGCGTGAAGGTGCTGTCCTGGGAGGGCGTGGAGTTGTTGGCCACGGTGGTCCAGAGTTGCGCGGCATTACCCACGGTGGCGTTTACCTGATAACCAATATCGGCAAACAACGTCGAAGAGCTGCCCGCGAGGGTTTCGGAATACCAATCAACGCCCGGATTGATATAAGGGCTTGGGATGAGCTGGGCACCTTCATTGAGGCCGAGCGTATTGACGTCGGGCATAGCTGTAAAACGGGTGTTCCGGAGGAGCGAAGGTGGCTGACTGGCGTCGGTCGAATAGATGCTGTCGCCCGTGGAGCCGACGACGGTTTGGTAGCCGACCACGCCGAACTGGGAGGCCGCATTGAGGGTGGAACTGAAACCGGCGGAAGTCAGCAAGCTGCTGAGATCCCACGTTTCACCATTTTGCAGCGAGGAGAAGCTGCCGATGTCAACGACTTCCGTGTTGGCAACCGTTGGGTCATAGACGCCGACGAGCAGGTCGCCCGTAACATAGGAGGAATTGATGGACTGCGCTTGAGCCGCCAAAGTGCCGGCCAGGCCAAGGGCAGCCAACAAGGCTAATTTATAGGAGATGTTCATTTGGTTTATGGTTTGTTGAGTTTTTCCGTCAGACCACACACGGTGGAATAACGGACACGACTATAGCAATTGCCGCCCGGAAAAACATGTTGCCTGAGGACATGTTTCGACTGTTTTAAGACACGGGCATCAGTTACATAATATGTTTATTTTAAGTTACTTACAAATTTTCAACGCCGTCCTTCCATCGCACCGGGCTCCTTGTTGCAAGAAGGTCACAAAACCGTACAAAAGCGTTTCTTTCCGGGGGCTGGGGAAACGGCCGATGGCGCGGGGAGGCCGCCCGCGCGAAGAACCGGGGAATGACACTTGGGCGAGGAACAAAAGCGGTCTTTGCCGGGCGGAAACAACCGGTTTCAACGGCAAAGTGGTTTGAAGTTCCGCGCGACCGGAGCGACGGGGCGGGGCGGCGATTCGCGTGCGGATGAAATGTCAAAACCCCGCCGGCAAGCGGCCGGAAGCGCCGGCAGGAATCAGGATTTTGGGAGCAGGACGGTGACGCGCTTGACGCGCTGCATGAGTGGCTGTTTCTTCTTTTTGTTGTCGTCCGAGAAACTGTCGCTGGTGGCGAGTTCCTGCTTGGCCTCCGTGCCCGACTGGTTGGCGGCGGACTGGCTGGCAGCGGAGGCGGTGGCGGTGCCCAAAGTGTTTTGGGAGCTGGCGCCGTTGGCGGAGACGCTGGAGGAAAGCATGGTGGCGGTGATGCCCTGAGCGCCAGATGCGTTAACGCCCGTCATGCCCACGAGAGTGCCGGCCACGTTGCCGCCA
This sequence comes from uncultured Bifidobacteriaceae bacterium, assembly GCA_964532525.1. GTDB lineage: Bacteria > Verrucomicrobiota > Verrucomicrobiia > Limisphaerales > UBA11358 > UBA11358. The sequence goes on from CAZHIM010000004.1 coordinate 60,128, forward strand.
GCGGCGACGTTGGCATTGCCACCGGAAAGGACGGTGACATCCACATTTTGGACGGCGGTGACGGTGGTATTTTGGCGCGAAACGATCAGGCCGCTGATGTTCCCTTGGGCGGAGAGGTTAACGGTGCCGCCCAAGACACCGCCCTGGCCGAGCTCGATATTGCCCTCGGAAGCACTGGCGGCGACTCCCGGCGTGCCGGCGGTGAGGTTGACGGTCGGACCGCCGGCGACATTGGCATTGAGGGCGAACTGGGCGATGCCGCCCAAGGTGGAAACGATGTTGCCGTTGGGAGTCTCGACCGTGATGTTGCCGGGGAGTTCGGCGCCGCCCTTAACGGAGCCGGGAGCGACTTGATACGGTTCGGTGGGCGAGATGGCCAGGATGCCGCTGCCATAAGGCCACGGGCCTTGGATGGGGCCATTGGCAAGGGGAACCGGGGCTCCGGTCGCGGGGTCATAGAGAAAGAAGGGTACTTCGAGCACCAAGTTGGCACCGTCACCGGCGTTGACATCGCCATTATAGGATTCGACAAAAACACTGCCGCCGTTGAAAGTCCCGATGCGGGCCGTATCCACGTTGATGTCTTTTTGGGCGGTGACGGAGACGTCACCGGCACCAGCGGTATAGATGCCGAAGGCGATGTTGCCGGAGTTGGGGGGCGAGAAGGGCAGGCTGGGCTCGCCCAGATTAATTTCGCCGCCGCTGTTGACGTTCACGGAACCGCCGTTAACCGAGGCAATGGTGGAGGTCAGCATGCTCAGGTTGCCGGCCACGTTCACGTTGATGGCGGCGCCGGCATTATCGGTCAGCGCGGCCGACGAGGCATAATTCACGCCTCCGGACGCCTGGGTCCCGTTGGCGCCACCCCAGGAAATGATGCCGGCGCTGGCGCCCAAGTCCAGCGTGCCACCGACGGTGACGTCAAACTGGCCCGGCCCGCCGAGCTGAAAGCCGGCGGGAAGGTGTTGTGCATCCACGACCGAGGCCAGGCCCGAAGGCGTGCCGTTCAAGTTTTCGCCAAGACTTTCGTAATACAAGTTTTTAACGGCGGTGGTCGAGAGGGGGTTGTTGACGGTGGTGGTGACGAAATACCAACTGCCGTTCTTCGCCTGCTGCACGACCGGAGTACCGGTTGAATCCACTTCGACGGTGGTCAAGGTGGTTCCCGCAAAGGTGCTGCTAACGAGCGAGGACATTTGAAATGCGTAACCCAGTTGCAGCGTGGTGGGATTGTACACGAAACCAGGGTTGCCGGACGGGAACAAGAGGTCACTGATGTACAGCGACTTCAACGCCTTGGAGTTCCCGATATCGCTGCTCGGAATGGGATTGCCGATGTAATTGGGATCACCGGAGGAAGTGTCCACAATTTCCGAGAAAACGGATTGCCAGTCCGTCGGCAGGGCGGCGCCCAGCCCCGTCAAGGTATAGATCGGGGAAAAGGAAATATTCCCGGCGACATTGATGGAAGTGACGTCGCTGGCATGCAAGTTCTCCGCGATCAAACTTGAATTGAACATGTTGCCGGTGCCGGCCACCAATGACCCGTCAATCTCCGTACCGGTGACGTTGAGGTCGGTTTGCTTGGTGGCATAGACATTCACGTCGTTCATGCTGCCCGAGATGTTGATCTCCACCGGATTGGGGTTGTTCAACTCGGGCGGCGTGGCGGCATGGTCGCCAATGCCGAAGGTTTCGTTTGGTAACGTACCGAAGGTGGTGAACTGATGGCTGGCGCTGTCGGACATCACGAGGCTGTAAATTGGCTCGGCGGGATTCTGGGTGCTTTGGAAATTCCCGCCATCCAACGTGGTCAGGTTCAAATTCTGATTGGGCGAAGGGAACAGGATGACGTCCGAATCCAGAGTCAAGCCGCCGGCGCCGGTGACGATTTGAAGGCTGGGCGGCAAGATCACCGGCATGGGAGAGGTGGTGGGATCGGAAGCGGGCTGCAACGGGACTTCGACGCCGGTGATTTCAACGGCGTTGGCCGCATCCAGCAACAAAGAGGCATTGGGATCGTAATCAAAATAATGGTAGCCGGCGTTGGCACTATGTTTGGTGCCAGTGCTGTCGTTAAAGACGCCGTTGGGATTGAGGACGGCGTCCAGATAGATGTTCTGGGCCGAGACGCTCCAACCGCCCTTGATGAGGCTCAGGGCAAAATCCGCATCCAGGCTGGTGCCGCCGACGGGCGTGCCGGCGTTGGCGCCGGCGATGATGGTGCCGGTGCCGTTGGCCAGCACGTAGTTGCCGAAAACGGAGCCGCCGGCCGTGATCGAGACATTACCGGCTTCCGGTCCGAAGGCGCCGGTGCCGCCGTCATATCTGGAGCCGTTGTTCTGATAATCGTTCAGCGTGGGCAGGTAGCTGGTCACGTCGCCCCCCGCATTGATGGTGACATTGCCACCCGCCGCAGTGCTGATGCCACCCAACGCGGCGGCATCTACCGTATAATAAGGCGTCGTCGGCAACGGCGTGGATTTGGAAAAGGTGTAGCCATTAAAATTATCGCCGGTGTTCACATCACCATATTGCGCCGTCACGTTGATGTTGCCTCCCGCCAAGGTGCGAATGGCGCCGCCGCCGGCACCGGGGTCAACATTCTGGATGATGACTTCATTGGCGGCGGAGATGTTGATATCTCCGTTTTCCGTCTGCACGTAGGTGCCGCCGTTTTGTGTCTGCACATAGGCGCCGCCGTTCAGATAAACGCCATCGCTGCCGGAGAGCGGCGTGGGCTGGGCCGCGGTGGGGGCAAAGGCCGTGCCGGCGACGAGATTGACGGTCCAATTCTCACCCGCCGTCAGGGAGGTGCCGGAATCCAGGATGATGCTGTTGCCGGCGGAAAGCGAAACGGAGGCGGGCGTGGCCGAGTCGTTCAGGGCAAGGGAGCCGCTCAACTCAAGGTTGTTGCCGGCCTGGAGCGCCACCGAGGGACTGGGACTGTTGTTGGCGGATGCGCTGGTGTTGTTGACTACGATATCAGAGTTGGCGCCGACGGTCAGATTGCCGCTGGCGACGAGTTCGATGACCCCGTTGACATTCTGGACAGTATTGGCTTGGACGAGGCCGTTCTGATTGACGGTCTGGACCTGGACGAGAATGCTGCCGCCATCGGCGACCATATTGCCTTCATTGTCCACCGACCCTTGGGGGAGGGTGACCTTGGCGCTGATGCCGCGGCCGTCGGGGCTGGTGGAAACGAGGACCTGCTGGCCCGCGTAAAGGCCGATCTGGTTCTGCGGAGCGGAAATGGTCCCGTAGTTATCAATCGTGTTGGCGATCAGGAAGGCGGGGCCGCCGGCGACGGTGATCTGGCCATAATTGATGATGCTGGCGGTGGGCGGAAGGGCATCGAACTGCCAGGCGCCGCCGTTGGCGAGAGTCGGGGGCGGCGTGGGCGAAGTGGTCATCAGCAGGCCATGCGTGTTGATGGCGGCGGAACCGCCGACCACAAAACCGTTTTGGTTTTGCAGGACCACGTAGCCGTTGGCGTTCAGGGTGCCGAGGATCTGGGAGGGATTGGAGTCGTTGATATGGTTCCAGACCACGGAGGTGCTGGAGGGTTCGACGAAGGTGGTGGTATCGTTGACGCCGATGTTAAAGCTCTGCCAGTTGATGACCGTGTTGGCGCCGGTAGTGATGGTCATCTGCGACCCGGAGGAATTGAAGTTGGCGGAACCCTGGGCCACGGAGCCGCCGGTGGGATTGGCCGCGGCGGGCAACGCACCAAATTGCCAGGCCAGCAAGGTGACGGCCACGAAGGACGCGTCGCGAACGGGACCATTGAATGCGTTTGCCATAAGTCTAAGTCTAAGATTTTATCATTCGCAACCGAGCAGCTTGTGACAATTGTGTGACAAATCAGAACTGCGCGGTGAGGGCAAAATCAAAGAACGGGTGGTAAGCCGTGATGGTGCCGGCGTTCAGCAGCGGGAAGGACAACAGCAGCCGGGCCTGCCAGTAAGAGCCGATGGAGGCCACGCAGCCGAAGCCGGTGCCCCAGAGCGCGGTCTCATCCTGGCGCCCCATGGGATCCAGCAAATAGACGCGCGCATAATCCATATAGACCGTCCCCCGAATGACCAACGGGATGCGGCCATTGATCATGCCCACGGTATGTGGGGGGGTTTGCTGCTCCAGGGAGAGGTGCCAGCCGGTATCCCCGAAGACTTCGCCTTCATGATAGCCGCGGACGCTATTGACGCCGCCGGCGCCGAATTGTTCGTTGGCGATGAGCGGCTCGGAAGCCCACTGCCCATCCGCCCGGAAGGTGGTCACCCAATTGGTGACAAACTGAAACGTGTGCGAAAAGGTGGGGTTCAACACCACCCAGTGGCCGGTGGAATCCTTGGATCCAGTAATGCCTTGAAGGGCCTGGAGGCCATGCGCGCTGGTGATGGAACTGGCGCCGCGAAGATTCGTGGACGTGGCGGTAATATTGGTGATGGAACCATAAACGGTTTGCTGGGACAGGGCGGAGTCCCAAAGATCCGCGCTCATGCCGAGTCCCAGCGTGGCGTTGCCCAGAAAATCCTGCCAACTGCTGTCATAGCGCAACGCCAAAGGCACATAATAAACCTCGTTGTATGTGGCCGGTATCGGCGTGGTATCCGAAGAGTGGTTGTAGTTGGTGGTGGGAGGGGTGGTGATCGAATTTATGATGGCAGAATTCAGCAGGTAAATGTTCGTGCCCACGCTGGCTGAACTATAGGTTTTGAAATCGAGGCCGCCGGAAAATCCCATGTGAAAACTGGAAGGCGTGGCCACCGGAAAGTTCAGGCGAAAGCCGACGTCGTTGTTGATGGTGATGTCCTGGTGATTGTTGAGCAGGTTCAAAGTGCTGTTGGTGGTGATAACGCCATTATTGGTGGGCGCGTCGGTATAAAGATTTTTAGTCGAGCTGGTTAGGCCATCATCTATGGTGGAGCGGCTGGCGAACAGGGTCAGGTCGGGCTGGCCAGAGGCGGGCGGGAGGTTGAATTTGCGCGTGGCTTCGTTATAGCCGAAGGTGCCGGGAGCAGCGGCCACGGCATCGTCAATGGCGCCCGGGCTGCCGATGGGAATGCGGTAAAAGGCGCTGTAATTGGCGACGGACGGCAGGTCATAGAAATTCCACCGGCCGCCCTCCTTGTATTGTTCAGGCGAGAAGCCGTATTGGAGGCCGAGCACCTGTTCCTGCTGCCAGAGATTGTCGTACACCACAGAGGAATCAACGCGCAAATCCGGCGTGCCGGGACTGCTTTCATTGTTGAGTTCCACCTTTTCGTGGAGCGGCAGGCGGTCTTTGACATCCAGCGTGAGGTCGCTGGTGCCGGGGTCGGGGCCGGGGTCTATGACGGGGTAGATTTGCCGGTCCTGATTGGCGTTGGCCCGGTTCAGCTCGGCCTGGAAGGTGATGGCGTTGAGCATCATGTTGGTGTGCAGGCCGGGCATGGCGCGCATGACGTTGTTGGAACTGAAATAGCGGTTGCCCTTGACGTAGATGGCGGCGAGCCGGCCTTCAATCACGTCCAGCTTGACGGTGGCGTTCGTCAATTTTTGCGGGGGCAGCTCCACGGCCACCGCTACATAGCCGCGCTCCCGGTAGGCGGCCAGGATTTGCGAGCGGACTTCGACAATCTTATCGAGGCTGACATTGGTGCCAAATGCGCCGGGAATATTCGTGAGGATCAGGCTGATGGCTTTGGGCGACAGGAGCGTATTGCCGGTGATCTGGTAATTATTGACGGCGAAGCGGGGCCCGGCGTTGGTGGAAGTGCCGGTGGCGCGGGCGGAAAGCGGGGCCCGGCGGGCAAAAAGCGGCCGGGGCGGCGGCTGCTGGGGCGGGGCTTCAAACCCGTTGCTGGAAACCAGGTAGCGGTAACCGGCGATGACGACCTGCGGCACCGCGCCCGGAAAGGCGGCCAGCGTGACGACGCCGTCCTGAATCTGCCCGGGGGCCACGATGACGTTCATGTTGGGATAACCCTCGTGCAGATATTCGAGATCCAGGGCGGAGGCGGCGCGGATGATTTCATCCAGGCTGACATTCGTGCCGGTGTAGCGGGAAAAAAGGGCGGCCAGCGCGTTCGTGGGCAGCAGGTATTTGCCTTGGACCTGGAAGCGGGTGACGTTGAAGCGCGGCGTGGCATCCAATTCAATCCCCGCGGGAGCCGGCGCGGCGAGGCCCAGTCGCGGCATCAGGGTGAGCCCGAGCAGAAGCAGCAGGCAGAAACCCGCGAAGCCGCGAAGCCGCCTCCTGGTGATCAGGATGCGGCTGGAAATGGTCCGGGGCGGATTCAAGCTTTGCGTGGAAGGAGGCTGGGCGATTCATATTACAGATTTCCGTCAGTATTGTGACAATTCCGTGACAAAGGGCGGAAAAGCGCCACGGCAGTTTCCACCGCCAGGCTGTGGGCGGGCCCGTTCAGCGGGGCATTTTGGCCCAATGGGAGTTATTGGCTGGAAACCGTTGCCATTCTGTTTCGGAACCGCCATCGGTTTGTAACCTGCGCCAGTTACACCTTACCAACACGAAATCACCCGCTGCCGGAAGAATAAGGTTGGTCAGGAAGCCGATTCCGTATGATCGGGTTGAATGGTCGCCGGCCGGGACCGAATTTTATGAAGATTGCTGACGGAACAAACGCATCGAATCACGGGTACGCACCCCACCTGCTGGTCCGGGAATTCTCCGTGGCGCCGGGGAAGGAATGGATGCCGCCGCCGGCGGGTTGGTCATTGATCCAAATCGGCCGGGGCGCGGGCTATTGGCTGCAAGGACAGGCGCGGCAGGAATTGGAGACGGGCGCGGTCTTGCTGGCGGCCGGAGGGAGGGAGGGATCGGTCTTGGCCAGTTGCTTGAACGGGGTATCGGCCAGTTTCTTCACGGTGATGCCGGAGCGGCTGGCCGGACTGGTGACCGAAGGGGAACAGGATTCCTTCAACCGGGCGGCGGGCCGAAGGAACGTGGCGTGCCAGATCCTGCCGCCGGCCCATCCGGTGGCGGCGAAGATGAAGGCATTATGTGACCAGGCCAACCGCGGCGGACTGTCGGCCCGCCTGCTGATGGTGCAACTCTTGCTGGAGGCGCTGGGCGCGGCACTGGAACCGCCCGCCGGCAACCCGGTGCCTACGGATGTGAAGGACCGGTTGCGCGAATTCCTCATGGCCACGCCATCGGCCGCGTTGCTCGAGATCAGTTTCGAGGAACTGGCGCAGATCACGCGCTGCACCCCGCGCCACCTGAGCCGGGTGTTTTACGAGGTCGCCGGCATGTCGTTTCGGGACAAGCGGGCGGAGATCCGGCTGGCGCGGGCGCGCGAACTGCTGGCCACCAGCCAATCCAAGATGGTGGACGTGGCCTTCAAGAGCGGGTACAAGTCGGTGAGCTTGTTCAACCGCATGTTTACGCGGCGGTTTGGCATCAGCCCCGGACGCTGGCGGCAAAAGAACAGCGGCCTCAAGGAGCCGGTCACCCCGCGCCCCGTCAAAGCGCGGATCTTGCTGAATGCCCTGCGGCCGCGCGGATTTTAAGGGGCGGAAAAGCGGGCGCCGATCAGGCCGAACCGCCGTAGCGCCGATTTCCAAACCTGCCAGTGGCGCCATTCCCGGATGGTGAGCAGCCCGCTCAAGCATTGCGGCAAGACGTGAAAATATTCCAATTTCATCACGCCCAACTGGCTGGCGCGCAGCACCGCCGAAGCCTGCGGCCCCACCACCACCATGTCCCCGGCGTTCAGCTCCCGGGCCGTGCCGGTTTGCAGACAATACCCCGCCCCCTCCGCCGCGCGCGCAACCGCCCAACCGCCGCCAGGGATCCATTCGCCAGAGGGTGACAAACTCAGATCCTGGAGTATCAGGTGAGTGACGACGCTCATTTGAATCCGTAAAGTGACGGTTTATTGCGTCCGCCAGGTTTCGGACGGGTCACAATTGCGAAACAACGCGATCTGCCCGGTGTCCGAAAAATGCCCGTCCCCCGCGGTCGCGCCGGAGTGGGGACGGCTCGTCCCCACAGTTGAAAAATGCATCAACCACAGATGATCCCAGATGGACACAGATTCGAAACCGAAACTGGCAGATCCAGAGCAGTCCACCAATTGGTGAGTGGTCCCCACACAACTCTCAGGCAACCCTCCAGGTTGTGCTGCATCGCCAACCCGAAGGGTGAATGGCGCTTACTTAACGCGTAAAACTCTGACAGGAAACAAGATGGAACCATAGGGCTGAAAGCCCGCAATGTGATAACCTGGGCTGAAGGCCCAGGAACCGCGTCTCCCCAAATTTAAATTTTCAGGCCTGTAGGGCCGGCACAGATCTCAACAAGCTCTGAAATAACACATTACACCTAAGTAAGTGCCATTCACCCCAAGGGTTGGAAGATAGCAGCCGGGGCCTGAGCGACCAGGGAGCGATCCGGGGTGGAGACGGCTCGTCTCCACAAACGGCACCCCGGCAGGCGGTGCCAGAAGAACCCGCAGGGAATCAATAAAACCACACAACGCCGGAGTCGCACGCCACCCGCTCACGCAACCCAAACGCACCGCCGCTGTTCCTTCTCCTCGGGGAGAAGCTCAGGATGAGAATTCCCCGAAACCGTTCGCGCATTGAACCCCTGAACCGCAAAAGGAACATTCAACATTCCACATTCAACGCCCAATATCGAAGGGGCTCGCGCTGCTGCCTTCGTTCAGGGTTGGAAGTTGATTGTCGAATGTTGAATGTTTTCCAGGTTCATGGGGAGGGCGAGCTCACCACAAACTTCGTCCCCAATTCTCCCAATCTGCCAACCGCCTCAACCGCTTTCCACGCCGACGTCATTCGCACCAATCCTGAAAGGATTGAATCATCCAGCCCGCCGTTGCCGCCCCAGCGGCTACGCCGGGTCCACCGATTTGGCCGTCGCAAAGCGACGCCATGACACTAGCCCGGCGCTGAAGCGCCGGGTTTGGGATTCAGCATTGTCAAGTCCCGCAGGGACGGCTGAATGGTCGCCTTAACTCGTAAATCAAGGAAGCCGGGATATTCAATGCGCAACGGTCGGATCATGGCCAGGATCTTCCACCCAATCCCCACCCCACCCCACGCACCTTTTTACTCGTTTCCTAGGACCGACCCCTTCACATTCAACGCCCAATATCGAAGGGGCTCGCGCTGCTGCCTTCGTTCAGGGTTGGAAGTTGATTGTCGAATGTTGAATGTTTTCCAGGTTCATGGGGAGGGCGAGCTCACCACAAACTTCGTCCCCAATTCTCCCAATCTGCCAACCGCCTCAACCGCTTTCCACGCCGACGTCATTCGCACCAATCCTGAAAGGATTGAATCATCCAGCCCGCCGTTGCCGCCCCAGCGGCTACGCCGGGTCCACCGATTTGGCCGTCGCAAAGCGACGCCATGACACTAGCCCGGCGCTGAAGCGCCGGGTTTGGGATTCAGCATTGTCAAGTCCCGCAGGGACGGCTGAATGGTCGCCTTAACTCGTAAATCAAGGAAGCCGGGATATTCAATGCGCAACGGTCGGATCATGGCCAGGATCTTCCACCCAATCCCCACCCCACCCCACGCACCTTTTTACTCGTTTCCTAGGACCGACCCCTTCACGAGGTGGGCAAGCTGTTTGGCGGTTCAGTTTTATGTAGGCTGTCCTTTCACTTGGTTCAGCAGCCGAGGCCACAATTCGCGCCAGCAAACGACTCAAATTGGGGCATCCATCTCGTGGCGGGCTTGGGAAGCCTCACCTGTTCCAGCGTTTAATTCCATTGGCACCGTGTGTGCTATGGTTGGCGTGTAGAGTTCAACTTTTAAAATAGGGGATCAATGATAACTTGCCTAATACCACCTGCTTTTAGAACCTGATCTAAGGCATTCTGTTGTTTCTCATATGGGCACTCTGAAGATCCGAACCCCGAATCCTCGTTGTAAAGGTTTCCAAGGACAAGTATCCTGGGGTATTTGATTTTGCTAATCAATCTCAGCATCTCGTTAAACCCACGTCCACCTCCTCCCAAAGCTGTACCATTATAGAAAAAGAAAGCTGTGGACAAGGTCCTTGGATCATTAAAAGGCGCAGTCCAATTAAATATCGGAATACCAAATAACTCAGAATCAGAATGATCTACTTTATATAAATAAAGTGCCACCGCATTTGACTGGCAATATCTTGCAAGCCAATCGGCTAAAACGGCACTTCGATCACCTTCTGCAGTCGGAAAGTGCCCAAGAACTATTAGGTCACCATGTTGGATCCGAAGTTGAACAATGTGCTCACGAAACTCAGCGACTGAGGCGTAAAGACGAGGTTTGTCGCCGCTTACGCTGATCTGACAATTAGTACCGCCGTCTTGGATCTTAATCCGGATCACCCTAGCCGATGGGCTCGTTTGGCACCCAAGAACGAAGAGTCCCAGGACGGCGAGCAAAGTGGAAAAACGAATTAGTTTCATTATTCAAGTCCGATCCCAGGATAGTCAATTCGTTTTCTCCACTAAGGAATAGCGTGCTTTCCAGAACGGCTTGTGTGCCAATGCCTTATACTATCAAACCACCAGGTTCCTGATTCTGGCGGCGAGATAGCTCCAAAAAGCCCCCAGAAAAGATCGTCACCCGTGCAAATTAGATTCTCACCCTGGAGGCCTAAGTTTGAGTTGTTTGGTCCAACATCCCAATCGCCGCCAGGTGTATATGCAACATTGTCTATGTAACCCCAGTCACCAGGTATCCAAATACCATCATAATTTCTATGCCCCTTTGGGGCAAATTTATTGCCAGTCTGAAATATAACCTCGGCAATGCGCTGGCATGCGATTCCAGTTTGGGGATTGTTAATACTTGTAAAAAACGCCTGTGGGTCTTTCAAAAATTGCGCTGTCCAAGCTGGATTCCAGCCCCCTCCAGCAACAGCGGGGACACTATATGTTACGTTGCATACAAGGGCATTTTGCGTAATCGTCTGTCTGGCCGCAACATGCATTTTAAGTTGCTTAACGCTCAAGCTCTTCGCCGTAAAGGTCGTTGACGATTGCAACATTTTCCAAAGGATCAAGCCATCACCGCTGGTTGGACCAGTGACCCCAGGCTTGGCCGTGTATAAATTATTGTTATTGGGGTCCTGCTGATACATTCCGGTTAACTTATTACCATCAAAGTAAGTTTCGGGCTTGCAACATTCGATTAACAACCCGAATAAATCAATTGTATCCACCGAGTCGTTGCCACAGGATCCATAGACGTTGACCCCACCATTTTCTTCGCCTGGATCCCGACTTGGCCATCGTCCCGTACTCGGATCATAATACCGGTAGCCGTAGTAGTTGAGCCTCGTCTCATCGTCCTGATACTTGGTGGAGAACCGTATCGGGTTGGCCTTGGCCATCGGGCCGGTCGAGCGGATGACTTCGCCGAAGGGGCCGTATTCCCATTGCCCAACCGTTGTTCCGTTAGCCGCGTTCACCAACGCTGACACGTTGCCGTTTCCGTCGAAGCAGCAAAGATAGCTTCCCGCATTTGTGCTTTCGTACACCGTCATGGAAAGCAATCCTCCCACGCCGCCCGCCCCTTGCGCCGAACCGCTCAAATCCGTGCCCCACATGAAAGACTTGCGGCTGGATGATTGAGGATCGAGGATGGCTATCAGGTTCCAGCCGTCGTACACAAACTTGTTCGTATAAACCGCAATCCAGGCCGAACCGTTGTTCGTGGAGACAATCTTCTGGATCCGCCGGCCTTGATAATCATACACGCAATCCACCTTCTTTTGCGCAGCCAGTGGTGCGCTAGCAAGGCTGGCGAAGGAGACCGCCCGGTTCTCCGCATCCCAAGTGATGTTCCAGCGGCCGCTGTTCGTCAGGTTGCCGTCCAGGTCGTACTCAAACGTCTCCGGCGTCTGCGGCAGGAAAATATTGCCCACGTTGGTGGCAACGATGTCCGCGTTGGTGCCGTTGTTCAGCACCGCCAAGTTCGTCAGCGACAGGTACAGCGACGAGCCGCTATTGTTCACGCCCAGTTCATCCCAAAAATAGTTCCCCTGCCGCACCGCCCGCTGCAAGTTCACTGTCACCGTGGCATTCGGATTGGCCGAGCCCAGCACCGTGGCGTAGCCCGGCACATCGCGGCTGGTGTATTGGTTTAGATTGTTGGCACTGTAATTGGCCGCTCGCAGGTTTGACCCCGTGGCGTCGCCGCCGGCCGCCGTGCCCGTGCGGTTCCCGATGTCGTCAAAATTGTACAGGAACTGCTGGCCGGCCACCGGCGCCCCGCCCGCCCAATATTTCCTGCCGGAGATCACCTGGCCGAGATTATCGTATTGATAAACCCAATAGCTGTTGTCCGTGTCCGTGACCTGCGTCCGTTGATTGGCGGAGTTGTAGGCGTAATTAAACGAGGACGCGGGCACGGAGGCGATGCCGGTCAAGCGGTTCAGGTAATCGTATTGTTTGGTGGTGGTCATGCGCACCGCGCCGTTGTTCGCAAACGCAATCTGCCCCACCAGCGGCGAGTTGGCAAGGTAGCTGTAGCCGGCGGTGTTGCCGTTGCCATCGCTGACGGTCGCCAGGCGGGAGGCGGCGTCGTAGCCGTAGGCCGTCGAAGCGAGGATGGAGGATGGCGAATTGAGGATGGCAAAATCACTGCGCCGGAGCAGGTTGTCGTAGGTGTTGGTGAGGGTGATGCCGTTCATTTAATAAAGGGGTCGGTCCTAGGAAACGAGTAAAGATGCGCTTGTCGTGGGGTGTAGTGCGGGGTGCTGGACCAGGGGTGGTCCCATCGTTTAGACGCATTATCTGAGGATTCCCGGGTTTTCGCCACCGGTAGAGCTTGGCATTCCGGCGCTTCCAGGGGCCGGCAGGGAGCCGCGCCGCCCAGGGACACGGATCAAAACGAGGATGGAAGATTGAGGATAGAGAATGGCGCTGGTTTGCCATTCATATGTCCGTGTGATTTGGCCCCTCCCCTTCGCTGAAATTCGCGTCGAACCCCTTTTTTTGGATCTGAATTCACTTCCCGCCCAACCACTTACGCATTTCCCGTTAGCGGCTAACTAACACCCCCGCCCCAATCCGTGTCATGCTCGCAGCGTGAGACTGCCACCACAACGCAGCCGGCATAAAGCAAGGCTGAAGGCTGAAGGCTAAATGCTAAAGTTCAGCCGGACGAGGCAACGGGCGCGCCTTTGGCGCCGCACCGCGCAACGGGACTTCGACCGCCAGGAGCCCCGCGGGTCCTCACGCGCCGAGTTGATGTCTCAGTTTGCCCAGTGGACCGCACTCCCCGCCGTCCACACCTCCCTGACCGCCGACCCGCTCTACGCCCCCGTTTGCGCCCCTTCAGCTTTAGCGTTCCTCTGCACCACCTTCCCCCCCCGCATTTCCGCCACCACATCGCAACCGACCGCCTCCGACCTGGCTCCCGCCCCCGTTCATCCTGTTAATCCTGTTCATCCTGTCTTCTTTTCCCCATCAAAAGCCTCCGAAAAAACCAACTTTCCAACCCCTTGTCCTCCAACCCAATCAAACCTGATCAAACCAAAATTCTTCCCTGCCCTCCCTAGTGCCGCACGTAGGAGGGTCCTCATTTGGCCCATCCGCAGTCACCGGCCCGGCCTGCGCGCCGCCTTCATCCGTCCTGGTGCCCGGCCGAGCCCCAAAAACCCCGCAAATCCCCACCGAAAAATCTGCGGAAACCCCAGCAAAACCCCACATCGTCAAGCCCCGTCAAGCGTGAAATTTTTTGGCCCCGCCCGCCCCTCCCGGGCTCGCCACCAAACCACCCCAACAATGGGGAACAGCGGCCGGGCGTCGTACTGGCGCGGAGCTTTATGGAGAACATTCCCAGCGGGCGCTTCTGGCACCGCCTGCCGGGGTGCGGGAGAACCGGGGACCGTTTTCCGGGGGTATCGCTCCCGTGGGTCGCTCAACCCCCGGCTACTTCTCTTCCAACCCTTCGGGTTGGCGATGCAGAACAACTTGGAGGGTTGTCAGACAGTAGCCGGAGGTCGCAGCTTGCGAAGACCTCCGGTATTTATCCGCGAAATGGACACGCCCAGAAGGGGTGCCAGAATGCGCACGATCGTCATGGGCTCGCTCGGGCGTTGGTCCGCACGCGCTCGCGGCTTGTGCGTGCGTGCGAAAGCGCCGTCGCCGCTGCGCTTTGCCGGCGCAGTCCATGACGCGAACGGATTTGCCGGGCGCGGCGTATTGCGCCAGGCATCATGGATTGCGGCGTTGGCCGAAGGTATGGCGGCAACACCAGTTTGCTCTACGGGCCGAGTCGGCGGCCGATTGTTCCATCCTCCATCCTCGTTGGCCCTGGCGTCACGCTGGCGCTGGTTTTTGTTCGCCGAAGACGGTTTTCAAATCTACATTAAGGCCATGACTTTGCCTGGATTCCCGATCAACCGTCCGCGCCGGCTGCGCGCCACGCCGGCCTTGCGCCGGCTGGTGGCGGAAACTTCGTTGAACGTGTCGCAGTTGGTGCTGCCGCTGTTCGCCCGGAGCGGGCGGAAATTGCGCCGGCCGGTGGACGCCATGCCCGGGGTGTTTCAACTGTCGCCGGACGAGCTGGTGCGCGAGGCGGCGGCGGCGCACGCGCTGGGCGTGCCGGCGGTGCTGCTGTTTGGGATTCCGGACCGCAAGGACGACCGGGCCAGTGGCGCGTACGCCAAAAACGGCATCGTGCAGCAGACCGTGCGGCTGCTGAAAAAGGAGCTGCCGTCGCTGCTGGTCATTACGGATGTGTGCCTGTGCGAATACATGGCGCACGGACATTGCGGCATTGTGCAGGGCGGGAAGATTTTGAACGATCCGTCGCTCAAGCTGCTGGCGCGGACGGCGGCCAGCCACGCGGAGGCCGGGGCGGACCTGGTGGCGCCAAGCGACATGATGGACGGCCGCGTGCGGGCAATTCGCGCGGAACTGGACAACGAAGGCTTCATGGACACGCCAATCATGAGTTACGCGGCGAAATTTGCGTCGGCCTTTTACGGGCCGTTCCGGGAGGTGGCGGAATCCACGCCGAAGTTTGGCGACCGGCGGAGTTACCAGATGGACGCGGCAAACGGCAACGAGGCGCTGCGCGAAGTGGCGCTGGACGTGCAGGAGGGGGCGGACATGGTCATGGTGAAACCGGCGCTGGCGTACCTGGACATCCTGCGGCGGGTGAAAGTGGAGTTTGGACTGCCCACCGCGGCCTATGCGGTGAGCGGGGAGCATGCGATGATCAAGGCGGCGGCGGCCAACGGGTGGATTGACGAGCGGGCGGTGACACTGGAAAGCCTGCTGGCCATGCGGCGGGCGGGGGCGGACATCCTCATCACTTACGCGGCCGCGGACGTGGCCAAATGGTTGAAGTGAAGGCAGCGACGACAGCGGCGTCCAGGGGGACGGGGCAGGCGCGGCAAACCACGCCGTCGCTTTTTGCGTTTGCGTTACGGCCTCCGGGCCGCTAGCCTCACTATTTCAATTTTCGCTATGATCGGAACAATTCGCAAACATTCGTCGTGGCTCTGGTGGGTGGTGGCCGCGCTCACCATCGCTTCATTTGTCTGGTGGGGCGCCAGCCCGGGCACTCGCTATGGGGCGGGGCGGGCCGGCGGTTACGGCATGCTTTACGGCAAGCCCGTGACGCTGGAGCAATTCGAGGCGGCGCAGCGGGAGTTCATGATTTATTACTGGCTGCAACGCGGCGAGTTTCCGGACCGCAGCGCCAATTTCACCCGGACCGACCTGGAACGGGAGACGTACTTGCGGCTGATGATGACGGCCAAGGCCAAGGAGCTGGGCGTCCATGTGACCGAGAATGCGCAGGCCACGGCCGCCAACGAAGTGCTGCGCGGTCTCAGCCGCAGCGGGCAACCGCCGGTGCCGATGTCACAGTTCGTGGAGCGCATCCTGGCGCCGGAGGGGCTCACGGCGGCGGATTTCCAACGGTTTGTGGGGGGTGATCTGATGATTCAACAACTGGTGCAGACGCTGGGTCTGCCCGGCGCGCTCCTGCCGCCGGAGGAGGCAACGCGGGCGTACGATCACGACCACCAGGAAGTGGCGGCGGAGGCGGTCTTCTTTTCGGCGACGAATTACCTGGCCCAAGTCACGGCGACGCCCGCGGCGGTGGCGCAATTTTACACGAACTTCATGGCGCATTACCGGCTGCCGGACCGGGTGGCCCTGAATTACCTGGAATACGACCTGACGAACTATCTGGCGGCGGCGGAGCAGACGATTGGCAAGACGAACCTGGCGAACCAGGTGGAGGCGGAATACCAGCAGCACGGCCTGGCCGCGGTGCCGGAAGCCAAGACGCCGGAGGAGGCCAAGGCCAAGCTGCGCGAGGTGCTGTTGCGCCGGGGCGCGGCCGCAATGGCGATGAAAGCGGCGCGGGACTTTGTGAACCCGCTGTTTGCGATGGACCCGGTGAAGCCGGAAAACCTGGTGTGGCTGGCCAAATCGAACGGCTTGGCGGTGCATACCACGGCGCCGTTCAGCGAAGCGGAGGGGCCGGCGGAGATTGCGGCACCGACGGAACTGGTGGACGCGGCCTTCAAGCTGAACGCCGACTCGCCATTTTCCAAGCCGCTGCCCGGGGCGGAGGCGGTGTACGTGATCGGGCTGGCGAAGTTGTATCCCAGCACGGTGCCGCCGCTGAGCGAGATTCAAAGCCAGGTGGTGGCGGACTACAAGTATTTCGAGGGGGCGGCGAAAGCGCGGGCGGCCTGCACGAACTTTTTCGTGGCCGCAACCACGCAAACATCGGTGGGAAAGACATTTGCGCAGGCGGCACAGGCGGCAGGCAAGACCCCGCTGGTCTTGCAGCCCTTCTCCCTGAGTTCCCAGGAGGTGCCGGAAACCGAAGGCCTGGCCGACGTGCGGCAGCTCAAGAACGCGGCGTTTACCACGCGTCCCGGGCATGTAAGCGCGGTGGAACCCACCAGCGACGGTGGTTTTGTGCTGTTTGTGCAGTCGCTCTTGCCGGTGGATGAGGCGGCCCGCACGAAGGATTTGCCGGTCTTCCTGGCGCAGATGCGCCGCAACCGCCAGATGGAAGCGTTCAATCTGTGGCTGCAGGCCGAAGCCAACCGGGAATTGCGCAACACGCCGGTGTACAGCGAAATGGCCGGAGGTAAGTCCTCAGCCAACAGTCCGTGAACGCGGCCGTCAAACTGTCCTCGCCGGCCACGCATGAGTTTTGGGAAATCCCCATCCTCTTCGAGGATGAGCATTTGCTGGCGCTGGACAAACCGGCCGGCCTGCTGACTTCACCGGACCGCCTGACGCCGAAACGGCCGAGCCTGATGGGGCTGCTGCACGACGGAATTGCCGCGGGCAAGCCGTGGGCGAGGGAACGGGGCCTGACCTATCTCGCCAACGCCCAGCGGATGGATTTGGAAGCCAGCGGCGTGCTGCTGCTGGCCAAGAGCAAGCCCGCGCTCATCGGGCTGGCCGACCAGTTCGGCTCCGAGAAACCCGCGCGGAAATACGTCGTCCTGGTGCAGGGCGTGCCGGGGGACAAACCGTTTGGGGTGGATGCGAAGATCGCGCGGCATCCGGCCAACGCCGGGCTGATGATGATTGACACGCGCCAAGGCAAAAAGACGAAAACGGAATTCGCGGTGCTGGAGAAATTTTCGCGCTGGGCGCTGGTGCGCGGCACGCCGTGGCAGGAACGCCCGCAACAGATCCCCCTGCATTTAAGCCACGCGGGGTTCCCGTTGGTGGGGGACGAAATCCATGGCGGCAAAAAGCTCTGGCTCTCGCGCATCAAGCGGGTTTATCGGCTCAAGCCGGGCCACGAGGAACGGCCGCTGATTTCCAGCCCCGTGGTGCACGCCGAGGAACTGGTCTGCCTGCATCCGGTCACCCAACAACCGCTCTCGATCAAGTGCGAATGGCCCAAAGAGCTGCGGGTGGCCTTGAAGTACCTGCGGCAATACGCCAAGGGCGGCTCCGGGGAGACCCGGCCTTGGGAGAGCGATTCCGAGGAGAGCGGCCCCCGGGAGTGAGGGCGCCAACCCGGATATTTCATGGCCAATCCGGTGGCGCAAACTTCCAAACCTGCGCTACGGCGGTGTTGTCCTCGTCCGCCATAATCCGGGCCAAGGCCGGTCATTCCAAGGCCCACGTCATGATCGCCTTCTGCACATGGAGACGGTTCTCGGCCTCCTCAAAGATGGTGTCGGCGTGGGCTTCGAGCGTCTGCTCGTCAATTTCCTTGCCCCGGTAGGCCGGCAGGCAATGCATCACCAGGGCGTCCGGCCGGGCAAGCTTCACCAGGGACTGGTTGATTTGGTACCCGGTCAGGATCTGGATGCGCTCCTTGGCCTCGGCTTCCTTGCCCATGGACACCCACACATCGGTATAGAGGAGATCCGCCCCGCTGGCGGCGGCCCGGATGTCGCTGGTGACGGAAATATGGCCGCCGGCGCGCCGGAGCAAGTCGGGGGCGGGCTGGAATTTTTCCGGGGCGGCGATGCGCAGCGAAAAGCCGTACTTGGAGGCGGCCCAGATCCAGGAGTGGGCCACGTTGCAGGCGCCATCGCCAATGAAGGCCACGGTTTTGCCCGCGATGGGGCCGCGCTTTTCCTCGAAGGTGAAGATGTCCGCCAGGATCTGGCAGGGATGCTCGTCATCGGTCAGCGCGTTGATGGTGGGAATGCCGGAAAAGGCGGCGAATTCCTCGACGTCGTGCTGGGCGAAGGTGCGGATGACGGCGCCGTGAACCATGCGTCCCATCACGCGGGCGGTGTCCTTGATGGGCTCGCCGCGGCCGAGCTGGATATCGGCGGCGCTGAGAAACATCGGCATGCCGCCGAGTTCACGGATGCCCACCTCAAAGGAGAGCCGGGTGCGCGTGGACTGCTTGGAGAACATCAAGGCCCAAGTCTGGCCGGCGAGCGGTTGCTGGCGGTGATGTCCGCGGTCACGCTTGAAGACGGCGGTTTCGCGCAGGATCCGGTCAAAATCCGCGCGCGGCAAACTTTCGAGTTTTAACAGATGTTTCATGACTACAAAGGATTGGGAGATGAAGCCCAAAGGGTATGATTTACCTGAAACCGGCCCAAACGTCACTTCTTTTTCGACGCGGCGTCGGCAGCGCGCCAGAGGTACCAAGAGGCGGTGGTGGCGTGGGGACGCCAGCGGCGGCCGAATTGGAGGAGGCCGGCGGGGGTGGGCAGGGCGCGTTTCTTGTAGGCGAGGCGGAAGCCGTTGCGCAGGCCGAAGTCATTGGCCGGCAACACATCCGGTCGGCCAAGCTGAAAAATCAGGAGCATTTCAACGGTCCACCGGCCCACGCCGCGGACCGCCGTGAGGCGCAGGATGATTTCCTCATCGGATAATTCGGTGATTTGCCGCGCCGAAGGCACGACGCCGGCAAGGGTCTTTTCGGCCAAGTCGCGCAGGGCCCGGATTTTGGCAAAGGAAAAGCCGCAGGCGCGGATCTGCGCATCGGTCACCCCGGCAAGGTCTTGGGGGCGCGGGAACCGGCGGCCGGGGAACAATTGCTTGAACCGGGCGAGGATGTGGTTGGCGGCCGCGGCGTGGAGCTGCTGGTGCGCCACCGCCAGCACGAGCGAATGAAACGGCGACCGCCGCGTCTCCGGCACCAAGCCGCACGGGCCATGCTCGAGGATGAGGGCGCGCATGACCGGATCCTGCTCGGAAAGGTGTCGGTGGGCTTCCGGCGTCATGGTTACAGATAAACCGGGATCGGGCTTTTGACAAACCCGGACGCGAGTCCCTGCCCATAAACCCGAAGATGGACGCACGAACACCCCATGAACCCAGAAAACATTCAACCTTCGACATTCAACTTCCAACCCTGAACGAAGGCGGCAACGCGAGCCCCTTCGATATTGGGCGTTGAATGCGGAATGTTGGATGTTTCTTTTGCGGTTCAGGGGTTCAATGCGCGAACGCTTTAGGGGAAATCTCACCCCCGCCGGGCGCCGGCATTACACCAGCGCCTTCACGACGTCCTCGATCCGGGCGATGCCTTCGCCGGCTTCCTGCGGCTTGAGGTTCAGAGGCGGGAGCAACCGGATGATTTGCGTGCCGGCGGGGATGGTGAGCACGCCCGCGGCGTGGAGGCGGTTGACGAATTGAACGGCCGGCGATTTTTCGCTGGCGGCGAAGCCGGGGATTTTTTCCGCCAGTTCAATGCCGAGCATGAAGCCCAGGCCGCGGGAACGTTTGATCACAGTGGGATAGGTTTTGGCGAGCCGGTCCAGTTCGGCCTGGATCCAAACGCCGAGCTTGCGCGCCTGTTCATCAAGCTTTTCGCGCCCGACGACCTCGAAGATTTTCAGCGCCACGGCGCAGGCCAGCGGGGTGCCGCCAAAGGTGGAGGCATGCGTGCCGGGTCCGAGCAGGTCGGCGTACGGTCCGCGCACCCAGAAGGCGCCGATGGGAAATCCGCCGCCGAGCGATTTGGCCATGGAAACGCCATCGGGCAGGAATTTATCGCCGCCGGGGACGTTTTCGAGGATGCGCTGGAAGCTCATGAACCGGCCGGTGCGGAAATAGCCGCATTGGACCTCGTCCATCAAAAGCAGCAGGTTTTTCTCATCGCAGAGCGCGCGCAGGCCCAGGAGGTATTCGGGGGTGGCGGGGGTGACGCCGCCTTCGCCCTGGACGCCTTCAATCAAGATGGCGGCGGTGGCGGGGGAGATGGCTTTGCGGGCGGCCGCGAGGTCGTTGAACGGGATGTGGCGGAAGCCGGACACCATGGGCTCGAAGCCCTTTTTGACCTTGTCCTGGCCGGTGGCGGCGATGCCCGCCAAGGTGCGGCCGTGAAAGGAATTGACGGCGGTGAGGACCTCGAAGCGGCCCTCGGCGTGGCCGAATTTGCGGGCCAGCTTGTACAGACCCTCGTTGGCCTCGGCGCCGCTGTTGGCAAAGAAGCATTTGCCCGGGCCGACGCGCCGGATAATCTCGGCGGCCAGCCGGCCCTGGGGTTCGGTGAAATAGAGGTTGGAAACGTGTATCAGCTTGCGGGACTGCTCGATCAGCGCCTCGATGATGGCCGGATGCGCGTGGCCCAGGCAGCAGACGGCAATGCCGGCACCCAGGTCCAGGTAACGCTTGCCGGCGACGTCGAAGACGTAGCTGCCGGCGCCATGGCTCAAAACGATGTCAAAGCGGCCGTAGCTGGGGACGACGTTCTTGGCAAACAGGTCGCGCACCGTCTCGTACTGGTTGTGCACGAGCGGCGGCGGGGTCGGAAATATTTCTTTCACGGTTTTATCAGAACCAAAAATGCACGAATCCGGGAAAAGGAAAACCTTTTTTTCACGGCGGAAACCACGCCGGTGCGGGCACTTTCGGCGTTCCGATTGGTCAGGAGCCCGTTATCAGGCCAATGGTGGACGGTGGAACGGCGGAGCCGGTGGCCGCAGGATGTCACCATTTCATGCGACTATCCGGAAACCGGGGCCGTCATTAAAGTGCCAAAAACCTGATGAAGCGAACGGCGAACCCGAGTCGGACGGAGCGGTGGGTTTGGCAAACGGCTCAGAAGCAGGGGAATGAGGGCGGTCAGGTTGTGAGTTCATCGGCGGAATGCTAAAAAACTAACCTAAAAAATCCTTATGAGAAAACAAACCAAATGGATGGCAGTCACGGCCGCGGTGGCGAGCGGCTTGGCAATGGCCGCATCAGCCCAGGCGCAGGGCATCACGGGACCGCAGTACCTCTCCAACATAGATCCAGCCAATGTGTCGTTTACTGGTGTCTGGGTGACACCCCCGGCGACCGTTACGTCCACGCCGTTGGGGTTGGAAATCAATACAGTCGGTGGCCCCGGCACGTTTAGCACCTCGTATTACGGGCTTCCGGCGGGCCAAATCCAGCCGAACGATCCGGCCGCGACGGAGGTCACGTTCTCCTACATCTGGAATGCCGGGACGCCGGTCGGTGGAGTCGCTGTCCTATTCTCACTGGATGACAGCAATGGCGGAGCGGCGGACTATTATAGTACCGGCTATGTCATTCCGCAGCCGGGAGTGAATACGTTCACCTTCCCGCTACAAGCGGGCAATCTGGCCGATTTCGCGGCGGGCGACGTGGTTTCTGGAATCAATTTCCAGATTGATCCGGCCAACGTGTCCTCGCCGACGTATGACATTACGTACAGCAGCATCACGCTGGTACCGGAACCGACGACGCTGGCCTTGGCCGGTTTGGGCGCGGCCGGTTTGTTGGTGCTCCGCCGCCGCAAATAATCAAACACCGGAAGAACCCGGCAGGTTTTCAAGCCGCCCTTTGGGGCGGCTTTTTTGCTGGTCAGCAGCCCAGAAGTCCGACGCGCCTGACCGCCGGCCGCTCCGCCGGCGAGGGCAATCGGGCGCGGTTTTTTCCCGGCGGAATAGTGTCACCATTTCATGCGACTGTTGACGCGGGCGTGGTCAACCTAATATAAGGTATCACTTGAACCCCATGCGACCGTCGTGCCGTGAGGGAGTCATTAGCTTAAAACCTGATTTAGCCATGCCCATTTCGCTTGAATTCAGACGCGCCTGACCGCAGAGTCCATTTCAATCCACAACCTCGAATCGAGCAATCCATGAAAACCACCATTCTCTTCAGAACCCTAACCCTCTTGGCCATTTCGCTCTCCGCGGTGCTCTGCCAGGGGCAGCCAAACCTTACCCTCATCACTGCCACAGCCAGTGGCAATTGGTCGGACCCAAACACTTGGACCGGGGGCATTGTTCCGGGGGTGAGTAACTCGGTGGATATTGAGGGTGGTATTGAAGTGATGGTGGACACGAACATCACGGTCGGCAAAATTGGAGGTTACGGCGTGGTAACGATGGTTACGAACTCCACGCTGATTTTGTTGTACGACCCGATGATTGATACGACTATCACGTTGAACGCCACGGCGTCGAACAACACGGTTATCTACACCGGGAACCCCTACTACGCCATGCCCTGTGATTATTACAACCTGGTGCTGGCCAATACGAACTGGACGCCCCCAATATCACCCTATGCGAAGCCGTGGGAAGATTTCAACAACTTCGCCGACAACGATGTGTCCACGGCGACCCCGATGACCATTTATGGGAACATGTCGGTGCTGGGGTGGATCAAGGTGCAGGAAGCCAACGTGGCGGGTGTCCCAATCATAATTAACGGCAATTTGACAATCGGGCCTGGCTGCGGGTGGGACTGCTCCTCAGGAACTTTGATAGTGAACAGCAATCTTTACCTGGGTGGGTGGCTGGAAGATTTGGATTCGGCGAACGGCACCAATTACATCGGGGGAAATTTGGTCATCACCGGCCCAAGCACGGCACTGAATTCCTTCAATGGGTACACCAACGGCTGGTATCTCGGCGACGGAACGAACTGGGTCGTTGGGGGAAGCCTGACAAATGACGGCGCGGTGTATGGCATCAGCTATGGCGCCTTCTTCTTAAACGGGACAGGCAGCATCGGGGGCAGCAACACGCTCACGGTGCCGACCCTGACCATCAACGGAAGCTACACCGTTGCCGATTCCATTGTCCTCACGACCAACAACGCGAATCTGAACGGCACGCTGATTTTTGATCTGGCCAACACGAACACGATCACGTTGGTGCCGTATCCGGGCGCGGGCACGACGCAGACGAATTATTATGGCGGTAACCTGGTGGTGATTGATACCGGCGCTGCGCCGATCGGGGGCCAAACCTACAAGCTGTTCAACGCCGCCCATTATACGGGAGTTTTCGCGTCCGAAACTTTTCCGACCCTGCCGACCGGCTTGAATTGGGTAAACGATCTGCTGCTCAACGGCTCGCTGGTGGTGGGCGGGACACCGGGTAACCCGCTGATCACCCTATCCCGCAGCGGCAACCAATTGACGTTATCCTGGGACAGCGCGGATTTCCCGGGCTACAGCGTGGTGGCGCAAACCAACCGCGGATTGGGCACCGTTTGGAATTCGACCGGCAGCGGCACGACCAGCCCATACAGCGTGACGATAAATCCCGCGAATCCGGGCGTGTATTACCGATTGTATCATCAATAATCACGGCGGTGGGTGATCTCATCTTTGATCGTCGGCGGCACAGGTTCTTGGCCTGTGCCACCGTTTTTTTGCCGGTAAAACGGATCGCAGCAACGGCAACAGCCGATCCCGGCGCGGGGGCAAAGCGACCAGTTTGTTCGCATCTTTCGCCCGCCCGGAACGGCTACCTGGCCAATTGATCGAGGCGGGTGCGGGCGGCGGCGAGATGGCCGGAAACAATTTCAGCGAAGGCGCGGTCCAATTCGGCGGCGACCAGGCGGTTGGTGGCATTGGACCGGCGCAGTTGGTAGAATTCAAAGGCCAGGGTGAGATCGTTGGTGGTGGGGGCAAAACCGGGCTGGAGGAACTGGCGCCGTGAATCTTGAATGATGCCCAAGTCCTGGTAGCCGTATTCCTTGGTGGGTTCCACCATGGTGCCTTCCCCGAAATCATTCCAGGTGACGACTTGCACGATGGCGGAGGCATTGGTCATGGCGCGGGCCAGGGTTTCGCGCAAGGTGTCGCCATGGCGGTCGCCGAGATAGCCCCAATAATCGCGCACGCCGGACCGTTGATAGATGTCATGGAACCGGGGGAAGGCGCTGCTGATGGTGGCCGGCCAGCCGGCGGATTTTTGCTCGAAGTCGGCGAGATAACCCTTCAGGGCCGCGCCGGACAACACGCCGCCGGTGCCGGGGGCCTGGCTGATCCACATGGGCGGCCAACTGAACGCCCCCAAGCCGGCGTCCAGGCGGTTATCCTCGGTGAAGAAGGCGGGATGGTTGCTGGTGGCAAAGACAGAGAAGATGTCGTCCCAATTGCTGCTGGCCAGAAAGTATTGCGGGCCGAAATTGAGCAACACGGGGCGGCCCTGCAGGCGCAGGTAGCTGGCGTCGGAAAAGAAATTGGTTTGGAGATAGAGCATTTCGTCCTGGGCGTGCGGCACGGCCTCGGCGGCGCCCAGATAGTTGCCGTCAATCAGGTGGCGGATGGTCTGGTCCTCATAGCAGATGGCGAATTTCAGGCCGGCCTGGCGGGCGAATTGAAACAGTTTGACGGTGGCCTGGTTGTTGATGCCGTAATCCAGAAAGTTATCGGGGCCGTACCAGTCCACAACCACGCCGTCAATGCCGGCGAGTTTCATGAGCAAGACGTGATATTCGAGCACGGCGGGATCGGCGGAATCATAGGGGCCGATCAAGGGGTAGTACCAGGAGGCGATCTGGCGGTCGCCGGTGACGCTGACGGTCTCGGGATTAAAATGATCCATGGTCCAATGCCAGCCCCAGTTGCTGCTGTAAGGCTTGGCGGCGAACCACGGCATGTAATACACCATCACGAGTTTGGAATCGGCGCGGGCCGGACCGGAAGGGCAGAGGGCCGCCCAGAAGAACACCGCCAATAACAAGAGATTTTTGGTGATCACGCTCGAATTTTAGCCCATCGCCCCGGGCGAGGCAATTCGCGAGGGCGCGGCTTGGCCCCGCGGGCGAATCATTGCCCCTGGAAAGCCTGGTAAACCACCTGGGTGGCGCCGCCATTGAACACCGACAGGTTGGTGCCGGAGTCCAGGCCATGGGCTCCCGGCCAAGTGAAGTTCGCCGGCCGGGAAGCCGAAATTTCGGGGCGGGGCTGGCCGCCCAGGGAAGACTGGAGCGCGCCCCCGGCGGCGGCGGGACGAACCGTGGCGGGGCGGTTCGAGCCGATGCGGGCGAGCTGGGAGTTGGCCAGGGCGAGATTGCCCGCGATGATATTGGTGAAGATGCGGTCCAATTCCGCATTGCCGGCCGGGTCATTGGCGGATTGCTTGCGCGCGTGGTAAAACTGGAAGGCGAGGACGAGATCGTTGGTGTGATAGGCGAACGCCGGGTCCAGGTACTGCCGGCGCAGGCTCTGGATGATGCCCAAGTCCCGATAACCGTAATCACGGGTGGGCTCGACGATGGTGCCTTCGCCGAAATCATTCCACGTGACGATGTGGACGAGGCTGGAATTATTGGTCAGCGCGCGGGAGAGGGTTCGGATCAAGGTGGTGCCGCCGGCGTCATCGAGAAAGCCATAGGAGGGGCTGGCGCCGGCTTGGGCATATATGTCGTGGAAGCGGGGGAAGGCGCTGCTGACGAAGGCGGGCCAGCCACGGGCGGTCTGCTCGAACCGGACGAGATAGCTTTGGAGTTGCGCCGGGGACAGGACGTTGGTGCCGCCGCCGGTGAGCCACATGGGGGGCCAGTCAAAAGCGCCGAGGGCGGAGCCCAGGCGGTTGTCCTCGGTGAAGAAAGAAGGGGCATTGGAGGCGTCCAGCACGGAAAAGATCGCCGCCCAGTCCGCGCTGTTTTTAAAATACTGGGGGCCGAAATCGAAAAAGACCGGGGCGTTGCTGAGACGCAGGAAGCTCGGGTCGGTGAAGAAATTGGTTTGCGCGTACAAGAGGGTTTGCTGGGCATGCGCCAGGGCGGCGCCGGGGGCGAGGAAATTGCCGCTGATTTCCTGCTGGATGGTCTGGTCTTCGTAACAGAGGGAGAACTTCAGGCCGGCTTTGCGGGTGTAATTGAACAAGGCCAGCGTGCGCTGGTTGTTCATGGCGTAATCATTAAAGTTATCGGGGCCATACCAGTCCACGACCACGCCGTCAATGCCGGCGAGTTTCATGAGCAACACATGGTATTCGAGCACGGCGGGATCGGCGGAGTCATAGGGGCCGATCAGGGGATAGTACCAGGAGGCGATGGCCTGGGTGCCATTGGGATTGACGGTATTGGGATTGAGGTGGTTCATGGTCCAATGCCAGCCCCAGTTGCCGCTGAAGGGCTGGGAGGCATACCAAGGCATGTAATGCACCAGGATGGGCTTGGGCGCGGCCAGAGCGCCTCCCGGCCCGGCAACCAGGCAGGGAATCAGAGCCAGCAACCAAAAAATGTTTCTCAATCTCACAGACAAAGACAATTCTCTCTTCCCCACCCGGCCCGGCAACAGCCGGGCGCTTTCGCCTGCCGTTGGAGACGGCCGCCGGGAACTGCGGGGAGCCGAAGACAACCATGATGCGCGCAACTCTCACCAAAATATCCCATCGGCTGGCGGCAGGCAGTCACATGAAGTGGTGACAGTTAATCGCGGGCTTGTATCCGCGGTTCCTTGGTTTCATAATTGTGGCATACAGCAGCACCATGATCCGAATCCCGTTCCTCTCCGGCCTGCTTGAACGATCGTCCCCCGCGCGGAACGGGAGGAAGTTTTTCCCCAAGGCCGGCGGCCGCGGTGGTTTTCGGCGATGGTGGCTCGCGGCCGGCCTGGCGGGCGCGCTCATCTGCCCGGCCCGGGCCGTGATTCTGTGGACGGATGCGGACACGACGCTGGCGCATGAAACCGGGCCGGGCGCGGACATCCTGGGTGGCGCGGTGAAACGCGACACCTCGGCCAACGACACCCTGTATTTCAAATTCCACGTGGACCCGCTGTCGGACAAGGACACGGAAGAATATTTTGCGGCGTTTGAATTATTCGAGGGCAACGAGGAGCGGCTGGGCGTCGGCAACGCCCTGAAGGCCTGGGCCTACAGCGCGTTCCTGCCGGCGGAGGAACCCGGCGCAACCAACGGGGGGTCGGGCTACATTGACCTGCACACGTTGAAACCGGAGGTGGCCGCCGGCACCAGCGCGAGTTCGTATCAATATCCGCGCCACGGCGTGGGGGCGACAATTGTTTTCAAAGTGCAATTTGTTCCCGGCGAGGATGCGCTGGTGACGGTGTGGCTGAACCCCGACTTGGGGCCGGGCGCCAACGAAGTCTATCAGCCGGAGGGCCTGACGACGCGGTTCAACGCGAATGCAACCTTCGATGAAATCCGGCTGCGCCACGGCGGGCGCGGCGGGGGCTGGAAATTCAGCGACCTCGCGATTGCGACGTCCTTCAGCGACTTCGTGGATGTGAGCAGCGCGCGGCCGAATGCGGCGGCGCCCTGGATCGCCGACGGCACGCGGGCGTTCACCTTTCAAGCGTGGCAAAAGGAGCAGGGGCTGCCGCAAGGTCCGCTGCGGGCCCTGGCCCAGACAGCGGAAGGCTACCTCTGGATTGGCGGCGAGGACGGCCTGGTGCGCTTTGACGGTTCGCGGTTTGTGCCGTTCGGAAACCCGGAAGGGATGGGGACGGGGCCGGTCAGCGCGTTGCTGGTGGACCGCCGCGGGACGCTTTGGGTGGGGAGCAGCGATCACGGGCTGGGCCGCTGGCAGGACCGCCAGTTCAGGACGTTCAAGCAGGGAGACGGGCTGCCGGCCACCGGCATCACCGCGCTGGCGGAGGATGCCGGGGGGCGGGTGTGGATCGGCACGGAGGCGGGGCTCACCGGGTGGCAGAACGGGAAGTGGAACCCTCCCGCCGGGGCGGAATTTTTCAAAGGCCGCCGCATCACGGCCCTGGGCGGAGATGCGGCGGGGCGGATGTGGGTGGCGGCCGCCGGCGCGGGCGTTTTTCAATATGTGCACAGCGAATTTGTGCCGCTGACCGCGGAGGTGCCGATCCAACTCCTGCGGGATGTCCATTGCCTGCTGGTGGACCAATCGGGGCGGCTCTGGCTGGGGGCCGGCGATGACACGGTCCTGTGCGGCGACAACGACCGGTGGCGTCAATACCGGATTCCGCGCAACCAGATGAAGTCGTCGGTCACGGCGCTGGCGGAGGAAGGCGACGGCACGGTGTGGGCGGGCTCGGCCGGGGGCGGGCTGGTGCAGTTCAAGGATGGGCGATCGGTGGCCATTCCGGCGGGCAGCGGCTTGGCGGGCAAACTGGTGGGCGCGCTGCTGGCGGACCAGGAAGGGAAGCTTTGGGTGGGCACGGAAGCCGGGCTGAACCGGCTGCGCCGCCGGACGCTCGCCGCGTTGAGTCAAAGCGAAGGCCTGGGCTTGGGCGCCGCGCAGGGGCTGGCCGAAGCGGCGTCCGGGGTCATCTGGGTGGCCAAGCCCAGCGACGGGCTGTATCGCTGGGACGGCAAGAGCTTCAATCACCTGACCGCCACGGGCCTGTCGCAGCACGATTCACAGATCACGGCGCTGCTGGTGACGCACGAAGGATTTTGCTGGGTGGCCACCACCAACAGCCTGCTGCTGTACAAGGACCCGGTGGCGGCGGCGGACGAGGTCCGCGTGATCGAGTCGGCCAGGCCAAACGTCATTTCCCTGGCGGAGGACCGGGAGGGCGGGTTATGGATGGGCACGCGCGAAGGAAAAATCTGGCAGTTGCGCGCGAACCAATGGCTGGAACTGACCAACCTCGCGCAGACGAACGCCATCACGGCAATTGTGCCGGACCGAAATGATTCGCTGTGGCTGGGCACGGACGGCAACGGCCTGTACCTGACGGCCAATGGCAGCGTGATGCACTTGACCCGGCGCGCGGGGCTCACGAGCGACGTGATCCGGACCTTGTATCTCGATGAGCAGGGGACGCTGTGGATTGGCACCGGCGACGGCGGGCTGGACTGGTGGCGGAGTGGCCGGCTGTTTCATTTCACGTCCAAGGAAGGCTTACCGGATGAGCACATTTCGCAGATCCTGGAGGACGGCACCGGGCGGCTCTGGCTGGGGACCAGCCGGGGGATCGTGTGCGTGGACAAACGGCGGCTGGAGGAGCTGGGGCGGGGGAAGATTTCCGCCGTGTACCCGCGGCTGTTTGGGCGGGCGGAAGGGATGCTGGCCGAGGAATGCACGGGCGGATTTTTCCCGGCCGGGTTGAAGACAAAAGCGGGGCTGCTGTGGTTCTCCACGCTGAAGGGCGTGGTGGCGGTGAATCCGCGGGCGGAAACGACCCCGGCGACCGATCTGCCCAAGGTGGTCTTGGAGGAAGTGCTGGTGGACGGCGTCTCCCATCCGGTGCCGCCGCCCAGCGGCCAGGTCCAGGCGGGGGGCAAAGGCGGCTGGGAGGCGTCGCCGGCCGGACTGCGGATCACGCCCGGGCGGCACCGCGTGGATTTCCGGTACACGAGCGTGAATTTTGACGCGCCGGACCTGATTCATTTTCGCTACCGGCTCGAAGGGCTGGATAGCGACTGGGTGGACGCGGGCACGCGGCACACGGTGTTTTACAGCTATCTGCCGCCGGGGGATTACGAGTTCCGCGTGGCGGCCTCGAGCAACGAGGGGGTCTGGACGGACAACGAGGCGGGGCTGCATCTGGTGGTGCTGCGGCATTTTTGGGAGACATGGTGGTTCAACAGCGTGGCGGCGGTGTGCCTGATCAGCGCGCTGGTGGGTACGGTGCGGCTGGTGGAGCGCCGGAAGCTGGCCCGCCGGCTGAAGCTCTATGAACAGGAGCGGGCGCTGGAACGGGAGCGCACGCGGATCGCCCATGATTTGCACGACGAGATGGGCGCCAAGCTGTGCCGGATCTCGTTCTTGAGCGAGCACGCGCGGCGGGGCCAACTGCCGCCGGCGGAGCTGCACGACCAAATCACCTCAATTTCCATCGCCTCGCGCGAGGTGCTCCATTCGCTGGACGAGATTGTCTGGGCGGTGAACCCGCAGAACGACACGCTGGAGCACGTGGGCTCCTACATCGGGCAGTATGCGGAGGAATATTTTCAGATGACCGGCGTGGTGTGCGAACTGGACATCCCCACGGAACTGCCGCCGTATCCGCTGCCCTCGCAGAACCGGCACCAGCTATTCCTGGCGACGCACGAGGCGCTGACGAACATCCTCAAGCATTCGGGGGCCACGCGGGCGAAGATTGCGATGCGGTTCGGCGAGAGGGAATTTGAGATCAAGGTCACCGACAACGGCAAGGGCTTTGTGGTGCCGGGGAGTGATCCCAAGAACGGACGCGCCGCGGGCGTGGCCACCGGCGACGGGCTCAAGAACATGTACCAGCGCCTGGCGGATATCGGCGGCCGCTGCATCATGGAGTCCACGCCCGGCCACGGAACCGTCATCCGGTTCATCATCCCTTTGAAGTTTTCGCCAACCCCCAGCCCCATAAACCTATGATATCCGTGTCCATCGTGGATGATGAAAAGGAACTGCGGCAGTCCATCACGACCTTCGTGAACGGATCGCCGGGGTTTCACTGCGTGAGCACCTACAGCAGCGCCGAAGCGGCGCTGAAGGGATTGCCGGCCGACAAGCCGGACGTGGTGCTGATGGACATCAACCTGGGGGGGATGAACGGGATTGAATGCGTGGAACGGCTGAAGGCGCAGGTGCCGGCGATGCAGATCCTGATGCTGACGGTCTATGAGGACACGGACCAGATTTTCCGGGCGCTGGAGGCCGGCGCCACCGGCTATCTGCTGAAACGCAGCAGCCCCACCACGCTGCTCGAAGCCATCCGCGAGGTGCAGGCGGGGGGCTCGCCAATGTCCAGCTCGATTGCGCGGAAGGTGGTGGCGTCGTTTCAGAAGGCCAAGCAACTGGGGGCGCGGCAGGTGCATCTCTCGCCGCGCGAAGAGATGGTGCTGGACTGCCTGGCCAAGGGGCTCACGTACAAGGCGATTGCCGATCAATTGGGCATCAGCATAGACACCATCCGCACGTATCTGCGGCGGATCTACGAAAAGCTCCACGTGCAGTCGCGCACGGAGGCCGTGGCCAAGTATTTGCGGAACTGAGGGTTTTCCCGGAGGGCGCGGCGGGTGTCGGGAACCGCAAGCCGGCGGCGAACGCCAGTTCGCCGCCACGGCGGGAGGGCACCGGCTCACTCCGGGGCTTGGGACCACACCATGCCATCACAAGCCGGGATGCTGATGGGGGCATCGCTCATCACCGAGCCGTAAGAAGTGAGACACGTCGTGTTCGGGGTATAGATGTCGTAGAATTGGCCCCAAGTGATCGCGCTCGGCAGCGACGGGGCGGCGTGGGCATCCACATAGATGATGTCAACGCGGTTGTTGTGGCGGGCATAGGCCGTCTGGAGGCGGGCGTTGTATTGGTTATTGTAGCCGCTGGGGAGGGTGGAGCCGCCGGAACTGCCCGCCCAAACTGAATCCAGCCAAGCGGCGGCCATGGCGGAACCGATCGGGGAAATGGTCCCGCTGGTATCGCTGAGCGCCACCAATTGGGACGGCTGCGAGGAGAAGGACGACTTGAATGGCTTGGAGGATTGCATCGCGCCGTTGTTGGGGTCTATGGAGCCAAAAACATGGATGTCATTAAAGCCATAGGAAAGGTAGCCGGTGATGCTGGGATCCCAAGTGCCCGTTTCGCTGGGGTAGTCCAGGCCGCGACGCCGCTTGGGGCAGACCCAGACGAGGTTGTTGGGAATATAATTCAGCATCATCG
Source organism: uncultured Bifidobacteriaceae bacterium (assembly GCA_964532525.1). Lineage (GTDB taxonomy): Bacteria > Verrucomicrobiota > Verrucomicrobiia > Limisphaerales > UBA11358 > UBA11358. The sequence goes on from CAZHIM010000004.1 coordinate 92,365, forward strand.
GGGCCGGGGAATTGGGCGTGTAGTCTGCGGGGCTGTCGCCGTAATACCATTCGTTGCCGGCCGGCTGGTGGTGCGGATTGATGTAACTGTTGTCGGTCCACCATTTTTTGGGGGAGGGAAAGAAGTCGCTGTCGTCGCCGGCGTACATGGTAAAGCCCAGGGCGATCTGCTTGGTATTGCTGAGGCAGGCGGTGCCGAGGGCGCGATCCTTGGCCTTGCTGAGCGCCGGGAGGAGCATCGCCGCCAGAATGGCGATAATGGCGATGACCACCAGCAATTCGATGAGGGTGAAACCGGCCGGCACGGGGCGGCGGCGGCCCGCCGGCCGGGCTGAATGCGGAAACCCGACTTTTCTGAGTTGTTGGGCCGTGACGATCATTTTGTGATTCATCTCGTTGGTCTAAGATATTGCCCGCCGGTCACTGGCAGCCTGGGCGCCTCTATCGGGACAGCCGACACTGGAGCACTGGCGATGCTTATATTTAGCAATATTACTGGCTGGACCAATAGTCGCATGAAACGGGGACAATTCAACGCCCTGCCCGGGTTTCCCGGCCCAGAAGGCCCGGCCGGGCTCCGGAACCGCCGGAAGGGGCAGCAAGCCGTTCAAGGAATAAAGTTTGTCCTTAAACGCCCCAATTGCCCAAGTCAGCCGTGCTCACGAGGCGCGGCCATAATTCGAGACGGGGATCCACAAACCCGTCTTCCCGCAGACTTGCGGCGAGAGCCTCAATAAACCCTTGCCGATGCCCGTCATCTTGGAAGCTGGCCCGCTCCTGCTTTCCCCGCGCCATGAGATGATCCCCAATACCAAGATATTCAATGCGCAACGGTCGGGCCATGGCCAGAATCGTCCGCTCAACCCGCACCCCTCGTCAAGCGCCTCCCTTTTCTGGGCTTTTTTGCTTCCTCCGTCGCCAAGGCTATGGAGGATAGGTGGTTTTCAGAATTCTGTCTCACACTCCATCCGGAGGCCCGGCCGGCGCGGAGCATTATTCTCTTTTGCTAATTCGGACCGCTGTTTAGCCTCAAAACATGGACGCGAAGCAACGGCAAAAAAGCAAACGCAACCCCGGCCGCCTGGTGCCCGTGACGGCCGGCCGGCCCGTCGTGCCCGCGCACCAGCGGCGCCTCACCTTCGGCGACAAGTGGGATTATGCGCCGGCGCCGGAGGACGCCAAAAACTACCCCCTCGCGCCGCGGCACGAGCTGTTCATCAACGGCCGGTTTGTGGCGCCGCATTCGGGAAAACATTTCGCCAGCCTCAACCCGGCCACCGAGGAACCGCTCACGGAAATTGCCCGGGCGGACGCCGCGGACGTGGACCGCGCCGTGAAATCCGCCCGGCGCGCCTACGAGACCGTCTGGAGCCGGCTGCCCGCGCGCGAGCGGGGCAAATATTTGTACCGCATCGCCCGCCTCATCCAGGAACGCTCGCGCGAGCTGGCCGTGCTGGAGAGCTTGGATGGCGGCAAGCCCATCCGGGAAACGCGGGACGTGGACCTGCCCTTGGTGGCGGCGCATTTCTTTTATTACGCCGGCTGGGCGGACAAGCTGCCGTACGCGTTCCCGGGCCGCCGGCCGCGGCCCCTGGGCGTGGCGGGACAGATCGTGCCGTGGAATTTTCCGCTGTTGATGGCGGCGTGGAAGATCGCGCCGGCGCTGGCCTGCGGCAACACCGTGGTTATCAAGCCCTCGAAGACGACCAGTCTCACCCTGTTGCGGCTGGCGGAGATTTTCCAGGCGGCGGAGCTGCCGCCGGGCGTCGTGAACGTCATCACCGGCCCGGCGGAAACCGGCCCGGCTTTGGTGCTGCATCCGGACGTGGACAAGATTGCGTTCACCGGTTCCACGGAGGTTGGCAAGCAACTGGCGGCGCTGGTGGCCGGCACGGACAAGCGCCTCACGCTGGAGCTGGGCGGCAAGGCGGCGAACATCGTGTTCGAGGACGCGCCGCTGGACCAGGCCATCGAGGGCATCGTGGCCGGGATTTATTTCAACCTGGGCCACGTCTGCTGCGCCGGCTCGCGGCTGCTCGTGCAGGAGGGCATTTTCCCGGCGGTGGTGCGCAAGCTGCGCGACCGCATCCAGACGCTGCGCCTGGGCAATCCGCTGGACAAGAACACGGACATCGGCGCCATCAACAACCGGCCGCAGTTGGAGAAAATCCGCGCGCTGGTGCAAAGCGGCGTGGACGAGGGCGCGGAGGTGGTGCAGACGGCCTGCCAACTGCCGGCGCGCGGCTATTGGTATCCGCCCACGTTCCTCACGGGCGTCACGGCATCGCATCGCGTGGCGCAGGAGGAGATCTTTGGCCCGGTGCTCAGCGTGATGACTTTCCGCACGCCCGAAGAAGCTGTGGAGCGCGCCAATGCCACGCCGTACGGCCTCAGCGCGGGCGTCTGGACGGACAAGGGCAGCAAGATTTTCAAGGTGCTCAGCCAGCTCCGCGCCGGGGTGGTCTGGGCCAACACGTACAACAAGTTTGACCCCGCCAGCCCGTTTGGCGGCTACCGGGAAAGCGGCTTTGGCCGCGAGGGCGGCCTGCAAGGACTGGCGGCCTACTGCCGCGCGGATTGACGTTTTCCATGAACCAAAAAAACATTCAACTTCCAACCCTGAACGAAGGCGGCAGCGCGAGCCCCTTCGATATTGGGCGTTGAATGTCGAAGGTTGAATGTTTCTTTTGCGGTTCAGCGGTTCAATGCGCGAATTTTTCGGGGAAATCTCATCGCCCGCGGAGCCAGCCGCGCTGGGCGACACAGCCTCGCTGGGCGGTTGCCTTTTGCGGGAGTTTCGCCGATGATGACCGTCGGCACTCAGAAAACCATGCATCAAATCATCACGTCATGAGCAAACGCCTCGAAGTCAAAAAAACCTACAAGCTCTACATCGGGGGAAAATTTCCACGCAGCGAAAGCGGGCGCTGTCTGCCGGCCAAATCGGCCAAGGGCGAGCCGCTGGACAATTATGCGCACGCCTCGCGCAAGGATTTGCGCGACGCCGTGGCCGCCGCGCGCGCGGCGGCGGCGGGCTGGCGCCGGGCCTCGGCCTACCACCGCGGGCAGATTCTCTATCGCGCCGCGGAAATGCTGCAAAGCCGCGCCGGCGAACTGGTGGCCGAAATCGCCCGCTCCACCGACGTGAGCGCCGTGAAGGCCCACCGCGAGGTGGCCGTGGCCATTGACCGGCTGGTGCATTTTGCGGGCTGGACGGACAAGTACCAGCAGGTGTATGGCAGCGTCAATCCCGTGGCCACGCCGCATTTCAATTTCACCACGGCCGAACCCACCGGCGTGGTGGTGGTGCTGGCCCCCGAGGAACCGCCCTTGCTGGCCCTGGTGTCCCTGCTGGCCCCGGTCATCCTGAGCGGCAACACGGCGGTGGCGCTGGCGTCCGAGAAATATCCGCTGCCGGTGGCCGCCTTCGCGGAAATCCTGGCCACCAGCGACCTGCCCGCCGGCGTGGTGAACCTGCTCACCGGCAGCCACGCCGAAATGTTGCCGCACATCGCCGCGCACATGGACGTGAACGCGATCGTGGATGGCACGGGGAGCGCGGAGGCGGGGGCGAAATTGCAGGCGGGCACGGCCACCAATCTGAAGCGCTATGCCAAGCGCGTGCTCAAGCCGGCGGACTGGTTCAGCAGCAAGGTGGAGGATCCGGCCTGGATTCTCGACACGATTGAGTTCAAGACCGTCTGGCACCCGATGGGAGTCTAGCCCGAAGATTTCACAGGCAATCTTGCAGCGCAGACTTCCAAGTCTGCTGTATCGCGGGTTTCCAAGCCCGCAGACGCCACGCCATGGCGACACCCTGCCGATTTGGAAATCGGCGATACAGCAGGTTGGGAAACCTGCGCTACGCCAGTGTTGCCCTCGTCCGCCAATGCCACTGAGAAATATCCGGGTTAGGCGGCGGACAATTCGGCGGGGGCCTTGCCGCCATTCACCAGAAACAACACGGCCATGCGGACGGCCAGCCCGTTCGTCACCTGTTCCAAAATGACCGAGCGGCCGCAGTCGGCCACCTCGCTGTCAATCTCCACGCCGCGGTTGATCGGGCCGGGATGCATGATCAGCGCATCGGGCCGGGTCCGGGCGAGCCGGGCCTTGGTGAGGCCGTACAGGTTCGTGTATTCGCCCAGGCTGGGGAACATCGTCTTGCGCTGGCGCTCGTGCTGGATGCGGAGCAGGTTGATGATGTCCGCGTCGCGGATGGCCTCATCCACGTCGTAAGTCACGCGGCAGCCCATCTGCTCGAACGCTTTCGGCACCAGCGTGGCGGGGCCGCACAGCGTCACGTTGGCGCCAAGTTTCGTCAGCGCCCAGATGTCCGACCGGGCCACGCGGCTGTACAGGATGTCGCCCAGAATCGTCACGTTCAGCCCGGCCACGCGGCCCTTTTTCTCCAGGATGGTGAAGGTGTCCAGCAGCGCCTGCGTGGGATGTTCGTGGGCGCCGTCGCCGGCGTTGATCACGTGGGCGTCCAGCGCCCGCGCCAGAAAATGCGCCGCGCCGCTCGCGCTGTGGCGGATGATGATGAAATCGGCGTTCAGCGCCTCCAGGTTTTTGGCCGTGTCCTTGAGCGTCTCGCCCTTCTTGAACGACGACGCCTCGGCGGAGAAATTGATGACGTCCGCGCTCAGGCGGATGGCCGCCAGCTCGAAGCTCGTGCGCGTGCGCGTGGATGGCTCGACAAACAGGTTGACCACCGTCTTGCCGCGCAGCGCCGGCACCTTTTTGATGGCGCGCCGGCCCACCGCCTTGAAGCTCCGCGCGGTGTCCAGCACCGTCATGATTTCCGCCACGGTGAGCGACTCGACGTCGAGCAGATGTTTTTTAGTCCACGACATGTTGGGTTAAGGAGCGGTTGCCCGTTCGGTCCTCATTTCCGTTTCACCACCACCTGGTCCTGCGCCGCGCCGGATTCGGTGAGCAGCAGGGAGATTTTTTCATCCAGCGCCGTGGGCACATTTTTGCCGACGAAATCGGCCTTGATGGGCAGCTCGCGGTGGCCGCGATCCACCAGCACGGCGAGCTGGATCCGCTTGGGGCGCCCGAAATCGTTCAACGCGTCCATCGCCGCCCGCGTGGTGCGCCCGCTGAACAGCACGTCGTCCACCAGCACCACGGTCTTGCCGTTCACGTCAAAGGGAATATCCGTGGGATGCATGGTGGGCGCCGGCCGCTGGTCCAGGTCGTCCCGGTGCATCGTGGTGTCCAGGATGCCAAAGGGCACCTCGTGTTTCCAGATGCCGGCGAGCAGCTTGGCCAGCCGCGCCGCCAGATGGTCGCCGCCGAGGGGAATGCCCACCAGCACGACCTCCCGGTCCTGCTCGTTGCGCTCGGCAATCTCGTGGGCGATGCGCGTCAGCGAGCGCTGGATGGCGGGGGCATCGAGAATGACAGTGGAATCAGACATCGGAATTTTCCGCAAATGGCTTCCGGATCCGGGCCCCGCCGGCCGCCGGAAAATAAAAATCGCGAATCCAGCCCTTGCGGGCTCCGGTTCGCGTCGTTGCTTGAGCGTTCATGATCCCTTGGCCGCCTCACTGGGCCGGCCTTAAAGGAGCTTTTTAAGTTTAAATCACCGTGGTCTGCCGGGTCTTGCGCCAATTGGCACGATGCTTGATGATCCAGTCCGTCAGCGCCTGCTCAAAGCCAATATCGTGTCCAGCCTTCTCCGACTCAATCCACTTGTGCTTGAGAATTTCTTCACGCTCGGCCTGAAACTCACGGTAGAGCGACGAGTTCTTCAGCAAATCGTTCACCGACGATGATTCTTTTGCTGGGTTCGACATAAGGGCAAAACTTAACACTGTCATTAAAGTTAAATCCAAGTGACATTTAACGCAACTGAAATCTAAACGCAGAAACGATTGATGACAAGAGTGTTACAACAACACCACCCCAGCCGCCCGGAAGTTGACGGGGCGGGTGTACATCTAATTCGACATCTCCGAAACTAATTTGCCCCCGGGGACGACCCGGGACTTAAGGCCGGCCGATGGAAAAGGAGTCCTGCCGGTCAAATTAAAGGGCTGCAATCGGGGATACAGCCATTGATTTTAGGCCGGATTGAAGCGATGATGTCGGGCGACACGAGTTGAAAGCCCAATTATGAGCTCCGAACAGAAAGTTTTGCTGCGAGACGTGGAGGCGTCCGTGGTTCCCATTGGGACCAAGGTGACGCTTCTCAAGGGTGAAGCCGCGCACATCACCCAATCGCTCGGCGGCAGCTACACGGTAATCGTCAACGGCAACATGTTCCGGATTGCCGAACAGGACGCCGACGCGCTGGGCCTGACGGTGGCGCCGGCGGCCCAACCGGCGGCCGCGGCGGTGGCGCCCGCCGGCCCGCTGTCCCAAGACCAACTGGAAAAACAGGTCTGGGAATCGCTCAAAACGTGCTTCGACCCCGAAATCCCCGTCAATATCGTGGACTTGGGCCTGATCTATGACTGCCAGCTCACGCCTTTGGGCGGCAATAATTTCAAAGCGGATGTGAAAATGACCCTCACCGCGCCCGGCTGCGGCATGGGACCGGTGCTGGCCCAAGACGTGCAGAACAAATTGATCTCACTGGAGCCGATTGACGAAGCCAACGTCGAGCTGGTCTGGGACCCCCCCTGGAACCAGAGCATGATGACCGAGGCGGCGAAGCTGCAATTGGGGCTGCTGTAGCAGGGGTTGGGCGGGCTTCGCGCCGTTTCATCCGGGGAATCCGGGTGTTCCCTGTCGTTTGTATCGAAATAATATGAGTGTAATTCCCGACTGGCCAAATTTGCGCAAGGATTTTCCCATTCTCAACCAAGAGGTCCATGGGCGGCCGCTGGTGTATTTTGACAACGCGGCCACGTCGCAAAAGCCGCGCGTGGTGATCCAGGCGCTCACGCACTATTACGAGCACGACAACGCCAACGTCCATCGCGGCATCCATGAATTGAGCAACCGCGCCACCAGCGCCTTCGAGGCGGCCCGCGCACGCGCCGCCACGTTCATCCACGCCCGGAGCGCGGACGAAATCGTCTTCACCCGCGGCACCACCGAGGGCATCAACCTGGTGGCCGCCACCTGGGGCGTCGCCCATTTGCAGCCCGGCGATGTCATCCTGCTCACCGAATTGGAGCACCACAGCAACCTCGTGCCCTGGCAAATGCTGGCGCAACGCACCGGCGCCCGCATCGCGTATGTGCCCGTCACCGGCGACGACGGCCTGCTGGACTTGTCCGGGCTGGATGCGCTGCTCACGCCCCGCGTAAAAATTTTTGCCATGGTGCACATTTCAAATTCCATGGGCACCGTCAATCCCGTGGCCGACCTGTGCGCCCGGGCGCGGCAGCGGGGCATCGTCACCCTGGTGGACGGCGCGCAGAGCGCGGGCCATCTGCCGGTGGACGTGCAGGCCATCGGGTGCGATTTCTTCGCCTTCTCCGGCCACAAGATTTGCGGGCCGACGGGCATCGGCATCTTGTACGGCCGGCAGGAACTGCTCGACGTCATGCCGCCCTACCAGGGCGGCGGCGAGATGATTCTGAACGTGGGCTACGACAAGACGGAATTCAAAAACGCCCCCCACCGGTTCGAGGCCGGCACGCCGGATATTTCCGGGCCGGTGGGCCTGCACGTGGCCATGGATTACCTCGATGCCATCGGGCGCGAGCACATCTGGCGGCACGACCAGGAACTGGCGGCCTATGCCGTCGAAAAGCTCTCGGCGCTCAAAAACCTCCGGATCTTCGGCCCCCGGGAAAACCGGGCGGGGCTCGTGAGCTTCCTGCTCAAGGACGTCCATGCGCACGATGTGGTGACCCTGGCCGACCAGGGCGGCGTGGCGTTGCGCGGCGGGCATCACTGCACGCAACCGCTCATGCACAAACTCGGCGTGGAATCCACCGCCCGCGCCAGCTTCTATTTCTACAACACCCCGGCGGAAGTGGACCGCTTCGTGGATGTCATCCGCGAGATCCAGAAGTTTTTCGCGCAATAAATGCGTTAGTCCGACTTGGGTCCGAAGCGCTTTTCATAACTCTTGGCGCAGTCGGGACAGATGCTCTGGGTGAAGGTCACCGCCGAATGCCGGGAAACGCAGGTCTCCATTTCGGCCACAGTGGCACCGGCCCGCACCCGCTCGAGGATCTCCGCCATTTCCTTGCGCCGGGCTTGTGGATACAGCACGGCCGTGGACTGGCCCACGATGTCCTCCGTCGAATAGCCAAACAGCCGTTCGGCGGCCGGATTCCAGCTCACGATGATGCCTTCCAGGTTTTTGCCGTAGATGGCATCGCTGCTCGATTCCACCAGCGCCGCCAGGAAATGCATGGCGCCCTCCGCCCGCTCCCCAAAACATTCAACCTTCGACATTCAACTTCCAATCCTGAACGAAGGCAGCAGCGCGAGCCCCTTCGATATTGGTCGTTGAATGTGGAATGTTGAATGTTTCTTTTGCAGTTCAGGGGTTCAATGCGCGAACGCTTTAGGGGAAACCTCCCCGGGGGAGAGGGCCGGGGTGAGGGCGAGCTTCCCCCCCACTAACATCGCCTTCTTTCCCGGGTTCGGGGCAGGCAATCTTCCCGGCCCAAGCCCGCACCCGCGGGACCGTCAGGTCTGCTCGTTTTCCGTGCTGATGGGCTTGGAGCCATCGCCCCGCAGCGCGCCCATCAAGGCGTGCCAGGAGAGAATGGCGCACTTCACGCGCGCCGGGTACTTGTGCACGCCGGCGAACACGGCCAGCTTGCCCACCTCGCCGGTGGTCTTGCCCGTCGTCACCAAGTCCCGCACCCGCTCGAACATTTGTTCCGCCTCCGCCCGTGACTTGCCCTTGACGTTTTCCGTCAGCAGCGAGGCTGAGGCCTTGGAAATGCAGCAGCCCGACCCCACGAAGCTCGCGTCCTTGATCACGTCGCCCTCGAGCGTGAGAAACAGCTTCAACTGGTCGCCGCACAGCGGATTGTGGCCCTGCGCCGAACACGAGCAGCGCGGCAGCTCGTGAAAATTGCGCGGGTTCTTGCAGTGATCCAGAATGACCTGCTGGTAAAGATCGTTGATGTCGTCAAACATGGGCAAGGGCTCCCGGTTAAATCACTTTTTCCCGCCCAGCAGCGACGCCAGCTTTTCGTCTGCCTTGGCCAGATCGGCCGGCTTGGGGGCGGGAGTTCCCGGCGCGGTTGGCTCCGGCGGCCGCACCGGGGCGGCCGGCTGCGCCAGCGCCGCCAGTTTGTTTTCGTCCACCTTCGCCGTGGCGGGTTCCGTCACGGGCCGGACCGCCTTGGGCGCCGCCTGCGGCAGCGCCAGTTTTTCCAACACCTTTTCCCCCGCCGGCCGGACCTCGGGCCCGCCGCGCAAATACTCGGCCACCCTCGCCCCGGACTGGGCGCCGCTGGTCTCGTTCGCGGCGCGCGCCTTGGCCACCACGTCCAGAAAATAGCTTTCGAGGTTCTGCGTGGGATTGTCCACGCGCACTTCGCCCTTGGCGGCGTCCGTGCGGATGATCTCCAGCACGCGCTCCAGCGTGGGGCGCGACAGCACCGGCGTGGTGATGCGCAAACTGTCCGGCTTGGCCAGCAACTCCTTCAACGTGCCGTTGGCCTGGATCTTTCCGCCGTAATAAATCACCACCCGGTCGCAGACATCCTCCACGTCCGACAGCAAATGGCTGCTCAAGATCACCGTCTTGCCGCGCTTGGCCAGGGCGATGATCAAATCCTTCACCTCGCGGCAGCCGATCGGGTCCAGGCCCGCCGTCGGCTCGTCCAGGATGACGAGGTCGGGATCGTTGATGAGCGCCTGGGCCAGGCCGATGCGGCGCTGCATGCCCTTGGAAAACTCGCCCACCGCGCGCGTCTGCGTCTTGCCCAGCCCCACCATGTCCAGCAACTGCTCGGCGCGGTTGTCGCGGTCGCTTTTGCTGAGATGAAACAGGTTGCCAAAAAAATCCAGCGTCTCGCGCGAATTGAGATAGCGATAGAGGTACGACTCCTCCGGCAGATAGCCGATGCGCGCCTTGGTCTGCACGTGGCGCGGCGAATGGCCGAACACCTCGATGTGCCCCCGCGTGGGATTCAGCAGGCCCAGCAGCAGCTTCACCGTCGTGGATTTGCCGGAGCCGTTCGGACCCAGCAGGCCGAACACCTCGCCGCGGCGCACCGCGAAATCCACGTTGTCCACCGCGCGCGCCTTCGGCCGGTTCCAGAAATCCTTGAACACCTTGGTGAGCCCGCGCACGGACACCACCACCTCGTCGTTCGCTGCTGGGCGGACGGCAGATCGGCCAACAACGCTAACTTCAGCATCGGTCATATAGAGATTCTAATCGAGTCGGGCATGGTCAGCAAGCCGTGAGGAATCAAAGAAAACCCGTTAGTCTTCACGCGATTAAACTAGTCGCATTCTCCGACGCCTGCAAGTTCTGCGGCTCGCCAACTGGGTGCATCTCGGGTTGTGAACGAGGCAGCGAATCGAATTCACGTAGTCCCGAAGGGACTTTTCGAGAATAGCCCGCAGATTTATCTGCGGGTATAGCCATTAAACGGGCAACAGTCCCAACGGGACGGCTGAAAAGGTATTGTCATTTTTCAGCCGTCCCGCTGGGACGCGACACGCAATTGCCGTCCCCCGGCAATAAATTGCCGGGCTATTATCAATTGTTCCTCCGGAACAAACGGCTCGCAGTCCGGCGTTTAAAATCCTCACGCCAGCTTCGGCGTTAACTGCCCCGCCGCCGCCGGACGCTCGAACGTCTCCATTTCCGGATGGAAATGCTCCAGTTCCTCGCCCTTGCGCACCAGCCGCGCGCTGTTGAAAATCACAATCAACGACCCCACGTTGTGCAGCAGGGCCGCGAAGATGGGGCCGATGAAGCCAAACGACGTGACGGTGAGGCCCACGATGATGAACAGCACGCCGAACAGGAAATTCTGGTTGATCACCGTGCGCGTGCTGCGCGAGAGCTTCACCAGGAACGGCAGCCGGCGCAGATCGTTGTTCAACAGCGCAATCGTGGCGCTGTGGATGGCCACTTCGCTGCCCGCCGCGCCCATCGCGATGCCGATGTCCCCCGCCGCCAGCGCCGGCGCGTCATTCACCCCGTCGCCGATCACCGCCACCTTGTAGCCCTTGGCCTTCATGGCGCGGACGAACGCCACCTTGTCCTGCGGCAAACAGTCGCCCTTGGCCTCTTCGCAGCCGATTTCCGCGGCCACGCGCGTGGCCACCGCCTGCCGGTCGCCCGAGACCATCGAAATCCGGCGCACGCCCGCTTCCTTCAATTCCGCCAGCGCGTCCTTGGCGTCGGTCCGGGTCTTGTCCTGCATGCCCAGCCAGCCCACGCAGCGCCCGTTCTGCGCCACAAAAATCAGACTCCAGCCCTCCGCGTCGTTCACATCCACCGACTTTTCAAAGCCGGCCGCCACGCCGTTGTCCTGCAGCCATTGCGCCCGGCCCACGAGCACCTTGGCCCCGTTGATCTCGGCCTTCACACCGCGGCCGGCCGTCTCCAGAAAATCCTTCGGCTCCGCCAGCGGCACGCCTGCCTCCCCGGCCAGGCTGGCCAGCGCCCGGGCGGTGGGATGGTTGCTGTACTTCTCCGCGGAGGCGGCCAGCAACAACAGCTCGGCGGGCTTGGTCTCGCCCAGCGGCGCCAGGCGGCTCACCGCCAGTTGCCCGGTGGTCAGTGTGCCCGTCTTGTCAAAAATGAACGCGTTGATCTTCGCGGCCGATTCGATGTCGGCCACGTTCTTGATCAGGATGCCCAACCGCGCGGCGGCGCTCAGCGCCGCCACCATCGCCGTGGGCGTGGCCAGAATGAACGCGCACGGACACGACACCACCAGCACCGCGATCACCCGGTCCAAATCATGCGTGAACGCCCACACCAGCGCCCCGATGACCAGCACCAGCGGCGTGTAGAATCCCATGTACTGGTCCACGATCTTCTGGATGGGCAGCTTCGTCTGCTCGGCGGCTATGATCAGCTCGCGCACGCGGCCCAGCGTGGTGTCCGTGCCAGCGCGGCTGACCTTCACCTCCAGCACGCCCGTGAGGTTTTGCGTGCCGGCAAAAACTTCGTCGCCCGTCTTTTTGTCCACCGGCAGCGACTCGCCCGTGATGGTCGCCTGGTTGAACGAGCCCTGGCCGCTGACAATCAACCCGTCGGCCGCCACGTTGTCGCCGGGCCGGATGCGGATCAGGTCGCCCACCGTCAACTGGCTGGCCGGCACCTCCTCCTCCGCGCCGCCTTTCAACAGCCGCCGCGCGCGCGTGGGGGTGAGCTTGATGAGCGATTCCACGGATTTGCGCGCCCCTTCCGCCGTGCGGGTCTCGATGAGCTCGCCGGTGAGCATGAAGAAGGCGACGACGCCGGCCACCTTGTAATTGCCGGAGGCAAACGCCGCGAGCACGGCGATGGCCACCAGCTCGTTGATGCTCAAATGGCCGTTCCGCAGGTCCCGCACCGACGTCACGATGATGGGGTAAATCAGGATCATGGCGCCGATCATGGCGCTCGCGTTGGCCAGCGTGCTGGCACCGTCAAACAGCCAGTCCACAATGAAGGCGTTGAGCACACAGACCACCCCCAGCACCGCCTGCCAGAGATGCACTACGGAATGCTCGTGGTCGTGCCCATCATGCCCGTGCTCGTGGTCGGGCTCGTATTGGCTCAACAGTGACGTGACTTGCATACAACAATTGCCGTTCTACGGACCGCCCGCAGCTCGCGAATTCTGCGGCGGTTCGCGGTTTAACATTAGCCTGAGTTCGCGGGTTCTGCCATCGGCGCGCTGCGGCAGATAGATTTTCTCCACGTTGGTGAAAATCTCCGGCATGGTCTTGGTCAGCGCCAGTTCCTCGTACAGCAGCGGATTGCTCTCGTATTGCGGCAGCAGCCGGGTGAACGCCTCGGCCTCCGACTGCACGGACGTCACGTAGCGGTTGCGCGCCGCCTCGGCGGAGTTGGTGATGCCCACCGCCTGCGCGCCGGCCTCGCTCAAAATCCGGTTCTGGTCGCCCTGCGCCACCTGGATGGACTTGTCACGGCTCTGCCGGGCGGCCGTCACCAGCCGGAAAGTGTCCGCCAGCTGCCGCGGCGCCTCGCTCTGCACCTGGCACTGGTCCACCGCCACCCCCAAATGCTCCCGCTCCACCAAGTCGTTCAAGCGATGCCGCACGGCGTCCTGGAATCCCGCGATGTCCAGCGTGAGAATGTCGTCCACGTTGAAGCGCGCCGCCGTGGCCACCAGCGCATTGTTCGCGGCATTCTGCACCGCATTGGAAATCCCGCCCGTGTTGAACTGCTGGTTCGTACCCGCGGTAAAGTGGAAGATCGCCGCCAGCGGATCCTCGATGCGATAATACACCGTCGCCCGCGTGTGGATGATGTTCCGGTCGGCGCTGATCACATAGCTGTCCTTCCGCGGGTCCAGGTTGATGCCGTTGCCGGCCGGCTCCGTCCCCATCGTCTCGTACGTCACTTCCTCCTCCCGCGTCATGTAATACCAACCCGCGGTGGAAGTGACCTTTTGAATCTCGGAGATGGGAATGCGCACCACCTCGTCAATCGGATACGGGAACGACCAGTAGAATTTTCCCGAGCTCAGCAGCATCTTCTGCCCCTCGCCCACCGGCTTGCCAAACCGCAGGATCACCGCTTTTTCGCCCGGGTTCACCCGGAAAAAGCCGGCGCCGAGGATGACCACCACCAGCAGGACCATCGCCACTTTGACGATGGCAAAGCTGCTGTGCAGCGCCTCGGCCAGCGCCTGCGATCCCGCGTCGCGCGTCTCCAGCGCGGGCGGATCCGCGTGCTCCGCATGATGATGGTCGTGATGGTCGTGCTCGCTCATGTCACTTGCCCGTGGGGTTGGCCGGCAGATTCTGGAAGATGCTGAAGGGCGACCAGCGCTCGTCGAAAATCAGCGTGGACTTCTGGTTCATCGAATTCTTCAGGGCTTCGAGCTGCAAATTGAACACCGCCAGTTGCGGATTCTGCTGGAACACCCCCAGCATCTTCGCCGCCTCCGCCTCGCCCTCGCCCTGGATCCGCGTGGCGTCCGCCGTCGCATCGGCCACCAGGTCCGCGGCCTTGCGCTCGGCGGCGGATTTGATCTTGGCCGCCTGCGCTTCGCCCTGCGATTGCGCGTCCGTGATGTACTTCGTGCGCTCGGCCTTCATCCGGTCAAACACCGACTGCGTCACGCTTTCCGGCAGGCCGATGCGCTTGATGCCGAGAAACTCGATGGTGATGCCGTAATTGTTCTTCGCCAGTTGCGCCTGCACCGAATCCTGGATCTCCTTTTCAATCTCGTCGAACTTCAGCTTGGACGGATCGGAGTTCACGAAGTCGGCCAAATTGTGCCGCCCCATGCTTTCCAGCTTGGCGCTGCGGAGCATGGTTTCCAACTGGCGCTGCGCGTCCACCGCCGAACCGCCCGGGAACTTCGGGAAAAACGCCTTGGCATCCGAAATCCGCCACCCCACGTACACGCTGGCCAGCATGATCGAATTGTCCGCCAGGTACGTCTCGCTGAACTTGTCCTCGAAGGTCTGCACGCGCTGGTCGAACCGGTTGATGCTGTCAATCGGCCACGGCCATTTCAAATACAGCCCCGGCTCGTTGATCGTCCGCTTGGGCTCCAGGAAGCGGGAGACCACGACGACTTCGGACTGCCGCACCTGGAAGGTGAACAGCAGGAGCACAAAGATCACCAGCAGAATTGCGGCGATGATGATGGTTATGGCGTTCTTTTTCATGGTGAATTCGTGATGGAAAGGTTCAGGAGGTCCTCGCGGATCTTGTCCTCCAGGTCAAAAATCAGCACGTCCTGCGTGTTGGTGACCAGCAGAATGTATTTGCGCGCGTTGCGCGTGGCCTCCGCGAAATTCTGCAAATAGAGCCGCTGCCGGTAAACCGAAGGCGCCGCCTCAAAAGCCGGGATCTGGTTGGTGAACATCGCCGCCCGGGCGTACGCGCTCGTCACCAGCCGCACCCGGTTCGCGTCCGCCACGTTCGTCACCGTGTACGATTGGCTGTCCGCCAGCGCGTTGGTGCGGATGGCCGCCGCCTCCGCGTCCAGGATCGTGGCCAGCCGCTTCTCCTCCGCGCCCACCACGTTCTCGTAGGTCTTGGCCACGTCGCTGCCCGTGGGCGGATGGATGTCCTGCAGCCCCACAAAAATGATTTTCACGCCCAGATCCCGCGCATTCGCCGCCGTCTGGATGCGGTCGCGCAAGGCCGACGCCGCCTCCAACCGCCCGTGCGAAAGAACGTCGTTCAGGTCGCTGCCGGCGAAATAATGCACCACCTCGCGCGTGGCCAGGCTCTCCAGAAAATCCTCCGGCGTGGTGTTCCGATAGACCCAGTCCGTGATGTTCGTGATCTGGAATTGCACCGGGATGCTCACCGTGATGAGCCCCACGGGCTTGGCCCCGGCCGCGTCATTGGTGCCGGCGGTCCCCGCCGGGGACTGCGACCGGTTGCCCACCAGGAAATTCTGCTCCTTCGCGTGCGGCACCGTCCACAACACGATGTTCGCCGCCTCGCTCTCCGCATCCGGCGTGTAGCCCACCGCGAACGACTGGATCTGCTCGGTGCGGAACCGGTACACCCGGTCGGCCGGCCAGGGCAGTTTCCAATGCCCGCCGGCGCCGAACACCGCCACCGGACGCCCGAAATGCTCCAGCACCGCCTCTTCCCCCGCATTCACGAACACCATCGTGGTGGACAGCAGCAGCGCGGCAAATTGCACCAGCAGCAGCACCGGCACGCTCCGCTTGCACGCCTGGAAAAACCACGTCTCCGACACCTTGAAGCCAAACTGGTAGTCCAGCGTCTGCGCCGCCGTCGTGAACAGGCTCTCCGGCTGCGCCAGCAGCCCGGCGATGCGGCTCTCGTAGAGCGGACGCACCACCTTGCCCTTGAGCCGCGGACGATAAATCTCCAGCACCAGCGTGAGCACGTTCTCCACCGCCAGCAGCGCCAGCAGCACGCACAGGCCCCGCGCCACCCAGAAATCCGCCTGCGGATACCGCGCCTCCGCGCCCGCAATCCCCAGCGCCGTGAACCCGCACACATACGCGCTGGCCAGCAGGAAACTCGCGCCCGGCCGCAGCAGCCGGTTGTCTTCCAGCCGCGCCATCGTCACGGAAAACCGGCCGAACAAAAACAGCAGCAGCGCGAAAATGCCGAACAGCGACAGCCCTTGCATGGCGTTGTCCGCCTTGAGCGTCGCCGGGTTCTTGCCGCTCCAGTACCACAGCAGCCAGGCGCCGCCGGCTTGCAGCAGCAGCAGCAGGACGGTGAATCCGGGAACGAAATACTTCTCGAACTGCTCCCGGGCGTTGCGCGCCGGGAAGCTGCCCGCGTCCTTGGCCTCAAACAGCGACGCGCCGCGGCTGCGGGCCAGCTCGTCCAGCTCCAATTTCTCCAGCCGCTCGTTTTCCTCCAGCCGCATCTGAAACCAGCTCACCAACGTCACCAGCACGCCCAGGCCCAGGAACACGGCCGCCGCCTGCCCGCCCAGGGACCCCGCAAATACGGTCACCCCAAACGCGGCGAGGAAGATCACCAGCGCCACGGCGAGGTTCACCAGGCCATTCTTTTGTATGCTTCGATCCATTTGGTTGTAACTTGTTCGTGCCGGCGCCCCAACGCCGCCGCCGGCTCAGTTCAATTCCCGCTCGTCAAACAGCGCCACCGCCACCGCCAGCGCACTCCCGGCGTAAAACACCACATAGCCCAGCGCCTTGCCCACATAGGCCCATTGAAACGTGCTCTTGCCCGTTTCCAGTGCGTCGGCGAGCCAGAAAAGCTGCCAGTTCGGCACCACGCTGTAAAGTACCGACGCCCACCAGCTGCCCCGGGCCGCCGGCAGCCCAAACAAATAATCCGACATCAGCCCCAGGAGAAACACCCCCGAGCAGATCGCCAGCGTGGCAATCATGTCCAGCCGCGTGGAACACGCCAGCGCCACCGCCGCAAAAATCCAAAACGCGAATAAAATCAGGATCCCCGCCGGCACCAGCCGCCAGTCCACCGCCGCCTGTTGCCCCAGGCTTTGTGACTGCCGGGTGAACTGCAAAACGATGAAGGCCGCCACCGTCACCATCACCACCGTGGCAAACACCGCGTCGCTCACAAACGGCCGCCGCAGGAAAAAATTGCTGAAGCCCGCCATCGCGTAGGCCAGGGCGATGCCGCCGGCAAAAATCCCGATGGCGAGCAAATCCGTCTTGCCGTACGCGTCGAACGCCATCCAGCTCGCGAGCATCACCCCCACCTGGTCCACATACGCCAGCACCGTCAGCGCCGCGGCCAGGCCCGCAAACTTCGCCAGCAAAAACTGCGCGCGCCCCACCGGCTTGGACAGCACCGCCAGCGCCGTGCCCATGTGAATCTCCCGCGCCAGCGAGGCCGACGCGCTCAGCACCGCGCCGAACAGGCCCGTCAACAGCATCACCGCCAGCGCGCTGGTCTTCACCAGCTTCATCTCGTCCCCCAGCGCAAAGTAATACGGCACCGCCAGAAAAATCTCGAACAGCACCGAGCCTGTCAACAACAGCAGAAAGACCGGCTGCCGGACCAATTCCATAAAGGCATTGCCCGCTATGTTAAGAAATTGACGCACTTAAAGTTCGGTCAGTTTATGCGCCCGGGACAAAATTACCAGCGGTTATTCCGGCCGCAGCGCAAATGACCAAGGGAATCCGGTAAATTGAGCGCGTCACCGGCCGTTTCGTTCAAATTCAAGCCCAAAAAACCGCGCCCCGGCCCGCCCTCAGCCGCCAAGACCATCTCGGATTGTTGTCGGTTCAATTTGGTGACCCAAACGCCACATGCTTTGCGCACAAGCGCGGCAGGCCGTCGCAAAGCGACGCCACGACACTAGCCGGGCGTTTCAACGCCCGGTTGAATTCGGCATTGCCAAAGTCCCGCAGGGACGGCTGAATGGTGGCCATGTCCTACATCAGTTCCTATTTTCATTGTGTTTTCAGCACCAAGGAACGTTTGCCTGGCAGGAAGCCTACGGCGCATTCAGTGTCAGCGTGTCACAACTGGACAAAACAATTGCATACATCCGGGGGCAGGAGGCGCACCACCGAAAGATGACGTTTCCGGAAGAATTTCTGGCGCTATTGAAAAGACACCGAATCGAATACGACGAACGGTATTTGTGGAAATAAACTCAGCCGTCCCGTTGGGACTTGCCCCGGCGCCGGCCATGACCCGGGCGTTGAAACGCCCGGCTATTATCATGGTGTCGCTTTGCGACCCTGAGGCTAAACAATATGCCGTTTGGGGATTATCATGAATACTCCCGGAATTTACGCCTGGGAATACTCAGCCCGCCGGTAAACACCCGCATTTCTCCGCACCCCGGCCAGGGGTGCCAGAAGAGCCCGCAGGGAATGTTCTGCATTATCTACTAAAACGCATTGATTTGGAGGAGAAATATCCAGTCTGAATCGGTCCGGCTCAGGCCAAAAACCCGGCACTCCGCCGCAGATCGCCCCGCCATTTCCGCAGCACCTTCACAAACCCCGCATCCAGACGCTCACTGAACACCTCTACGAAGGAATAGCCCTTCCTGACCGCCACCCACAGCGAGGCCAGAAAGATGACAACGAAAATGGATTGGTTCTGCCAGCCGTCCAGCCGCCACTGGTGCTTCCAAAACCAAATCGGATGGCGGAACACCGGCTCGGAATAACAGATCGGCCACAAATCACCGACGGTCGGCCCCCGCGACCCAACCAAGTCACAGAGCAAATGCAGATGATAGGTCAACAGGCAGAGCAGCAACACCCGCCAGTGTTCGCGCGCGAAAAATGTGAAGAGGAGGGACACCACCACGGCGCCCGGCCAGCCGTGCAGCAAGATATGATGGTATTGCTGATAATAATGGAAGGTGCATTCCTTGCCGGAACACCATGAGATAATGACGTCAGCCACGGCGCCCAAGCCGTCGATGTCAGGCGCGACCCCGGCCAGCGTCACCAGTTTGCGATCCCGCGCGTTGTTGGTCGTGGCCACCGCCACCAGCCAGCTTCCGACGAGATGGACTATCGGTGACGTGGCTCAATTGGCCAGCAGGAACCGCAGATCGTCCAGGGACAGGCTCTGCGAAAACTTGTCCTCCCCCAGCACGTCCTCGGCCAGCGAGCTCTTTTGCCGCTGGAGGCTCCGGATTTTTTCCTCGACGCTGTCCTTGATCAGCAGGCGGTACGCCATCACCGTGCGGTCCTGCCCGATGCGGTGCGTGCGGTCAATGGCCTGGTTTTCCACGGCGGGATTCCACCACGGGTCGAACAGCACCACATAGCTGGCGGCCGTCAGGTTGAGGCCGAACCCGCCGGCCTTGAGCGAGATCAGAAACACGCCCGCGCCCTCCGCCGCCTGAAATTCCCGCACCAGATCCCCGCGGTTTTCCGTGTCGCCGGCCAGATACCAGTGCGTCCAATTCCGCGCTTTCACTTCCGTGCGCAAGAGGCCCAGCAATTCCACAAATTGCGAGAACACCAGCACCTTTTCCCCCTGTTCCAGCAGCGGCTCGAGGGTTTCGATCAGCGCCTCCATTTTGGCGCTGGCGGCCTTGGAAGCCGGATTGATGAGTTTCGGGTGGCAGCAGATCTGCCGCAGCCGCAGCAGCGAGGTGAGAAAATTGAACCGCTGCTGGTTCAAGGCCGCGGCCGTCTTCACCCCCAGCAGCATCGCCTGGGCGCGCTTCAATTCCGCGCGGTAAAGCGCCTTCTGCTCGCCTTCCAATTCGCAGTACAGGTCCTCCTCCACGCGGTCCGGCAGATCCTGCGCCACCTGGCCCTTGGTCCGGCGGATCAAGAACGGACGCACCCGCGCCGACAGCCGCTGGCGCGCCAGCGGATCATGTTTCGCGTCATACAGCCGGTTGAACTCCGCGCGGCCGCCGAGCGCGCCCGGCATGGCAAACTGCATCAGGCTCCACAGGTCCAGCAGCCGGTTCTCGATCGGCGTGCCGCTCAGCACCAGCCGGTGCTCCGCGCGCAGCTTGCGCGCCACCTGCGCCGTGAGGCTGTTGGGGTTCTTGATGTATTGGCCCTCGTCGAGGATGACGGCCTGAAACTGCTCATGGGTGAATTCCTTGGCCGCCAGGCGGAGCTGGCTGTAGTTCAGGACGTGCAGCTCCGCCCCGGAAAAATCCCCGGCGGACGCTTTCAATTCGCCGGCGGACCAGACCCGCACCTTGAGGTCGGGGAAAAACTTGGCGGCTTCGGCGCGCCAGTTGTCCGCCACGGATTTGGGGCAGACCACCAGGCTGGGCGCCGGCGGCTTTTGGTCCGGCGCGGACGCGGCGGTACTCCGCAGCCAGCCCAGCCACGCCAGCGCTTGCAGCGTTTTGCCCAGGCCCATGTCGTCGGCCAGGATGCCGCCAAACCGGTTGGTGCTCAGGTAGGCCAGGAAATGAAACCCCTCGCGCTGGTAGCTCCGCAGCTCGCCCCGGATTTGCGCCGGCACCGGCGGCGTCACCCGCGCCTGCAATTCCGCCGCCCGCCGCTCGATCCGGTCGCACGTGGCTTCGGGCAAAAATTTCCGCGCCGCTTTGTCCGCCAGTTGGAAGGCGTGCAGCCGCTGGGGTTCGCTGCTCAGCGCATGCGGCGTGAGCCCCAGCCGCGCCAGCTCCCGGTCCTCTTCCTCGCTCAGCGCAAACTCCAGCTTCCGCCAGCCCTTCCCATCCAGCCGCACCCAGTCGCCCCCGGCGTCCAGCAGCAGCTTGATTTCCGCCGGCGTGAGCGTGGCGTCATTCACGTCCACCAGCACGCGCAGGTCAAACCAGTCCACCTCCGCCTCGCTGGCCTCCAGCCGGATTTTGCCCGCCACCGCGGCGCCTTGGAATGACGCCAGTTCCCCGCCCAGCTCGAGGCGCGTCCCGGCCGGCAGGGCCTGGAGAAACGTCATGAACACTCCAGCAAATTTTTTCGACACCCGCAGTTGCCAGCGTTGCCGGTTGTAATCCCACTTGAACCCGGCCTGGTCCAGCGGCGCGATTAACCCGCCCAGGTCCGAGCGGTCGAGCTGCACGAAACCATCCCGCGGCCGCCGGCCCTGGCCGTCCGCCACCAGCCATCCGCTGGCGGTCCAATATTCCACCGCTTCCCCATCCCCCGCCGCCCCGAGCACCTCCACCTCGCAATTCTCCCGGGCCGCCCCGGGCCAGGGCACCTTGATTTCCGCGCGCACGGCCGGATGCAGCTTGACCGTGCGGATCCGGGCGGCCAGGCGCGGCGGCGGCGCCACTCGCAGCCGCTCCAACAACCGAAGCCCCGCCCCGGTTTCCAAGGCCTTGGCCGGAATCTGCATCGCGTTCCCGTCCGACATCACACACTCTTCAAACGGCGGGCCGTAAAAAACCCCCGCGGCGGTCATATAGACCGGCGGATGGCCCGCCGCCGTCAGCCACACTTCCGGCGCCGCCTGCCCGTCCGCCTGCACCAGCGAAAAGGTGTAATCGCCGTCCGCGTCCGCCGGCGGCCCCACCTGCCAGCGCAACGGCCCCTCATGAAATACCAGCGGCTTGCCGGCATCATCCACCAGCAGCGGACGCAGCAGCGGCTGGCGCACCCAGCGTCCCACCTGCTCAGTCACCCAGGGATCATCATAGTCCAGGTTGCTGCCGCCATAAGACTTGGCCCGCTCCAAAAACGCCAGCCACAGCAACCCCGCTTCGGGCGAAAGTTCCGCAGCATATCGGGCCTCGAAATGGTCCACTTTGCGCGGCTTCAATTCCACCCACCCGGGATCGCCCGCCAGCCGCCACTCAAACGCCACGCCCCCGCGCAGAAAGCGCAACCGCATTTCCGGCGCCCGGCCCTCCGCCGGCGCCGGCTCCGCCGCCACCCCCTCGTGCGCGTATTGCGACAGCACCTGCTTCCAACGCTGAATGTCCCGGGTCCGATAATGCTTTTGCATGTCGGCCCGCGCCTGCGCCAGGTCCGTGGCCGGCCCCATAAACTCCGGAATGCGCTGCCCGGCCTGCTCCGTGAGGTACAGCGCGAGATAATTCCAGAACTCCCCCTCGTCGCCCGGCACGCTGGGATACAACTCCATCGCCCCCCAATACGCGGATTGCGGCAACTCGAATCCTGTCAGCTCATGCTGGTAATGCAATCCGCCGGCCCGCGCCCGGTTAAACAGTTCGTGAATGTTTTTGAGATAGCGAATTTCCTCGCGCGCCAGCGGGCGTCCCAGCTTCTCCTGGACCACTTCAGCGAATTCCCCCGCCCGGACCTCCCGCGCCGGCGCCGGCGGTTTCATCCCCGGCCGCTTGCCGGACCCGTTCCCTGTCAGACCGCCATAAACCGCGAGCAATTTCTGGATGGCGGCGTAGATGTGCTTGCACTCAATGCCCACCGGACACGTGCATTTGGCATCCCATTCGCCTTCATAATGCAACTCCACGTCATAGGTGAAATCTCCCTGGACTTTTACCGCATAGCTGCGGCCGGGGACGTTGCATGTCAGCGTGCAGACAGCTCCGCTATTATAATACAGCTCGCCCCGATTTTGGATCCCGGGAGTGAACTTCGCCGTGTACCGCCGGGCCCCCTCCGGATCGAACCCGTCAAAGTCTTTGCTCGTGAGGGGCATGACCAGGGCCGATGCGCGCTTCATGCCATCGCTCGCGCGATACTGTTCCACCAACCGTCGTGCAGCTCGGTCAGCGGCGCGGACAATTCTCCGCCCGCCGTTTTGATGACCAGCTTGTCGCCGCCCACCTTGCCGATCCGCCTCGCCGGCACGCCCATCAACTTGGCGCGCTCCACCACTTTCACCGCGTCCCGCGCCTGGCAGGAAATCACCACCCGCGACTGCGTCTCGCCGAACAGCAGCGCATCCATTCTCGTGGGCGCCGGTGCCGCCGGCGCGTCCGCCTCGCCGGCCGCCCCTTCGGGGTCCAGGCCCGAAAGTTCCACCGTGGCGCCCAGCAACCGCGGCGTCTCCCGCGCCACGAGCTGGCTGATGCAGCATTCGGCCAGCGTCACCGCCAGGCCGCCTTCGCTGCAATCATGCGCGCTCTTGACCAGGCCGCTGTGAATCAAGCCCAGCAGCGTGCTGTGCAGCGTCTTGGCCGTTTCCAAATCGCAGCGCGGCGGCAGGCCGTTCTTCTGGCCGTGAACCACCTGGAGATACGCGCTGCCGCCCAGCCCCAGCAGCGGATCGCCCTGGTCCACCGGCTCGCCCAGCAGGATGATGGCGTCGCCCTCGTCCTTGAACCATTGCGTGGTGATGTGCGCGGGCTGTTCAATCAGCCCCACCACGGCCATCGTGGGCGTCGGGTCAATGGGGCCGGCCGGGCTTTGGTTGTACAGCGAACAGTTGCCCCCGGTCACCGGCGCGTTGAAGGCCTTGCAGCCGTCCGCCAGGCCCCGCACCGATTCCTTAATCTGCCAGAACAGCTCGGGCTTGAGCGGACTGGGCATGTTGAGATTGTCCGTGGCGCCCAGCGGCACCGCGCCGCTGCACGCCAGGTTGCGGCACGCCTCCGCCACCGCCGCCTTGGCCCCTTCGTACGGATCCAGATACACGTAGCCGCCGTTGCAATCCACCGTCAGCGCAATCAGCTTCTCCGCCACCGTCGCGTCGCCCACCTTGGCCGCCAATTCCGCGCTCATCACCGGCAGGGAGTCGGTCTTGATGCGGATCACCGCCGCGTCGCTGCCCGGCAGCACCACCGAGCCGTCCCGCACCTGGTGATCGTATTGGCGATACACCCAGTTCTTGGAGGCGATGCTCGGATCCGCCAGCAGCTTTTTCAAATCCGCCGCCGGCGTCCGCGTGTCGGCCAGGCCGCCCAACCGGAACGCGCGCACCGCCTGCAAATAGGCCGGCTCCTGCGCCTCCCGGTGGTAAATGGGCGATTCGTCGGCGATCTTCTTGGCCGGGATGTCCACCACCAGCCGCCCCCCGTGCCGCACCACCATGTGGCCGGTGTCCGTCACCACCCCGATCTCCGACCACGGCAAATCCCACTTGTCAAAAATCTTCTTCACTTCCGCCTCGCGGCCCTTGTGCACCACCACCAGCATCCGCTCCTGCGATTCCGACAGCATGATCTCGTAGCTGCTCATGTTCGGTGCCCGCTGCGGCACCTTGTCCAGCTCGATCTCAATGCCCGTGCCGGCCCGCGCGGCCGTCTCGCACGTCGAACACGTCAGGCCCGCCGCGCCCATGTCCTGCATGCCCGCCACCGCGCCCGTGGCCAGCAGCTCCAGGCATGCTTCGCAAACCAGCTTCTCCATGAACGGATCGCCCACCTGCACCGCCCCGCGCTGCTGCTCCGACGACTCCTCCGTCAAATCCTGCGACGCAAACGACGCCCCCGCCAGGCCGTCGCGGCCCGTGGCCGGCCCCACGTAAAACACCGGGTTGCCCACGCCGCGCGCCGCCCCGCGGGTGATCTGCTCGTGGCGCAATACTCCCAGGCAAAACGCGTTGACCAGCGGATTGCCCTGGTAGGTCTTGTCAAAATAAACCTCCCCGGCCACCGTCGGTATGCCGAAGCAATTGCCGTAATGCGCGATGCCGCTCACGACCCCCGCAAACAGCCGGCGATTGTTCAGCACCGCCGCCGCTTCGTCCCGGTCCACCGCCGCCCCGTCCGCCGCGCTTTCCGTGATCGGCCCGAAGCGCAGCGAGTTCAGGGCGCACACCGGCCGCGCGCCCATCGTGAAAATGTCCCGCACGATGCCCCCCACGCCCGTCGTGGCGCCCTGGAACGGCTCCACCGCGCTGGGATGGTTGTGCGACTCGATCTTGAACGCGATGGCCAGCCCGTCGCCGATATCCACAATGCCGGCATTCTCCTCGCCGGCCCCCACCAGGATGCGCGGCGCCCGGGTGGGGAAGGTCTTGAGCAGCGGCCGCGTGTTCTTGTAGCTGCAATGCTCGCTCCACATCACGGAAAAAACGCCCAGCTCCGTGTAGGTGGGGGTGCGGCCCAGGATTTCCTTGGCCCGGGCGAATTCCTCCGGCGTCAGATTGTGCTTGGCAACCAATTCAGGGGTGATGGCAGGTTCGGTCATTTCAAAATTCACAGTTTGTCGGTTCACTCACGGTTCGGCCATGTCCGCGCGCCCGGCCGCAACGACCGGCACCGGCCGTCCTTGCTGGCGGGCGGGGCTGGAAGCGTAACGTTCAATCGGAATCGTCGCCATGGCGCGCGGCTTGTTTTATACCCGATTGGCCGCCCGGATTCCAGCAATCCATCGCGTTTTTTGCCGCCACCCCCCCGCCCCACCCGCGCCGGCGAATCACTTTCCCTTTTGCATCTTTCAGAATCGGCTGTATTTTGTCGCGTACTGCACAACCTAGAGGTAATCACCGGCGCGCCCATGAAAACTTCACTCCGAATCCTGAACTTGGAGGACAACGCGGCGGACGCGGAACTCAACCAGGCGATGATCTCCGCCCGCTGGCCCCATAGCGAACTGGTGCGCGTGGATAACCGGGACGAATTCCTCGCCCAGTTGGAACAAAACAAATTCGATCTCATCTTCTCCGATTACACCATGCCCGGCTTCGACGGCCGGCAAGCCCTCCGGCTGGCCCATGAGAAATGTCCGGACACGCCCTTCCTGTTCGTCTCCGGCACCATCGGCGAGGACACCGCCATCGAGGCGCTCAAGAACGGCGCCACCGACTACGTGCTCAAGCACCGCCTCATGCGCCTGATCCCGGCGGTGGACCGGGCGTTGCGCGAGGCCGAGGAACGCGCCGAATGCGAGCGCGCGGAAGCCGCCATGCGCGAGTCCGAGCACAAATACCGGGAAGTTTTCGAGTCCCTGGCCGATGCCGCCTTTCTGGCGGACGCCCAAACCGGGAAGATCATTGACACCAATCGCTGCGCCGAACAGATGCTCGGCTGCACGCGCGCGGAAATCCTGGGCCGCAAAATCTCCAGCCTCCTGGCGGTCCGGGACCAGGCGGGGGCGGACGACTCCCTGCCGTTTGAATGCGCCATGACCGTGGCCCAGGGCGGCGCCCTGCCCGTGCGCGTCAGCACCACCAAACTCACCCTCCACGGCCATCCCCTCGTCCTGCGGTTGTGCCGCAACTTGGACACGCATTAGAACATTGATTGGAAATGCTCGCCCCCCTGCACGCCCAATGCGTTCCTGGTTGACGCGGCGAAAATCGCTTCCCGGGTTCTGCGGAGCAACACTGGGGGCACGGCTCGTCCCCGCGAATCAAATGCCCAGGCTTACGCCAATTGCGCCTGGGGCCGGGCCTTCAGCGCGCTAAAAATGCTCGCAAAAATCCATTTGCCGTCGTCGCTGCCCAGCAGCGGCTCGCAGGCCCGCTCGGGATGCGGCATCAGCCCCGCCACGTTGCGGCGCTCGTTGCAGATGCCCGCAATGTTTTCCAGGGCCCCGTTCGGGTTCGCCGCTTCCGTCGGGCTCCCGCCCGCGTCGCAATACCTCCAGAGAATCTGATGGTTGGCCGCGAGCTGCGCCAGCGTGGCGTCATCGGCAAAATAGCAGCCTTCCCCGTGCGCAATCGGCAGCCGCAGAATCTTCCCCGCCGGAATCTGGTTCGTGAACGGCGAGTCCGTCGTCTCCGTCTGCAAATGCACGAACTCGCAGTGAAACTGCAAATCCCGGTTGCGGATCAGCGCCCCCGGCAGCAGGCCGGCCTCCGTGAGCACTTGAAAGCCGTTGCACACGCCCAGCACCAGCCCGCCGTGCTCGGCAAATTGCTTCACCGCCTGCATCACCGGGCTGAACCGCGCAATCGCCCCGCACCGCAAATAATCGCCATAGCTGAAGCCACCCGGCACAATCACCACGTCGGTGTCCCCCAGCGAGGCGTCCTTGTGCCACACCAGGCGCGCGGAATGCCCCAGCAAACGCACGGCGTGGACGGCATCTTGGTCGCAGTTGCTGGCGGGAAATTGTAAGACGGCGAAATTCATGGGCTTTGCGTTTATCGTTCCGGCGGCCCGCGCCCCGGCCGGACGGCCGCGGCCCGTGCCCGCCAAACCTATTCGATCTCCAGTTTGTAATCTTCGATCACCGGGTTGCTCAACAGCCTGTGCGCGGCCTCATTGATCGCCTGTTGCGCCGCCGCCTTGTCCGTGCCCGGCACCAAGTCTATCTCAATATATTTGCCGATATGGACGTCCGCCACCCCCGTGTAGCCCATCTGGGCCAGGGCGGTCTGGACGGTCTTGCCCTGCGGATCCAGGACGGCTTTTTTCGGTGTGATGATGATTTTGGCTTTCATGCGCGCGACGGGGGATTTTGCAGAAGAATTCCCGCCCACGCGAGCCAAAAAATTTGCCGCCCCGCCCGCGCGCCGCCCGGAAATCCCCAAAACTGCCCTGAAAAGGCGGGCGCGGCCCGGTCCGCCCGGGGCGGGTTGCCTCGTCAGTGAATGTGGGCCCACCCCTGTTTTTGGTTCGGGGGGAAACCCTTCCCATTCTTGCGCTGGCAAGAACTGTCCACCTTTCGCCTAAAATAGGGCTCAAGACCCCCCCATTTCCGACGATTAAGCAACTATGAAGCCGCGCGGATTTTTGTTCCCTGATTCCGCCCTTGCTGTGCCCATGTCGAATCAGATACGAAGCCGGCAGCCACGGTCGCGGCGGAGCGGACAATCAGGACTCCAGCCCCAAAATCTCCTGCGACAGGCCCTGTCCTTCCCGGCCATCGTCAGCCTGGCTTTGACCGCGGGAACCTTGCCGTCGTTTGCGGCGGACGGCGGCACAACCAACGCCCCGGCCGCCAGCCTGGCCGATTTGAGCGTCGAGCAGTTGATGAACGAATCGGTCACGTCGGTTGACCGGCGCGAAACCAAGTTCGAAGAATCGGCGGCGGCCATTTCGGTCATCACCCAGGACGACATCCGCCGGCTCGGTATCACCACCATTCCGGACGCGCTCCGGCTGGTGCCCGGACTGGACGTGGCGCAAATTAATTCGCACGAATGGGCGGTTTCGGCGCGCGGGTTCAACGGCGAGTTTGCCAACAAGCTGTTGGTGCTGGTGGATGGCCGCTCAATCTACAGCACGGGGTTTGGCGGCGTCGTCTGGGGGGCGGAGGATGTGCCCATGGAGGATGTGGACCGCATTGAGGTCATCCGCGGCCCGGGCGCCTCCCTGTGGGGCGCCAACGCGGTCAACGGCGTGATTAACATCATCACCAAGGGCGCCAAAGACACGCAGGGCGTCCTGGTTTCCGTCACCGGCGGCACCTTTGACCAGCCCACCACGACCGTCCGTTACGGCACCCGCCTGGCCACGAATTTGTACTGCCGCGTCTATGGAAAAGTTTCCAACCGCGACGGCCTGGAAACTCCCGGCGGCCAGGACGCGCCCGACCGCACACTGACGGCGCAAGGCGGCACGCGCCTGGACTGGAACCCCTCGGATGAAAACCAGGTAACCCTGCAGGGGGACTTCTTCCGCGACCGCTTCGTGGAAAGCCAGGACTACGCCATCCTTTCACCCCCTTATGTCCAAAGTTTCAACCAGGCAAACTACGACTCCGGCGGCAATGTGCTGGGCCGGTGGACCCACGATTTTTCCGACAGTTCATCGCTCGCGATCCAGACTTATTACGACCGCTTTAAGGAGGAACAGGCCGGAGCCATCGAGACCGCGAACACCCTTGATTTTGACGCGCAACACCGGTTCCTGCTGGGCAACCGCAACGACATCACCTGGGGGCTGGGCTGCCGCAACGTGGCGGCTGATTTCACTTCGAGCCCTTTTGTCATGTGGTCGCAAGCAACCGAACACGACCAACTGTACAGTTCCTTTGTGCAGGATGAAATCTCCCTGCTGCCCGACCGGCTCAAACTCACGCTGGGTTCCAAATTTGAAGACAACAGCCTGACCGGTTTCGAAGTCGAGCCCACCGTGCGCCTGTTGTGGACCCCCACCGCGCGCCAGAGCGTGTGGGCGGCCATCTCCCGCGCGGTGCGCACCCCCGACTGGACCGATCTGCATGGCGACGCCAACGTGCAGACCCTGCCGCCCACGCCGACGCTGCCGCTGCCGGTGCTCGTGACTGTCATGGGCAATCCCAGCGTGGACTCGGAAGAGCTGACCGCCTACGAACTTGGCTACCGCGTGGAACTCACCAAACATCTCTCGCTCGACGCGGCGGCATTTTATAATGATTACAGCCAGTTGATCGCCCCGGTCGGTGGCTCGACCGAAATTGAGGCCGGCGCCTCACCGCCCTATGCTTCGGTTGTCATCCCGGAAGAAAACGCCGGCACCGCCCACACGTATGGCCTGGAAGTATCGGCGCGCTGGGACGCAACCGATTACTGGCATCTGACAGCCAATTACTCCTGGCTCGAAACCCAAATGGGATTTTATGCGGCGGATACCCAGCCCGGGCCGCAACAGCAGGCCCAGTTGCGTTCCTCGTTTGACCTGCCGTATCACCTGGAATTGAACGGCGACGTTTCTTTCGTGGACCGGGTCTTCGCGCCTTACGGCATTGGGGTGATGAATATTCCCAGCTATGTCCGCCTTGACTTGGGCCTCGTCTGGCATGCCACCCGGAACTTGGAACTGGGGGTGTGGGGAGAGAACCTGGCCCAAGACCGGCACATCGAATACACCAGCTACACAAGCACCCTGGTCACGGAAATCCCGCGCGGCATTATCGGCCGGATTACCTTCCGCTTTTAACCCGTCGAATCCATGCGCCACCCCGCTCCTTCGTCGCCCGCCCGCCGCCGCGAACCCGCGGCGCGCCGCTGGCTCGCGTGGGCGCTGTGGGGCTGCTGTTTCGTTGCGGGCCTGGCCCCCGGGCTGGCTCAGAACCCCGTTTCCAAGGAATATCAGATCAAAGCCGCCTATTTGTACAACTTCGCCAAATTCGTGGAATGGCCGGACCCGGCTTTTACCAACAACGATTCGCCGCTGGTCATCGGCGTCTTCGGCCAAAACCCGTTTGGCGGCGAACTCACCGCCATCGCCAAGGACCACAAAATCAACGGCCGGAACATCGTGATCAAGCACGTCGCCACCGTGGCGGAAGCCCGCGGGGTGCACTTGATGTTTTTTGGCGCCGCGGAGGCTGGGCACCTGGCCGAAACGCTGGCCGCCCTCAAAGCCAACAGTGTGCTGACCGTCGGCGAATCGGAAAAATTCATCACCGCCGGCGGAATGATCAATTTTGTGCTCGCGGAAAACACGGTCCGTTTTGAAATCAACGCGGCGGCGGCGGAGCAGCAGGGCTTGAAAATCAGCGCCCAGCTCCTCAAGCTCGCCAAAGCGGTCCGCCCGAAACCCCGGCAGATACCGCCATGAAATTTTTCCGCAACCTGCCCATCCGCCGCAAACTCATGGTCATTACCATGCTGGTGAGCGGCAGCGCCCTCTTGGTGGCGTGCGGGGCCTTCATGGCTTTTGAACAGGCCGCCGCGCGCAAGCAGATGGCGCAGGCCCTCAACATCACCGCCGCCATGACCGCCGCCAATAGCACGGCCGGCTTGTCGTTCAATGAGGCCGACTCGGTGGAGCAGGCCCTGAAATCGCTGGGCGCCCAGCCGGACATCCGCCAGGCTTGCGTTTACGACAAGGACGGCCGGCCGTTCGCCCGTTATCTCCGCGACCCCGCCGCCACGAATTCACCACCGCCCGTCCAAACCGCCGGCGGCCATTTCACCCGCCAGCGCCTGGAATTGTTTCAAGCCATCAATCTGGCCGGCGAATCCATCGGCACAATCTATCTGGAACAGGATTTGAGCCAGTTGACCGCCCGCCGCGCCCGGTATTTCCAGATTGGAGTGCTGGTGCTCCTGGTGTCCGCGGGCGTGGCGTTCTTCCTTTCGGCCTGGCTGCAACAGGCCATTTCCAAACCCATCTCGGACCTCGCGAAAACGGTCGCCGCCGTCCGGACGGAAAAAAACTACTCCGTGCGCGCGGCCAGACTGGGCCACGACGAATTGGGCAGCCTGATTGACGGCTTCAACGAGATGCTGGCGCAGATCCAGGCGCGCGACGCCCATCTGGAACGCCGCGTGGCCGAGCGCACCCGGGACCTGGCCGAATCGCTTTCGGTGCTGGACGCCACCCTGGGTTCAACCGCCGACGGAATCGTGGTGGTGAACGCGCAGGGAAAAGTCCTCTTCCAAAACCGGCGGTCCGTGGAAATGTGGAAAATGCCACCGGCGATTGCCGAAAACGACCATGACGACGAGAAGGTTCGCCACGTCATGAACGCCACGACCGACCCGGCCAAATTCGCCGAGCGCGTGGCCCACTACTACGCCCATCCCGAGGCCACCGGCCAGGATGAGATCCGGCTCAAGGATGGCACCATCATGGATCGCATCACGGCGCCGGTGCTGGACCGGGAAGGCCGGAATTACGGAAGGATCTGGACCTTCCGGGATGTCACCCAGCGCAAGCTGGCCGAGGCGGAACTGGCCTATGAGCGCGACCTGCTGCGGACGCTGCTGGACAACTCCACCGATCATATCTATTTCAAGGACGCGCATTCCCGCTTTATCAAATGCAGCACCTCCATGGCCGTCCGACTGGGCGTGGCTTCGGCCGACGAATTGGTGGGTAAAAGCGACTTTGATTTCTTCGCGGAGGAACATGCCCGGCTCGCCTTTGCAGATGAGCAGGCCATCATCCGCACCGGGCAGCCGATCATCGGCAAGATTGAACGGGAATCCTGGAAGGATGGCCGCAAGGAATCCTGGGTGCTGACCGCCAAAATGCCCTTCCGCAACCATGCCGGCGAAATCATCGGCACCGTCGGCATTTCCAAGGACTTCACCATCATCAAACACACGGAAATGGCCCTGGCCTACGAGCGCGATTTGCTGAAAGCGCTGCTCGACCAGTCGCCGGATTCCATTTTCTTCAAGGACCGGCAGTCCCGCTACGTTAGAGTAAGCCAATCCGAGGTGAAATCCCTGTTCCAGATTGCGTTGCTCCGCCAAGCCGCCCTGCCTCCCGCGCCCGGCGCGGCGCATCTGCCCGCGCACTTGGCCAGCCTGGAACGATTTCAGGAGTATCTCATTGGCAAGTCGGACGCCGACATCTTCGGGCCGGAACGCGCCGCCGAATTTGTCCGGGATGAACAGGAAATCATGCGGACCGGCAAGTCATTGTCCGGCAAAATCGAGAAAACCATTTGTGCCAACGGCCAGCCCGTCTGGTTTCTCATCAACCGAACCCCCTGGTACAACCAGGCGGGTAAAATCGTCGGCACCTTCGGTTCCTCCCAAAACATCACCGACTTGAAACTGGCCGAGGCCCGGATCGAACAGACGCACCGGCAATTGTTGGAAACCTCCCGCCTGGCGGGCATGGCCGAAGTGGCCACGACCGTTTTGCACAACGTCGGCAACGTGCTCAACAGTGTCAACGTCTCCACCACGCTGGTGCTCGATCTGGTCAAAAAATCCCGGCTCGGGAATCTCGCCCGCCTCGCGGCCTTGATCCACGACCAGCAGGCCAACCTCGCCGCCTTTTTCCTCACCGATCCCCGCGGCAAACTGCTGCCCGGTTACCTCACCCAACTGGCGGAACACCTCGCCGCCGAACAGGCGCAACTGGTCGCCGAAACCGAATTGACCCGCAAAAACATCGAGCACATCAAAGACATTGTGACGATGCAGCAAAATTACGCCAAGGTTTCCGGCGTCGTCGAAAAGGTCAAAGTGACGGACCTGGTCGAGGACGCCTTGCGCATGAACGCGGGCGCACTGACCCGCCACGCCGTGCAAGTCGTCCGCGATTACCCGGCGGCAGCCGTCGAGTGCAACGTGGAACGGCAAAAGGTGCTCCAAATCCTCGTGAACCTGATCCGCAACGCCAAATATGCCTGCGATGAATCCGGCCGGCCGGACAAGCGGCTGACCCTCCAGGTGCGCTTTGCCGGCCGGCGTGCGCAAATCACCGTGCAGGACAACGGCGTGGGCATCCCCGCCGAAAACCTCACCCGCATTTTCAATCACGGTTTCACCACGCGCGCAACCGGCCACGGTTTCGGGCTTCATAGTGGCGCGCTGGCCGCCAAGGAACTCGGCGGCTCCCTGACCGCCTGCAGCGCCGGCCCGGGCGCCGGCGCCACGTTCGTATTGGATCTGCCCCTGCAACCGCCTCAACAATCATGAACCACTGCCTCACTCAAGCCAACCGGCGCATCCTCGTGGTGGATGACAACCCGGCCATCCACTCCGACTTTAAAAAAATTTTATGCCCCGCGCTGGGCGGCAACCCCGGGCTGAATGCCGCCGAGGCGGAGATTTTCGGCGGCCGCCAAGCCGCCCCCAGTCGGACCGTCTTCCAAGTGGATTCAGCCTTTCAAGGTCAGGAAGGCTTTGCCCTGGTGCAACAGTCCATCGCCGCCCACCAGCCTTATGCCATGGTGTTCATGGATGTGCGCATGCCGCCAGGCTGGGATGGAATCGAGACCACCACCCACATCTGGGGCATCGCCCCGGACACTCAAGTTGTCATCTGCACGGCGTATTCGGATTATTCCTGGGATGAAATGATCACCCGGCTGGGAATTTCGGACCGGCTGGTCATTTTAAAAAAGCCCTTTGACAACGTGGAAGTGGTCCAACTGGCCCATGCGTTGACGGAGAAATGGCGGCTGGGCCAGGAAGCCCGGCTGAAGCTGGAAGAAATGGAAGCCATGGTCGCCGCCCGGACGCGTGAACTTCAAGCCGCGAACGAACAGTTGAAAATTGAGATGGCCGAACGCGCACGCACCGAAGAAGCCCTGCGCCAGTCCCAAAAAATGGAGGCCCTCGGCCGGCTCGCCGGCGGCATCGCCCATGACTTCAACAACCTGCTCACGGTCATTCGCGGCTACGTGGATTCTCTGCTCGCCGAAAACCATCAGCCCCCGGACACTCTCGAGGCGCTCCAGGAGATTGATCAGGCCACCGACCGGGCCGCCAAATTGACGTCGCAAATCCTCATGTTCAGCCGCAAAAAACGGCTGCAGCCGCAGGTGCTGGACCTGAATGACGTGATTGCCGGCCTGGGCAAACTGCTCCGCCGGGTCCTGGGCGAAAATATCGCCCTGCAATTTCAGGCCAATGCCAGGCCGCTGCCGGTTTATGCCGATCCCGTCATGATGGAACAGGTGCTCCTGAACCTCGTGACCAACGCCCGCGACGCCATGCCGCAGGGCGGCCGGCTGACAATTGACGCCCGCGAGGTGGAAATCGGCGAAGCCCAGGCCCGGAGCAATCCCCAATCCCGTCTCGGTTCGTTTGCCTGCATCCGCGTCACCGACACCGGCAACGGCATTGCCCCCGCCGCGTTGCCCCATCTGTTTGATCCCTTTTTCACCACCAAGGAGCCGGGCAAAGGCACCGGGCTGGGGCTGGCCACCGTTCAAGGCATCGTGGAACAACACGGCGGCTGGATTGAAGTTGAAAATGAACCGGGCCGCGGAGCCAGGTTCAGCTTTTTCATTCCGGTCAGCACCGCCAAGCCCGGCCTGACCGCCGAGGCCTGGCCAAAAGTCACCACCCCGGGCGGCACTGAAACCATCCTGCTGGTTGAGGATGAGCCCGTGGTTCACCGGTTGGCCCACAAAATCCTTCAACGCCTGGGATACCAGGTATTTGATGCCAGCACCGGCCAGGAAGCGCTTTCGATCTGGAACGAACACGCCGCGAAAATAGACCTCCTGCTGACCGACATGGTCATGCCCGGCGACCTCTCCGGCCGCAAACTGGCCCAGACCCTTCAGGCGCAAAACAACCGCCTCAAGGTCATCTATACCACCGGCTACAGTGCGGAGGCCCTGAACCTGGAATGTCCGCTGGAGGAAGGCCTGAATTTTATCCCCAAGCCCTACACGCCGGAAAACCTCGTGCACACCGTGCGCCGATGCCTGGATGAAACGTCCGCCCGCCCCCCCACCGTGGCTTCAACGGCGGATATCTGAAAGGGCGGCGGAACGAATTGACGGAGTCCCGCAGGGACTTTTCGAGAGTAGCCCGCAGATTTATCTGCGGGTATAGGCGTTAAACGGGCAACCGTCCCAACGGGACGGCTGAAAACGCATTGCTTTTTCCGACGCAACCCGCAGGGCGGCCGGTCTTTTTGCCGCACGCTTCGTTGCTCGCGCCTTATCCCAACCAGGTCACCACAAATACCACTCGTCGTATCCGATGCGGAAATCCGATAGACATAGGTCTAAACTCTAGTTTGATCCCTGGAATCTTTCCAAAGGTGGTTCAGTCAAAATTTTGTACGCTCTTCACGCCAAGCGCACAAAAACAAACTGTTGCCCAAGCTAAAACGTGGGCGTAGCATCGTTTTCAAATCAGCCAATCGGAAATATGGATGCGAAAGAACACGCCCTAAAAACAGACGGAAATTCCCCTTCGAAAAAAAACGAAATCGTCTGGGCATTTGACCTCGGCAAAGGCTCCATCGGCGAGGCCGTGAGACAGGGGAAAGATTTTCTTCACAAGGCATCACTGCTCATCCCGGCGGAGTTGGGGCGGCGTGGACCCGCCACAGTCTCCGGGACACCCGCCAACCGCTATCGGGCAATGAAAACTCGTGAGGCGCACCATGAGCGTGAACGGTGGTTGGAAAAAGTCTGGACAGCGGTTGGTTTATCTCCCTTGCGTCCGCGTGAAGTCTGGCAAAACCCGAAAACCGATCAATGGGAATTAAAACACCCGGCAGATTATCGGTTGGAACGCGAGTTTGCTCCTGCTGAATTTAAACGGAACCCGAAAACGGGTGAGTTGGGGAAAATAGTGTATCCCAATGGGAAAGCACCCAAGGATGGTGCCCCGGCTGCAAAAAAAGAAGATTTTGAAATCTGTTATACCTCCAGTTTGCTTCGTATTCGTCTGTTGCAGAGAGACAAATCACTGGCTGACTGGCAGATTTACAAGGCATTGCGTGCTGCACTTCAGTGTCGGGGTTACGGAAAAGTTCCATGGGCCGCGAAAGAAGCCAGAAAGCAGGGCAAGACAGCGGAACAACTGCAACTGGAGGAGGAAAAAAAACTTCAACAAGCAGATCCTGGCTATCGTCAAGCCGTAGGCAGGTGGCCTAATTTTAAATGGGATATTAAAAAACAAAAATTGCCTTTTTTTGAAAGAATACAACCCGGTAAAGCAGAACGAGTACATCTGCAATTGCAGGACAATTACTATTTTGTTCCTCCTTGCTATTATGACGCCTGGAAGATGGGCCTTTGGAATTCCGACGAAGGGATTAGACCTTCTGCGCGCCACGACCATCTAGCCACTAGTACGCATAATATCCGTTTTGACCGCGCCGACGTCCGCGCAGAGCTGGTCATTCTTGGGGATCACGCCGCCGCCATGCTTCCGGCAGTTCAAAATGCGTTTCTCCGCTGGCAGCGTGAGGGATGGAAATATCGGCATCCGGCGACTGGTGAGGAATTGATTTATCCGATCCATGCCAAAAGTTTCGGCGAATTTTTGTGTGATGGTCCCGCTGGAAAACCGGATGAAACTTCATTTGAAGCATTTCTGGATCAACGCCAGCACGCGAGACTACATCGTGGAAGTTTTGAAGAATGGATGGCTGCCCTCGGCCAAAAAACACCGAGTTTTGATAATCGTATTCTCAATGATTGCATACTGATTCCACGCTACCACGTCTGCAAAGTGGATGTGCGACTCGAAACGGACGGCGATAAGGGGGTCACCGGAAAAATTGTTTCTGATTCACTGCTGGCTACGGAAGTTACCTTGCTTTTGAAGCTCAAAAATCTGCTGGTAACCGATGCAGTTGCCGGCCAGCGAAAGCTCACCGTCGAAGAGGTAAGGAGCATTTCCGCGTTTGCTCATCGCCAACTCAAATCCTTGAGCCTCTTAACGGCGGATGGCGATTTGGTCACAGGATGGCCCCAAAAAGTGGCTGATCGCTTTGCAATTAACAAATCAAAATGGGAGAAAATCGCAATTGAATCGGAGTTTCTTGGCAAAATTTCAGCATATAACATATCCGATGCCGGAAAAACGCGGAGATTGACGGCTGACGAAACTGAATTGCTTCTCCGATTGGTTTCCAATCCCAAAAAAGTTTTAGGGGATGAACTGCCAGAAAATTTGGAATCGATCTTCAAGACGGCCAAATCCGACTGGAAAAAAGCCAAAGCTTTGGCAAATGAAAAAACACTTCGCCCCATGCCCGGCCACGAAGAAGTCAAAGCTCCTAAAACGTCTGGCCGCAGTGGTTATTCGCGTGTTGCGCTGCGAATTCTGAAGGAATTGATTTTGTCGGGGGAATCACCGTCGTTGTTTCATGCCCGGCTGCTGCGGAGGGATGCAGAATTGCTTCGTAAGCTGGGTTCATCCCCCGACAAACCACTTGAATTATTTGATAATTCGAAGGCAACGGACGAGAGGCAGCGGAAGTTGGAGAATATGGAAAATCGAAAACGTGGTCTGCTGGTCTCAGAGCTGAATTTTCTACGGCAGATGCGGCAAGACAACGCGGCGGAAGATTCTTGGAAAGACCTTTTCATTCCATCACAGACTTTGGACGCGCTCCAACAACGCCACACTGAAAACGGCAAGCTAAACACGGATGCCGCCGTTCGCGAATTGCTTGGCAATATAAATGATCCCATCGTAAGACATCGGCTTGAGGCTTTTGACCACCGGCTCAAAAAAATTCAATTCGGTGACCAGAAAGAAAAACTGCCAGGCTTTGGCAAACCCGATGCCGTGGTGCTCGAATTTGTGCGCGAGGATTTTATGGGCGAGGAAAGGCTGAAAAAGTATCAAAAATTCCTTAACGAGAGAGCAGCAGACCGAAAGAAAGCAAAAGAAGAAGCCACAAAGCTCGGCCTTGAATCGCGATCGTCCGGGTTGCGTTACGAACTATTCAAAGCACAAGGTTGCGTCTGTTTATACACCGGCAAACCGTTGTCCGAAACTCGACTTGATGAATACGAGATTGACCATATCGTGCCGCGCTCGTTAGGTGGGCCGGATGCGGTATTAAATTATGTGCTTACGTTCCAGGAGGTGAACCATACGAAGGAAAAAGGCAAACTTACCCCATTTGCGCTGCTACATGGAAAAGAAGGCTGGGATGCCTACGTCAAGCGCGTGGAAGCTCGTGCCACAGCTTTGAGAAACAAAAAGGTGCAACTCCTCACACGCGAAGATGCACCTGATTTGGTAGAACGCTACACCGCATTGGCGGAAACGGCTTGGGTTTCAAAATTGGCGCAAACCATTGTGAACCTCCGATTCAATTGGACCAACGGATACGACCAAAACCGTAAAAAAAGAGTTATTGTAGTATCTGGCGGGCTGACCGCGCGCGTGCGCCGGAAATATGGCCTCGACAAGCTGCTCTACAAAGATGATACCGATCCTGAGGTTTTAGCAAAAAAGCTAAAAAACCGGGATGACAAACGACATCACGCACTGGACGCAATGGTTCTGACATTCATTCCCCAATGGGCGCGCGATCCGGGCAAAGAAGGATTCTTCCGGTTCCCGGAGGATTTCCGTGACTCCAACGGTCGCGAAGATTATGAACAAATCCGAAAGTTGTTTGGCGATCACATTAAAAAAGTCACGCCAAGACATCTTGCCTTTGAACGCCCAGTTCTTGCCGACACAATTTATGGCCGACGCGACAATGGCTGTGTCATGGTAAAGCGGAGTCAAGTTCGCAGTTTGGCTTACAAGCAGGAACAAATGAAGCCAGTTTTCAATCTAAAATATGCGTCAGGCCAAATTGAAGCCATTCGCGATGCCCGGATAAAACAAGAACTAAAAAAATTTGTCGCCAGCGAACCAAGTCAGTCATCTTGGGACACATATTGCGACAAACTTGGAAATGGAAGGTTGGAATCCATGCCTGGCATTAAAGTTTCAAAAGTAACTTTGCAACTGGATGAAGACCCCATCGAGTTCAAAGACCTGTCGAAAGACGGCACGGGAGCATTTCGCACAAAGAAAAAAGAGCATCGTGGACAGTTTGTTTATTTGGACTCGAAGGGTAAACCTCACGCGGAAGCCGTGCGAGTTTTTGATTCAGTCCAAAGAGTGAAAATGGCAATTGAAGCCAAAGGTAAGGGTGTGCATATTATTGGATTCTTCCAAAGCATGTGTCTGGTTGAACTGGAAAAACCTGTCGTGCACGGGAACATAACCCTTCAACCAGGCATATATAAGTTAAACACCATTAAAAAAGATGGCCGCGCACAGTTGACGAGCGCTGGCGGTGAAAAAAGTCCAGAAATCGGTCTGGTCAAATTTCTGGCTTCTGGATTCAAACGCGTTGATTAAACGCAACAAATTTTATGAGCCACCACATCCTCCACGTCTTTCAGCATGGTGCGGTCCTTGGCCGGGAACGCGGTTTCATCACCTGCAAGGCGGACGGGCAGCCGGAACGACGGCTGCCGCTGGAGGACATCCGGGCGGTTATCATCGCGGCGCGCGGCGTCACCCTGACGTCCAGTTTTCTTTCCGGCCTGCTCGAGATGGATGCCATCGCGCTGCATTGCGACGAGCGGTATCAGCCCTGCGGTTGGACGGCGCCCTTGGCCCGGGTCGTGGATTTGAAGACGTTTCAGAACCAGATGGCCCAGCCCAAACGCCTGAATGAGAAACTCTGGCACGAAATGTTGCGCGGCAAGACCCTCAACCAGTCCCGCGTGTTGCAGCACAAGCAGCTTCGTTCGCCGCACTTGGACCTGGCGCTCAAGCAGGAGGTCTTTGACGAGGGCAATTGCGCGCGGCGTTATTGGCAGTTGTATTTTCCCGCCATCGGCTGGTCCGCCAGCCGGCGCGACCGCAAGGAGGACACCGCCCCGAACCAGATGCTCAATTATGGTTACGCGGTGCTGACGGCGCTGTGCCATCGCGGCCTGCTGGTTCACGGGCTGCTGCCGCAGCTTGGCGTGTTTCACAAGCCCCGTTTCCGCTCCGAACCGCTGGTGTATGATTTGATGGAGGCGTTTCGTCCGGCGGTGGAATTGATGCTGGCGGAATTCATGTTGGAGCCGGATGTTTCCATGAAAGCTTGGGCCAAAAAGGTGGGCACGGAATTGCGCGAGCGGCGCGTGCAACATGACGCGTACACGCTGAAATTAATGGATGCGATTGATGCCTCCGCCAATTCGCTGGCGCGGGCGTACGAAGAGATGTCGGCCCGGGCGTTTTGGGTGCCGGAACTGCCGATGTCCCTGAATTAAGCAGGAGCCGGGGAACGCCGGGTGCTGCGCTCAATCGAATGCATGAACAATTCTCCGTTCAGTATGGGCTGGCTCATGGCCATGTTTGATCTGCCGGTGATGACCGACAAGGAGCGAAAGATGGCCACGCGCTTTCGTAACGACCTTATTGACCACGGCTTCTTGATGATTCAATTTTCCGTGTATGCGCGCCCTTGTGTGAACTTCGAGCAATTGAGCAAGCACATGGGCACCATTCAAAAAATGGTGCCGGAGGCGGGCAATGTGCGGCTGCTCTATATCACCGATGAACAGTGGGCCAAAAGTGTGACCGTAATCGGGCCAAATTACGACCAAGGCAAACGCGCGCGAAACCCCAAAATCCCGGACCAAGTCGAGTTCTGGGAATAAAGAAGAAGTGGGTTCCGGATGTGCGCAGACTTGCGACTGCCGAGCTTGCGCCCGTTAAAGCAGTGATCCGGAACCCAACGAATTTCTTCGCAGGAGCTTTCGCTCCACAATTCAGTTAAGCCTTCCCCCCGGAAGAGCGTCAACTGCAATTAACTTAACCGAAATCAACCGCTTCTGACAAGCCCATTTTACCCGACGCTCTTCCGGGGGGAAGGCAAAACCGGGGCCAAGTTCAAGCGCGCCAACGACCCATTTTACCCGACGCTCTTCCGGGGGGAAGGCAAAACTCTAAGGCGATTAGACATGCGGTGTCTAAGATTTTACCCGACGCTCTTCCGGGGGGAAGGCAAAACAGCGAACTCCGCCTGGACCTGCACCCGTTTATTTTACCCGACGCTCTTCCGGGGGGAAGGCAAAACAGCGGGTTACCGCGGTCAATCTCGTCGTAGATTTTACCCGACGCTCTTCCGGGGGGAAGGCAAAACGCGCAAGCGCTTCTCCATGCGGATGAACCGATTTTACCCGACGCTCTTCCGGGGGGAAGGCAAAACACTTTGGACGACGCGGTCAAACTGCTGGCGATTTTACCCGACGCTCTTCCGGGGGGAAGGCAAAACCTCCGGGCAAATCGCGTGAAGTTCAGAGTCATTTTACCCGACGCTCTTCCGGGGGGAAGGCAAAACACAAAAAAAGCAGCGGACGCGCCGGAATGGATTTTACCCGACGCTCTTCCGGGGGGAAGGCAAAACGCGGTGGCACGCGTCCCGGCCAAGGCAGTGATTTTACCCGACGCTCTTCCGGGGGGAAGGCAAAACTACCCGATGCTGGTCACACTGTTGGGGATGATTTTACCCGACGCTCTTCCGGGGGGAAGGCAAAACATAAACGCCATGAATATATTTATAAATCTCATTTTACCCGACGCTCTTCCGGGGGGAAGGCAAAACCGCTTTCGGCCATGCTCCGAACCGTCGTCGATTTTACCCGACGCTCTTCCGGGGGGAAGGCAAAACCGGAAAGGATCGCAGGCGTGATTCCCCTCAATTTTACCCGACGCTCTTCCGGGGGGAAGGCAAAACCGCCCCTGGCACTGATTGCCGATTGGATTGATTTTACCCGACGCTCTTCCGGGGGGAAGGCAAAACCTCTTCGCCCTCACGGCCTTCATCCTGCTGATTTTACCCGACGCTCTTCCGGGGGGAAGGCAAAACAACACACACCCACAAACCCACATGAATCCAATTTTACCCGACGCTCTTCCGGGGGGAAGGCAAAACAACAAAACCGACCTCATCGCGGCCCGCAAAATTTTACCCGACGCTCTTCCGGGGGGAAGGCAAAACACCATTGACCATTTGGTTGTGGCTGCCGCCATTTTACCCGACGCTCTTCCGGGGGGAAGGCAAAACTTGAGCGTCACGTCTCAACACGCGCTCTTGATTTTACCCGACGCTCTTCCGGGGGGAAGGCAAAACTGCCAGGGTGGCCCGTCCGGTCACCCGCATGATTTTACCCGACGCTCTTCCGGGGGGAAGGCAAAACGTGTGGATGTGATTCCCCGCCGCCGACGTGATTTTACCCGACGCTCTTCCGGGGGGAAGGCAAAACCGCACTTCGCGCCCGCCGCGCGGCCAGGGCATTTTACCCGACGCTCTTCCGGGGGGAAGGCAAAACCTGCGCAAACAGGGCCTCTGCGACCACAGTAATTTTACCCGACGCTCTTCCGGGGGGAAGGCAAAACGCGTCAAACGACGCACCCGCTAGCAGACGTATTTTACCCGACGCTCTTCCGGGGGGAAGGCAAAACTGCCGTCCTGGCCTGATGAATGAGCAAGGAATTTTACCCGACGCTCTTCCGGGGGGAAGGCAAAACAATCCACCCCGCGCCGCCGGCGAC
The DNA here is from genome assembly GCA_964532525.1 of uncultured Bifidobacteriaceae bacterium. Classification (GTDB taxonomy): domain Bacteria; phylum Verrucomicrobiota; class Verrucomicrobiia; order Limisphaerales; family UBA11358; genus UBA11358. The sequence continues at coordinate 134,839 of CAZHIM010000004.1, forward strand.
TTCGTGATTTTACCCGACGCTCTTCCGGGGGGAAGGCAAAACGGCGATGCGCACAAGGAGGCGCTGCAATATATTTTACCCGACGCTCTTCCGGGGGGAAGGCAAAACTCAAAGCCGCCGGCCTGTAGTCCCCGTCCGTATTTTACCCGACGCTCTTCCGGGGGGAAGGCAAAACTGCTTGGATGTATTCCATTGATAAACGGGAATTTTACCCGACGCTCTTCCGGGGGGAAGGCAAAACGCTGCAATCTCCGTCTCGCACTGGCTGATAATTTTACCCGACGCTCTTCCGGGGGGAAGGCAAAACAAATCGGACGCGCTGACGAAAGTTTTGCAGATTTTACCCGACGCTCTTCCGGGGGGAAGGCAAAACACGGCGGCCGTGGCGCACGCTATGGGGAAGATTTTACCCGACGCTCTTCCGGGGGGAAGGCAAAACCATGACGCCATGGCCGATGCCCACGCCGCCGATTTTACCCGACGCTCTTCCGGGGGGAAGGCAAAACATCAAGGCCATAGCAACGGCAGGCGGCATCATTTTACCCGACGCTCTTCCGGGGGGAAGGCAAAACATCAACACGCTCCTGACGAACACGAGCTATATTTTACCCGACGCTCTTCCGGGGGGAAGGCAAAACAGCTCAAACCGACAGCCCTTATGCACGTGCATTTTACCCGACGCTCTTCCGGGGGGAAGGCAAAACTCCTGCGGGTGACGGGAGCGCAGGAATGATATTTTACCCGACGCTCTTCCGGGGGGAAGGCAAAACACCATCCTGCCTAACCACGCGCTTTCGAGCATTTTACCCGACGCTCTTCCGGGGGGAAGGCAAAACTGGAGGTTTGCATGAGCGAGATTGCTGACAATTTTACCCGACGCTCTTCCGGGGGGAAGGCAAAACACCACTGGATTGGTCACCAAAACAGAGCCGATTTTACCCGACGCTCTTCCGGGGGGAAGGCAAAACAACAAACCACATGATTCGAATCAACGGGCGATTTTACCCGACGCTCTTCCGGGGGGAAGGCAAAACAGCCTCCGCGTACAGGATGGGGTTGAATTGATTTTACCCGACGCTCTTCCGGGGGGAAGGCAAAACCTACGGGAGGGTTTTGTTACCCTCAGCAAAATTTTACCCGACGCTCTTCCGGGGGGAAGGCAAAACACTAGCACCATCAGTCCGATATCATTCGCGATTTTACCCGACGCTCTTCCGGGGGGAAGGCAAAACACTAGCACCATCAGTCCGATATCATTCGCGATTTTACCCGACGCTCTTCCGGGGGGAAGGCAAAACACTGTTTATGCGTGGCCGGCAAACCACAAAATTTTACCCGACGCTCTTCCGGGGGGAAGGCAAAACGGTGCAGCAAACTCCATTTGATCCCCATCAATTTTACCCGACGCTCTTCCGGGGGGAAGGCAAAACACAAGCTCCAGAAGCTTGCCGGCGCGGGTTATTTTACCCGACGCTCTTCCGGGGGGAAGGCAAAACAGGGCGGCGGAGGGCAGCGTGCCGATGAGGATTTTACCCGACGCTCTTCCGGGGGGAAGGCAAAACCAGGCGGGAAGCGAAACCGCAAAAGCGGTAATTTTACCCGACGCTCTTCCGGGGGGAAGGCAAAACTGCCGGAGTTGAAGGCGACGAATTGAGCCAAAAGTTTTGTTACCCGGGCCGGGGGCCGGGGTGGTAGAA
>CAZHIM010000005.1:0-128037 GCA_964532525.1 uncultured Bifidobacteriaceae bacterium
TGACCACAGTTGACGAGGGGATTTGATTTTGTGTATTTCAGCTTATGCAAATCGAGAGCTTGAAAATGTTTTGCGACCTGGCCGATACGCAGAGCTTCACCAAGGCCGCCCAGCTCAACGGCGTCACGCAGTCGGCCATCAGCCAGCAAATGACAATGATGGAACGCGCTTTCAAATCGCTCCTGGTCGAGCGTAGCAAAAAGCAGTTCCGGCTGACTCCCGAAGGCGAGGTGCTTTACGACTACGGCAAACAAATCTTACAGCTTTACGGTTCGCTGGACAGCAAGCTGCTGGAATTGAAGGACGTTATTTCCGGCAGCATCCGGGTGGCGACGATTTATTCCATCGGCCTGCATGACCTGCCGCCGTATATCAAAAAATTCATGAAGAGCTACCCGACGGTGAACGTTCACGTCGAGTATCGCAACGCCAGCCAGGTTTATGAGGACGTGGTGAGCAACACCGTTGATCTCGGCCTCATCGCGTATCCGCTCAGGGACTCCAAGCTGGAAATCGTCCCGTTGCGCAAAGAACCGCTGGTGCTGGTCTGCCATCCGCAGCACCCGTTCACCAAACACAAATCCATCAAACTCAAGTCGCTCAACGGGCAGAAAGTCATCAGTTTTGAACCGGACACGCCGACGCGCAAGGCACTGGATAGAATTTTGAGGCAACATGGCGTGGAGGTGAAACACGTCATGGAATTCGACAATGTTGAAACGGTGAAACGCGCGGTGGAAATTGACGCCGGCATTTCGGTTGTGCCCCAGGGCGCGGTGGTCCAAGAGATTGAGAAAGGGACACTCGCCAAGGTAGAAATCGCGGACGGCGAATTTTATCGTCCGCTCGCCGCCATCTACAAGAAGAACAGTGTGCTGTCACCGGCCATGAAACAATTTCTGGCCATTTTAAAAAACTCGGCTTGAGTCGCGTTGATAAACTCCAATGGACATGGGGGCAAATCAGGAAGCAGCCCATCCTTGCCCGCAACCGGGGGCAAGCCAGCCGGAGTCAACGGCATACTGTCGGAATCGGAATTATCCAAATCACGGCCCATCACAAAAGCGCAAATGGCGCGACGGCGTTTAGACTGTCCGACTTTCCGGCGTGCCTTGGAAACCGGACAGACTAAACGCCGCATCATTCAAACCTATACGGTTGCGCACTCAACGGGCATTTCCGAAGCCCTCCGTTCACTGCGCGTATGGGTGCGAATATGCGCCCCCGCCCGCTCCGTTCACTCCGGTTTCAGAAATGCCCGTTCAGTGCGCGAGCGATTCAGCGTAGAGGACGCAAGGACCAAAACTTGACGAAAAGACAAAAAACACAACATTGTTTTTTTCTGGAATCGCCACCGAATTTCAGCGAATGTCGGCAAGGGCTATGATCTCAAACGAACGTCCCTCGCCATTCAGAACGCGCCCGGCAAGGCAGCCAGGGCATCCTTCATCACCGCGTCCATACATCCACGAGGACACCTTGAAATGCGAACGGATGTTGTGCGAACGCAAAAGCTTCAACTTCCTGCTCAAAGAAAATCCACGCGGACGGTTTTTGCGTATCGTCGAGGAAGGCGGACGGTTCAACGCCAGCATCATCATTCCCTTATCCGGCTTGAAGGAATTCCAAATGCTGCTGGCTGAAATGACCAAAGCAGCGAACAAACTGCCATACCAGGGTGGAAATTCGGCTCTTTGACTGGCCGGCTTGCTTCCAGGCATTCAGCAACCGGCCAGACAAATCGCCGCATTTAGACCGAACCTATACGGCGGCGCACCCAACGGACGTTTGAAACCATGCTCACTCCGCTCACGGTTGCCCTGACCCCTCAACCGACTCGCTCCGTTCGCACCGGTTTCAAACGTCCGCTCGGTGCGACAGGCTACAATTTTGAGGCGAAGAATTCCGGGCTTAAACTCGCATTGACTTCATTTGCCGCCAACCGAATCCTAACACAATGGCAAATACGAAAAAAGCGAAACACGATCCGCAATGGGCCAAAACCAAAACTGTCTGCCGGCTCAATATGGAGGATGTCCGCATGGCCAAAGAATTGGGCCTGTCACCGCAAGGCTTGCGAAAGAATCGGCCCAGCCCAAGCCAGCAGTGGAAACAGCCGGTGAAAGAATGGATTCACGAGCTATACGAAAAACGCTTTGGCCGGAAAACATCCGCGCCAGGTGGAAACGATCAACCGAACGAACCGCGCAAACCATGAACGCCAATACCGTCCGTCATAAAACCGCTACCATCACTGCCACCAGCCGAAAAACTATACGTTCATTGGAAAGCCAAAATGGCGGGTTACGGAAGCATCGCGGGTAAAGGAAAAGGTTAGACACCATCTCCTAACGAGTCCGTTAGGGAAGGCCGCAGCCCGGAAGAAGCCGCAAAAAGCGGCAAATGGCGGCAATGATTTTGCCGCAGTTGGCCGCATTCGCTTCGGAAGAATTGCCGGCAGTTGCCGCCGTTTGACACCGGCAAATGCCACCTTTTGCCGGAATTTGTCGCAGCCGCGACTCCGTTTAACTTTCAACTACTCCCTAACGTCGTTTGCCGCCATTGGACTATGCTGCCAATTGATGGCCGAAATGAATCAACCGAAACGCGGCGGCAGGGCGTACCACAGCATCCTGGAACCGCACTTTGATTTCATCCGCGAACTGCGCCAGCGACGCAAGACGTGGAAGGAAATCGCCGAGGCACTGTTCATTGAAAAAGGCGTTCACGTCACGCTATACGCGCCGTATCGCTTCTATCAGCGTCAATTGAAACGCCGAGCCAAGGGGCATTGGGAAGATGCGGAAAATCAAACAGGACTCCCACCCGCCCGCCCGAAAGTGCCGGCCAAGGGGCGGCAGGCGCAACTAGCACCCTTGCCAGCGAAATCCGATTTCAAACGTCCCAACCGCGACGAACTAAACAATGAAGTCACATGAACACCAACATTGCTAAACGCATCCACATCAATCCCCAATCCAAAGGCAGCCTCGGCAAAAGTTTCGAGGCGGAATTTCGCGCCGCTTGGCTCGATTATCACCAAATCACTTGGACCGGCTCCGACCTCGATGACCGGCACCATTCCTTCGCCGACCGCCATCCCGACCAAGTGCTGTCCTACAAACTTGGCAGTGAAGACGAGAGCAAGTCCACCTTGCTCGGAATGTTCCGCAAAGTCCTGCACAGTGACGCGCCAGTTCATATTGTTGATTGCCGGGCGCAGGCCGACGGCCTCATCGTGCAGGCATTGGAATCATTGCAGTTGCTTGAATCGCTCGCCCAACAGGGGGTGCGCTTCACGTTCTTCCTGTTTCCAAGTGAAGACACCGAGAGCATGAGCAACCTGCTCGACCTGTTCTTTTTCGCGGGCGACCGCGTGGATTACGTGATCGTCCACAATCCGGCCCAGGTACGCACCAATCTGTTTAAGAAATCGAAGATCGAAGCGGAACTGAAGAATTTCGGGGCCAGGGAGATCACGATGCCGGTCGTTACCACCGTCACCTTGCTGGCAATTAAACGCGCCGAACGAACCGCCGGCCGCAAATTGAGTTTTGCCGAGGTGGCCACACCCGGCAACCCGCACCTTGACCTGGAGTTGACCGGGGAAATGCAATGGGCGATGCAAAAAATGTTCAAGCAATACGACGCCCTTGCCGATTTGCTGGTGCCGGAGGAATTCCGGCCGGATATTCAACCCCCGTCCGAGCCGGAGACCAAGCCAATCCGGCCCAACCAGCCGATGCTTAATTTAGGGGAATGAGGTTATGGATATAGACAAGGACGATTTGGCCGTCCTGACCACGCGGATGACGAAAGAGGAGGTGGACAGGATTTACCGCCTGCTACACGAATGGAGCGTGGGACCGGCTGACAATTTTCCGGCGCAATTGACATTATTGACGTCCGCGCAATTGCTGGCGGCGGCCAGCGTGCCCAAGGCCATCGCAGACAGTCGGAAATTGCTGGAACAACATCTGGCCGAATATCGCCGACAAACCAAGCTGCTGCTGGACGGCTTTGCCAGCACCGGCGAACAGCAGCAAACCGAGACCAGAGCGGCCATCGAAGCTCATGCCAAAGCCATCCAAACCGCCGCCGAACAAATTCAGGCGCAACTTGGCGCTGCCGAGAAAGTTGCCGGGCGGGTCAAGACACTGATGGATGGCGCGGTATCCGAATGGAGCGGAGCAAAAGCTCGCATGTCCATTCAATGCGAACGGTTGGAACAGGTTTCCAACGATCTGCAAGGTCGTTTCGCGTGGCAGACGATCATGTGGTGGGCAGTCGCCGTGTTGCTTTCTTTTGGCCTGGGCTATTGTTTTGCCATTACCTCAATTCACTCAAAATGACTCCCCTGGGCGCAGCCGCGTGGGCAGCCGGCGCGAATACGGTTACGATGGACCCTGCTATGGGGAAGACGCTCCCGTTGGAAACGCACCCAATCCGCTGCCGCCGGTGGAGTAACGGTAAGAATTATTTCCTGTAATGGTGCCGGTGATAACCATGTTCTGGCTGCCACAAATTCCAGAACCGAAACCGGAACCAGAAAATGAAGTGGAATAGGCTGCATTGTTGTTGGCTTTGAGGGGACTTACCGAATTGGAAATGTGATAACCGCCGATGAAATTGAAACTGAATGAAAGTGAGGTGCCGTTGTAATTCAGAATGGCCACGGGCTTTGCGTCCACAGTGCTCAGGTAGCTCTTTGAAGTCTGGGTGGATTTGGAATTCACAATCATTGTCGTGTAGGTGACGTTAAGAATATTCGTGTCTATAGCCGTGAGAACGGTGCTGTCTTGCCTCAGAACGACGAAAGAACTGCCAGACAACCACAACCTCGCGTGGACTGGAAGTGCAAAACCTTGATCCGCAGCTACCAACTCCAGCAACGCTTGGGTGCTGATCTCCAGATTGGTGGTGCCTCCATTCTGTTGTACCTCACACTTTAATTGAATATCCAAAGGGTCGTTGATTTCTTGGGCGTCTGTTTTGGTGGCAAACAGCAAACATCCAATGCTAGATACAATGCTAAACAATTTAATTAGTTTCATAAATAATAGTTCCAGTGCAAAGTGGCTTTTGGCTAACTGGCTGATGCCAATTTACGCGCACGAGCAATGATCGTTTCTGGTTCAATTTCCATTGCAGCAGTCAATCGAAACAATGTGTTTAGCGTCGGATTTCGCACGCCTTGCTCAATAAATGCCACCGTTTGGCGATTCACATTTGCCATTTGGGCAAGCAAATTCAAGGAAATACCGCGCTTCTCCCGTTCTTCTTTCAACAAACGGGCCACTTGCAAACTGATGGTTTCGGGCATTCGATTGACTGGCACACCGAAGCCAACCAAAAAAAGCGCTTGACGTTGGATGCTACTAGAGTAGCATGTCCGTCAAAATTCCATTTCTCATGCAACAATCGGTTAAGGTTAACATGCCGGGCGGACTGCCCCGCAATCAGTGCTGCAAGGTTTGTTCAGGGCGGCACCGGAAACAATTCCTGTTCCTTAACCTTCAGGGTTTGTGCCAGGAAAACGATCTCGGAATCCGTAACGCAACGAACCTGGGCTTCGATTTTGGAGATTGTGTTTTCGCCGATGTCCCAACCGACGCGCGCACAACGTGCGGCGAGCATCGCTTGTGTCCACCCCCTGCCGTAGCGGATTTTTCGGACAACAGGGCCGATAATATTTTGAGGAACAGATTTTCCCACGTTTTTGTATTGACGGTACGCGAGCGCGGGTTAGAATTTCTTCCGATTTCGGAAGGAATAGCTTCCAGCTTATGGATGGAAAAATGAAAATCCTCGTGGTGGACGACGAGACGCCAATAGCGATGATGATCGTGTTCTTGCTCACACGCGCAGGATTTGACGTCACGGCGGCACATGACGGGCGCAAGGCGTTGGAGCTCGCCACAGAACGCAAGTTCGATCTCATCACGCTCGATATAGATTTACCACACTTCAGTGGCTTTGAAATATGCGGCGAACTCAAGCAGAGACATGCTTGCCGCCACACGCCAATTGTCTTCGTCACCGGTCGTGTTTCTGAGGAGGACAGGCAACGAGCCAGCCAAGTTGGCGCTGCGGATTACATCTCGAAACCGTTCGAGCCATCGGATTTCGTTTCTCGCGTAATTTCGCTCGCAAGAGAAAGAGCGCTGTCCTGACCGAAGGACAAAGCAAACCGAGTTTCCAATCATTCAACTTCTGATGAAAGCCGCTCAAAAAAATCTTCCAGCATCTTTGGAATTTTGTCTTTTGCGGGCCAAAGCTCCTCTGGTTCGACCCGCAACGCCCGGGCAAGGCAGAGCAATTCAAAATCAGACACCCATCGGAATTGGGTCTCAATTTTGGCGAGCGTCTGACGGCTCAGGTCCCACCCCCAACGGCGACAGCGAGCAGCCAGCATCGGCTGCGTCAACTCTTGCCGGTCGCGCAATTGCCGAATTTGTGGCCCAACCAGATTTCGGGGGTTCTTCGTCATGTTCCGAACTCGGAACGAAAAGCGTAATCTCCCGGAAAAGCGCAAAGGTTCGGAATTCCGAACCACTTTTCGGCTTGCATTCGCATCTCCCTTGTCCGCAAACTCACCGGACGATAGAAACGTTAAATAACCCTATGAAAACAATAAGAATGCTAAATGCTCCGTTTTGGCGGGGCCTTCTGACCGTTACGCTTCTTGCAATCGCTCTATTTTATGCCGCCTCCAATTGCCTGGCACAAGGACTCCCCGGTGGGGGTAGCGGAACGAATCAACCGACATATACGGCGCTAGATTCCTGGTACTTTGAAGACACGAACTCATGGCCCAGCGCCTATGGATTCAACTCAATTTCGTTTACCAACCTTTCGGCCTCAACGCTCGGCGATAATCTCGCAGTCGTCGTTGATTCCACAAATCAAGCTTGGCTTCAATATAATGTTTACGAGGCAGACGGCACAACCAATCTGACGGTAGATACTGGCAGCATAACATTCTGGTTTGCACCCGACTGGTCCAGCACAAATGATGCAAATGGCGGGTACGGCCCAGGGGTATCAGGACGCCTGCTAGAAGTTGGGGCGTACACAACGAATTCAAGCTTTGGCTGGTGGAGTCTTTATGTGGATCAAGCAGGGGCGAACATCTATTTCTCGGCTCAGACCAATGACGGCTTGGGAAATACCTACACGATTTCGTCCCCCATTGATTGGTGGACCAACCGCTGGCATTTTGTGGCTCTTTCATATTCAAGCACCAATGTAAGTTTGTATTTGGACGGCCAGTTGGCCACTAACGATTCGGGCGGCCTGACTGTGTGGCCAGGCATCGAAGTTCTAACAAATGGGTTCTATGTGGGGAGTGACAGTACAGGAATTTTGCAAGCCCACGGCATGTTCGATGATCTTCGAACGTATAATGTCGTTGTGGATGGAACGACCATTAACGATTACTTCAACCAGGAAAGTTTTCCGTATTATATGAACCCTCTGAATCCTGCAAACGACCTTTGGATTGCCTCAGCGGTCACATCAGTACAATCATATGCACCATACGTTGATATATTCTCCGGCCCAGGTAACTTGCAATGGGTTACAAATGTTTCTACTTGCGTGAGTAGCACGAACTTTTGGATTACGAATGTTGTCGCTTCAGCGGCGGCTAATGGAACAATGAATTTGCAATTTAGCATTGGCGGTGGTGCTGATGGGGTTTCATATGATGTGTTCGCGATTTCACAGCTCGGTACAACCAATTCTTGGTCGTGGATGGGGCAAGGCCAACATTGTAATACCTACATACTTACAAATCTTCCAAGCTCAACGGGCTTCTTGATTCTAGGAGGTCCACAAGACTCGGACGGCGACGGTCTCACTGACGCGTACGAAAAGCTAGTGAGCCACACGAACCCCAATTCATATTCCTCAGACGGCAGCGGCATGAGTGATGGCTGGGAGATATTCTATTTTGGCCACACAGGAATTGACCCCAACGCCGACCCGGACGGTGATGGCCTTACGAACTATCAGGAATACATGGGTGGCACCAACCCGAAAGTTCCTGATAATTATGGTACGCCACTGACTGAGCCGAAGCCAAATTCAATTTTGCCATAACCCACAACTTGGAAACTGTTATATGAAAACCGCTCTCGCTATCCTATTGTTGGCATTTTCTTTAGCCACAGGTAATTTATTCGCACAAGCAACCTTTCCAAACCAAAGCAACGGCCTGACAAGCGGCCCTTCCACGGCTCGACTTTACATTCCTGAGAGTCTTGCCAATGCGCCGGCGGAAGTGCAGGCCACCGTGGCAAGTCGCGATCAGATGGAGCAATATCTGGCCAACAATCCCGGTTCAGCGTATGCGCCCAAGCTGCGAAACGCCTTGGCTTCTGGCTATCGCCAATCAGGGCGAATCACGGCGGCTCTGAATCACTGGTCATCGGTGTGGCAGCAACTGAATGGGGCAACCGACTCCGATTCATATAATGAAGCCAATCACGCGCTTGCTGGGCAGCTTGAATTGCTAACCATGCTTGGACGCGTGGAAACGTTGCCGGGCATGTTGAAAACGGCCGAAGGCCGAACAATTTCCGATCCGGCGGATCGGGAACGCATACGGGCGGCTCGGGAAGGATACTTCATGATGTTGAGGGAGCCGGCACTCAACTATCGGTGCGGTACGCTTGCCTTGGCCGAAATTGCTCGACTTCAGGGGAAGCCGTCCGACGTCATTAACGCTCTAATTGAGGAACCCTCCCCCCAAACAGGAATTTCGCTGCTCCGATTGCTCGAACTCAGCCGGCAGCTTAATCTCGGCCTAGTGGCGGTTAAGCGTACAGACGCCACACCCTTGCCGGTGCCTTGTGTTGTTCATTGGTCGCAGAATCACTACGGCGCGCTGTTGGACTACAACGCGAGTATGGATTGTTATCGGACGATTTTCGGGCAGCCGAACTTTATGTCCGGTTCTGATGTGAATGCTGAGGCCAGCGGGTATTTCCTCATTCCGGCTGACCAAAAGCCGGCGGCCTGGCCGATAGTCTCCGACGCTGAATGCGGGCAGGTGTTGGGGCGAAGTTTCATCTACACGATGAACGACAGCAAAGACAAGGGGTGCAAGGTTGACCCGACGAATCCCAAGTCGAAATGTCCTTCGTGCGAGGGAATGGCTGCTTGGTGGGTAACGGAGCCTTATATCAATCTGTTCCTGGCAGACGAGCCAGTTGGATACGGCACTTCGCGCGGGGAGAAGTTCAACTTTAGGATAACAGTCAAACAACGCGATTCGTTGGGGACCGTATATCAGTACCCACGGCCTGGATTGCTGCACAACTGGTACAGTAGAATTTACATTCAGGGAATGCCAGTTGTGACCACTCAATACGTTACGAACTACGACTGGACCGGAACGAACATTATCGGAATCACGACAAACTACCCTCCTGTCTATTCCACAAACGGCTTTTCGAGTTGGAATGCGACAGTTGACCTTCCGACGGGTGGACAGGTAAATTATTATTCGAGTTCCAACTGGAGTTCATCTTACGATGAAGAGACGCGGACGCGCCTGCTTCCTGCCTATGGCAATGTTGGGGATGGCACTATATATCCAGTTCCTGGATTCCAAATTGGCAGTCAGTATTCCGCCCCGGACTCCCTCACTTTTCCTCGCGGCTCGTCGGCGAATGACGGTTACGGATACCTCAATGACGGTGCGAGTGGCTTTCGCATCCTCCATTCGGATGGCAGCTTGGACCGTTTCGGCTTGGTTTACTGGAGGTCGAATGGGGTCTCGGGATATTATGAGTGCGAGGCGCTACTGACACAACATAGGGACCCCGTTGGTAACAATGTCAACCTGTTTTATGGCCTATATACGAACTCAAGTTCTGTGGCGTGCTTCCGTTTGACCCAAGTGGTTGACTATGACAACAATACGAACAACTTCACGTATTTCTCCAGCAATCCCGGCCTTTTGCAACAAATTACGACCCCTTACGGTCAGACGGCAACCTTTGCGTACGATGGTTCCGGAAATCTAACAAACATCACGGACGCCTGCCAAAATCGGAGCGGTTTCGCTTGGGACAACAATGGGAGAGTAAAGACATTGACGACACCCTATGGGAAGACATCCTTCAGTTATTATGATGCCGATCTGCCTGGCACAAACGACTCTACACTCAACGGAGACGTCGCGGTTGATCGTTCTATAGCCGTTTCCGACCCTGCTGGCGGAGTTAGCATTTATGCCTATTGTTTTAACTCACAAAACGAGACTCCCTCGCAATTCGCATCCTCTGTCGTGCCGCAGGGAACACCTGTCGGCACACTTGATCTTGGCACCAATGAAATCGGGCACGACTACGCAGCAGCTTGTTTTAGAAACAGCTTTTATTGGAATGCGCGACAATCCCTAGCAGTATCGACGACCAACGTTAGCCTAATGAAGTCAAATGATTTTGCCCTGGCTCGAATGCAGCATTGGCTTGGTGATTCAAATAATGTGACTCAGACCTCGCTCCTTTCGGTGGAGCAGGATCCATCGCCGGATGGCTATACTCCTGGCCAACTCACTTTCTATGACTATTATGGAAAATCCCTGCATTACCTTCAGGGAACGAACTCCCAAATCGCCGTGAGCGCACGTCGCCAGCCATCGGGCAACACACAATACACATGGGACCAATATAACTTTGACGGATATGTCACCAGAGATATTAACACATATAGCGCCGCCGATGGATCAATCAAAACCCGCACCAATTCGTTTACCTACGGAAACAACATAATATCCTTCACTGTATCAAATAGTTGCAATGGTCTTCCGGTTGGCCTTGACTTTCTTAACGCTGGGGCCGGGGATGCTGTCAATGGTCCCAGCGCCCCAATGCTTGGGATATACGAATCGGCGAGCAATACTTGCGGAGTGTGGTCCTTTTCCGTAGCGAGCGGCGCAAGCGTTACGCTGCAAAACATTCTGCTTCAGTCGGTGAATGCCGCTGGTTACACAAATTCCTACGGAGGATACCAAACCGTGACGAAAACGTTGCTGGCCCACACGTACACGGCGTGGCCAAACCAAACCCTTTGGACACATCTTCCCTGGTTACAGTATAATATCGAGTCGTATGTAATCCCGTTACCAACGAAAATCACGAATGCTGTCGGCTATATTACAACGTCAACCTATGATGTTAACAATCGCTTAACTAGCGTACACTCGCCGTCCGGGTTGACCACTACAAATGGGTACGATTCAAACGGATTTCTGTCACAGGTTGTCGATATGGAACTCGGCCGGACGAACAGCTATACCTATCAAAATGGCCTCGTAAGAACCGAAACAAACGAGCGCGGCCTTGTCACGACGTATACATGGGACAATCTCCAGAGACTCCTGTCAAAATCTGATCAAGAAGGATACGTCTCGAACCTCTATTCCAAGCTGGACTTGACAGCCGTCAAAGACAAGGTCGGTAACTGGACCTATTACGGCTACGATCCGCTTAGGCACATGGTCGCGATTACAAACAATGCTAACAAGGACGTGAGGTTGGCAAGCTTTTGCTCCTGTGGCGCGTTGGAATGGACCCGCGACGGGATTACAAACTACACCATTTACACATACGATTACGCTGGTCGGATAACTGGCGTGCAATATGCTGATGGCTATACTGTTACAAATGTGTACAACTCGCTTAACCAGTTGGTGAAAACGTCCGATCCTCTCGGCTTCACAACGAACATTTACAACATGCAGGGTCTTTTGGTGTTGTCGGCCAACGGAGCGGGGCTGATTCAATCGAACAGCTATGATATTTTAGATCGGCAACAGGGCGGCATGGATAACCGAGGCGTGGTCACCAGACTTCTTTTCGATGGTTTGGACCGCGTTTTGACGAACATTGTGGTTGGTGTCGCGACAAACACGTTTAGTTTTGCGGGCAACGGTTTGGTATCTGTTGTGGATGGTTTACGCGCGAACACGACATATTTTACGAACGACCCGATGGGAAGAGTGTTGTCACGAGCAGACGCTAACGGAGTAACTAGGTTTCAACTCGACTCTTCCGGGAACACGACCAACATCATTGATGCCAAATTGCAAAATACGTGGTTCCAATTCGATGGTTTTAATCGGGTAACGAATAAGTTGGACAACAACAAACTGTCCGTTCTGCAACTGACCTACGACGCGAATGGTCAAGTAAAATCCCGAACGACTCCGCAAAACGGCACAATCTCATTTATTCGGGACGCTGCCGGTCGAGTACGAACGAATGTTTACCCGCATGACGCCCAAGTCGTGTTTACATACGATTCCAACGGCAGACTGATCACGATGACTGACGGGCTTGGCACTACGGCCTCAACGTATTCGCCGCTTGGTCAACTGGAAACGTCTGGCGGCCTATGGCGAAATGACGTTGTCACTGTCACTTATAGCAATGAGCTTCGAAATACCCTGACGGTAGGTTCGTTTTCTGAAACGTATGGTTACGACAACGCACATCGCTTGCACACGATCAACGCAGTCTCCGGGAATTATACCTACACGTATAATTCAGGCTTAGCGGGCAGTTCCAGTTCCTCGCTTATACAGAAGCTGTCGCTGCCCAACGCCATGACGATTACAAACGGCTTCGACGCTGGCGGACGCTTTGTTGCCACTGTGTTATTGAACTCGAATTCAGTGCCGTTCGATTCCGAGCAATACACCTATGATGCGGATGGTCGTCGGCTGACGGAGACCCGCTACGACAACAGCGTCGCGACTTACACATACGATGGCATCGGTCAATTGAAGACGGCTACTTCTAAAGAAGCCGGCGCGACGACACGGCTAAATGAACAGTTTGGGTATTCCTACGATAAAGCGGGCAACTTGTATGCGCGAACCAACAACACTCTTGTCCTGACTTTCAACGTCAACTCTGTCAACCAATTAAGCAATTCGGCGTATTCAGGTTCGTTGACAGCCGCCGGTAACACGGCTCAGGCCGTGACCAGCGCCACGGTTAACGGCCAAAATTCGGCTTTATATGGTGATAAAACGTTTGCGGTGACAGCAGGTTTGTCGCCTGCCAACGGGGCGAATACTTTTACAACCGTGGTGCAATACGCTGCTGCAACAGTCACAAATATTTCAAGTGTTCAATTACCGACGAGTGTTTCATATCTGTATGACGCGGATGGAAACTTGACGAATGATGGTTGGCGAAGTTTTTCCTACGACGATCAGGATCGTCTGACTAGCATTACGATTCCTGGTCAGTGCCAATCCGTATTCTTTTATGACGGCCTGGGGCGTCGGCGGATTTCCCGCGATTTTGGCTGGAATGGCGCGTGGGTGCTTACAAACGAAGTGCATTACATTTATGATGGCAAGTTGGTCATCCAGGAATGGAACACCAATAATCTTGTGCTGGCGAGCTATGACCGGGGATTAGACCTGAGTGGCAGCCTACAAGGCGCAGGCGGCGCAGGCGGTTTACTCGCGCGTTCGGACATCAAGGGGACGATATACTACCACAGTGATGCTCAAGGTAATGTAATGGCTTTGGTGGACCGGTATCAAACGCTTGAGGGGCGCTACCTGTATGATGCGTATGGCAACGTTATCGGTAAATGGGGTCCGTATGTGGACGTTAATCGGTATCGTTATGCGTCAATGGAGTATCTCCCGCTGTACGGTGTTTACAATTCGTATGGACGTTATTATGACCCAAATTTGCAGCGTTTCCTAAATCGCGACCCGTTGGGTGAAAGCGGTGGGATCAATCTTTATGCTTATGTGGGCAACAATCCTATCAACAGCATTGATCCGTTTGGGATGTGCCCTTGGAGTTGGAGCCGGTTTGGAGATTGGGAATTGGGAGAGTTGACGAGCGCTAAGGAATTTTTTACGGGCAAACCAGGTGACGTGACGCTTGACCCGAATTCCCTGCTCTACCTTAGCAACCAGGCGGGTGTCGGCAATACTCCTTTGACTGACAAGGACGGGAATATTGTTTCTGCAACCGATTTAGCATTTGATGTTTTCACACAGCCGTTGATTGCTTTGGCTACTGGCGGGATGGGTGAAATCTTGGAACTTGGAGGCCAAGCGCTGGCCGGAGGATCAGATTTAGTCGGGCTTGATGTTGTCGCTGGTGGTCGCGTTACCGAACTCGCGACGGGCGCCGAGCAGGGGACGGCAACGATGTCGCGATTTGGCACTCAGCAGGCGAATTCATTGGCGGAATTCAACAGATTCACTGACGAGATTAGCTATAATCGCCAGCTAATCCGCGATTCTGCGGCCGCGAGAGGGATTTCGTGGCAACAAGAGCTATATGTGAGCGGATACCACGAGGAAATGCACGCTCTCTTGAAGCCAGTGAATATCATGGTGCAAAATGCGTTCAATCTGCCTGACATCCCCTATTTTCAATGGTCGGCGTGGAAAACGTCTGAGGAGTGGGTGGCTGAATCGTATGGCCAAATAAGAGGTACGATCAGGTACTGGATGCGTTGAGGATTGCCGCATTTCTATGGAGACTCCAGACATCAGATGGTTGCCTCAGATTGGGCTCGTTCCGTTACCGGAAGAGTTGGTTGCGGTTGCCTTGGCAGCGCTTAGGCAGGCGAGCCCAAAGCCTTGGACAGCAGCCAAAGCCAAGAAGGGCTTGTTTCGTGGCGTAAACTTGTCGTCAAGTCTCAAAGGGGTATTGGTGCATCCTCAAATCATTCCGCCAGCGTACAGAATTCTGGTCGTTGATGAAACAACACAGCATATCTACCTTCCGACGGAGCGTGCGGAAGACTTAGTTGGACTCTGCCGGCAATTGTATGACGTAACACTTTCAACAGTCGTGATATTCAACGAATTCTGCCGTCAAGAATTCGGCTTAGTGGGTAAAAACACGCCGGCGATTCGGCTGTTATCAGCGGCTGACATGGGCTCCGTTGGACTTGATGCTTCCGTGCAACGATTGGTCGCAGCCGGATCGAACGAGTCTTTTTGGTGGCAACGATGGGGTGGTGAGCTTTTCAAGATAAAATATGAGCATGGGGAAAAAGGCCCGGTCTTCGTACGCCAGACGATACGGCACAGAGTCGGAAAATTTGACTGGCCTCCAGCCGGCGTTTCCAGATGAAGCCAGATAACGCGTTATGACTTGCGCAAGTATCTTGAACTTGATCCGTTTTAGATTATTCGCGCACTGCGCTCGTGGAACCGGATTTTTGGCGTTCCCCGACTTTTTGCCTTCGACCGCGCTGAGAAGGCATGTTCAGCCTAACTCGATTTCATCACTCATCAATCGCTCGCCTGCCCTTGCTCCATATTCGCGTTCTGGCTGCTCGTTCCAGTTTCCGGTGGTCGTGTTTTGGTTAGCAATTCAGAATCTTTGCCTTTCGTTTAGTTTCGTTCCAATCGCTGAAAACCAAAACAATTCACGAACAAACTTCGCTGACACAAAATATCGTTGGCTCAGACCAAAGGAAGCATTGCGTGCGCGAATCCTGGTTTGATTGTGGGTCGCCGGGCGTCGCGTCAAGGTAGAATTCCCCCGTCGCCCTTGAATCTCCACCTTGACCCGCCGCCCGGCTCCCGGAGTTTGCCTGTAGGATTTCGCGCACGGAGGATGTTCACGGAGGAAGATCATGGGGCAGGAAGTGATTTGCCTACCAAGCAAGCCCATTTTTTTCTTACCAGCGACGGCGAATCAACTTGTCGGAACATCACCTTCTTTAGCCGCCAAGGGCGTTTCCTTGGAAACGCAAACAGCTTCATCCAGCAGGTTCCTGAATTCATCTAATTGTTCCACTGGAATCATGACCGACGTGAACCGAAAGCCATCGCCCTCAACCAGACGCAGAAAGCGGCCCAGCGAATTTTCCTTGAGCATCAATTGAACGGTCTTGGTTCCGGCGGGCAATTTCCGGGAGAAAAGCGTCTTTTCGTCCAGACGAGGTTTCTGTTGCCGGCGGTTCGACCGCTTGGCGGCGGCGACCGCAGTCGCCAGCAGTTCGTCCAACATTCTTTTGAAGCCGCCGATGGCCGGCTGCGGGATGATAATCGAGATGTTTCGCTTTTCACTTCGTTCCCCCAGCAGCAAATCGTTATGTTCCAGCCTGACGAAAATAGTCTTGCCATCGCCTTCCACCATGCCCTTGGTGACCGCGCCGCCCTTCGTAACCGAGTCCACACATTGCCGGAACTCGTCTGCCGCGAACAGCGGGACAATGATGGCATTATACCAGTTGTTTTCCTCGACCACCACGCGGATGAAATTACCGCGCTGATTGGATTGCAGCGCCAGCAGGATGAACCTGGCTCCACACTCCATCTGCAAACTTTTGAGCGTGGGTTCGGTTGACTTGAAGTGGGGATGGCGGGTTGAATGAGCTTGGCGATCCTCCCGTTCCTGAATTTGTTCATCCGAATACATGCCGAGAGTTTAATGGATTTCGACCAGTTTGGGCAGCGAGATTTTGTCGTAGCCAGTTCGTCACGAGAACCGGCAATGCTTCACGCCAAAGGCTTGCTGGTTTGCTTCGTGAATTCCTAACCAGCCGGAACTGCTCCGTTGGGCTTGTCAATATGGAGATCAAGGGCCGCCGGGGCGATACGACATTGACAAGTCCAACGGAGCGGTAAAATCGGGGTGGAGATTCACGAAGCCGTGGCTGCCACTGCTTGCGCCGGAATTGTTGCATTGCTGAATTTTCAAACGCAAAAGTGCCAGCAGAAGTGCCAGCAAACTCTTTCGGTGGAGAGTAAAATGGGGTAAAAATCAGTCGGCCAAAGTAGGTCAAAGTTAACGTTGACAAAACGCAGAATCCCCTTTATTATCAATGTAACGGTGATGATTTAGATGGTTGATTTCGAGTGGCTTGTGGCAGGCGGGACGCGTCCGATTCCGACCCTCGCCTCCAATCAAAACCCTTGATTTATTGGGGTTTTTTGGTGGTTTTGGGCCAGAGTTTCACCGGAATCTTCACCGGTTTGGCTGCCCGTTCAGAATACTGTCACTGCACGGCCATAGCCCTTCCATTGCTCGCTTATGCGAGGGATGCCGCGCCTGCCACAATCATACCCCCGCGCTCGACTGGAAGCGCAGCACCCGGCAGGTCGCCCTTGGCAGCGTGCGGACCTTCTTCGAGTTCTGCGCATCACAGGGCTGGATTGTGGCCGACCCGTCGCGTCAGGTCGCCCTCGACTACTCCACCATGACCCACGAGCAAAAGGAGGCCACTGACAAGCAGCCCTTCACCGAGGATGAAGTGAAACACTTGGTCAAGGTACTCACCGCCGACCTGAAGCTGTGCGAAACGGGCAAGCAGGAATTGTTTCGGGAGCCACATCACGTCCTGTTCTGGCTATTCGCGGTGCGGTTGGGTGCCGAGACTGGCTTGCGCCTGTCCGATATCGCGCAGCTCGAATGGCGTTCGCTATCGGAATTGGGGCTGGCAAGGTTATCCTCTGGATGGAGAAGACCAACCACGGCGTTGAGCACACCTTCAGCCCAAGTCTGCAATCCTTCATCGGCGGAATCCCGGTGATAGACGCCGACTCCGTGTTTCCCGAGCAACGAGCGCTCATCCAGGACGTCACCAAGCGCGCTGGCTTGTCGGTGCGGTTCGCCCGGCTCTGTGAGCGCATCGGCATCAAGGGCAAGAGCTTCCATAGCCTCCGCCACTACAAAGCCACCAGCAGCTTCGCCAAGCCCGACATGGAGGCATTGGCTGCCAAGCTGGCCGGGGCATTGTCAATGGAGCAGATCGCGGCGCTGCTTGGCCACGCGAGTAGCAAGACTCCGAAACATTATGTCCATTGATTCCACCCTTTGCGATAGCTAAGCCCGTCACTGCGAATCAAAAGGTTGAAAAGGTGATAACGCATCAATCTTCGCGCTGTCATTTGAGTTAGAACAACCGGCACAGACAGCAGCGGAATCCAGAAACCATGCCCATGGGGATTGAATCTCGCATTGTTTGATGGTGGGGCCAATCGGCCCGCCAAACAAAACCAAAACATGGAATACTTGATTAAAAGCTAACCAATAATTTTATTACAATTTGTTCCCCGCGAGAATACACACGTATCTGGGTATTGAAGACCGGCCTTTTCTCGATTTGAAGGTTACCGGTGAAATCGTGGGGCGTGGGATATCTCATTTCACCTTCAGCATGTAGAACTCCTGCTGATTGGTGGCGGCGCTGGCGATGTTGGTGGACAAATTGCCGCTGCCGTCGAAGTTACCAGTGCAATTGGTCTGCCATTGACTCAATGGCAACGCGAGGTCGGGGCTTTGCAACAAGGTCCAGGCACTGTCCGGCGCGCCATTCGTGGCGCAAATTGACAGCGTGGCGCCAGTCAAACTAATGCCCGTGATGTGCGGCGATAACTGCGGGGTGAAAATAACAGCGACAAATGCATTGGCAGTTGGAGTCCGGCCGGTGAGGTTCCAGGCGTAGGAGATGGTGTCCGAGCCGGCGCCGAGCCACGATAGGTATCCATACGCAAAGGCGCAGTTGTCACCGCTGGTGTCGTTTCCATAGTAAACGTTCGCCGTGCCGCCGGTCCCAGTAACGGCGACGCCCGCCACACCATACGCACCGAGGATGCCACCCACCGACGCCCACGAATTGGCCGGGACGTTTGCCACGGTAACAGCGAGGCTGGTGCCGCTGATCGAGTTCGCAGCACCGGTTAAGGGGGGCACTGCGGTGTCAACGCCTCCGAGGGCGCAGGCCTCCAGATAGGTGCAAACCGGGGTCGCCGTCAGGGTGCCGGTGATGTTGGCCGTGCCCGCAGCGGGATTGTAAACATAATATACCGAGGCATCGCGGTAGATGGAACCAGTATCAACCGTATTGACTGCCCGGGTGAGCGTCAGACCGTTCCAACTCAGGGTTGACGGTGCCACGCCGGTCGAACTGGAACTTTTGTCAAGCAGCACCACCACCAACACATTGGCGCCCGATGTGACCGTAAACGGCAGACTGATGCCGGTTGATCCTAAGGTGTTGGTGATGCCGACCGGACCATTCTGCAGGGTGATCACCGCCGTTGGGGGCGCCAAAATCGTCAGTGCCGCCACGCTGCTGGTCACCGCGCCGTAAATATTTGTTACCACGACGGTGTAATTTCCGTGGTCGGCCAAAGTTGGCCGTGGAATCGTCAGGACATTTGAAGTCGAGCCAATGCGGTTTGCCTCGTCGGTCAAGGCCGCCGTGCCGTTCGTGAACCATTGATAGGCGAGCGGCGTGACGCCTATCGCCGTGACACTGAGGGATGCCGCCTGCTGTCCCGCATAGAGCGATACTGACTGCGGCTGGGCTAGGATGATCGGCGTTGGATTTGCCAACACGGTGATGCTCCCCGAACCGGAATTGAGCGAGGAGCCGTTTTGCACCGGCCATGATGACGGAAAGTATCTAGGATAGGCGGCATTCAAGGCGGCAAATGAATGCGTGCCCGTAGCCAGCATTACGCCATTGATAAGCACGTCTCTAAATGCGTCGTTCTGGTGCAGGAACATCTCACCATTCGCACCGAGGATGAGGCTGCCTTGGGAATTGTTGATGTCGTACAGAGTCTCGACAGCCGCCGTCAAACCATTCGTGCCGACAAAAATGTTGTTCGTCCCCAACGAGTTGGCGCCGACGCCCACCAGCGCACCCTGATCCACGATCCATTGGCCGTTGAAGGTGTTGCTCGTGCCAGTAATTTGCAGGTCGTTGCCACCCAGCCCGCCATCGAATTCATGCCATAGCAGATTTCCGGAACCGGTCAGCCAGGAACCAACTTGAAAGGTCCGATCAGCCCCGCTGGAATCAACATAGATGACCGAATTACTGGCAATGTTCATCTGTCCTTGAATGTCCTCAAGGGTGTTGTCGCCAAGGTCAAGCTGTCCGCCGTTCAACACCAGTTTGTTGAAATAATTGGTCGAAATAGCGTTGTTGTTCTTGAAACGAAGTTCGCCCACGGCGTTAACCGTGCCGTTCTCAAAGATCCCGCTGCCATCCACGGTCAATTGATTTCCCGGGAAAGGGTTGTTGTCCGCCCCGGCTGGAGACCGTAGGCGCGAGCCAACCACCACTTCATACGTGCTGCCCGGATTGGAAATTGCGGAAATGTCGGCTGGGTTGCCGTCACTCCAATTGTAAGGCGTGTTCCAGTCGTCGCCGGACGGCTGCACAATCGGCGCGCCGCCATAATTCAGTGTGAGATTTGTCGCCGGGCCGGGCACATAAACGGTCAAAACGACCGGCCCGCTCGTTGCGGAGCCAACGGAATTGGAAACGATTACGCTGTAGTCGCAAGTGCCGGCGCCGAACCCCGTGGTGTTTATCAAGAATGAGTTGCTGGCGCCAAGGCTCGTGCTCGCTGAACCGATGGTCTGGTTGTTTGAGCGCCATTGATAAGTAAAGGGTGGATTGTTTAGCGGCGGCAACAGCGTCTCCGCGATAGTGACCACGGCTCCACTTCCTACCACCACGTTTTCAGCGGGTGAAATAGTGGGCGTGGTGACCTGCGGCAAGTTGTTGGAAACCACATTCAACACAATGGTGGCAGTTCCTGAATTGCCGGGCGACACCGATAACGTGAACTGGCGGCTATTGCTGTAACTAACCGGTCCCGCTGAACCTTGGTTAACCGTAACCTGCGGCGCATACGACGGCGCATAGCCCAACAGAGTCACATTGCTCTCGCCGGCGGCAAAGACCACCGTCACCTGCAGGCTGCCGGAATCCGACAACGCGGAAATCCGGTTTTTACCGGTAGTCACAAATTTGTTGGCATCCCCGATAAAGGCAAGGCCGGATGGGCCAATGGGAGAAACAATAAAATAAGACCCGCCCACGTAAGCGTCGGGGACGGTCGTGGTGAAGTTGAAGGAACTGCCGGCTGTGACCACCATCCCGGTCTGGTTGAAATAATCATACACGTAGGCGTTGCTGGAAATCCCCAATTGCGCGAGCGTGAAGCTGGCATTGGGGTTGGCAGCCGTTCGGGCATAGGCAAACACATAATAATTTCGCAGGCCATTATGGTCGGTATATGTGAACGCAACCATTGGCAGGTTTCTGCCCTGCGAATCGTTGAGGTAGTTGAAATCCAAAGGCAGCAGCGGCATGTCCGGTTTTACAATCACGGAATCCGCGCGGACCGAGTTGGCCAGGTTGGAGAAGCTGACCGCGCCAAGCGCATCGCCCACGCCCACCGGCCCGGCTGACAGCGTGCTGATCAACAAGCTGCGAATAGCGGTGCTGAAATAAACATCGGTCCACGGCCACGCCCCCACTGAAGCGATGAGGCGTGAGTCATAAATGAATTGATCCCATCTGGCGGGAACGAAAATGTCATCGCTGGCCCGGCTGGTCATCAGGTTGTTGTAGAGTGAACCTTGAAGTATGTTGCGCGGCAGGGGCAGGCAATACTGCAGGTTGATGCCGTTTGAACTCGCGGCCGACGCCATGTAGTTCATAAAGGCCGGCGGATCATTCAAGTTCATCGCGGGCAAGGCATAGGCGTTCAGCCAATCTTGCTCGTAGGTGACCACCCCGCCGGATTGCAGGTAAGCCATTCTGTTGGTCCAATACGCAGGATCAACTGAGACGACACCCCCGGCGGTGTTGGTTGACATCAGATACTGAAAATTATACGGGCTGGCTGGATCAATCCAGCGCCCATGAGTTACCAGCGGCAATCCCAGTTGCTGTTGGAACGAGGCCAGGCCGTTGGTAAACAGGGCCGGAACGGCGATATACTGGTTGATGCCGCCGCGCTCATTATCGGCGTCGCCCTGCCAGGTATCCGACACCCCCTTGGGATACCACCAACTATCCAGTTGCATATAGCCAAGGGCCAGGCCATTGCCTGCAAATTCATTCCGGACCGCCAACAGCGTGGCCGGATAACTGTTGCTGATATAATTGTAGTAATAGGCAGCACCATTGTCCGTCCAATAACCCAGCTTGTTTAATTCCACGGCGGCGTTGTTGGCAGGCCGCACTTTTCCAGAAAGGCTGGTCAAGGCATTTCCCCAGGTGTTGAAAGTCGAATTGATTCCGTTTTGAATGACCAAGATTGTCCGATGGATGAAGCTGCCGGGCAGGTTGGTGATGCCGGAGTTAATGCCGCACGAAATGGCCCCGCCGCTATTCATGGAATCGCTGGCGATCATAAAATTGGTGGCCGGCGAGATGACAAAGGAATTAAAATTGGCGTCAAAGAAAAGCCACGGACTGTCCCCGTGCAAGGTCCCGAAGTCGTAAGTGGCAAATCCAACATCCTGATAGTTGACAAAGTTCAGACCGGCGGGGTAGGTTTCCAAGTCAGGAAAAGCCAGATCGTTCGTCCAGGCCGAAAGATACGTGTGCGTAAATAGAACTGCCGGCGTCGTGCGATACAGCCTGATGGCGGCATTCCGACTGACGCCGCTGACAAAGCTGAACGTTATTTCCGAATACGCGCCAATATTGTCCTTGTTCGAATTGGTTGCGACATTTGCCGGCGTGGCGCCGAGACTGCCGGCAAATGTCCATGCCGGCACGGAGGATTGCACGGTGTAATTTCCACTGTTGTCCAACGTGACTGACAACCCCGTCGAGTTGGTGATGGTTGCCGCAATAGCATTGCCGCAAAAAACCACCAAACAGGCTGCCACATGCCATGGCCGCCCGGTCCCGATCTGGTAAAACAAATTGTGAAGGCTGGTCACATTCATCGCTCGGTTGTGTTAGGGAACGTTGACTTGCGGGGAGCTTCGTCTAAGTTGGCAGCCGCCAGGTTTGCTTGAGTCTTTAACGTCACTGCGACACGCCTCACCGGATCGGCCTGAGACTCCTCGGGCGGAGTTTGCAAATCAGCCCTTATTTCGACGCTAAATTGGCCTGTTGCCGCATTGAATTGAACCGGCCCGGCTTCACCCGTCGCCACTGACACCGTGGGCGCGGTGACGGAGTAGCCGTGAAGAACGACTGATTTTTCGGTCGGAGCGAACAGCACATCGGCGCTCAGTCGCCCCGTGTCATCCTTCAACGATGTGATTCTTTGTCTGCCGTTGGACACAAACTTGCCTCTGTCACCCAGAAAAGCCATCCGGCTTTTGCCGATAGGCGCGACGATGTAATAAGCGATAGTTTTTTGCTTCATCGGGATTAACAGTGTTTCGCCGGGATTTAAACATCGGCCGGAGCCGGCAAAATAATCATAGACATAAACCGGAATGGAGAAGCCCAAATCGGCCGCCGCCAAACGCACTTCGTTGGTTTCCTCGGGCGACCGGCTAAACGCGAATAGATAGGCCGTTTTGAGTCCGCCGTGATCTGTATAGGCGCCGGCCAACAACGCCGACTGGTCCCCCCGGGCATCGGCTATGTAACTGCGGTCCAAGGGCATCGCGGGTGCGTCGGGTTTGACAATGACGCCGTCGGGACGGACGACATTGAACAGGTTATCTTTGCTTTCACGGCCCTCGGCATCGCCGATTCCCACCGGACCGGAGGATAACGCAGACAGGAGCAGATTGTCGCTTTCAGTGCTTTTGAAAACGTCTGACCAGGGCCGGATCCCCATGGAATACGCAAAACGCGAAGTGTAAAGAAAGTTGGGCCAGTGATTGCGGCCAAACCGGTCTGAACTTGTGCGAATCGTGGTGAGATTATCATAACGGCTACCCTGTAGAAAATAAGAGGGATAAGGCATGCAATACTGCATGGTCATTCCCCGTTCTTTGCAGGCGCGGGCCATGTTGTCCAGGAAGCTTTCAGCCGTATCGAGGTTGCTGCTGAAGGCTGGCGAGCGTTGATAAATGCTGTAAAGCCAGTCCTGCTCATAAGTTTGGACACCGGCATCATGAAGATAGTCAGCCGTGTCGTTCCACCATTTCGGATCCACTGCCGCCACGCCGGAGATGGTGTATTTTTGGTGATATGGGCTCTCCGGATCAATCCACCGGTTGTGCGTGACCAACGGCAGACCGATGGACCGCTGAAAGTCTGCCAGTCCTTTCGGAAATACATACGGATGCGCCTTGTATTCCAGCAAGCCACCGTAGCGATTCCATTCACCATCAGGCAAGTTTGGGTTTTTTTTACCGTCAGAATTTTTTGTTCCAGCCACCGTCCGATCATCGGATCCAGTGGCCGACTTGTAATACCACCAACTGTCGAGTTGCAGATACCGGATGGGAATTTGTTCCTGCCGGTAATGGGAGACCAGGGACTTCAGAGTGCCCGCATAACCTTTGTTGACATCAAAGTTGTAATAAAGCGAAGCTCCATTGTCCGTCCAATAGCCGAGGTATTTTAGCGTGGCATCCGCGTCGTGGTGCAGCGATGTGATCCCTTCCCATTGGCGCAACGATCGTCCCCACAAATCCCAGGTGCGGTTGATTCCCTTGCCAAAGGCAAGAATTGTTTGCTGTGATAAGCCGCCGGGAAGGTCCCTAAGTTGCCGGTTAAAACCGCTGCTGATTTCATTCGTCCCGTCACCCATCATGCTGGCAACCATGAAATGTGACGCCGGGGAAATGACCAAAGCGTTGGCGTTGTCATCAAACAGCAGCCACGGTGTGGAGCAGGCATTGGCCGCAAATTGCGGCGGAGCGAACGCTTCCTGCCGGTAACTGAAAACGTGGAGGTCTTTCGGTATCCTCGTAAATGATGGAAATGGCGAGGGTGGCATTTCTTCGGAATTCCCGCGCATCTGCGAAAACAGGACGAGTTGTCCTTCTTCATAAAGCCGGATTGCTCCACTCATCTGCGAAGGGCCTACAATCCATTCAAAGGCAATTTGCTGATACCGGCCGACACCGTCCTTGCCGGAGCCAGCCGCCACAGCTTTTAGCGGACGACCAATTGCGCCACCGAATATCCACGTCGGCGCGGAAGACTGCACCGTGTAATTTCCATCCGGATCCATCGTGATAGACAAGCCCGCAGCATTGGTGAGGCCGACGGTTTCGGCCTGCGCGCCGCTGCAAAAGAGCGATAAACAGAACGTGAAACCCAAGAGATTTGTTTTTATTTTCGACATTTAAGATTGGTCGCAGCCGGCTTCAACCGCCAATTCCGATTGGCAGCAATGGTTGAACCTTATTTGATTTGGCGAGATCACCACAAAAGCAGGAAGTCACCCTGGTTTCCCAGCCAGTCATACCCGGCCCTTCGCCGAAAGTGCAGACCTGCACGTTACGAGGCATGAACTGGAGGCACGCGATGGCTTTTGGGCATTCTCCTAGTAGGTTGGGTCAATGTTGCTTTGGTTTGTGCAATAGCCCCAGGTCACGGCTTGAGCATGGCCATCGGCAAATCCCACGTCCGCATTTCCGGCGTGTCGCTTGGTGAGAAGATCCCCATTGGGCAACGTGGTCTGGGGCGCCCACCGTCCATCTCGGATTATGTTGTTTGCATTTCCGGGATTTTCTTTCGGATTTTTTGTGCTTGGTTCTTCCGCCAGCATGATTTTGGTTGAAGCCGAGTGAACCGCTGTAAGCTTGGAATGAACCGGGCTGTTACCCGAGCCATTCCATTGCAAGCCCATGCCGCCTCCCGTGGATGAAAACCCATTAAAACTATAGCTGTAAAAATATGTAAATATGGGCGGCGCTGTTGGCCATTGCGCCAGTCTGTCCGCATCCGAATTATCCATGGGACAGAGAAACAAATTGGTGCTGGATCCATTATGCAATAGGGAAGTGATCTGACTCTGGGCCAAGGGAAGAGTCACGGTACTGGTGACACCATCGTGCGTATTGGCTGGCCGCCAATAAATCCAGTCTTCCACGTGGAAGCCCTCGACATTTGAGGCGACACCGGGAAAATTGTCGTTATTTTCCCCGACATATAACATCATTCCCAAAGCGAGTTGTTTCTGGTTGTTGACACAACCCGCCTGCATCGCACGGTTTTTAGCCGCCGACAGGGCCGGCAACAACATCGCCGCCAAAATCGCGATGATCGCAATGACCACCAGCAGTTCGATGAGTGTGAATCCATTGGTTAGGTTTTTATTTCCAATCCTGCTGTCGCCAAAACGTCGGCCAATCATATTTTATGGTTGTTAAATTCAGTTGTGTGTGTCATCCCGGCAGCTATTGCACCTTTAGGATGTAGAATTCCCGGCCATTGGTGGCGGTGCCCGGGATGTTGGTGGACAAATTGCCGCTGCCGTTGAAACTCCCGGCCACATTCGTCTGCCACTGGCTCAAGGGGATCGTGAGATTGGTGCTTTCCAATAATACCCAGGAACCGCCCGCCGAACCGTTCGTGGCGGAAATTGACAGCGTGGTGCCCAGCAAACTGATGGCCGTAATATGTGGCGAAGACAACGGAACGCTGCCCACGATGATTTGCCCCGAACCGGCGTTGATGGTGGAGCCATTCTGCATCGTCCAGGAAGCCGGAAAGAATGCCGGGTAGGTGCTGTTCAACGCGGCGAATGAGTATGTCCCGGCGGCAAGTTGCACTCCGTTGACGCTCACGCTGGCAAAATGGTCGTTCTGGTGCAGGAACATCTGGCCATTCGCACCGAGGATGAGGCTGCCATTGGGATTATTGATATTATAAAGCGTTTCCACCGCCGCGATCAGGCCATCGTTGCCAACGGTGATATTGTTCGTCCCCAGCGAGTTGGCCCCCGCACCCACCAGCGAGCCCTGGTCCACTATCCACTGACCGGTGAAGCTGTTGCCCGAGCCGGTAATCAGCAGATCCGGGCCCGCCAACGCACCGCCAAAACTGTGCCAAAAGATAGTGCCGGTGCCGGTGAGCAATGAATCAATCTGAATGTTTCGGTCGTTCCCGGCGCTGCTTTCAATATAAATCGGCGTTGGAGCCAGAATGTCCATTTCCCCCTGTATAACCGCCGTATCGGCCGAAGTATCTACAGTGGGCGCATCAACTCCGGCGTTGTTGATTTGTCCTCCGTTCATGACTAATTTCTGGAAGTAATTAGTTCCCACCAGAGGATTGTGTTTCAACCTGAGTTCGCCGACATTATTAAGCGTCGCGTTTTCAAACACCCCGCTGCCGTCAATCGTCAGTTCGTCCCCCGGGAAGGCAGCATAATTAGTAGTATTGGGCGTGCGCAGCCGCGCCCCCACCACCACTTCGTAAGTGCTGCCAGGGTTGGCATACTTTGAAACCGACGCAGGTTGTCCATTAGGATTCCAATTGGTAACGGTGTCCCAGTACGCGCCAATCGGTTGGGCAATGGGCGAGCCGCCATAGTTCAGCGTGAAATTGACCGGCTCACCAGGCGGCAGGACCGTCAGCGTGGCGACGCTGCTGGTCACCGAGCCGAAACTATTCGAAACGACGAGGGTGTAATTTCCGCCATCGGTCAGAGTCGGACTCGGAATCGTCAGGACATTGGTGGTCGAGCCTATGCGATTGGCGTCGTCGCTTAGGGCAACCGTGCCGTTTGTGAACCAGCGATAAAAAAGTGGCGAGCTACCCGCCACCGTAACGCTGAAAGTTGCCGCCATCTGCGCGGGATAGAGGGATAGTGATTGCGGCTGGGTCACAATGATCGGCGCCGGATTCACCAGCACGGTGATGCTGCCGGAACCGATGTTGGTCGAAGACCCATTTTGCAGCGCCCAAGTGGATGGAAAGTTCGTGGGATAACTGGAATTCAACTGGGCAAATGAATAAGTGCCTGCAGCCAGCGAAACGCCATTGATAAACGCGCTCTTGAACGTGTCGTTCGCATGCAGGAACATTTGCCCGTAAAGAATGAGATCGGCGTTCGGATTGTTGATATTGTAGGCCGTCTCCAGCGCGGCATTTGTCGCACCGGCTGCACCAATGACAATGGTGTTTGTGCCGAGCGCACCGGATGCACTGCCGAGCAAAATTCCGCTGACAATGTTCCAGCGGCCGTTGAATGTATTGGTCGGGCAATTGATGTTCAGGTTGTTGGTAAGCGTGTTGAAGGGAATGCTCCCGGCGGCGTCGCCATGATATTCAAATGTGCCACTGCCGGTCAGCCATGCCGTGATTGCATAACCGCAATTGTCACCGCTGGTTCCGTCGTTATACACCGGTGTGTTGGAAACAATGTCCACCTGGCCGGCAATCGTAATGTACCCCGCCGGGGCTCCATCCGGACCGTTATCAATCTGGCCGCCCTTCATGATCAGGTCCGGAAAATCCACCAACCAGTCGTTGACCGGCTGCGTTTGTGTTTTAAGCCGGATCTCTGCCACTGCCGCACCAGCACCTGGGTTGTTGGTCCAGATGCCATTGCCATCTACCGTCAATTGAATGCCCGGAAAGATGGCGGCGGGATTGGTGGTCGGCGTGCGCAACCGCGAACCTGCCACCAGTTCATACGTGCTGCCCGGAAATTCCGCGGCGGAAACGATGGCCGGCAGCCCGCCCTGGCCATCGGTCCAGTAGCCCGAAGAATTCCAGTCGGCCCCAACGGGCTGCTGCGAAGCCAGGGTGATATTCATGGCCGCGCCCGGACTGTTGACTGACAGATTGGCCGGCGGATTGTTCGTAACCTTGCCCCAAGGATTCGAAAGGATGACATAATAATTGCCCGCATTGGCGTTGGTCACACTATTGATGGTTAGCGTCGCCCCGGTGGCACCAGAGTATTGGCCGCCATTGTTGATGTTGGTGGGGCCCGTGCCGGTGTCCACCTGCCATTGATACGTCAGTGGATCGCTGCCACCCCCGACCACCGTCAAGGTCACCGGTTGCCCGGCATAAACAGACGGACTGGCCGGCGCGGCCACAATAATGGGCGGGTAATCCGTGACTTGCGACGCCGCGTAAAACATTTGGTACAACTGGCTCTTTGTCAGCGCCTTGGTGAATACCACCACATCGTCAATGCTGCCTGAAAAGATCCGATTGGCGGCGAGAGAATCGCCGCCGATCAGAGTGGTTCCAGTGAAATCTTGAACCACGTGCGGATAGACATGCTGCGCCGTCGCCAAGCCGGCGGCATTTAACACATAAATTGTCGCGTTGGTTGGCGTCACTGTCACCGCCACCAACGACCACTGGTTTTGCGGCACCAGAATTTGCGAATCCCAAGTATATGTGTTTTGGTCGCTATTCCATGTGTAACCGAGCGAATAGTCGGTGCCATCGTAATTCGGGCTGTAATTGAGGCCCGCACAGGTGGCGTTGCCTCTGCAGAAGAACACCGCCGCATTGGCCAACTGCGACGAATTGGGGTTGATCCAGGCCGCGATGGTCACGGTGTTGGTGTTGAGATTCAACGAAGGCACGGTCACGGTCGAATTGGCCGTGGGATTTTGAGGTTCAAATGCGGTGTTGCCGCTGGTAAAGCCGGGAAACCCCGTCGCAGAAGTCGGACCGCCAATACCGTCGGACCCATTCTCCGCCGATACGCCATAGATCCCATTCAAACAATTGGCATTGTCAAAAACCGTTGCCCCCCCAACAGTGGTCGCGGGGTTGGCCGTTTCATTTAATTGATAAAACGCATACGGAACCAGATTGGCCACGGCCGTTTCATAAGGCTCGACCGGCGTCCGGATGCTCACGTTGACCACGGAACTGGTGATTGAACCGCTGGAGTTTGAGGCAACGAGGCTATAATTGACACCCGCCACCACGTTGGCGCTGCCAGGACCGTAAGCCAGCGAGGTGTTCGTCGCACCGGTCAGCGGCACGTTGTTGCTGAGCCATTGATACCCCGTCGCACCAGCCCCGAGGGCCGAAAAACTGACCATGCCGCCGGAGTAAACCGACTGGGATTCCGGCTGTTTAATGAAAGCCGGCATTGCTGGCGGGGCGAAAACAGCGGCGACGAAGGCGTTGGCGGTCGGAACCCGGCCGGTATTATTCCACGTATAGGCGATTGTGTCCGAGCCGGCGCCAAGGCCCGATATGGAACCAAAAGCAAAGGCACAGTTGTCACCGCTGGTGTCGTTGCCATAAAATACGTTCACCGTGCCGCTCGACCCGGTGACCGCGACGCCCGCCACACCATAGGCACCGAGAACACCACCTACCGCCGCCCAGGAATTGTTCGGCACATTTACGTTGAACGAGAGGCTTGTTCCGCTCGTCGAGTTGGCGGCTCCAGTCGTGGGCGGGACGGTCGTGTCAACGCCATTAAGCGTGTACGCCTCCAGGTAGGTGCAGGTCGGGGCACCCGTCAAGGTGCCGTTGATGCTGGCCGTGCCCGCAGTGGGGTTAAAAACGTAATAGACCGCCGCTTCGCGATAGGTGGTACCCGTGTCAATCGTATGGACGGCCCGCGTGAGCGTCAGGCCGTTCCAACTCATGGTTGACGGCTCCAGACCGGATGACGGGCTGGAACCCGAGTCCTTGTTCAGCAGCACGACGACCAGTGCCTTTGCGCCCGCGGTGACCGTGAACGACTGGCTGATGGTCGTTGATGCCAATGGACTGTTGGTTATGCCCACCGGACCATCTTGCAGGTTGATTTGTGCCCGGGCGGAGGCGGGCGACAGGCACAGGGCGAAGCCGCCGAGAACCACCACGGCGGAAGCTGTTCGCATCCGATTCATGGCCGCCTTTGGAAAACTGTCAAAGAAGCCAATTTTTTGGGTTTTCATACGCTAATAGGTTTATTTGGTTGATTACGGCACATAACGGGTGCGGTAGAAGTCGGTTGCTCCAGAGGAGGTGTTGGTGAAGATCAAGGTGCCATCGTTTGCCGCCGCGTTGGTCACCAGCGGCGTCCAAACCACGGGCGGGTTCAGGCTATGCGTCCATTCGAGGGCGTATTGATAGGTGGCAATGCCGGCAAAGCTCAGCACCTCGTTACCGCCCACCAACTGCGCGCCGAGCAGGTTGTAACCCTGGCCAATCGTGTTGATGATCACGCTGATCGTCTGGCTGGCGGTGCCGCCGCAGCCGTCGCTGACCATGTACGTGAAGCTGTCGGCAACCCCGTTGGTCGCCGTATAGGTGATGTTCGTGCCATCCGTTGTGACCGTCCCATTGGTACAGCCGCCCACCGCCGTGATGGTCAACGCGTCGCCATCCGCGTCCGTGGGCGTATATTGGCCACCGACGATCATCACCGTCACAGGAAACCCGACGGTGGCTTCCAGCGTGAAAGTTGCTCCCGCAACCGGGGGTTGGTCGGCCACGGTGATTTGTCCGGAACCGGCGGTGACGACGGAGCCATTTTGCTGCGTCCACGAAGCGGGAAATTGTGAGGCATAAGAGCCGTTCAACGCGGCGAACGAATAAGTTCCCGGCGCCAGCAGCGTGCCATTGATGCTAACGCTCTTAAATGTGTCGCTCTGGTGCAGGAACATCTGACCGTTCGCGCCGAGGATGAGCTTGGCTTGGGGATTATTGACATCATATAGGGTCTCAACCGCCGCTGCCAAGCCATTCGTACCAACAATAATGTTGTTCGTCCCCAGCGAGCCGGCCGCTGCTCCCACCAACGCGCCCTGGTCCACAATCCATTGGCCGGCGAAGGTGTTGCCCGAGCCGGTAATCAGCAGATCATTGCCACCCAGCCCGCCGCTCCATTCATGCCAGAGCAGATTTCCCGAACCGGCCAGCAATGCGTCAATTTGATAACTCCGGTCATTCAACGAGGTCGAATCAACATAGATGGTTGAGTTATTGGCCACGGTTACCTGCCCTTGAATGTCTTCCAGCGTGTTGTCACCGAGGTCGAGTTGGCCGCCGTTCAACACCAGATTATTGAAATAATTGGTGGAAGCGGCGCTGTTGTTCTTAAAACGAAGTTCCCCCACAAAGTTGAGCGTGCCATCTTCAAAAACTCCGCGGCCGTCAACGGTCAGTTGAACATTCGGGAAATAATTACTGCTCGTCCCGGCCGGAGACCGCAGGCGCGAGCCAACCACCACTTCGTTCGTGCTGCCCGGATTCAAATACGCCTCATTCGCCGCCGGTTCTCCGCCCGGATTCCAACTGTTGACGGTATTCCAATCGGCGCCGAGCCCCTGCACCACCGGGGTGCCGCCAAAATTCAGCGTGAAGTCCAAGGCCGGGCTGGGCGTGAAAATCGTCAGCGCCGCCACGCTGCTGGTCGCCGAACCGTAAATATTCGTCACCACCACCGTGTAATTTCCGGCATCGGCAAGAGTCGGACCGGGGATGGTCAGGACATTGGTCGTCGAGCCAATGCGGTTGGCATCGTCGGCCAAGGCAACCGTGCCATTCGTGAACCACTGGTAGGCGAGTGGCGGAGTGCCCACCGCCATGACCGTGAATGTTGCCGCCGCTTGTCCCGGATATTCAGACACGGGTATTGGCTGCGTGGTAATGATGGGCACCGGCGTTGACAACACGGTGATTTGTCCCGTGCTGGTGGTTGCCGTGGTGCCGTAGAGCGCAGTGAAGGTGGCGGGGAAGTTGGTTGGATAGGATGCGTTGAGCGCGGCGGCCGTGTAGATGCCCGGCAGCAGCGGAATGCCGCCCACCAGCACGCTGGCAAAGGCGTCGGTCTGGGTCAGGAACATCTGCCCGTTGAGGACCAGGCTGGCATTGGTGTTATTTACCGGATAGGAGGTTTCCAACACCGCGCCCCCGCCGATGTTGATGGAGTTGGTGCCCAAGGAGTTCATTCCGCTGCCGATCAGTGGACCTTGCACGATGTTCCAAGTGCCCGTGAAGGCGTTGGTATTGCCGGTGATGTCCAAGCCTCCCGTCTGACTGGCATCAAAGTCGTGATATTCCACGCTGCCATTTCCCTCCAAGAAGGCATCAATTTGAAATGGGCGGAAAGTGCTGCCGCTGGAATCAACATAGATCGGCGTGTTGGACACAATGTTCACGGTGCCTTGAATAACATTGGTTTGTCCCGCGCTGCCAGATGCCGGTCCCGCGTTGTCCAATTGGCCACCAGCCATGACCAGCAAGGGAAAATAATTGGTGGTAGAGCCTCCGCTGCTGGCGCCCTTGAGTTTGATCAAGCCCACGGTTGTAGCAGCAGAGCTTGCAACATTGGTAAAAACGCCGTCGCCGTCCACGGTCAACTCCACTCCGGGGAAAGTGTTGTCGGCAGCGGCAGTCGGAGTGCGGAGCGCGGATCCATTCAACACCTCAAAAGAACTGCCGGGGAACTCAAAGGCATCCAACGCGGCCGTCTGACCGCCCAATCCGTCATCCCAAATGCCGGTCGAGTTCCAATCGGAACCGGCTGCCTCAAAGGCTGTCATGGTGAAATTTGTCGCGGCTTTAAACGCCAGCACCGTCAAAACCCCCGCAGTGCTTGTGGCGCCGCCATACAGATTGGTGGCGGCAAGAACATAATTGCCTCCTTCAGCCGGGGTGACGTTGGCAATGGTCAAAACCGTCGTCGCCGAACCGCTGATGACCGAACCGTCACTCTGGGTGCCGTCGGTCAAATTGGCGCCGTTAAACGTCCAGAGGTTGGTTATTGGCGCGGTGCCAGCGACCGATGCGCTGAACTGGGCGGTCTGGGTGGGATACACACTGGTCGGCGTCGGGTTCGCAGTGACCGATGCCGGAGTCCCCGCAGCAACGAACGGGGTGAAAACGGCGGCGACAAAGGCATTGGCCGTCGGATTGGGATTCCCGGGCAATGTCCACGAATATTGAATGGTATCCGAGCCGGCGCTGAGTCCCGATAGATAACCAAACGCGAAGGCGCAGTTGTCACCGCTCGCGTCGTTTCCTAAATACACGCCGCCCGAACTGCCTCCGGTCCCACTGACAGCGACGCCCGCCACACTCTTTGAGCCAAGCACACCCCCCACCGCCGCCCAGGAACTGGCCGCGACACTTGCCACGCTGAACGAGAGGAAACTGCTCGTGCCACTGGTCGAGTTGGCAGCTCCGGTCAAGGGTGCGACCGTGGTGTCAACCCCGTTGAGGGTGTATGCCTGCAGATAGGTGCAGGTTGGGGTCGCCGTCAGGGTGCCGGTAATGTTGTGCGAGGCACCATCGGTCGTGGGGTTGAAAAGGTAATAGATCGAGGCATCGCGGTAAGTGGAAGCAGTGTCAACCGTGGTGACGGCCCGGACGAGCGTCTGACCGTTCCAACTCATGGTTGTTGGCTCGACTCCTGTAGAACTCGGGCCTTTGTCCAGCAGCGCGACCACCAGCACCTTCGCCCCCGAAGTGACCGTGAAAGGCATGCTGACACTGGTGGTTGTGTTGGTTTTGCCCACCGGAATATCTTGCAGGGCAATCACCGCGCGGGCGGAGCCTGGCAACCAAAGCAGGAAAAGACAGCAGAAGATAAACACGGCTGAACTTGGCTGTGTCCAAATCGGGGCCGGCTTGGGCCAACCGTTCAATGTGCTAATTTGCGGGGCTTTCATAATGGCGATGGGCAGACGGTGCTTTGGTTTTGGATTGATTCACGAAGGACCAGTCGCTGCTGGTTAGCGACAATTGTGTGGCCAGTGGTTGCATGTGAATAATACAAGATTATCACCTGCACCGGTCTGCCGGTAGCTAGACAAAGCGATAGTTTTTGCCCCCCCCGGTTCAGGCGGGCGGTTGAAATTTCCGGACCGCTTGGGTGCGGGACTGAACGTGAAGTTTTTGGTAGATGTGGGTCAAGTGCCAGCGAATGGCCGCCACGCTGACGGAAAGGCGCCCGGCAATTTCCTTGTTGGAATACCCTTTGGCCAGAAATTCCAGCACCTCGCGTTCGCGGGCCGTTAGCTTTTCCACTTCGTCCCCAATAACAGTCTGGCTCTGAAAATAACTGATGACTTGCCGCGCAATTTCTCCGGTCATCGGGGCACCCCCCTCCTGCGCCTCGCGGATGGCGTTCAAGACTTGGTCGGGACTGGAACGTTTGAGCAGATAACCGCACGCCCCCGCACGCAGCGCGCCGAACACCAGATCCGGGTTGCGATATACCGTGATCATAATCACACGCACTTGCGGGAGCAAACTTTTGAGCTGCGCCACACATTTCACCCCGGACATGCCTGGCAAATGAATATCCATCAGCACGATTTCCGGCTGATGCCTGGGCAGCACGCGTAGCGCTTCCTCCGCACTGGCGCAGGTGCAGACGCAACGGTAGTCGGGCGATAAATTGACGATGGCCTCCAAGCCTTCGCGTGTTGACTGGCTGTCCTCGACAATGGCAACCTTCATCATGGTTCGTCCTCCTGTGCGTCGGCCGGGTGTTCCGGAGAATTGCCGGTACCGCCGTCGCCACGGGGGGGTGGCAGGGGAATATGGAATTCGACCGTGGTGCCCTGTCCTTTCTTGCTGGTGATCACGCAGCTCCCCCCCAATTGTATGAGCCGATCCCGCATGCCATTCATCCCGTCCTGGCCTGCCCTGGACTGGCCCCAGGCCGCATCGATACCATGACCGTCATCAGCGATGGCGATGATCAAGTGCTTGTCCATGGTTAAAATTTTGATGATCACTTCAGTGGCGCCAGAATGGCGGACCACATTATTGAGAGCCTCCTTAAATGCAAGAAAAACCCCGTGCCGCAGGCGGGGATCCATCTGGTGTTCGCAAAAACTCTCGGCGATTTCCAAGCGACAGGCAATGCCGGCCGCATTGAGAAACGGCTGAGCAAAATAGGCGTAATAATTGGCCGAAGAAGCAAGGGAATCATTCTGCGGATTAACCGCCCAGACAATCTCATCCAAGGCGGTCACCAAAGCATTGGCCGAATGAGTAATCTGGTCCAAATAATCGGCTTTCTTTTCGGGCGGCGTGGCCGGGCTTTTCACCAACTCGCCCAACAGGCCAACCGTTGTGAGCCCGGCCCCAAGTTCATCATGGAGATCCTGGGCCACCCGCGTCCGCTCCTGTTCAATGGCCTGGTCTTTTTCAACGCGCCGCCGTTCTTGAATTTCATTTCGCAACTGCGCGGTTCGCATCTCAACTTTTTGGCGCAAGAGTGTGATCCATACAAAAGCCATTCCCAGGGCCCCCGCCAGCCCGGCAGCCACGATCAAAGCGTGTTGCGCCGTCCACCAGGAAGGCCGTTCCAGCACTTTTACCGCTCCGACCCCGTCTATCAGCAATAATGAAAATGGATCCGTGCTCGTTTCCACACGGTTGGCACTGGCGCTGGCATAAACACCAATTAATTGCAGCCGGCTCCCCGCCACCAGTTTCGTTGAAAAATCCAAACCGGACTCCTCCACGGCCAGGAAATGACGTGGGCCCGCTTGCAATTCTAGAATGCGCCCGTGCGAACGGACGGTCTCCCCAACCAAAGTCGCCATGACTTGAATGAGGGTCGAATCGTGGTCACGATCCAGCAGTCCGTCGGCGGACACCGGGACTGGATCCGGCAGCGGAGCGTGCCCGGTTTTCCGGATTTGCGCCTCCTGCAGGATCGGCGATGGACCGTCCAGCTTGGGAAACCCCACAGCTTCTATAAGGTCACCAACCTGCAGGCTGGTTGGTTTGGAGGTCAGAATTCGGAATCCGCGATGCTCTTTCAAGGCCCAATATTCCCCCGGTTGCGAGCGAATAACTTGCCCCTGTAGCTTGGTTCTTTGTAATGCGCTGGCGCGAGGATCAAACCACAGCAAATCGGACATTTTTCTCGCGGGCACCGAAAAAGGATCTTTGGGTGCCGCCTCTTCCACGTCTATCACCGGGCAGTTCATTTGGATTCTCCCAAGCAGCACATGTCGTGTCCGCTCATCTCGCTCTTCCGTGAATGGCATGCAACATCCTCGCAATCGCACCAAGCTGCCAACCGGCGAACTCCCATCCGAGGCAAAACGCGGCAGGAGGGAGAGAATGCTGTCGGTTCCAATCCCATCCACATCGCCCACAATGGTTCCGTCCGCAGTATAAAGCGTCAGTTCTTGCCCGGAAATAGCGACGAGTATTCCCCGTAGCTCCACGTACACACAGTCTAAACTTCCGTTCACGAGCTGGTCCCAACGCGGACGAATCGGTTCGGGCATCGGACCATCCCCCAAGCGTCTCACTGTATGGGCCATGATCACTGGTGCAAACCTTCCCGGGCCAGTCACGCCGGCCACCTCCAAGACCTCCCCAATGTGCGGCTGGTCAGCCCAGTCAAGAGCACTGAACCGGATGGAAATGCCTCCTGTGGAATCCTGCAGCATCATGGCAGTCGGGCGAATGCCTATGAGCACACCCTTGATTCTAGCCGGAATTCCACGTGTCACCTGTTTCGGCTCCAGTTGCTTCACCTGTGCGACCGACGTCAAAAACTGGTTCGTTGAAGCAGCCCCAACACCTTTGGTTCCAGAGCGCAGGGCTTCCACTTGGTCCGAACTTGGAACCAGAATGCGCGCAATTTTCTTTTCTTCCGCCGAAAACTGACAAATTCCACTCACTCGGACAATGTCATGCAGTAAATTTGTGGTCAGCAGCGATGCTCCTCCCATCACTAACACGGGTACCCGATTCCCTTCCGTCACGAGGTCGAGCCGCAAATTCTCCCGATCGACACCGGCAAAACTCACCTCTCCTTCCAGCTCAATCCATGAGGAATTGCCTGATGTCTGATTCAAAATTGGGGTTGCGGGGGATAATGCATGGTCCGTCGGAAGCAGCCGGCAGGACACGCGGGATTCTCCGACCCGCAGTCGGGCGCCATCGTCAGAGGTCAGGTAAAATGTATAAATGCCCGCCGCGGGCGTTTTGAGGTAGCCGTTGAAGAAGAGGGCGGTGTGTTCGGGTTGGACCCGATACGAAACCTCAAAATTGGTGGCGACCCCCAGGGCAACCGGCTGTTGGTTCTCAAAATCGGCTAAGAAATTTCCGTCCGAATTGCGGGCCACATAATTGAGCCCAGGCACCAATCCATTCAAATTCGTGAGGCCGGCAGGTGCTCTCCAGAGCGCTGTCCCTGGAACTCTTTGACGCTGGAGGCCTGGACCTTCCCACTCCAGCTTCAAAACGGCATCAGCAACGCCGTTAAACCAAGCAAGTTTAACCGGCTGAAATCCTTCTGGCAGGAACACTTTTCCAGTCCTCAAGGTGGCCGGATGGTGTCCGTCATTATCGACCACGGGTGACGTGCCGACCTGAATACTGAAGTCACCTTGAACGAGCGAACCGTTTTTCCCATCAATCGCCAACCGATCGCCTACGCGCACTTCCGAGTTCACCGCCGGCAGCTCCATTAGGACTGTCGCTGACTCGTCCTGCAAGACAACCAACCTCCGCTTTGGAACCACCGCACGAACCACTCCCTCCAGCCGGAAGGAGCGAATGGCTCGTCCATGTTCTGAAACGAGCTGTTGCAAGTTGGCCAGCGATAGGATTTCCGAGCCGGGGCTTTCTTCGGCCGCGCTTAACGCGAGCGGCAGAATTGCCATGCAAAAGTACAACACCAAACCCGGCGGAACTTGTAAAATCTTAAGACTAATCTTCATCTTTCTCACGCCTAAACAGCTGGGCAATATGCCCCATCGTGGAGATCGTTTAAAAATTTAGCATCCTGTGGCCTCGCTTGACAGTTTAAAGAAGCGAGTTGGTGTTAAAATGGCCGCACGGTCGGCGGGTGACTTCCACTGTTTGACCCGCCCCAGCCGCCCGTCGAGGGCGGACCGCGCGGGGCGTTTTTGCCGCCGGCGGTCAACTGCCCCAACGTCTCTTGCGTGGGGCGGATAGTGCGCCATAGCTGACCGGGACGGCTGCTTCAACGGGGCCACGCTGACCCCGCGTGGAAAGCACTTCGGGGCTGTTGGCTTCAATTCCCCCGGCGTTCCTGCTTGAGCCCCACCAGCCCAGCCTCCGGCCAGCGCACCGACCCGCTCGCCGGTGTCTTGGAGGTGGACGACGAGCATGGCTATCCGACCTTCACTTCGATCCGCGGTTTTGTTTGTTCTTATCTTTATTCATGGCCCGGCACGGGCTCGATTTGCCCCTACGCTTTTGTGGGGTGGAGTAATGTGCGCGGCGGCGTATTATCTATTCAACAAGCAAACCCAACCCATCTTGAGCCCCGCTCGAAATCTCATAATTATGCAAAACGTGAATTTGCGATTGGAAACCGAATCCGAGCCCGTGTTGCCTGCCGTCCGACGCAGCCAGCGGTTCAACGGTTTCACCTTGATTGAATTGCTGGTGGTCATTGCCATCATCGCCATTCTGGCCGCGATGTTGTTGCCGGCTTTGGCACGGGCCAAGGAGCGGGCCAAGCGGATTTCCTGCGTAAACAATCTCCGGCAGATCGGCATCGGTATGGCAGTGTACGCCGGTGACAACAATGACTTTGTGGTTTCTGCCCGGGTGGCAAATGGCCCGGATCTGGCCGCCGGTGCCGGCAGCGCTGCCACCAAGGATACTTACGATCAACATGCCGTGGATTCAACGCAGGCGACCTTGTCAAAAGAGGTTCAGCTCGATCCCACACAGACGAACTCCGCCTCCATCTGGGCCTGCCCAGGCCTCGGCGCTGGCAGCGTGGTTTATAACAGCACAACCACCCCTCCCCAGTGGAATCTTGGCTATCAATACATGGG
Organism: uncultured Bifidobacteriaceae bacterium; assembly: GCA_964532525.1. Taxonomy (GTDB): domain Bacteria; phylum Verrucomicrobiota; class Verrucomicrobiia; order Limisphaerales; family UBA11358; genus UBA11358. The sequence continues at coordinate 39,408 of CAZHIM010000005.1, forward strand.
CGGCATTTATTGGTGGTACAACCTGGCCACTGGAACGTCGGTATCCTCTGGCATTGCCTCCGCCAGCCCCACCAAGTTGAGCAATGCCAAACCCTCGTGGGTGTTGGCGGCAGATTTGGTTTGCAAGAACCCATCCATAACCTCTGGAAATCCATGGGCGGACGTTACCAGCCCGCTCAAGCTGGTCGCCCATCAACGACCCAACGCGCTACATCCAGATGGCGCCAATCACCTGACCGTGGACGATTCTGTCAATTGGATCAAGTGGGAGAATTTGCTGCAAATCACGACTTTTGATACGACCACCCGACTTTTCTACTTCTACCAAAGTGACCTTGGCCAGATTTCTTCACAGAATGCCCAATATTTAAAAATCCAGCCTTAACTGCCACTACCCCAATGCGCCCCCTATGTTTTTGTGGGGTCGACGAATCCAGTCCGTATGCGAAGATGATGACCATTCAGCCCAGTTTGATGGCATCCCGCGAAAGATGTCGCGAAACTTGGGGTGTCAAAATGTGAGGGGAAGCCGATGATTAGGCCGGTCGAATCCATGCGTTAATCCGTGAAATAGAAAACCATTGAAAACCAAAAACCTATGAAAATCAGTCAACCTTTGAAAATCCGCCATCTCCTCCTGATCGCCGGTGCGTTCATAGCCGCCGGCCAGCTTCAGGCGCAGATTTCCCTCACCGCAGGCGACCTTTATGTCTATCAGGCTGGCGATGGAACGACCACTGCGGGCAGTGGTGTGGGCGCTCCTGGATTCATTGACCAGTTTGACACCGCACAGAGTGCGGGTGGCGGGGCAGTCAACGGATTCCTAGCCCAGACGGCGTTGCCGACTACACCGGTCAGTGACGGTGGAAACTTTCTGACACAAGGCCAGGGGCAGCAGGACGGCCAACTGTCCTATGATCCCAACGGGAATACCTTGACCTTTGGTGGTTATAGCGGCACCGCTGTCGGCGCCAGCATTAACAACCCCGCTGCCAACCGGGATATCGGGCAGGTCAATTCGAGTGGCGCATTTTCCTTTGCCGTTCAAAACGCGAATGAATATGGCGGTAACAACACGTCTGGCGGTCTCTTGCGTGGTGCGGTAACGGATGGCAGTGGCAATTATTGGGCATCGGGTACCGCCGGCTCGGGAGGTTTGCAGGGAGTTTGGTATTACGGCGGCGGAACCCCGGCCGCGTTGATTGGGACCGGCACTGCCACCCGGGGCCTGGAAATCTACGGAGGAAATCTGTTTTACACCACCGGGAGTGGCGTTAGCATGATTACCGGGACGCCACAATCAGGCACCCAAACTCCAACGTTGCTGTTTGCCGCGGGTGCCACCCCTTACGGCTTCACCTTTAGTCCCAATATGCTTACCGCATACGTTGCCAACGAATCCGGTGGGATAGTCAAGGCGGTTTACAGCGGAACCTTTAGCGGCGGCGCTTATAGCGGAGGAACCTGGACGACCACTACAATTGATAGTGGAACCAAGTTTGGCTGGGTGACGGCGGATTACAGCAAGGCCAACCCGGTCCTTTATGCAACAACGCTCGCCAGCAGCACTGGCAATCAACTGGATGAAATCGTGGATAACGGCGGGTCTGACCCAGTGACGCTTTTGGACACAATGACTGGCACCAGCGCTGACTCGGGAAATTTCGATGGAGTCGTGTTTGTTCCCACGCCCACCCCGGAACCTTCGGTTTGCGCGTTGGCCGGCCTTGGCTTGCTGATGTATATCTCCCAGCGGCGGCGGATGAAGTGAAACGCAACCAAAATTGACGCCAAGCGTAAAATTCGTTTAACCTTCAATAGCAGAATAGCAATACCCCTTATGAAAATCACAGATCGAATTCAGTCTGTTTTTCTGGGCGCAACCATCCTCGGGACGATGTTGACTGTCGGTCCGGCCGCGTCCGGGCAAAACATTCTCCAAACTGTCAGCAATGGCGCTGGCACGGATTGGACGGGGGCAATCTGGGGCACCCCCGCGGCGGTGGCCACCAGCGGCAACACCTACGAGACGCCCAACACATTTGATTTGCGCACGCCCAACAAAAACCTCACCGGTTTATATCCGACGAATTTTCCGGGCAAAAGCGTGGAAATTGACAGCGGCGCTATTTTTTATTTGAAACATGGCGGGAATGCGGTGGACGCGGCGATCGTAAACCTGATATTGAACGGGGGAGAAGTGGATTTTCACGGTGGGTTTGCACCCACCCCCGCACCCCTGGGGGGAACGATTCAAGTGATCGCTGATTCGTCCATCCAATCAGATCAGACAGGCGCCAATGCCGCGGACATCTGGCTGCTATCCAACGTGAGCGGCTCGAGCAATCTCACCGTGAACATGTTGTCTCCGGGAGTCAATAACGTGGTTCTTTTCGGCACCAACACGGCCTACAGCGGCAACTGGTCGAATGCCAATGGCGGGCTCATCATCCAGGGCACCACCACCAACGCGCTCGGCTCGGGTTCGGTGATACTACAGGTCGCCGACGCGTTTCTGGGTTTCCGCGCGACGAACAATCTGGTGGTCGGCAACGGGATATTTGGCAATGGCAGCGTGATCAAATGGAACACCAACACGGTCACCTTGAACGGCACCAATACGTTCGCCGGGTCGCTGATCATCAGCAATGGGGCGATCCAGATTGGCAATGGCTCGGCGATTTCCACGGCTGCCGTGATTTCCCTGGTGAACGGCTCCACCCTGGATGCCAGCCTGGCCGGTGGATTAACTTTGAATCCCGCCGGTCAAAACTTGAATTGCAATGGCACGGTGATTTCAAATCTGACCGCTTCCACCTTCGATCAATTGTTCTTCAATTTGAGTGCGACCACCAATGACATATTGAATGTCACCGGTTCGCTCACGATTAGTGGCAGTCCAATGCTAAATCTCGTGTCAACCGCATACAAGCCCAGCGGCACTTACCGCCTCATCAATTACAGCGGCACCCTCCAAGGCGGCGGTTCTTTCAACTTGGTTCCACCGGCTGGCAGCACTGAAACTTTTCAATTGAGCACAAGCACGCCCGGACAGGTGAATTTGATTGTCACCGGGACCACCTACAACGAGACGTGGGTGGGGGACGGTTCCGCGAACAACTGGGATACCACCAGCCCGAACTGGACCGGCAGCGCCACTACTTATCAGCCCGTGGGAGCCAATGTGCTCTTCAATGACTCGGGTTCCGCCTCTCCGGACATCTATATCGTCGCGGCCGTCACCCCGAATTCGATGGTGGTTAGCAATACGATCAACCACTATGTTTTTGACGGCTCCGCCAGCACCGTGGGAATCTCCACCTCGGGTGCCTTGACCAAAATGGGCACTAACGAACTTGATTTTACCAGCTCCGGCAACAATTTTAGCGGGCCGGTCATCATTCAGGCGGGCACCTTGTCCATCGGGGTGGGCGGGAGCTTCGGCTATTTGGGTGCCCCCAGTTTCATCACGAACAACGGCGTATTACAGGTGAACCTGGCAGCCAACGGGGAGGCATTTAATACGCCGATTAGCGGATTGGGCTCCCTTAACATTACCGGCGGCGGCGCAAGTGTAACTGTGGGCGGAACGAATTCTTATGCCGGCGGGACGACCATCGGCGCCGGATGCCAATTGGAGATCTCAACCAGTTCAGCATTGGGTTCCGGGAGTGCCGTGGTTCTGGCCGGTGGCAGGCTGGGGGTCAATACGCCCGTGGGTTCGATGACGGTGACGAATCCGGTGGTGGTCAGCGGCGACTATGAGTCGCCCGGCGGCGCGCTTTACGTCAACACCAGCGGCAACAATGTCACTTGGGCTGGCCCGATCACGGTGGGCACGGGCAACGACGGGGTTGTAAATCAGATTCGGGCTGTTAATGCGAACGTCCGGATGAATTTCTCCAACACGGTTCTCGGCACAAACGAACTCCTGGAATGCACCGCGGGCAATACCGCGGGCGATGCCACCTCGGTGATTACTTTCAGCAATACGGTTTCACTCGGCAGCGGCGGATCAATGCTGGCGGATGGACTGGCTGAAGTTGTCCTTGCGGGCACCAATGTTTGGGGCGGCGGCACCACGGTTGGCTTGAGCGGCAACAGCTCGTTTGTATCGTCGAGCACGGCGACATTGCTGGTGAATGGCAGACTCAACGGCGGCGCGTTGGCCGTGGCGAATCTCGCCACCCTTGGCGGTTCGGGGACGATTTTGGATCCGGTGACGGTGGACGGCACCCTGGCTCCGGGTAATTCCGGCATCGGCACCCTGACCGTCAACAATAGCGTCACCTTCGAGTCCGACGGCGCGGCGGTGATGGAAATCAACCGCGGCAGCGCGCCAAACGCCGACCTGCTCTCGGCCACAAGCATTAGCTATGGCGGCACGCTGACCGTGAATAACATTGGCGGCCCATTGCAGGCGGGCGATTCGTTTCAATTATTTTCCGGCGCGATCAGCGGCACGTTTGCAACGGTGAACCTGCCGGCCTTGTCCCCGACGACTTTGTATTGGGACACCTCGCTGCTCAGTAGCGGCACCATCAGGGTTCTCACCACTGTGGCACCCACGCCGGTCCCCATTCCGAGCCGGAGCGGGTCGAATTTCATCCTGCAAGTGGCCTCTTCCCAGATTGGATTTAATTATGTGCTACAGGCGACGCCGTCGCTCGCTGCACCCATCACTTGGACATCCATTTTGACCTACGCAGGAACCGGCGGGACGCTGAACTTTACGAACGCGATTACTCCTGGCAATCCACAGAGATTTTATCGCATCAGTGCCCAGTAAGCTGCGGCAATTTGTTCTGCAAAAGACCAACGCCCCGGCTGCTGGAAAGGCAGCCGGGGTTGTTTTTGAGCAGCCAACCAACTTCAATTTCTCTCCATGACCAAAGCCTTCCTTGTTTTGCTCGGGCTCACGGCTTGGTGGCAATTGTCCATGATCGGCGCCGCCGCCCAGCCGTCGGTTTATTCGGGGGTTTATGCTTATGGCGAAGGCGATTTAACTTCGTCGTCTGACTGGCAGGCTGTGACCAACTTTGTGGGCGATGCGCAGAAGAATGTTTCGATCATCAACAATTTTGATTCCTGGACCGATTCCAGCTCGTCCACCAACGGCACGCAAACCTTTCCGACGACTGAGATGGACAATATCCGCAGCTTCGGTTCGATTCCGATGTTCACCTGGCAGCCGCAAAACGGCAGTCAGGGAGTGACGCAATCCTTCACGCTCGCAAGCATCAGCGCCGGCCATTACGACTCGTATATCACCACTTGGGCGGCCGCGGCGAAAGCCTGGGGACATCCGTTTTTTCTGCGCTTGGCGCATGAAATGAATGGCAATTGGTATCCGTGGTGTGCGGGTGTCAACGGCAACACGGCCGCCCAATACATGCAGATGTGGCAGCATGTCCACGACATTTTTACCAGCGTCGGCGCCACCAATGTCACCTGGGTCTGGTGTGTCAATGTGGTTCCGGGCATGGCGACACCGATTAACCAGCTTTATCCGGGCGACAACTACGTGGACTGGCTCGCGTTGGACGGCTACAACCGGTTGGCCAACCCCTGGCAGGATTTTTCGGCCATTGCGGCCACCACGGTCGCTCAATTGACCAGCCTGGCCCCGGGCAAACCCATCATGGTGGCGGAAACGGGCTGCAACCAAACCAACAACCCTGTGGAAACCAAAGCCCAATGGTTTCGCAACGCGTTGACGAACTATCTGCCGGTGGCGGAACCGCGCGTCAAAGCGTGGGTCTATTTCAACAGCACCAATACCAGTGACGGCAATGACTGGCGAATCACGGTCCCGGCCAGTGCGACCGCCGGTTACCAGCAGGGCATCGCCTTGTCCTATTACGACACCAACCGATACGGCGCGATTTCCAGCAGCCCGATCCAGCCGCTGCTGGACGACGCGACCACGACGGATACGATGGCGCCATTTGTTTCCATCATGAGTCCTGCGACTGACCAAGTGACGAACGGCACGGTCGTCAAGGTTGTCGCCTTGGCGTCCGACAAATCCGGCGTTGGCAAGGTGGTGTTTTCGCTGAACGGCGCGGCGCAGCAGACCAATAACTCGCCGCCATATCAATATTTGTGGACTGTGCCTTATGCCGGGCAGGCACCCTATACGATTGTGGCCACGGCTTACGACAATGCGGGTAACAGTGCGGCCAGCACGATTCAAGTGGTTTCGCAGGGTGCGGTCGCCGCGAACATTTTGCAAACGATTAACGAAGCGAGCGCCGGGCAGGACTGGACCTCGGGCATCTGGGGCAGTCCCGGAGCGGCGGCCACTGCCACCAACAACTACGAGACGCCCGGAACCTTTTATGTTCGCACGCCCGGCAGCACCACCCCGGCGGCCTTTCCCGGCGCCGGCCTGCAAATTGACAGCGGCGGCACTTTGTATTTGAAGAACGGCGGGGAAACCAGCGGTAATGCGGCAAACGTGAATCTGCTGTTGAACGGCGGAGACGTGCGGTTCCACGGCGGCTTTGGCGTCAACGGGGCTGCAGTATCGGGCACCCTTCAGGTGCTCACCAATTCGGTCATTGATACGGACCAGACGCCGCCCAATAACGGGGACATCTGGCTACAGTCCGCCATCAGCGGCGATGGCAATCTGACCGTGAACCTGGGCGCCTATACCAACTCGTTGATTCTGACCGGCAACAACTCCGCTTACTGCGGCAATTGGACGAACGCCAGCGCTTGGGGCACCATCAAAATCTGGAGCGGCACCACCAACGCCCTGGGTTCGGGCGGCGTCATCCTGGCCAACGCCGGTTCCTGGCTGGTCTTCGACTCCACCAATAATTTTGCCGTCAACAATTTGATCAGCGGCCCGGGTTCGGTGATGCAGGCCAACACCAACACGGTCACTTTAAACGGCAACAATACTTTCACGGGTTCGCTGCTGGTCAGTGGCGGGGAGTTGGCGCTCGGGGCCGGCGGAGCGGTAGGCGCCACGCCGACGATTCGACTTTCCAGCGGTGCGGCCTTGAATGTGGCGGCCCTGTCTGGCGGGTTTGCGGTCGGCAGTAATCAAACGCTCGCCGGTGTCGGCAATGTGTCGGGCAATGTCACCGTCAACGGTACGGCAAGTCCCGGACCACTGGGAACGTTGAACTTTGCCAACAGCCTGGCGCTGTCCGGCACGGCGGTCATGGAACTCAGCCGCACGAACACCCCCAATGCAGATTCGATCTGGGCGGCAATGCTGACGTTCGGCGGCACCTTGATGGTGACCAACCTTGGTGGCGCGTTGCAGGCTGGCGATTCATTCCAATTGTTTTCCGGCGCCATCAACGGCGCATTTGCCACGATCAATCTGCCGGCGTTGTCCTCCACAAACCTGGTTTGGGACACGTCGAAACTTAACAGCCGGGGAACGCTAACCGTGGCGTTGAAGCCCGCCCCCGTGCCGCAGATTCTGCCCCCCTCGTGGAATGGAACCGGGCTCACGTTGCAAGCCGGCTCGCAAGCGGGGTTCAACTATGTGCTGCAAGCGGCAACCCAGCTGGCGCCGGCCAATTGGACGGCGATTCAAACCAATGCCGGCGGAGGTCTGATGACCTTCACCATTCCGATGCGTGCCGGTCCGCAACAGTTTTTCCGGATCTGTGCGCAGTAAAAATATGGCCAAAAAATTTGACGCGCGATTGAAAAGGGAATGCTTTTGCCGTTATGATTTGCACCGGCCCGCGTGAAGTTATTATTTTTCATATTGTGCACGATTGTGCCCGGCTTGGTTTCGCCCGCGCGGGCGGAAAATGACCTCCCTTATTTCGCGCGGACCTGGCTGGCGGAAGACGGCCTCCCTGACAACCGCGTGGTGGGTTTGGCCCAGACTGCAGACGGATATTTGTGGGTCGCCACGCAAGGCGGCGTCGCTCGTTTTGACGGAGTCCGGTTTCAACGCGTCAGCCTCGCTCGTTCTCCGGATCTCATCGCGGGCACGATGCGGGCCATGATGTTGGACCGGCAGGGGCGGATTTGGCTGGCGAAGGAGGAGGGCGGCACCCTCTTATGTTTCGATGGGCCGCAGGTGCGTATGCTGACCTCTGACCAGGGTCTGCCGAAGAACGAGACGCAACGTTCCATGGCCTTGGACGGCACCGGTAACCTCTGGGTCGCTTACAACACGGGAAAAGTCATCCGCTGCAGCCCGGCCGGCAAAGTGGATGTGCTCACGGTCCAAGACGGTTTGCCCAAGGGGGATGACGTTTGCTGGCTGGCCAGTGGCCGGGACGGAACCTTGTGGTTTGCCAAAGGCAGTCAGGTGGGGGTGTTCCGCAACGGACGGTTCAATGTTTTGGAAAAATTTGGCTCGGGGGCATTGCGAATTGCTTCCGCCCATACCGGCGGCATCTGGGTTTGTGCCGGACAGCAGATCTTGAAATTCGATGAAGGCGTTGAAACCGTTGAACTGGGACAAATTATTCCTGGCGAAGCCGCCAGCCGCGCAGGCTTTGAGCCGTCGGTGTTGTTCGAAGACCGCGAGGGCGCGGTCTGGGTGGGCACCGCTTCCGCCGGCCTGTTTCGTTGTTGCAGCAATGCCATTACGAAAGTCGAGGTTTCAAATCTGTCCATACTCAGTCTGGCGGGGGATCGCGAAGGCAATCTGTGGGTCGGCACGCGGGGTGGTCTGAACCGGGTGCATCAGCGCTTAACCTCCCTGCTCAAACCGGCGGATGGTTTTCCGTTTCAAGGGGTGCAGTCGGTTTGTCAGGATGCGACCGGCGCGCTTTGGCTGGTGGGCGACAATGGCGAATTGATTCGCAGCCAGGGCACCAACTGGATCGTGCAATCGCCCGGCGGCGCCTTGGTTCAATCCCGGGTCACCTGCGCCGCGGCCGACACCAACGGTTCAGTTTGGATTGGAACCTGGGGCGGAGCCCTTTACCACTGGGCCGGCGGCCAGTTCAAGGACCTCGGTCTCCAAGCCACCTTCCGCCAAAAATCCCCACGCTCATTGTTGCTGATGAACAATGGCGACCTGTGGATTGGCACTGATCTGCCGGACGCCTTGTACCGGCTCCGCCGGGGAAAACTGCAAACCTTTAACCTGCCGCACGGCTACCGGTTTATCCGCGCCATGACGGAAGACGCGGCGGGAAATTTCTGGGCCGGGGCTTCGGATGGCCTGCTGGTGCGCGTGACCGGTGACGCCTTGGTGGATGAAACGGCCAAGTCAGCTTCGTTATCCATCCGCTGCCTGCACGGGGCCGCGAACGGTGACTTGTGGATCGGTTACGCCGGGGCAGGGGCCGGCCGGCTTCGGAGTGGCAGCATCACCCGGTTCACCACCGCTCAGGGACTGCCGAACGATTATGTCGCTCAAATTCTGACGGATGACCGCGGAGGCGTCTGGTTTGCGGGCAACCAAGGGATTTTTGAGGTGCGCGAACGGGACTTCGATGACCTGGCCAGCGGTTTGGCCACCCGAGTCTGGCCGATCGTTTATGGACGCAGTGAAGGCTTGCCCGGATTGCAGGCAAGCTTTGATTTTTGCCCGGACTCATTGCGCGTTGCGGACGGCCGGCTTTATTTCTCCATGCTTTCCGGTTTGGCCCAAGTGCGGCTGGATTATGCCCGGCTTAACTATGAGCCACCCAAAGTGTTCATCGAGCGCGTGACCGCGGACGACCGGACATTTCCCGTTTATATGGATTTCAACCTGGCATCACGCCTGCCGGGAGTTGCGCCTGCGGGGTTGAGCGATTCCGGCAGGCAGCGTGAACTGCAACTGCCACCGGGATTGCAGGAGGTGCACTTCGAGTTCACCGCCTTGAGCCTGGTCGCCCCGGAGAATGTGCAGTTTCGCTATCAGTTGGAAGGCTTGGACCAGAACTGGATGGATGCCGGCACCCGCCGCGTGGCCAGTTACACCCATCCGCCACCGGGTCACTATCGCTTCAAGGTCATGGCGTGCAATAACGACGGTATTTGGAACAAAATCGGCGACACGCTTCCCGTCACCTTCGAGCCTTACTTCTGGGAGACGCTCTGGTTCAAGTGCGCGGCGACTTTGACCGGCTTTGCCGCTTTGTGTGGAATCGTGGTGCTGGTGTTGCATCGCCATCACCGGCTGGTGGTGGAACGCCTGGAACATCAGCGGGCCTTGGAACTCGAACGCACCCGCATTGCGCGCGATTTGCATGATGACCTCGGGGTGGGGTTGACCGAAATCGGTTTGCTCGGCGATCTGGCCGGTGCCAGCGGCGTGTTGCCGCCAGCCGGGCGGGAACGCCTGCAGGAAATCACCGGCCGGGCGCGAACGCTCGCCGCCTCGCTCGACGAAATCGTCTGGGCCATCAACCCGGCCAACGACACCTCGCAATCTTTGGTGGATTATTTCCTTCCCTATGCCCAGAAACTTCTCGGTCACGCCGGGATCCGCTGTCGTTTGGAAGTGATCGAACCACTGCCTGCGGGCAACCTGCCCGCGGATGAACGGCACGAGTTTTTTCATGCTTACAAGGAGGCCTTGAACAACATCATCCGCCACGCGCGCGCCACCCAAGTGCAAATCACCATGTCGGCGGCGGCCGGCAACCTCTTGATTCGCATCTGCGATGATGGCTGCGGTTTGGAGGATGTCGCCGACAAGGGCGCACACCACGGCCTGGCGGGAATGCGCGGGCGCCTGCTTCGTCTGGGCGGACGCTGTGAAATCACCAGCCGCGCCGCCAACGGAACGACGGTGACATTTATAATTCCAGTTCAACCAGAGACATGAAAATGATCAAAGTTGCGGTTGTTGAAGATGATATCGGGTTCCGCAAAAGCCTGTGCCGGGTGATTGAGTCTAAGCCCGGTCTAACCTGCCTTGGCGAGTATGGGACGGGCGCGGAGGCGATTGCGGGCATTCCGCGCGCGCTCCCGGAGGTGGTGCTCATGGATCTTAACCTGCCGGATTGTTCCGGCGCCGAAGTGGTCGCGCGCCTCAAAGTCCAGCTCCCCGATATCAGCATGGTCATCCTCACGGTCTATAACGACGCCGAACACATCTTCAAAGCGCTGCGGGCCGGTGCTTGTGGTTACCTGCTCAAGCAGGCCACGGCCGCGGAAATCCTCGAGGCCATCGCGGAAGCCCATCGCGGCGGCTCGCCCATGACCAGCGAAATCGCGCGAAAAGTGATCGCGGCCTTTCACGAACCGAAACCCGCGTCCCCCGCCACGGAAGCGCTGGCGCCGCGCGAGCGGGAAATTCTCGAACTCGTGGCCAATGGTTACGCCAACAAGGAGATTGCCGACAAGCTGGCCATTACCTTGAGCACAGTCTGCTGGTATCTGCACCAGATCTACGAAAAACTTCATGTGCAGAGCCGGATGCAGGCCGTCAACAAATTGCGCCAGTCATCGGACTGCCCCCCGCCGGCCTGACCGGTGCGTCTCGGCCGGACGCACGAAGCACATCGGAACACCCTATTTTTTTGTGGGGTGGAAAGTTTTCGGCGGCCGTTTAGCCTGTCGGTGTCTGCCACGAAGATTTCTAAAATCGCGTGTCACCAAGACCTATAAAAAATTGAAACTGCCCAAATTTACCTTTGTCCTCTGCTGGGTCGCCGCCACCTCTCTGCTTCAGGCTGAACCCGGAATCGTGACGGTTCCGGTGCAGATCGCCCCCGGCAAAGAATGGACGAACTATCCCACGCGCACGCTGGCTGCCCTGCCCGAAGCGGCCGCCAACCGCAGGGATTCAGATTTGGATCAATACGGGGGCCGGCTCACCAGGAAGGTGAAGGCCACGGGTTTTTTTTACCCGGCCAAGATTGGCGACCGCTGGTGGCTGGTGGACCCGCAGGGCTGCTTGTTTCTCAACAAGGGAGTGGTCACCGTGGCGCCAATGGGCGGGTCCAACGCGGCGGCTGCCTTCAATGAAAAATTCGGCAGCAATTCCAACTGGGTGGCCGCCACCTCCAGTCTGTTGCATTCGCTGGGCTTCAACGGCCTCGGTGCCTGGTCGGACATCGAACGGCTGCGGGGCGCCTCAGCCCCGCTGGTTTACACCCGCATCTGGGATTTCATGAGCAGTTACGGCCGGAAACGCGGGGGGACTTATCAGCAGTCGGGTCATATCGGTTACCCGAAGGACTGCATTTTTGTATTCGATCCGGAATTCGAAAAATTCTGCGATACCTATGCCCGCCAACTGGCCGGCGCCAAGGATGATCCCTGGCTGCTGGGCCATTTCTCGGACAACGAAATGCCCTTCAAACGCGAGGCGATCATCAACTACCTTCAATTGCCCGAAAAAGATCCGGGACATCAGGCCGCGATGGAGTGGTTGCGGGCCCGGCATGGTTCAACGGCGGGCGTCCAGGACATCACCGAGCAGGATCGGGAGGATTTTATCGCCCTCGTTACGGATCGTTACTACCGGATCGTCTCGACTGCGATCAAAAAATATGATCCCAATCATCTCTACCTTGGCTCGCGTTTCAACGATCGCGAATTGAACTACCCCGAAGTTTTCAAAGCCGCGGGCGCCTATGTGGATGTCATGGCGGTCAACTATTACCGCACTTGGACGCCCTCGCAGGATAAACTCGCAATGTGGTCACGCGAATCCGGCCGGCCCATCCTCATTACCGAATGGTATGTCAAAGGAGCGGACTCCGGCCTGGCCAACAACAGCGGGGCCGGCTGGATCGTGAAGTCGCAACACGATCGCGGCCTCTTCTACGAGAACTTCACGCTGGCGCTCCTCGAATCAAAAGTCTGCGTGGGCTGGCATTGGTTCAAATATGCCGACAACGACCCGTCCGAACCCGGCACCGACCCGTCCAATCGCGACGCCAACAAGGGCATTGTCAGCTTCCGCTACGAGCCTTATACGGCATTGATGGACGCCATGAAAGCGGTGAACGTGCAGGTTTACTCTCTGGCGGACTACTTTGACCGGGTGGCTGTCCAGTAAGCATTGGCCTGCTGCATCAATTGTGCTGAATGACCGCCAACTCCTGCACTTTGCCCTTGGGCCGCGCCCCCGGCTTGGCATCCGCCCGATTTTCCAGGGTTAAGCCACGGCGCTGGGCATTCTGCCGGCGCCAATGTTGACCAATCGTTTTCGTCGCGCCATCCGGCCAGTCGCGGTCGGCCAGCAGGGTGATCAGCCCGACGGCACTGAAAAACTTCACGGCATTGGGCTACGACCTGCCGAGCGGAGGCAGTTTCCCGGCGCTCACAAGAAGGGCAACGTCATGGCAATCACACTGTAACGGGCTTTTCAAGCTCCCAGTCGCTGCATGACTATTAATTCGCCACACACAGGTTAGCCAAGCGCCAGTGGAACCGTCATGTCCCACGCCTGCCTATTCGTGTCCCAAAACTTGGTAGAACTCATCGTTCGGCTTGTGGATACTAGGTCGGGGCGGATTTTTGTGGACATTACCATATCAACAGACGTGGCATGGATACAATTCGGAAAGTGATTGACTGTTTGGCTGAAACCCACGGGCAAAAGACGTTCCTAATTTGTCCCGATACGGGGCGTTCCCTTTCTTATCGTGGTTTGCAAGAGCAGGCCGGACACGTTTCAAAGTGGCTTCGGCATCTTGGTTTGGAGCGGGGCGACAAGGTTGCTTTTCTGATGGATAACGGGCTTTTTACGGTGGAGTTGTTTTTAGGCGCGATGTACGGGGGATTTGTGTCGGTTCCTCTTAATGTCCGGGCCGGAGTCTCGTCGCTATCCTATACACTCGAGCATTGTGACGCCATGGTGGTTTTTGTCGAAAACCAGTATGCTGCCTTGCTCAAAGAGGCGTTGGCAAACGTGCGGCGGGCTATTCAGGCAATCACTGTCGATGTTGACGGCGTGAACCTGGTGGACAAGGCGCCATTGACGGCTGAACCACCACCGCCCGGCCCGGAAGATATGGCTCTGCTAATGTATTCATCTGGCAGCACGGGCCAGCCAAAGGCGGCCATGCACTCGCATCGGACCGTGCTGGCTCATGGATGTAATTCCATTTCCTCGCATCAACTTACTTTCGAGGACCGCTCCCTATTGGTGCTTCCGTTGTACCATATCAACGCGGAATGCGTGACTTTGATTCCGACACTCATGAGCGGCGGTTCGGTGGTGGTTCCCCATCATTTCAGTGTCAGTCGGTTCTGGGACTGGCTGGACGAACATCAATGCACCTGGTCGGCGGTGGTGCCAACCATCATTTCGCAGTTGTTGGACTGGACGGATCCGCGCGCGGCCAGTCGCGAAGCGGCTTTCAAACGCATTCGTTTTCTCCGCTCTTCCTCGGCGCCACTCTCACCGTCGCTGCATCGCGAATTTCTTGCCAAATTCAAGTTGCTCTTAATCCAAGCCATGGGCTCGACTGAAGGCGGAAATATTTTCTCCAATCCGCTGCCTCCCGGCGAAAACAAGATCGGGTCGCCCGGGCTGCCGTGGGGCTTTGAAACCAAAATCATTAATCGTGAGGGGGTTGAAGTTCCGCAGGGAGAGCCTGGCGAAGTCCTTATTCGCGGTGCAGCTCTGATGCGGGGCTATTACAAGGATCCTGAAGGAACCGCAGCGGTTCTCGATCCGGACGGCTGGTTTCACACGGGAGACTTGGCATACCGGGATCTAGACGGTTATTTCTTCGTTGTTGGCCGTTCCAAGGATTTGATCATCAAAGGAGGAATGAATATCGCCCCGAAGCAAATTGACGAGGTCTTGGAGTCCCATCCTTCAGTTTTGGAAGCTGCTGCGGTCGGTGTTCCTGACCGATATGTGGGGGAGGACATCATCGGCTTTGTTGTCTTGCGATCTGGCACCCGTGGTGATGAACTGGAACTGCTTGCGTTCTGCGAAAATCGGTTGGGCCATTTCAAGACCCCGACCCGGATTCATTTTGTCAAAGACCTGCCGAAAGGTCCGTCAGGCAAGGTTCAACGGCTTAAACTGCGGGAGAAAGTCAAGCCAGCTTTCGCTTCAGGGTCGGGGTCATTCGAATTTGACACCACCCTGCGCGCCAATGGGCAAGCTGCCCAAGCCACGATGCTTGCCACGCCAACGCCAATTGAACAAACGATTGCCGGGACTTGGGCCGAACTGCTCGGCCGGCCGCAGGTGGACATGCAGGACAACTTTTTCTCCCTGGGCGGACATTCGCTGTTGGCCATTCAATGTCTGTCGCGGCTGCGCGAGAAACTGCCGCTTGTGCTTTCATTGTCGGACTTCTTCGAGAACGCCACGGTGGCGCAGCAGGCGGCACTAATCCGAAAACGCATGCGTCCCAGCGATTACTCCTCCTCCGTTGAGGCGACCGTGGCTTGGGAACAAGCCCTGCTGCTGCAGCCTGGCATGCCCACTGCCGCGGAGGTCATCCCGTTGCGCGACCGCTCCCAGCCTTGTCCGCTTAGCCCCGCCCAAAAACGAGTATGGTTCTTTGGGCAATTCATTCCAGACGTGCCGTTGTATAACGAATCTGAGGCCGTGCGTTTGCGCGGCAAACTCAACCGGGAGGCTTTGGAAAGAGCGCTAAACGTCATCATCGAACGGCATGAAATCTTGCGGACGACTATTCGCGTCACCGACGAAGAACCGGCAGCGGTTGCTCTGGAAAGCCGGGCGTTGCGCCTGAAGCAGATCAATCTCAGCGCACTGGCCCCGGCATCGCGCTGGGCAGAAGTCGAACGATTGCTAATTGAGGAGCCACGGCGTCCGTACAATCTCCAGGCCGAACCGGGAATCCGGGCCACCTTGCTTCAACTGGGCCCGGAAGAGCATGTATTCATATTGATGATGCACCACCTGGTTTGCGATTGGTCTTCAGAGGGTGTGATATGGCGAGAATTGTCAGCCTGTTATCGTGCAATGACGAGCGATAAAACTCCAATCCTGCCGCCCCTGCCGATTCAGCACGGTGATTATGCCGCCTGGCAGGTGAAGCAGGTGACGGCGGGAGGTTTCGCCGACGATTTGGATTATTGGGCGGTCAATCTCCGCGGAGCGCCGCCCCTTTTGGAATTGCCGACGGATCGGGTCCGTCCGAGTGTGAATTCCTATGCGGGCGCCCGGCAACGCTTCCGGACAGGTTCAAAGTTGGTGCAAGCGTTGCGGGATTGCAGCCGGCGGCAAAAGATCAGTTTATTCACCATCTTTACCGCGGCCCTGGACGCCCTGCTATATCGCTACACCGGTCAGGAGGACATTCTGCTGGGAATCCCGTTGGCTGATCGAGACCGCCCAGAGCTACAATCGGTGATCGGGTTCCTGCTCCATACCCATGTGCTGCGGACTCAGCTTTCGGGCGAACTGAGGTTTTCCGAGTTGCTTGGTCGCGTTCAAAAGGGCGTGCTTGATCTTTATGCCCATCGTGCCGCACCTTTTGACCAGGTGGTCAGCAAACTTCAGCCGGAACGGAACCTGAGTTACTCTCCACTTTTCCAAGTGATGATCAATTGGCGCGACCGTGAGCAGCAACTATCGTTCATAGGCATGGAAGGATTGGAGGTAGAATCGCTTTTGGCTGAGAGCAGAACTTCGAAATTTGATTTGACCTTCATGCTGACGGAAGACGAGGGCGAAATCTGGCTGGAAATTGAGTACGCGACGGACCTGTTTGACGTGGCACGCATTGAAAGAATGGCCGGTCACTACCGCATGTTGCTGGAGGGGGTGGCGGCCAATCCGGAGCAGCGGTTGTCAGAGTTGCCGGTACTGACTCCGCCGGAGCGGCGGCAAGTGTTGGTGGAATGGAACCGGACAGAAGTCGAGTATCCCAAGGGCCGGTGTTTACACGAACAGATCGAAGCACAGGTGGGGCGGACTCCCGAGGCGGTGGCCGTGGTTTTTGAAGACCAACAACTGACCTACCGGCAACTCAACGAGCGTGGCAACCGGTTGGCGCACCACTTGCAGAAGCTGGGGGTGGGACCGGATGCGCTGGTGGGTGTCTGTGTGGAGCGGTCGCTGGAGATGGTCGTCGGGTTGTTGGGCATTCTCAAGGCGGGGGGGGCTTATGTGCCAATGGATCCAGAATACCCCCGGGAACGGCTGGCGTTCATGCTGGAGGATGCGCAACCGACGGTGGTGCTGACCCAGCAGCGCTGGGTGGAGTCCCTTCCAGCCCATCAGGCTCAGGTGGTCCGACTCGATGCTGATTGGCCGGCCATGGCTGATGCGGCCAACACGCCGGTTCGCAGCAGGGTCACGGCGGACAATCTGGCCTATGTGATCTACACCTCGGGTTCCACGGGCAAACCCAAGGGGGTGGCCATCGAGCATCGCAGCGCCGTATCATTGGCGACGTGGGCGCGCCAGATTTTCACGGACGAGGAGTTCGCCGGGGTATTGTTCTCCACCTCGATCAGTTTTGATGTTTCCATTTTTGAACTGTTTGTCACCTTGGAAAATGGGGGCAAAGTGATCTTGGCGAAAAATGCCTTGGAGTTGCCCACATTGCTGGCGGCTAACCAGGTGAGGATGATCAACACGGTGCCTTCGGCAATGGCAGAACTCGTGCGCATGAACGCGATTCCCCGGTCAGTGATCACCGTAAACCTGGCCGGCGAACCGCTGGCGCAGTCGGTGGTGGACCAGCTTTATGCGGGTGGTGGCGTCCAAAGAGTCTTTGATCTATATGGCCCCACCGAGACCACGACCTATTCCACATTCACGTTATGTCAGCGTGGCGGAAAGACGACCATTGGGCGGCCGATTGCCAACACCCAGATTTACCTCCTGGACCGGCATCTCCAGCCGGTGCCGATCGGGGTGGCGGGGGAATTGCATATTGGTGGCGTCGGGCTGGCGCGAGGGTATCATAACCGGCCGGAGTTGACGGCGGAGAAGTTCATCCCCAATCCGTTTAGTGCCGAGCCGGGGGCGCGGCTCTACAAGACCGGGGATCGGGCGCGGTATTTGCCCGACGGAAACATTGAATACTTGGGACGCTTGGATCATCAAGTGAAGATTCGAGGGTTTCGGATTGAACTGGGCGAGATCGAGGCGCAGTTGAACCAGCACCCGGCGGTACGAGCGGCGGCGGTGTTGGCCCGCGAGGATACGCCGGGAGACAAACGACTGGTAGCGTATGTCGTCGCGCGGAACGAATCCGTCAGTGCGGCGGAATTGCGAACCCATCTTCAGCTCAAGCTTCCGCACTACATGCTCCCGGCGGCCTTTGTCATGTTGAAGACCCTGCCGTTGACACCCACCGGAAAAGTGGATCGAAAGGCCCTGCCACCGCCGGAGTCATGCGGGTGTGATCCCGTTCAAGCGTATGTGGCTCCACGCAATCCCATTGAAGAAGTAATTGCGGGAATCTTTCAGAAAGTCCTCAAACTTGATCGCGTGGGCATTCAGGAAAACTTTTTCCACCTTGGCGGCCACTCGTTGATCGCAACCCAGGTGATTTCACGTGTGCGCCATGTCTTCGACGTGGATCTGTCTTTCCGATCCGTGTTTGAGTCGCCCACAGTTGAGGGTATGACTTCGTCGCTTTTACGCTTTTCAACCAACCGGGCCGGATTGGAAAAGAGGGCGGAAATGTTTTTGAAAGTGGCGAACCTCTCTGAGAGCGAAGCCGATGCGATCCTTGCCGAAGGTTCATGAACGCCAATAGGCAGAAAAAGATCATGCCTTCAGATTCAAAATTCCAGATCGGCCTCGATTTGAAGAAAAGCAAGGTCTTTGAAAAGCTCCTCCGACAGGAGAAATTTGACGTAACTTTGCCCACGACGATTCCGCGCCGGTCTGTGGGAGACGCTGTTCCATTGTCCTTTGCCCAGGAACGGTTGTGGTTTCTGGATCAGTTGGAGCCAAATAGCGCTTTCTATAACATTCCACTGGGGCTGCGTATTAAGGGCACTCTCAGCGTGGATGTGCTCCAGCGGTGTCTGGACGAGATTGTCCGGCGTCATGAAGCCTTGCGCACGCATTTTGAGGTGGTTGAAGGACAGCCACGTCAAATTATCGATCCGGCGGCCTCCTTGAAACTGCCGCTCCTCGACCTGAGCGAGCTGCCGGAGCCGGCACGCGAGGCGGAGATGATGCGATTGTGCACGGAAGAGACGCGGCGTCCCTTCGATTTGGCGCATGGCCCCGTGCTGCGGGCCAGACTGCTTCGCCTGGGAACGGAGGAACACATCTTTCTGGTGAACATGCATCACATCGCCTCGGACGGGTGGTCCATCGGCGTGCTGCTTCGCGAACTGAAGGTCCTGTACCAAGCCTATTGTAAAAACCAAACCTCGCCGCTGGCGGAGTTGCCGTTCCAGTATGCGGATTTTGCCGTGTGGCAGCGTGACTGGCTGCGGGGCAATGTGTTGGAACAGCAACTGGATTACTGGCGGAAACAACTGTCAGGCGCTCCCCCCATGCTGGAGCTGCCGGCGGACCGGCCCCGTCCCGCCACGCAGAGCTATCGGGGCGGACGACTGCGATGCGATTTACCCAAAACTCTCATGTCGGCGTTGACGGAATTGGGCCGGCGCGAAGGTGCAACGTTGTTCATGACACTGCTGGCGGCCTTCCAGACCCTGTTGCTACGCTACACCGGCCAGGAAGTTGTCATGGTCGGTTCAGCCATTGCCGGACGAAACCGGGCGGAGCTGGAAAGCCTGATTGGCTTTTTTGTGAACACGCTGGTCTTCCAGGGCGATCTTTCGGGCAATCCTAGCTTCCGCACGTTGCTGGGCCGGACTCGGGAGGTCACCTTGGAGGCGTATTCTCATCAGGACTTGCCGTTTGAGAAACTGGTGGAGGCGTTGCAGCCGGTGCGCGACGCGAGCCGCTCGCCGTTGTTCCAAGTGATGTTCGTATTTCAGAACGTGCCGACGGAGACGGTGCAACTGGCGGGTCTGGAAGTCACTCCGGTTTTGATCGACAGCGGCGTCTCCAAGTTTGACCTGACACTATTCGTCGTGGAGGATGGCGAATCACTCAAGGCGGCGGTTGATTACAACACGGATTTGTTCGAGCCGGACACTATCCGCCGAATGCTAATCCACTACCGCATGTTGCTGGAGGGGGTGGCGGCCAATCCGGAGCAGCGGTTGTCAGAGTTGCCGGTACTGACTCCGCCGGAGCGGCGGCAAGTGTTGGTGGAATGGAACCGGACAGAAGTCGAGTATCCCAAGGGCCGGTGTTTACACGAACAGATCGAAGCACAGGTGGGGCGGACTCCCGAGGCGGTGGCCGTGGTTTTTGAAGACCAACAACTGACCTACCGGCAACTCAACGAGCGTGGCAACCGGTTGGCGCACCACTTGCAGAAGCTGGGGGTGGGACCGGATGCGCTGGTGGGTGTCTGTGTGGAGCGGTCGCTGGAGATGGTCGTCGGGTTGTTGGGCATTCTCAAGGCGGGGGGGGCTTATGTGCCAATGGATCCAGAATACCCCCGGGAACGGCTGGCGTTCATGCTGGAGGATGCGCAACCGACGGTGGTGCTGACCCAGCAGCGCTGGGTGGAGTCCCTTCCAGCCCATCAGGCTCAGGTGGTCCGACTCGATGCTGATTGGCCGGCCATGGCTGATGCGGCCAACACGCCGGTTCGCAGCAGGGTCACGGCGGACAATCTGGCCTATGTGATCTACACCTCGGGTTCCACGGGCAAACCCAAGGGGGTGGCCATCGAGCATCGCAGCGCCGTATCATTGGCGACGTGGGCGCGCCAGATTTTCACGGACGAGGAGTTCGCCGGGGTATTGTTCTCCACCTCGATCAGTTTTGATGTTTCCATTTTTGAACTGTTTGTCACCTTGGAAAATGGGGGCAAAGTGATCTTGGCGAAAAATGCCTTGGAGTTGCCCACATTGCTGGCGGCTAACCAGGTGAGGATGATCAACACGGTGCCTTCGGCAATGGCAGAACTCGTGCGCATGAACGCGATTCCCCGGTCAGTGATCACCGTAAACCTGGCCGGCGAACCGCTGGCGCAGTCGGTGGTGGACCAGCTTTATGCGGGTGGTGGCGTCCAAAGAGTCTTTGATCTATATGGCCCCACCGAGACCACGACCTATTCCACATTCACGTTATGTCAGCGTGGCGGAAAGACGACCATTGGGCGGCCGATTGCCAACACCCAGATTTACCTCCTGGACCGGCATCTCCAGCCGGTGCCGATCGGGGTGGCGGGGGAATTGCATATTGGTGGCGTCGGGCTGGCGCGAGGGTATCATAACCGGCCGGAGTTGACGGCGGAGAAGTTCATCCCCAATCCGTTTAGTGCCGAGCCGGGGGCGCGGCTCTACAAGACCGGGGATCGGGCGCGGTATTTGCCCGACGGAAACATTGAATACTTGGGACGCTTGGATCATCAAGTGAAGATTCGAGGGTTTCGGATTGAACTGGGCGAGATCGAGGCGCAGTTGAACCAGCACCCGGCGGTACGAGCGGCGGCGGTGTTGGCCCGCGAGGATACGCCGGGAGACAAACGACTGGTAGCGTATGTCGTCGCGCGGAACGAATCCGTCAGTGCGGCGGAATTGCGAACCCATCTTCAGCTCAAGCTTCCGCACTACATGCTCCCGGCGGCCTTTGTCATGTTGAAGACCCTGCCGTTGACACCCACCGGAAAAGTGGATCGAAAGGCCCTGCCACCGCCGGAGATTCAATTTCCAACCGATAAATTCGTTCCACCAACAACCCCGACTGAGATTGCGCTTGCCAAGATTTGGAGCGAGGTTCTGGGTGTGAAACAAATCGGCTTGCATGACAATTATTTTGATCTGGGCGGCCATTCCCTGCAGGCTGTCCGACTCCTTGCGGCAGTTCAGAACCACTTCGGCATTGCCACGCAATTAAGCTCGCTGTTTGTCGCTCCGACCCTCCAGCAATATGCGCAATTGCTCGCAGAAAGCGTTGAAAAGGTTGCAACCGGCCTGTCCGGAGGACTGCGCGGAAGCGGAACCGGCACACCGTTGTTTTACATTCCCGGGGCCGCAGGATACGAATTCCTGCCTCGCGGGTTGGAACAACACCTGGCCAAAACGTGCCGCTATTATGACGGTCTGGAGTATCCGGGACGGGATGGCCGGCAACCCATACCCAACAATGTACCTGACGTGGCCGCCCATCTAGTCAAGCAGATTCGATGTGTCTGGCCGGATGGCCCCTATATACTGACTGGTTGGTCTTTCGGCGGTGTCATGGCTTTCGAGGTGGCACGTCAACTGGAAGCCCAAGGCGCCAAAGTCCCGCTCGTTATGCTGTTGGATAGTCGCTTGCCAGGCTTGGTCGTGCGCAAACGTTCAACTCGGGAGATCATAGAATTCTTCAGACACCGCCTGTCAACCTTGAGCATAACAGAACGCTTAGCCTTCCTTCGGGAAGTGGCCGTGAATAAGATCAAGTTTCTATGGATCACAAAAGTGTGGTTTTTCCGAAACCAGTCGCGCATAGATACTCAACCAAGGACAGAGTCCCCTCCAATGGTGGAGGCCATGCGCCAGGCTGTCCGGAGGTATCAACCGGGGCCTTTTGGCGGGAACGTTGTCCTTTTCCAAGTCGAGAAATGGGAGACACTTTACGCATCCATTCGTTACGTGTTAGATTCGGACTTCGGCTGGTCCAAATTCGTGCGCGGTCGGCTGGAAATCGTCCCAGTCCCCGGCGATCACCGCTCTCTGCTTAATGAACCCGGCGTTTCCAAGGTATCGGAACGGATTACCGCTTATCTGCGGGTAAACGGCGCTCCCCTTGCCTCGAAGCCCCTCAGGTCATCTCTCATTAAGGTGTCAATTCCGTCAGACATGAGAATTTCATGAAGGTTTGCAACCAACACGACCAACCATTTTTCAAATCGGGGAGGGCAGTTTGCGTGCTGCTGCTTTTAGCAACGCTGCCACGGGTCTGGGCTCAAGGGACAGCCTTTACCTACTCGGGCGTTTTGAGAACTGCTGGCAACCCTATGACCGGCGCCTATGACTTCACATTTACGCTTTCCGCCAACAGTAACAGCCTGGCTCAAGTCGGCACAACGTTGACAAATCTAACTGTACCTGTTGTGTACGGTGTGTTCACAACGTCACTTGACTTCGGCCCCGGAATTTTCACAGGAAATCCAATCTGGCTTGAAATCGGCGTTCGGACCAATGGATCTGCCAACTTTACACCGCTTTCCCCATTGCAACCTGTCGAAGCCGTACCGTATGCGATACTTGCCGGCAGCGCCAGCAACTTGCTAGGTACCCTGCCCGCGTTCCAATTAAGCGGTGCGATTTCGCCCGCGCAGTTGCCGGGAACGGTTCTTACCAACACAGAAACCGGTGTTACCTTGGATGGGACATTCAGCGGCAATGCCGGTGGCCTGACAAGTTATCCGGCAATCAACCTGATCTACTCCGTCTCAACCAACCCTCCCGTTGCCACCGCTGGCACCAATTTTTCCCTGGATTTCAGCTATACCAAAGTAATTTGGAACCTGACGACCAACGCTTTCCTTACGAATACACTAAACGCTGCCAGCGGGGATAATCATTTGGAGGTCTGGATACGGTCCACCTCCACGTTCACGATGAGCTGGCTCCCCACTGTCAATCTCGTGGGATCCTTCACCACCAATGGACTTCCCATTACGCCCAGCCAGGGTTATTGGGTTATGGCTGTCAGCCAATATGGTACCAATTGGAATGCAAATACGTGCACCTATGCGATTGTTCCACCTAATCGTTAGTCTGCACTTGGCGCTCATTTCGGCCCGCGCCGAAAGTCTCTTAAACAACCCCGGTTACGTGGCGTCATTGACTCCGCCACAACCGCCGCCAACAAACCCATCCCCTTCCGCCTTCTATCCAACCAGCATCGTTAATACCGCCGCCTTTTGGAGCTATCGTGATTTGCCTCCTGGGCCTGTCAACGCCTGGACAGATGAAGTGTCATATTTGGTTTTAACCAACATACCTGTGGCGGGTCTTTTGCCACCCGCAAACTCCGGCGTTGGGGTGTATTTCTATGGAATCGGAGGTTCGGGCTTGATCAACAGCACGACCTTTGTTACCAGCAGTAATTTTTCGCTGTGGTGTGTCGTGGCCAACCAATATATGTTTCAAAACCCTCAAATTTACGGCAATCTCGACGCTTCCACGGGCATTATGTTCAATGCCACCGCCTATGCTCCGGCAAACCTTATTGACGGGCATTGGGGCGCAGACAATTTGTGGGCGGCACATCCATTTGGCCAGGTAATATTTCCTCAAGCCGGAGTTCCCACCGAGACCAATGGCCCTTTGTGGAACGATATCGTGGATTCACAAGGAGTGATTTATCTCAATGGCGCGGCCACGTCTGGAAATATCGGAAAACCGTTGGGTAACGTGACCTGGCAATCGTTGGGCGCCAATGTCGGCGATACCCATAACCTTTATGGGTATATCAAGTATCTGCTCATTTCCACCAACCACGCCATTACGGCTGCGGAGGCCGGCCAGCTGTATTCTTGGGAGCAAACCAACGGGATAACCAACGTAACCGGAAGCCTGGTTGGATGGTGGAAGTTTACCAACTCCACCTTGGGAACATCGCTCTCGGATTCAAGCGGGAACGGATTGAGCGGGACCCTCCAAGGCAATCCGGAACCTCTTTGGACTAATGGTCTAAACTCGATTGTATCGAACGCACTGTCATTTGATGGTATTCAGAATTATGTGATCATCCCTTTTTCTTTGGCAAGTTTCACGAATGTCCATCAAATTACTCTTTCCATGTGGATTGCGTACACCAATGCTACCGAGAGTGCTAGCTTCATGGTCAACAATCCTTATCCTGGGGACGAAGATGGTTTTCAGACGTTTACAGATGTTGGCGTTCCTGTCGTCAGGGGGGCGTTGGGCGGAAGTGGGTATATTGAAAGCAACCCCATTGTTCTGGATGATGGCAATTGGCACCACTTCGTGTGGGCATCAGACGGCACGAATATATTTAGCTGGTACGACGGCGTTCAGGATACACTGGGGAAACCATCTATCGGTTTTGCTGCCAACACTGCCGGGTGGTGGACGGGTTGGACTTCGCTTCAAATTTCAGGCCAAAATGAATTCACTAATCTCCAACAATGCGTCGTTACCGATGTTCGCATTTACAACCGTATTTTAAGCAGTGCCGAGGTGGACATATTGTATCGCAGTCCAATCGTGGATTTGATACAAGGCGCATACAATTATTGAGCCATTCTGGCAGTGATGGATCAATGCACCCGGAGAATCATTCGTTTTGGGGTGCAAGCAGTGGCAGGCGAATTTGCGGATTTTGCAGGTCGAGGCGATTCAAACGGTGCCGAACGTGACCGCACCGTTGGAGCCCGTCAGATTCATGTTCAACGGCGATGACCAGCTTTGGTAGGCGCCAACCGTACCGCCACCCAGATTGATGGCATATTAAGTGTTCCGGCGTCGGTCTTATTCAAGCCATAATCCGCCGAGGAAGTAATGCCTTCATTGACCACAAGAATGCCAGCGAGGTTATTGCTATTTGCCAATCGCGTGCTGCCGGCTAAGAGCAAACCGGTGGGGAAAATGGGGGGCGAGTTTCAGTTGCCGCCGGTGCCCAGATTATTATCCGAACCGAGACCGGTCCAGATGGATGCGGCCTGCGGCGCGGCACTGACCTCTGCGGAGTTAAGACTTTCCCCGTTGGTATTGACGGCCGACACTTGTGCTTTGCCCCACGCCACACCTTAACGGTGACTCCCACACCCTTAAGGTGTGACCGTGCGGTCAACCGAGCGACTAAATTAACCGGTTTAATCGTTGGAATTACGGCGTCCGCAACTGGAAGAACCTCGCGGGCGTGGAGGTGCTGATCGGGATGGCGTTCGAGAAATCCCCGTTGCCGTCAAAGTATCCGACGGTGTTCGTCGTCCAAAGCGCAATCGGGGCCGAGAGATTCGTGCTGGTCAGCCAGCTGTATTGCGCGTTCGCAGTGCCGCCGCTGCCCATCAAAATCAGGTTGCCGCCTGAAACCACCGGGCGATTGATGACCGGCGGCGGGAGGCTATTGATATAAGTGAACGAGGCATCGGCAGAAGGATCGCCCCAAGTGACACTCCAGGGGTTGCCTGTGTCACCAGGACCACCCGGGTAATCCGGGCTTCCTTGGGTGGTGAAGTCGAAACAAGTGTTCACAACGCTCAAATTGGCTGAACCATTAAAACCAACGTTACCCGCACTACCTTCACCATAGGGATCACTGCTATCTACCCCATAAGCGAGGACCGTGTATGAACCAGCCGGCAAATAGATCGGCGTGGACAGCGGCTCGAAAGCATAACCGGCGATCAAATTGGCGGCTGATCCGGCAGGAATCGTCACCGAGGCTATGGCGGTTTGATTGGAGAAAAGCGTGACCGTATGTGGACCAGCGAGCGGGTGATTTTGATAGTCAAAAAACCCCAGCTGAAAAACCTCAATGCCAGCACCGTTGACGGAAAAAATTTGCCCCATGTTCAGCGTGCTGGAATAGCTGTTGCCCGTGGAGGCGCCCCCGTAGGAGGTGTTAACATTCGCGGTATAAGCCACGGTCTGGGCGCTGACGGCCGCGGCCACCACCAAATTGCCTTGACCCTCAATGAATGTGCCGAGGTTGCTGGCATTGTAAGTCCCAAGCGGCAGGGCAACCCCGTTGGTGTAGCAGCCGAGAACCGTGTAATTGCCAGCATAGTTCAAGTTTAGCAACGCGGTGTTGGCAAGGCGGAACGTCGTCGGGTCGCTCCAGCTGGCGTCCAGCTCCAAGGTGCTGCCCGCATTGACAACCGTGTCGCCGGCGTAGGTGTTGGCCCCGGAGAGGTCCAGGGTGCCACCGCCAGCCACCGTCAAGCCGCCGTTGCCGGATAACGTGCCCGACAGCGCGATGGTGTTGCCGGCCGTGTCGAACGTGACGGAGCCATTGAGGTTCGTCAGGTTCATGTTCAGCGACGACGTCCAACTGGATTGCGCCCCGACCGTCCCGCCGCCCAGGTTAATCGCATAATTGCCGCTGCCGCTGGTGATGCCGTTCGCACCAATATAGATGCTCCCGCCGCCGAGCGTGTAAACGCCCAAACCACCAGACTGATTCAGCCCGAGTTCGAGGTTGTAAACATTGTTAATGAGGCCCCCGGTCTGGTACACCATCCCGGTAGTCGCCACGCCGCCGTCGGCGTAGCCGGCCCCCAGGGAGTTGCCGTTCATGTCCAACAAGCCTCCGTTCATGTCAAAGGCCGCCGTCGTGCCCGCGAACCTCGTCGCGCAGAAAAGCATGCGACTTTGATTGCTTGGATTGAAGAGGAAATTGCCGCCATTCTGGATGATCGCCCCGCTCCCGCCATCGCGGCCGATCACGAAAGTATCACCAAAGTCGCCGATGATGGTAAACGCCGCCCCGGGCTGGATGATGAGCGTGCCGTTGCAGCCAGCGATGCTGTCGCCATCGCCCACATACAGGCGATCACCCGTTCCGCTGATGGTGGTGTTTCCCGTTATCGTGTTGGTGCCGCCGTCGACATCCAAGCACTCGATCGTGTTGGTGCCGCCGAGTGTCAATGTGCCGGCGTCAAGCTTGGTCAGATTGTTTGCGGACGTAATATCACCACCCAGAATCAGATTGCCGTTGGTCGGGGTGTCAATGGTTTCGTTGGTGCTCCAAGCCATGCCCAGATTCACGGTCTGGGTCACCGGAGCGGCCGGATTCCCGTTGAATCCAATGTTGCTGCCCAAGGTGATGGCATTGCCGTCCAGCACAAAGGCTCCGGCGGCGGCATCGAACGTGATGCTGTTCGCCGTGATGCTTGAAAGGTTGTTGTTGTTCAGCAAATGCGCAGAGCCGGCGAAGGTTAACCCGATGGGGAAAATGGGCACTGCATTCTGATTCCAGTTGCCGGCCGTGCTCCAATTATTATCCGTGCCAGCACCGGTCCAGACACCAGTACTGATGCTGCTCGCCACCACTAAATTCCCGGAGCCGTTAATAAATCCGGACAGGTTGCCTTCATTGTAGGTCCCGATGGGCAGCGCCACGCCATTGGTATAGAAGTGGGCCACGGCATAGTTGCCGCTATAGTTCAGATTCAGCATGGCGCCGTTAGCCACGCGAAACGCGCCAAGGCTGCTGCCGTTCACATCCAACTGCAAAGTGCCGGCGTTGACGGTCGTGTCGCCCGCGTAGCTGTTTGCCCCGGAAAGTTCCAGTGTCCCGCCCCCGGCCACGGTCAAGCCGCCGGGACCAGAAAGTGCGCCCGAGAGCGTGATGGTGTTGCCTGCGGGGTTGAACGTGACCGGACCGTTGGACCCCGTCAGGTTCATGTTCAATGGCGAGGACCAGCTCGTTTCAGCCCCGACTGTCCCGCCGCCCAGGTTGATGCCGTATAGACCGCTGGTGGTGGTGACGCCGTTCGCGCCAATATAGATGCTCCCGCCGCTGAGCGTGTAAGCACCGTAGCCATTCGGAGTGGCTCCGCCGAGCCACAGGTTGCCCACATTGGTAATCACACCGCTAACCTGGTTCACCAACCCAGTGATCAACACCCCGGCGCCAAGGCCCACGCCCAAAGTGTTGCCGCTCATGTCCAACAGTCCGCCGTTCATGTTATAGGCCGACCGCGTGGCGCTGTTACCCGTCGCGCCAAGCCAAATGGTCCCATTGTTGGCCGGATTGAAAGTGAACGTACCGCCATTCTGGTTCACCGTCCCGCTGCCGCCATCGCGGCCAATCACGAAAGTATCACCAAAACTGCCGGTGATGTTGAGCACCGCCCCGGGTTGGATGTCCAGCGTGCCGTTGCAGTCGTTGAGGTAATCGCCATCGCCCACATAAATGCGGCCCCCATCTCCGTTGATCGTGGTGTTCCCCGTGATCGTGGTGGTGCCGCCGTTAAGATCCCAACTCAAGATCGCGTTGGTGCCGCCCAGTGTCAGTTTTCCATCGTCAATCTTGATCAAGCTGCTGTCAGCGGAGGAGCTGATGTTGCCGCCAAGACTGAGCGTGCCATTGGTGGGCGTTTCAATGAGGACGGAGGAATTCCAAGCCATGTTGAGATTGATGGTCTCCGTGACGGGCGTGGCCGGATTGGCACCGATGCCAATATTGCCATTGATCGTGATGTCGTTGCCGCCCAGGACGAAGGCTCCGGCGGCGGGATCAAACGTGAGGCCGTTCAACGTGATGCCCGAGAGGTCATTGTTGTTCGTCAGCCGGGTGCCGCCGGCAAAGGTCACAATTGTGGGGAAGCTGGGTGCCGCATTCCAGTTGCCGGAAGTGCTCCAATTATTATCCGCCCCGGCCCCGCTCCAAACGGCAGTCGAGTCAATATAAGTAAACGAGGCGCTGATAAAATTGTAGCCGCCGCCGTTCTGGGTGGGGTAAGCCGTCGTGCTGGTGACGAAATCGAAAATGCCGCCGCCTCTGGTCACGCTGGCACCGGTGTTAAAATCAGAGGGAATACCATTATTGTAATCACCATACGGATCACTGGCGTTCATCTGATAAGCAACCACGGCATATTGACCCGCCGCCAAAAAGACCGGCGTGGCCAGCGGCACAAAACGAAAACCGTCATTCAATGGGGCGGCGGTTCCAGCCGGAACTGTCACCGAGGCCATGGCGGTTTGATTGGAGAAAAGCGTGACAATATGCGGGCTCGCCAACCCGTCACCCTGCCAGTCAAAAGCCCCGAGCTGATAAACCGTGATGCCGCCACCGGTGACGTTAAAAGTATTCCCGATGTTCAGGTGGTTGCCATTGGCACCTGAAGCACCGCCGTAAATCGTGATGTAGGGATCGGCAAAATAGCCAACCACTTGCGCGCTGGCTGACCCCGCCAGACCGACCATCACGGCCATGGCCATGAGGGCCTTAATCATAAGCTTGGCTGAGCCGGCGCCCCGTTGTGCCCCCGCGCTTGTTGGGGACGAGGCAGCGCGCACGGGACGACACGCCAAGGTCGCCACTTGCCAGAGGTTTTGACTGATTATTTTTTCATTCATATGCAGGTTCGTTTACTTGTGGTTTGCTGGCTGTTCGATTTTGGAAAGGAAACGTTTTAAAATATAAGACAACACACCCACATGATTCATTGGTTGCCGGCACGCTGGACCGGATCCCAGAACTGCGAGTTGATCAGGGCTTTCGCACTGCCTGATCCCAATGGGTCCACGGGCGGATTGATTTGGACATCCTTGCGCGCTTCGGAGTGGCTGTCAGCAAACACCACGATGCCCGTGCCTTTGTGACGCAACATATAGACTCCCTCATATTGTTGAGTGCTGCTTCCTGCAACATTTTCACAAGCTTTTGCCCACCAGCTGGATGAACTGTCAGTGCCGTCGGTTTTTGGGTTGGAGTCACAAACCAGGAGGGTCTCGGCCGGATGTTTGACACCAGTTCGCTTAAACCAGGTATTCGGAGTATAGTTGAATCCTCCTGCAAAGACATTATCGATTGTGCTGGGTTGGGGGAAGGCGCCTAAAAAATAAGTGTTGAAACCATAACCGACCAGATTCGAATTGAACGCCCATGACCAAGCGGTCCCGTTGGGCAGATATTCCGTGCTCAAGATGGCAGGACAGCGGAACATGGTGTTGGCGGTATTATTGGTAATGTTCCCATTGTTTGGAAAAATATATTGGCCCCACCAATTATCCAACGGATCAGTGGAACCATTCTGCGGCGTGAACCAGGTATAGGCCCGAGTGCCGGGGAAAATGTCATTATTTGAATCCGTGTAAAGCTGCATGAACACACCGAGTTGGCGCAGGTTGTTCAAGCAGGAAATGCGATAAGCTTTTTGTTTGGCCTTGGCCAACGCCGGTAGAAGCATTGCCGCCAGGATGGCAATGATGGCAATCACCACGAGCAGTTCGATCAGTGTAAATGCCCGGCTCGACCGCACATACACCTGCCCAAGGATTGTTTCAGGACTTCGGGGCTCATTAGAGGCATGGGTTTTCCTTGTCGAAACAGCGGCAAACAGCTTGCTGTAGGCGTTGGATTTCAAATTTAAACTCATTTGGGGCACGCTTAAACTTACCATGCGGCAGTCACATCAGACAAACAGATTCACCGCAATATGCAAAATTCCTGACGTGACAGCTATAGACGCTGTAAGTAGCTGCTTTACGCTGCGAAAATGTGCAAACATTGCCCGTGTTGGCGGCACAACATCAATAGTCATGTTTTTCCATTTGAGGTAAATTACTGCATCTTTGCGGACCTGGATGAAATAGCCAGATATGACAGCTTGTAGTCTGCTGCCCACGCGACGATGCGCCGCGGTGGCTCGCGGGCGGCAGATCACCCGCCCACCGCGTGTGAAATGCACGTACTGCGGGTGGCGGGACGCAAAGGAATCAGCGTTTAATGAGTCTGTTGGGAAACCGGAGGAAGACACTCAACCATTTCCAGCTCCGATTGGGTGCTGACTGTCGCCTCGTTGGCGGCAAATGGGACAAAGAAGTACATGCCTTTGCGCAATGAACATCTGCCTGCCGGACTCACCAATTCGCCCTCGCCTTGGGTGACAACATAGACAGCAGGATGGTGCAGGACACACGAGGTTTTGAGCGTGTACCGATTCACTGCGAAGCACGGGGTGTCGCTAAACGCAATGAGAACCTCCTGCTTGCAGCCGTTGTTTTCCCCAGTGGCCTGGGGCAGCTTCTTCCCCCTGGCGAGAACCGCCGGACCAGCCTGCCGCAGATCGAAACAACTGAGGGCAACCTCCTTGTCAAGGCCCAGATACATCTCCTGGTCGGAAAGCCGGTAGCGGTCGCACCACCGTTCAGGCTGGATGGTGAAATCGGTGGGCTCCTGAACTTCCAGAATCAGGCAGCCGGCCCCGATGGCGTGGGCAACCCGGGCGGGAATCAGCCACACATCGCCCGCCCTGGCTTCCACCTCTTGCAGGAGGCCGGAAAATGCATCGCCCGGCGACTCACTCTTTTCCACGGCTTGGCGCAGATCGGCTTCGGTTACGCCTTCCCTGAAGCCGTAAAAGAGCTTCGCACCTGGGCGCGTCGCAAGAATGACCCAGCATTCGGTTTTTCCATGATTGCTGTGGAAATGTTTCCGGGAAAAGGCCGGGTCGGGATGGGTTTGTGCCGGCAGGCGGACGGCGCTGTCGAGAATTTTCACCAAGACGTCGAATCCATTGCCCCCGGTCATTTCCTTGGGGTACTTGGCGAGCAGGGAAGCAAAGGTTTCGTCTCCTCCCCGGACTCTTGAGAGTCCTTCGTCGGGACGCCTCGTCTCTTTATTCAAGGCCTTTACCTTTGAGGCAATCCATTCCTCGGGGAAGTTGCCATCCACGGCTTCATCCCCAAAGAAATCGTGAAACAGCCTGCCACCTTCGTAAACCCGAAAGACGCGGTTGCGTTCAAAGAATAATGGGCTTTGCAGTTTTGCATTTTTCATAATAGCGGGTTTAAACGTTTGTTTCCTTGCCAGTGCTCAATAAAAGCCTCTTCCAGCATCAGCGAAAGACAATGGTAGATGGGAAGATGAAGTTCTTGGATGTGCGGGGTCTGCGTGGCGGGCACGCAAATGCAAACGTCCGCCAACCCCCTGAGTTTGCCGCCCATCGCTCCGGTGATGGCCAGCACAGGAAGATTTCGGGCGCGGGCGACTTCTGCCGCCCGGCAAACATTGGCGGAATTTCCAGACGTGCTTAACGCCCCCAGGACGTCGCCGGCCTGGCCCAGGGTGAGCAACAGCTGGGCGAAGACATATTCGGGATCAACATCGTTGCTGAATGCGGTGGCCAGCGCAGGAAACCCCGTCAGCGGAATGACTGGAAACGCCCATTGCAATCGGACCGCCGCTTCCGACGGCAACCCCCGGCGCATCGAAAGCGGGAGCGGCCTGGCATGGGCGAAACCCTTGAGCATTTCGCCGGCCCAATGCTCGGAATCCGCCGCGCTGCCGCCGTTTCCGCACAGGAGCAGCTTTCGAGCGTTCTGGAACGCCGCCGCCAGCAAATCAAACGCCCGTTGAATATCAGGCCGACATTCTTCCAGCACGGAGTAACGCACCATCAGGTTTTTGAGGTGAGGCGACATGATTATTTCTGCAATGCGTGCAGGAGCGTGAGCAGGAAATCCCGGTTATGGGCGCATACATAGCGCATGGTTCCACCCATGCGGCTGAAAGTTTTGCAGTAACGCAGATAGTAGGCCGGGTTGTCCGCTGGCGGCTCACCGTTCTGTTGCCAGTCCCAGGAACTCTCCGCCAAATCCACAATAACCATGTGGTGATTCGCGATTTTGCGCCCCTCCTGCAATTCGAGGTTTTGGGACATGGACAGGGACTTCTCAAATACCATCGGGGACATGACGGCGGAACCGACCGAGAGATAGACGCCTCCCTCCAAATGATGAACCTGTTCCGCATAGGTGAGAAAATCCCGGAGCGCGACGCGTCCAATGGCCGCCCCGTGATTAAGCGGATGGTTATAGATAATGTCATGTCCGATCATCGGATGAGCCGTGAAGGGAATGTTCAGCCGATAGGCGGCAGCCTGGGCGCTGTAGCTCTTGAAGGGATGGAAAATGGACAGAAAGCCCGGCGGAAGGCGGAATTTTTGAATGGTGTCCAGCAAGTCGAGCGCTGCCGCGGCTAGAGCGGGGTCCTGTTCCATGGAATTCCCGATCGTTTCCAACAACCGCTCACGCGAGGGAATATCCAATCCATCCCTGTCAATCATTTTGCCGATGGCCTCTCCGTAGCCAGTTCCCTCGTAGGCTCCCACTACGAGCGCAAGGTTCAGGTTAAATCCGGTTTCCTCCCAGATGCCAAATTGTCCCTGGTCCACATTGGCCCGGACGTCCTCACTGCTCACCCCTTGGAAGGCAAACTCCCAGTCGTGAATGATTCCCGCCCCGTTGGTCGCCAGCAGCGTAACCCATCCTTGCTCGATAAGTTGGACCAGCACGGGGGCGAGGCCGTTCTTGATGGTGTGCGCGCCGAAGGCTAACATGACCGGACGACCGGCGCTCCTGGCGGCGCGGATTTTCGCGGCGCATTCCCTCACCGCCTCCGTGGCAGCCCGGGAAATGGGGCGCGGCTCCGCGTCCGGGGCCACGGCGTCTCGCACGATTTCGACCTTGTTGGAGCGAGCCTTCAAGCGGCCAATGCGCAGACGGGAACGGTCAAGTTGGGGATGCGGCATATTTAGCGGGCGGGGAGGTGAAGCAATCCCCAAAGTCTTTGCCATTGCGAAAAGTCAGGCACCAGCGCGTCCGCTCCGGCCCGGATCAGGCGCCGGCGTTTTTCGAGATTCATGCCAAAGCGCCGCAATTCGTCGCTGGCCACACCAATCCCGACGGCGCCACGCCGCTTGGCCTCGCGAATCTCCACCGGCCCATCACCGAAAACGATGAGTTGGTCGAACGCCCCCTCCACTCCGTTCAGAATGCGTTCGATCACGATCTTTTTGGCATCCTTGGCGACTTGGCCTATGGAACCATAGATGCCGCCGTTGAAGACGTCCGCATAGCCCAGGCAATCAGCTTCCCGTTTGACGTCCTCCTCGTCGGTTCCACTGGCGAGGTAAAGCCGCAAACCCGCGCCTTGCAGGGCGCGTAAAAAAGACACGGCTCCCTTCAGCGTGAAGTCGCTGATGCTGAGTTCACCCGCGGCCAGCTTGCCCAGACGCAGATTAACCAGCGCCATAAGTTCCTCATTGAAAATATCCTTGTATTGTGCCGCCGGCAGGATCTGGTCCTTCGGCACAATGGCGAACTCCTGAACGAGATCCACCAGTCCATGCATTTGCGAAATCGTCTGGATGCCCGTCGTGCGCTCAATAAACTCCTGAACCCGGTCTTTGACCCGCTTGAACATTTTTTCATCCGCCGGGCCGAATTGAGTCCCCATAATGGCTTTCGTCATCATGGGCTCCATAATCCGCTCCCAGCCCTCGCGCAGGGTGGAGATGGTGCCATCGTGGTCGAAGATGGCGTGCCGGAGGTTCAGAATCGGCAGCGGTTCGGTAATGATCTCGATCTCGGACCCGGCAACATGCTTCGCTCGCTGATGACCTTCGGCGAGCTCCGGATAAAACGCGTAATTGGCATTGGCCCCCAATTCCAGGATTTCCTCAGGAGTAGCCGTCCCGGTTTGCAAGAGTTTCTGGGCGGTTACAGCGGCCGCAATATTCGCGATACAGGCCGCAGCGGCCAGGTTCGTGCCGGTGGAAAGGGTGGCGGCAAGCGCGGAAGAGAAGGTGTCACCCGCTCCCACGGGATCCGTGCGGCCGGGCAATTGGAGGCCAAAAATCTGCCTGGGCGCGTCGCCGGAGAAAACCAGACAGCCGCGTTCGCCGCGAGTGACGACCAACGGTGATTCCCAGCGCTTGGAAAGATCTCGAGAATGCTGAACGAGGTCTTCGAGAGAAATCTCGTCGCCGGCGGCCGCCTTGCCACACGCCTTTAATACCTCGCGGCCATTTAATTTGTGAATGGCTTTGGGATAAGACTCATGGTACCCGCGGGAATCAATAATGAAGGTTGCTTTTGGATGCCGGCTCATCACCTGCCGCAGGCGCTTCCGAAAGGACGGGGAATCGTGCATGCTCCCGGTGACTTGGTGATTAACCAGGACGACGGAAACCTTGTCCAGAATGTCTTCCAACCTCGTGAACAATTCCTGCTCGGCCACATCTGACAGACGATTGAAATTTCCAAAATCAATGCGGCTCAATTCCTGATCGTCCACGCACGGCTTGATATAGGTCGGGGTCGCCCAATCTCCCTCTTGCGAAATCAAACCGCCGCTATTGACCTGGGAACTTTCCAACAACCGCCTTAGTTCGCCGCCGAAGGGATCATTTCCCAGTATGCCGCACGCATATACTTGCCGAACCCCGAGGGCCGCCAAATTCATAACCACGTTTCCCGCGCCGCCGGGCGCATAACGTTGGCGCCGGACCGGCTCTGTCTTAAGTCCGGTTTCCAATGAGATCTCCGACGCTGAACGATCAATTGTCCAGTAAACATCCAGGCAGAAATCGCCAATCACAGCCACCGAAACCTGGGACAAATTATCCAGAGTCGCAACCATCTCTGCGCGGCTCAGAATCTGACAGGGTTGAAAACGGCGGGATTCCATATCAATATCAGCAACAAAAATAAACCATTGGGACTTTCACAGATTCACTTCCGTGCTTGGCTGCCGGGGCTGGCCAGGATTTAAGGAATGGCCGCTGGTTGGCTGTTTTCATTGGTCGCCATCAACTTCGCATGAGTCGTGTTTGACCCGCCACAAATCACCCAACGGATTGACCTGGGCAGGCAAATGCGTGGATGAAATCATGCCGATAATTATGATGCACTCCCCGCTCATGACAATTTAAATGCTGACAATGTCATAAATAGCTGTCATGTCATATATAGCTGCTGTCAGTAGCCGTTTGCCATGCAAAAAGCCCCCCATAAAATGCGGAAATTAGCGTGCCAAGCACTCATCTGCACCAAATGCCAACGCAAGGCAGGTTCGTTTCAGTCCAGGGCATATGGACTTTAGCTGATATGACTACTTGAATGCTCCGCCCCCATGGATACCGGCGCGCGGACGCCTGGCACTTACAGCTCCAAAGGTCCTCCCGCCAGCCAGCGGTCCCTTAATCAGGTGAACCTCCACTTGCATTCGTCCAGGCCGGCGTGAGCGGGCAAACCGTGAGGGATTGAAGGGTGACGGAACCACCCTCGGCCTTCGTTGCGAGGCCGTTTTCATGCGGCAGGACGAATCGGGTGGATGAAATCTCGCCGTGGTTCACAAATACCTCGATGGAGGTGCGATCCACCAGAATTTCCACCGTCTTGATTTGATCTGAAACGGACGCGGGTTTGGTGCCGGACTCGATGGTTTTGGCAGTCAGGATGACCGGGATGCCACGGATGTTGAATATGAGTCTGGCTCCCGCGGAAATGCTCACCTCCGCCCGGATGTGAAACAAGCGCCCCGACGGCTCCAACGGCAGGACCTCGTCGGCTCGCAATGTGCGATTTGTCCATGAATCCTGGCCAGCGTGGAGCAGCTCAATTTCTTTGATTGGCTCGCGGAAGATCCTGGGACCATTCGGCGTACTGCGTAGCGTTAATTCGCAGGGAAAAGAAACCTGCTGATTGAACGGCATCTCCGGAAACGTGGAGTCCCGCATCCACGCGGCCTGAATTCTCCGTCCATCGCCCGTATCCGTGTTGCCCCAAGTTTGCGTGGCATAGAAATTGGGGCCGATGTCACAGGAAAAGCGCCCGGTTTCTTCCTTGAACTGGGTGCCGTCAAACGTGCCGAGCGAGTATTGGCCGTTGCCTTGGATCAGCACCCATTTCATCTGGTCGCGGTTTCCATCCACCGGCAGTTCAAAAAAATCAGGGCACTCAAAACTGTCCGGAATCGGATGTTGCGCGTCTTTCCATGCCAGCAGATTCGTGGAGGTAAAAATGTGATATTGGTTGTTTCCATACATCATCATGACCCAGTGGTTGCCCGGCGCATACCAGAAGACTTTGGGGTCGCGTTCGGGATAAACCAGTATTGGATTCTTCTCATAACGCTTCCAGGTGCGACCGTGATCCAAGCTGTAGCACAGGCAGTGCGTGCGCTGGTCGTTGCGCGTCCAGAAGGCGACCATCGGCGGGTTTGCTTTGTCGGGCGACAAGCCTGAGGTGTTGTTGTAATCCACCACGCAGGTCCCGGATTGATCCCCGGTTTCCGACTTCTCCTCCCAGAACGCAGGCTCCAGTTCCGTCCAGTGAACCAGATCTGGGCTCACTGCATGGAGCCAGCATTTCCACCAGCGCTGGGCAAACAGGTGGTACTCGCCATCGTAATAAATCAGGCCGTTCAGGTCATTAAGCCATCCTTCTTCCTTCGGCCCCGGATTCAGTCTGTCCATCGTCCATTGCCGGGCGGTGAAATGAAATTGTGGGCGCAAAGATTCCTGGTAAAGCGGCCCGGTCACCACTGGCAGCCGTTCCGGTTTATCCGTCTGCACAATATGCTCCACGTTGATGTGGCCCCAATCACCGCTCGCAGCGTCCACGATTTGCACTTGGGCCTTTTGGCCAAGGAACGGGCGCACGTCCCAACTGGCCGGCACCAAGCGATCACTTCGCCAGCCTACCGCACTGCGCATGATTTTGCCGTGAATGAGCAGGTTAATGCAGGTGTCATGCTCGTAGTCGCCGCCACTGATGCGAAATGAAATGTATCTCCGGGCGATCTTGAACTCTGGCGAGGTGAGCGTTCCCGTTGGCCCGTCACCTTCAACCTCGCTGCTCACGATTTGATTGTCGCGGGCGTTTTCAATGCCTAATTTGGCGAACTGCGCGCCGGCCGCCGGACCCGAATTGAACGCCGTTCCCGTGAGCTTCCAGTCCCCGTAGTTCGTGGGGCCGAAATGGCCGACGGCCAGCTCGTCTGCACGGCCGTTGGCAACGAGAGACAGGCTCATCACCAAAGCCAATAAGTTGAATCCGTTTGTGATTGCTGCGTGAGTTCTCATGGGATTATCAGTTAAAAGCTCTTGATTTAATTTGGAGGCACATAGTAATCGGTGCGGCGGCTCAACGGGAGGGCTTTATAAGCATCGCTGCCACCGGAGGCCAGATACCAATATGGCAACGGTTCCCAATTGGTCAACCTGTCAACCAGCTCCACATACGAATACAAAACGGGTCTCGCCTCAACCGGGTGGACCGGTATCGGCTGATCATGTGGGCTGAAGCCCAACGACGCCATGAGCATGGGGAAAAGCCCGGTCATTGATGTGTTTTTTCAATCTTCTTTTCCATGTCTTCCAGGGCAATCCGCTTGGTCTCCGGGTAGAACCACCAAACCACCGCCACCTGCACAATCATCATCACGGCAAAGAAGGTGAAGGGCGCACCCGCGTGAGGCTGCCCGGCATTCTTGGCGAAGATGGGAAAGGTCCATGAGATAATCATGGCCATAAACCAATGCGTGGAACTGCCCAAGGTCTGTCCTTTGGCCCGGACCGCGTTCGGAAAAACCTCGCTGATATAGACCCAGATGACGGCTCCCTGCCCG
The DNA here is from genome assembly GCA_964532525.1 of uncultured Bifidobacteriaceae bacterium. Lineage (GTDB taxonomy): Bacteria > Verrucomicrobiota > Verrucomicrobiia > Limisphaerales > UBA11358 > UBA11358. The sequence goes on from CAZHIM010000005.1 coordinate 78,388, forward strand.
AACGCATGACAAATGATGTACCCCACAAGCAACCAGAGGAGCATGCCATGATTCCCGGTGCCGTTGAAAATCCAGGCAATCCCGGCGAGGGTCACCCCTGTTCCCACCGCGCCCCAAATTAGCAACGGTTTCCGGCCGCCGCGGTCAATAATCAACATGCCTGCCATTGTCGCCAGCAAGTTGGCGAGGCCAACGACAACCGACTGCATGTCTCCGGAGACTTTGGTGAACCCGGCCATCGAGAAGATGGGGTTCAAGTAATACATCAGGGCGTTGATCCCATCCAGTTGATTGAACATGGCCACGGTGATGGCAAGGAATATGGGCTTGGCGTGCGCGCGGCAAAACAGCGGTTCCACGGCCCCGCGTAATTCCTGGTGCAGCGACTCCCGAATCGCGGCGATCTGCGCCGGCACGTTCAAGGTGCCCAGGCTATGCAGCACCTCTGCCGCTTCCCCTTCCACCCCTTTCATCATCAGCCAGCGGGGGCTGCGCGGAATGAAAAATAACAGGACAAAAAACGCGGCGGCCGGCAAAGCCTGAACACCGAGCTTCCAGCGCCACTCCATTTCACCCAGGCCCAACCTGCCAAGACCAAAATTGGAGATAAACGCGAGCAATACCCCAACCACAATATTAAACTGAAAAAAGGCCACCAACCGACCGCGCCACGCGGCGGGCGAAATCTCGGCCAAGTAAAGGGGGCCCAGCACCGACGACGCCCCCACCGCGATCCCGCCGATGATGCGGAAGACGATCAACGGCCAGAAACCCCAGGCCAGAGCGCATCCCAGCGCACAGATCAGATAGAGCGCGCCAGCGGCCTTGAGCGAGTCACGCCGCCCAAACCGGTCACCCGGCCGGCCGGCAGTCAGCGCGCCGATCACCGTGCCTATGATGGCCGACGCCGTCATAAACCCCTGCTGAAAGCTATGGAGTTGGAACAACGCCTTCAGCTGGTCCTGGCAGCCCGAAATCACGATGGTGTCGAAGCCGAAGAGCAACCCGCCGAGGGCCGCTACCAGCGTGGCCCCCAGCAGTCTGGAGTTGATCTTCAACGGCTTCCCGGCAGCAATTTCATTCGGTGTCTTTTCCAAGGGTGCTGGGGGTGTGAGCATATTGGGGACATGGTTTGTGGGCGAGTTTGGAACTGACCCGCCTTGGGGGGCAAGGTGAAAGTTGACATTTGTCAACAAAGCTGTAAGGTCAACTTTGAATCGGCAACTGACCACATTTAACATGGAACCTTTGCTCAAACACCGCACCATTTCACGGCAGCTCACGACCGAAATCATCGCCGGGAAGTACAGCAAAACCGGCCGCTTGCCCAGTGAGGCGCAACTGGTGAAACAGTTTGGGGTCTCGCGCCCCACCGTCGGCCGGGCCATGCGGGAACTCCAGGAACAGGGGCTTATCGACCGCCGCGCCGGTTCCGGCACTTACGTCCGGCCGGAAAAAGACCGCGGCCATTCCGCGCATCCCACCATTCCGCAAATCGGTCTGATCATGCCCAGCCTGTTCCATACGGAGATCTTCGAACCCATCTGCGGCGAACTCGCAAGTCTCGCCCGCGTCAACGACTATGGCCTTTGGTGGGGGGCCAACATGTCCTCAATCGCCGAGACACAAATGAAGGCTGCCGAAGCCGAAGCTCTCTGTGAACAATTCATCGAACACGGGGTTGTAGGCGTCTTTTTCGTCTCCTTCGAGCACCAGACCGACCGGGAAGCCACGAACCTGCGCATCACCGAACGCCTGAAAAAGGCCGGCATCCCACTGGTCCTTATTGATCGCGACATAGGTGTCTTTCCCAATCGTAGTGAATTCGACATCGTCGGCGTTGATAATGTTGCTGGCGGTTATCTGCTCGCCGACCACCTCATCAAGCTGGGAAATCGCCGGCTGATCTTCGTCAACCGCCCGCTCACGGCACCGACCGTTGATTTCCGAATCATTGGCGCACAAAAGGCCATGCTCGACAATGGTTTGCAGACACCACAACCCTTTGTTTATACGGGCGAGCCCACCGACAGCAAGTTTGTCAAGTCACTCATAAAAAGTCAAAAAAGCGACGCCATCCTCTGCACTAACGATCACCTTGCGGCCGAAATGCTGCAGACCCTCACTCGCATTGGCATTCGCGTTCCCCAAGACATTCGACTCGTCGGCTTCGACAATGTGCGCTTTGCGAGTCTGCTTTCCACTCCGCTTACTACTGTGGAACAACCGGTTCGTGACATTGCTATCACTGCTTTCAGCGCATTGCGCGAGCGAATGACCAGCTCTACTCTGCCGCCACGCACGCTGGTTCTGACGCCCCGCCTGGTGGTACGGGAGAGTTGTGGCGCCTATCTGAACCAGAGTCGTAACCTCCAGTAATTCAAAAACCAAAACTGTCGTTGCGCCACCGAACGATGAGCAAACCCGCCTGGGCCGCCGGCGTCTGGTAAGGCTGCAATCATCATTCGTGCGGCCTTCCTCTCCGCGGCTCGGCTTGGTGGCTTGATTCTTAAACCCGGGGCCGCGCCCGCATTTGAATATCAGGCCACTTGGTGAATCATCCAAACCCGGGCGTCCAGGGACGGACGCAGCAGCCGCCCGGCTGTGGCCAGTTTATGCCACTTGAGAGCGCTGGCAGGCCAAACTACCCTGCCTTCAATCATTCGGCGGATGGCGCGGGTGCGCCACTGAATGCGGAAGTAGTTGGCCCCCGCCGCGGAATCCCGCGGTGAATTAGAATAAACATGAAATCTCTTATCGTTTTGTCTTTGGCTGCCTCCAGCCTGCTGGCAATTTCCAGCCCTGCGCAGGCCTTCCGGCCCCCCGCGGTGCCGCTCGTCACTTTTGACCCCTATCTCAGCATCTGGTCCTGCGCCGATCACCTCACCGACCGCAACACGCAGCACTGGACCAAGCACGAGCATGCCCTCGTCAGTTTGATCCGCGTGGATGGCCAGACCTACCGGCTCATGGGCAATGACCCCGCCACCGTGCCGCCACTCCAGCAGGTGCGCCTCACGGTCACCCCCACCCGCAGCATCTATGAATTTCAAGGCGCCCACGTTCGCGTCACCCTCACCTTCCTCACGCCCGCGCTGCCGGACGATCTGGACGCGCTGTCCCTCCCGCTGAGCTTCCTCACCTGGCAGGTGTCGTCGCTCGACGGCCAGAGCCACGCGGTCTCGCTTTACGACAGCACCAGCTCCGAACTGGTGGTCAATCAAACCACCGAGAAAGTTGAATGGACCCGCGCCCAGGCCGGGAATCTCACCGCCCTGCGCGTGGGCACGGTGGAACAGCCCGTCGTGGGTTCCTCCGGCGATGATCACCGCATCAATTGGGGCTACGCTTACGCCGCCGCGCCCGCCGCCCAGGCCGTTGCCGCCATTGGCGCCGACCCCGCCTTGATCGGCTCCTTCGTGGCCACCGGCCGGTTGTTGGCCGCCGACGACACGCGCATGCCGCGCGCCGTGAATGACAGCCAGCCCGTCATGGCCTTCGCCTTCGACCTCGGCAAGGTGGCCGCCGCGCCCGTGACCCGTCAGGTCATCGTGGCCTACGATGAAATTGCCGCCGTCAAGTATTTCGGCAAAAAGCTGCTGCCCTACTGGAAACGCAACGGCGCCACCGCCACCACCATGCTGGCCAAGGCATCCCGGGATTACCCGTCGCTCGCCCGCCGCTGCCAGCAGTTTGACGAGGAACTCACCGCCGACGCCACAAAGGTGGGCGGCGACAAATACGCCCAGATGACCGCGCTCGCCTATCGCCAATGCGCGGCCGGCTGCGGTCTGGCCGCCGACGCCAACCAGCAGCCGCTCTTCTTCCCCAAGGAAAACACCAGCGACGGCGACATCGCCACGGTGGACGTGTTTTTCCCCATGGACCCCCAGTGGGTTCTGCTGAGCCCGTCGCTCGCCAAGGCCACCTTGGTCCCCATCCTGAGCTACGGCGCTTCTTCGCATTGGAAATTTCCCAACGCCCCCCATGATCTCGGCACCTATCCCATCGCCCGCGGCACCGACGACGGCGGCGAAGGCATGCCGGTCGAGGAAAGCGGCAACATGCTCATCCTGTGCGACGCCGTCGCCCAGAGCCAGGGCGATGCGAAATGGGTGACGCCGTGGTGGCCGCAGTTGACACAGTGGGCCAAGTACCTGGAGCAATATGGCCTGGACCCCGAGGAACAGCTTTGCACCGACGATTTCATGGGCCATCTCGCGCACAACGCGAATCTCTCCGTCAAGGCCATCCTCGGCCTGGCGGCTTACGGCGACCTCTGCCGGATGCGGGGCGACCAAGCGGACGCCGAGCGCTACGCCGCCCTGGCCCGGACGGATGCCGCGCATTGGGTGCAGGCGGCCGCCGATGGCGATCATTTTCGGCTGGCCTTCGACAAGCCCAACACTTGGAGCCAGAAATATAACCTCGCTTGGGACCGCATCCTCGGCTTGAACATCTTCCCGCCCACCGTCGCCCAGAAGGAAGTGGCCTGGTACAAAAAGGTCCAGCAGCGCTATGGCACGCCGCTCGATTCCCGCACGCATATCACCAAGACCGACTGGTCCGTCTGGAGCGCCTCGCTTGCCGACAATCAAGCGGATTTCGCGGCCATCATCTCGCCCATTTACGATTACCTCAACGCCACCACCGCCCGCTCGCCCTTCGCGGATTCCTTTGTCACCGACGACGTCCACAGCGACGGCATGCACGCCCGGCCGGTGATCGGCGGCGTGTTCATCAAAATGTTGACCGACCGCGAGGTTTGGCAGAAATGGGCCGCCAAGGACCACGCCCGCGCCGGCGGGTGGGCGCCCCTGCCGGCCGCACCCCTGGTTACCATGGTGGTGCCCACGGCGCAGACCACCCCCGCGAACTGGCGTTATACCACCACCCAGCCGCCCGCCAACTGGACCGCCCCGGAATTTGACGCCGCCGCCTGGCAGGAGGGCCTCTCCAGTTTCGCCACCGTCGGCACGCCCGGCGCCGTCCGCAACACCGAATGGCACACCAGCGACATCTGGCTCCGCCGGGAATTCACCCTGCCCGACAACTCTTATCCCCATCTCCAGTTCTATGCCGCGCACGATGAAGATGTGGAGATCTACGTCAACGGCGTGCTGGCCTCGACCGAGGGCGGCTTTACCACCGGCTACGTGCCCCTCGATATCCGGCCGCAGGCGCTCGCCCTGCTCAAGCCCGGCGCCCGCGTGCTCGTGGCCGTCCATTGCCACCAGACCGAAGGCGGCCAAAACATTGACGTGGGCCTCGTGAACATCCAGGAGGCCAGGAAATAAATCCCGCCGTGCCGGAATGTCTTGGGTTCGCGCGGCGGTTTTGAAATAATGGGCCGACTTTCATGAAGCTATTGTTGCCGTTCGTTTCCATCGCCTTCGCCGCCGCGGCGGCTGCGGCCGCTGATCCCGCCACCAACGCCCCCGCGCCGTCGCCGTTTGCCGGCGATCCCACCCAGCTCTTGGAGCGCACCTGTTTCCAAACCGGCGCGCCGTGGGGCGAAAAATATAATCTCCGCTCCGACGTCGCCATCGTCTATGGCATCGACCCCAAATTGCCATCCCGCATCGCCACCTGGCGCGACCACGGCTACCGCATCCATGTCATGACCGGCGTCTCCTGGGGCAACTACCAGGACTACCTCTACGGCCGCTTCGACGGCATCAATCACGAGGACGAGGCCCAGACCGTCAGCGGCGGCCGCAAGGTCGGCCACGGCGGCGACGTGTACTACATGTGCCCCGGCACCAATTATGGCAAATTCCTTTGCGTGGGCGTCCAGCGCGCCTTGGATGCCGGCGCCGAAGCCATCCATCTCGAGGAACCCGAATACTGGGTCAACTCCGGCTACTCCGAGGGGTTCAAGCGGGAATGGCGCGCCTATTACGGCGAAGACTGGCAGCCGCCGCACACCTCGCCCGATGCCCAGTGGCGCGCCTCGAAGCTCAAGTATTTCCTCTACCGCCGCGCCCTGCAGCAGGTGTTCGACTATGTGCAGGACTACAACCAGCGCACCGGCCGCCACGTCCATTGCTATGTGCCCACGCACAGCCTCCTGAATTACGCCCACTGGCACATCGTCAGTCCCGAGTCCAGCCTCGCCCGCCTCAACGGCTGCGACGGCTACATCGCCCAGGTCTGGACCGGCACCGCGCGCACGCCCAATGTGTACCGCGGCGAACTGAAGGAGCGCACGTTTGAAACCGCCTTCCTCGAATACGGCGCCATGCAAAACCTCGTCCGCGCCACCGGCCGCAACGTGTGGTATCTCAACGATCCCATCGAGGACAACGCCAATCACGACTGGACCGATTACCGGCGCAACTGGGAATCCACCCTCACCGCGTCGCTGTTGCAACCCGCCGTTTGGAGCTATGAAGTCGCTCCCTGGCCGGAGCGCATCTTCCACGGCCGCTATCCGCAATCCGCCCCGCCCGACGAGCGCAAGTCCATCCCGCCGGCCTACGCCATCGAGTTGCAGACCGTCATGAACGCCCTGAACGATATGAAGCAGCCGGACGTCCGCTGGGATTGCGGCACCACCGGCATCGGCGTCATCATCGGCGATTCGCTCATGTTCGAGCGCGGCGAACCCGCCGCCAGCGACGAGCACATGAGCCACATTTACGGCATGGCCATGCCCCTCCTCAAGCACGGCATTCCCGTGGCGCCCGTCCAGTTGGAAAACGTCACCGTCGCCCATTACCTCGATGGTTTCAAGGTGCTCTTTCTCACGTATCAAGGCATGAAGCCGCAGGCCCCCGAGGTTCAGGCTCCGCTGGCCGATTGGGTGAAGCGCGGCGGCGTGCTGGTGGTGTGCGATGATGACTCGGACGTCTTCAACTCCGTGCGGGAATGGTGGAACACCGGCGACAATCATTTTCACACGCCGCGCGAGCCGCTGTTCGCGCAACTCGGCTTCAATCCCACCAACGCCGTAACCCGGGCCGGGCAACCCGCGGAGGATTCCACGCAAAGCGCCTGGAAATTTGGCCGCGGCCGGGTGATCTGGGTCCGCCAGAATCCCGTTGAGTTTGCCGCCAGTTTGGCCGGCTCGGATCAGGTCCTGGCGCTCGCGCGGCAGGCGGCCGGTTTCGCCAAACTCGACTGGCGCGAGACCGCGGCGCTGGTGCTGCATCGCGGCCCTTATGTCATCGCCGCCGGCCTGGATGAATCGCTCCCCGGCGATCCCGCGGTCTTGCCGGGCCGCTTCGTCAACCTGTTCGATTCCGAATTGCGCCTGCAGCAACAAGTCACCATCGCGCCCGGCAGCCGCCTCTTTTTGCGCGACCTCGATTACGCCCCCGCCGCCACGCCGCAGTTGATCGCCGCCGCGTGCCGCGCGCTGCCCGAGAAATCGGACGCCCAGTCGCTGTCTTTCCTGGTGGAAGGCGCCGCGGACACGCCGGCCGTCCTGCTGTTCCGCTGCGCCGCCGCGCCGCAGACCGTGACGCTCGACGGCCAGCCCGTGGACGACGTCAAATTCTCTGCGGCCGACAAGTTGCTCTGGATTCGTTTCCCAAACCAAGCGGCCCCGCGCCACCTGTCCCTCCGGTTTCCCTGAGCCGGAACGATTCATTTTTGGTTGCCCCCTTTTTTGTCTTCCATTACCACCGGCACGCCGCCAGCGGCTGCCGGACCCACCAGATGTGATGAGTTGAGATAGCCGTGAACTCACGTTCACAGCCACAGCGACTCTTCGCGCTCAATTGAGCACGGTCCCGCTGAAGCGCCTCCGCGCCTCGGCGGTTTTACGGACACCTCTCCGCCGCCGTTAGCGGCTAACTAAAAATCGTAAAAAAAGTGCGTTTTGCGTTAGCGGCTAACTAACACCCCCTCGAAAATTGTGTCATGCTGGTCGGGTGAAAGCTGCGCCTGAGCAGCTACGCCCGGCTATGGCCGCGTCCGCCCCGACGCAGCCCGCGTTCTCGCTCACCCACGCATCATCACCCTTTGCCGCGGAAAATCCCCATTTTGCACCCCGCATTCTGCCCTTAAATGGCCCTGAATTTCGCAGCGAAAATTTGCGAATTTCCCTGCAAAATCCCCCATCGTCAACCCTAAATTGCTTTTGGGCCCTGTGGCCGTTTCATGCCACATGACCGGAGGAGGTTTTCAACTTAGGTTGTATTCGATGCTCCATGAATTTCACCCGTCGTCCCGACCCGTCCCGGCGGTCCGTCGTTTGTCCTGCCTGAACGGCCTCGGTCGGTCCGTCCTCCTGCTGATCGGCGTGGCCATCGGCTTGATGGGTGTCGTCCGGGCCGATACTGTCACCGACGTCACGAACATTCAGGCCGGTGCCCGGGGCACGCTCTACCTCGGCAACCTTGCCCCCTTGCAGCCCAGCGCGCTCATGCGCCTGCCCATCGGCAGCATCGAGCCACAGGGCTGGCTGTTCACCATGCTGCGAACCCAGCGCAACGGCCTCAATGGCCTGCAGGAGCAGATTTCCCCCTTCCTCCAGTTCGCCACCAGCGATTGGACCACCACCAACGGCTCCGGCTCCACCCAGGGCTGGGAACGCGTGCCGTACTGGCTCCGCGGCTATTTCGACCTCGGCGCCTGTTTGCAGGATCAAACCGTCATCAGCAATGCCACCCGCTGGGCCAAGGGCGTCATGCTCTCCCAGCGCACCAACGGCTATTTCGGCCCCGCCACCGATTATGGCGACGCCACCACCACCTCGGACCTGGGCATCAACGCCCCCGATCTGTGGCCCGCCATGCCCATGCTCGACGCCCTGCGCTCCTATTACGAGTTCACCGGCGATACCAATGCCATGACCCTCATGCGCAACTACGCCCTCTGGGAAAATTCCCTGCCCCCTTCCGATTTCGGTGCCGGTTACTGGCCCATGATGCGCATGGGCGACAACATCGACACCATTTATTGGCTCTACAACCGCCTGGGCGAACCGTGGCTCCTGACCCTCGCCACCAACATGTATGCCAACATGGCCCGCTGGGACACCTCCAACTCGCTGCCCAACTGGCATAACGTGAACATCGCCGAATGCTTCCGCGCTCCCACCGTCTTCTGGCAGCAGTCCGGCAACCCCGCCCACCTCCAGTTCGCCGAGAGCAATTATCAACTCTTCAAACAGCAGTACGGCCAGGTGCCCGGCGGCGCCTTCGGCGCCGACGAAATCGCCCGCTACGGCAATTACGGCCCCCGCCAGGCGTTCGAGACCTGCGGCTGGGTGGAACTCATGCGCAGCTTCGAAATCCTCACCCGCGTCACCGGCAACCCCGTCTGGGCCGAACGCTGCGAGGACGCCGCCGCCAATTCCTTCCCCGCCGCTCTCACCACCAACCTGATGGAACTGCATTATCTCACCGCCCCCAACCAGCCCGAATCCGACAACGAGGGCAAGGCCCCCGACATCAACAACGGCGGGTCGCCGTGGTTCTCTTTCAGTCCGTCGGAGCCCAACTATTACTGTTGCGAGCACAATCACGGCATGGGTTGGCCCTACTTCTGCGAGGAAACCTGGCTGGCCACCTGGGACAACGGCCTCTGCGCCTCGCTCTATGCGCCCACCACCGTTCGCGCGCTGGTGGGTTCCGGCAGCGGCGTCAGCCTCGTCGAGTCCACCGGCTATCCGTTCACCGAAACGGTGCAGTTGTTCGTGGTCGCCACAAACTCCGTGGCCTTCCCGCTCTACCTCCGCGTGCCCCAATGGTGCTCCAACAGTTGGATTCAGCTCAACGGCCAAACCGTGGCCACCAACAGCCAGCCCAGTTCCTATGTCCGCATCCAGCGCACCTGGAGTAATGGCGACCAGCTTACGCTGAATTTTCCCCGCCAGATTTCCATAAAGACCTGGACCGCCAACAATAATTCCGTGTCCGTCTATTACGGGCCGCTTTCCTTCTCGCTCCAGATCGCCGAAAACTGGCAGCCCTACGGCGGCAACCCCGCGCCGTGGACGGAGTTGGAGGCCTTCCCGGCATCGCCTTGGAACTATGGCTTGGAGATTAATCCCACCAACCCCGCCGACTCGTTTACCGTCATCACCAATTCCGGGCCCATGGCGGCGTACCCGTTCTCGCTGGCCACCGCGCCCATTCAGTTGCAGGCCCGCGCTCGCAAAATCCCGGCCTGGACCTTGGACGGCATGTACGCCGTCGGTCCCGTCCAGCCCAGCCCGGTTTACAGCACGCAGGCCGAGGAAACCGTCACCCTTGTGCCCATGGGCGCGGCCCGGTTGCGGATTTCCTCCTTCCCCACCGTCACCAACAGTCCTGCCGCCACCCGCTGGAGCGCGCCTTACGCGCCAAGCGCCTCGTGGACGAATTCCACCGACACCGTGCTGGCCATGAACGACGCCTTGGAGCCGGCCAGTTCGATTGATACCACCATTCCCCGCTTTACTTGGTGGAATCATCTAGGTACCGCCGAATGGGTCTGCGCCACGTTCAACGGACTGTGCCAGGTTAGCCAGGTTTCGGTTTATTGGTACGACGACACCGGCGTCGGCCAGTGCCGCGTTCCGCAATCGTGGTACTTGGAATACCTTGCCGGCACCAACTGGGTTTCCGTCAGCGGCGCGGGTGTTTATGGCGTGGCGCGCAATCAGTTCAATACCGTCCAGTTCAATCCGGTGCAAACCACCGCCGTGCGTCTGTGCGTCCAGCTCCAGAGTGGTTTCTCCGGCGGCATTCTGGAATGGCAGGTCCCGGCCGAGCCCGTTTCCTCGCTGGCCACCCGTTACCCCTTGGCGGGCAACCTGGCCGATCCCATTTCCGGCCAAACCGGGCAGCTTTATGGCGGCACGTATGGCGCCAACCGTTTCGGAGTCGCCGGCCATGCGCTCCAATTCAACGGCGCCAGCGCGTATGCCGTCATCCCGCGCCCGAATTGGCTGGATTGGACCATCGCGTTCTGGGTCAAAACCACCGACACCGGCGGCACCAGCCAATGGTGGGCGGGCAAGGGAATGGTGGACGGTGAAGTCAGCGGCGTCGTGGATGATTTTGGCACCGCGCTCGTCGGCAGCCACGCCGCCTTCGGCGTGGGCAATCCCGACACCACCATCACCTCCACCGCGGTCATCAACGATGGCCAATGGCATCACGTCGCCGCCGTCCGCAGCGCCGCCTCCGGCCTCATGCAGATCTATGTGGACGGCACCCTGCAGGCCAGCGCCACCGGACCGTTCGGTCCCAAAACCTCGCCGCCCAATCTGCGCCTCGGCAGCATCCAAACCGGCGTTTCCGGCGGGTTCCTGAACGGGTCCATCGCCGACGTCCAGATCTTCAATCGCACCTTGGGCGCTTCGGAAATCTCCGCCGTCATGAACCAGTCCGCCATCCTGAATCCGGTCCCCAACGCGAATCTCAACGCCGGGCAATTCTGGTCGCTGACCAATGTCGTGGTGGATCCCTACTCGCCGCCGTACACCCTCGCGTGGAGTCTGCCGGCGGGTCCGGCGGGCGCGGCGATTGATCCCGCGGCCGGCGTGGTGGCTTGGCGCCCGGCGGCGGCGCAGGCGAACTCCACGAATCTTTTCACCGTGCTGGTGGCGGACAACGCCACGCCCAGCCTGTCCGCCACGCAGAGTTTCTACGTGGCCGTGGCGCCCGTGGCCAAACCACAATTGAGCGTCACCGCCCCGGCTGGCGCCTCCCCGCAACTGGTGGTCAACGGGGCCGCCGGCCCGGATTACCTCATCCAGGTCTCCACCAATCTCTGCGGCTCCGGCAACTGGCTGTTCGTCTTCACCAACAGCGCGCCCGTGCCCCCGTTCGCCTGGACGGACCCTGCCGCCACCAGTTCCCCGGCCCGATTTTACCGGGTTGTGCTGTCCCCATGACGCGGATTGCCTTGCTTTGCGGCGACGGGTTCATGAGGCCATTTTATGTCACATGACATCCTCGCCGCTTCCCTTGAATATAAATCAAATTTCAAACCTTTTATGAATCACGCCATGGATCTGGGGCGAAAAGCCCTCGTGTTGTCGGCCGTATTATTTGCCGTTAGCCTGAGCCTGCCGGCCCGCGCCGAGGTTCCCCGGCCGGAACATCCCCGGCCGGATGCGTTCCGCGAAAACTGGCTGAACCTGGACGGCGAATGGCAGTTTGAGATTGATGATTCGGGCACCGGCGAGTCCCGCGGTCTGGCCTCCGGCAAGGATCTCGCGTCCAAAATCACCGTGCCGTTTTGTCCCGAGAGCAAGCTTTCGGGCATCGGCCATTACGGTGTCATGAAGCACGTGTGGTATCGCCGCACCTTCGAACTGCCCCCGGCCATGCGGGACCAGCGCGTGCTCCTGCACTTTGGCGCCGTGGATTACCAGACGTGGGTCTGGGTCAACGGCCAGCGCGTGGGCGCCCACACCGGCGGCAGCGTCGCCTTCCAGTTCGAAATCACCCAATTCCTGCACGACGGCTCGAACGAGATCGTCGTCCACGCCTTCAACGACGTTGCCAGCGGCAATCAGCCCGGCGGCAAACAGACCGCCACCGTCAGCCAGAGCTGCTTCTACACCCGCACCACCGGCATCTGGCAGCCCGTCTGGCTCGAAGCCGTCGGCGCCACGTTCGTCGAGAGTTTCTCCGTGGTGCCTGATCCCGACCATTCCCGCGTGCTGATTCAGGCCGCCGTCAACGGCGGCGTTTCCAACCTCACGCTCATGGCCGAGGCCTTTGCCGACGGCAAAAAGGTGGGCCAGGATTCCTGTCCCGCCGCCTGGCGCAACAACCGCCTGGTGGTGCCGCTGGCGGTGAAAAAGTTGTGGGAGCCCGGTTCGCCCTTTCTCTATGATTTGAAATTCTCGCTGGTCCGCGACGGCGAAAAGGTGGACGAAGTGGCTAGCTATTTCGGCTTGCGCCAGGTGACCATTGACGGCCGCTCCATCCTGATCAACGGCAAGCGGGTCTTTCAGCGCCTCATTCTCGACCAGGGGTTCTATCCCGACGGCGTCTGGACCGCTCCCAGCGACGCCGAATTGAAGGCGGACATCGAGCGCTCGCTGGCCGCCGGCTTCAACGGCGCGCGCCTGCACCAGAAGGTCTTCGAGCCCCGCTACCTGTATTGGGCCGACCGGCTCGGCTACCTCGTCTGGGGCGAGTTCCCCAGCTGGGGATTCAATTACCACCCGGAGCATTACGCCGACTACCTCGCGGAATGGACCGAGGAGCTGGAGCGCGACCGGAATCATCCCGCCATCATCGGCTGGTGTCCGCACAATGAATCGCCGCGCGAAGCGGGGGAATTGCAGCGGCTCACCTGGCAGCAAACCAAGGCCATTGACCCCACGCGCCCCGTGCTGGAAACCAGCGGCTGGACCCACACCATTTCCCAGGCCGAAGTGCGGGACGATCATGATTACACCCAGGTGCCGGCGAATTTCCGGCAGCACTGGGAGGAAGTCTTTGCCGACGGCGGAGACTTGAAGCTGCCGGATCGCTACGGCCACAAGGCCGCGCCCAACCACGCCGATCTCGGCGTGCCGTTCATGGTCAGCGAATTCGGCGGCACCGTCTGGGGCGACCGCCAGACCGGCTGGGGATACGGCACCGGCCCGAAGGACTTGGACGAATTCTATGCCCGCTATGCCGGCTTGGTGGATGCGCTGCTCGATAATCCGAACCTGTTCGGTTTTTGCTACACCCAGCTCACCGATGTCGAGCAGGAGCACAATGGACTGTATTACTACGACCGCCGTCCCAAGTTTGATCTGCAACGGCTGCACAACATCACGGCCCGCGCGGCCGCTTATGAAATCACCGGCCCCACCGCCGGCCAGCCCGAGCCGCCGGCCGGCCGCCACTGGCAGGTCCTCGTCGGGGCGGCGCCGGATGGCGACCTGGCCCGCAGCTACCGTTTCACCACGAATGCCCCCGACATCGAGTGGTTCGCGCCCGAGACGGACGACCATTCCTGGCAGACTGGCCAGGCGCCCTTTGGCAATGCCCTGCCCGGGGTTCGCACGCCGTGGACGACGGGGGACATCTGGTTGCGGCAAAACTTTGATTTCGCCGGCGATGCCAACGCCATCAAGACCGCCGCCCTGGTCGTCTTCTTTGATGAAGACACCGAGGTGTATGTCAATGGCGCGGAGATCTGGCACCATGGCGGGTTTACCACCGCCTATGAAGCCTTTGCGGTGACGAACCCCCTCAGGCAAGCCTTGCACAAGGGGGTGAACACCCTGGCCATCCACACCCATCAAACCGTCGGCGGCCAATTCATTGATCTGGCCTTGCTGTGCGATGTGCCGTCGGCCACCCTCGCCGCCCTTCAATCCAAACCATCAAACTAGACTCGCCAAGATCTCCGGATTGCCTTAAGATTGACCCCGCTTTCAGTAATCAACCAATCGCAACGACAAACCATCCAAAATGAAAAAATCATTCCTCTGGACCACCGTCCTCGCTCTGGCTTCGGCCGCCTTGTTCGCCGGCTGCTGCTGTGCCGGCCACCATGGCGCGGCCGCCATCTCCGAAACGCCGTTTGGCACGGACAGCTCGGGCGCCCCCATCACCTTGTACACCCTGCGCTCCGCCGGCGGCGCCCAGGCGACAATCTGCAATTACGGCGGCCTGATGACTTCCTTGAAGGTGCCCGATCGCAACGGCAACCTCGGCGACGTCGTCCTGGGTTACGATCAGCTCTCCGGTTATCTTAAGAGCAGCCCGTATTTCGGCGCCCTCATCGGCCGTTTTGGCAACCGCATTGCCCTCGGCAAATTCACGCTCGACGGCAAGGAATACACCCTGGCCACCAACGATCCGCCCAACACCCTGCACGGCGGCTGGAAGGGTTTCGACAAGGTCGTCTGGCATGCCCGCCCCTTCCAGAGCCCGGCCGGCGCCGCGTTGGAACTGACCTATGTGAGCAAGGACGGCGAGGAAGGCTACCCCGGCAACCTTACGGTGAAGGCCGTTTACACGCTGGCGGACGACAACTCGCTGCGGCTGGAATTCACCGCCACCACGGACCAGGACACCGTTGTCAATCTGACCGATCACTCCTATTTCAATCTGGCCGGCCAGGGTGACATTCTGAATCACACGGTGATGATCCCCGCCGATAAGTTTACCCCCACGGACCGCACGGCGATCCCCACCGGCGAACTTAAACCCGTTGCGGGAACGCCGTTTGATTTCCGCACGCCCACCACCATCGGCGCGCGCATCGGCGTCGCGGATGAGCAACTCGTGTTCGGCCGCGGTTATGACCACAACTGGGTCATCAACAAGCCGCTGGGCGAAATGGGCCTGATGGCCCGGGTCTCCGAGCCCACGACCGGCCGCGTCCTTGAGATCTATTCCACCGAGCCCGGCCTCCAGTTCTACAGCGGCAACTTTCTCGATGGCACGATCACCGGCAAAGGCGGCTGGACCTATCAGCACCGCAATGCCTTCGTCATGGAGCCCCAGCATTTCCCGGATTCGCCCAACCAAGCCGGTTTTCCGTCGGTGGTGCTGCATCCCGGCGAAACCTATCACAACACCATCCTCTACAAGTTCTCCGTCCAAAACTAAATCGGAGCGGGGGAACATCCAACCGGAGCCTGAAATCCGGGTTGCCGAAAACGAGCTGCAGTGAAAAACCCGACGGGACGATCCCGCCGGGTGGCTGATGGGCTCCGATATTCGGGAATCCGTATGGTTGCGGTTGGCGGAAATGCGGTCTGGGGATTGGTTGCGGCCAAGGTCGTAGTTGGCACTTTGGATTGGCTTTGTTAGTATGTGGTTAACAAATGCGTCCAAAGTGTCAGCGTATCTTTTTGGTTTTGTTGGCGTTACTGCCGGCAATCGCTTTGGCCAGCCCCCCTGGGTTTGTGCCCCAGGATCTTGCGCTCAAGGCGTGGACGAAGCAGCAGGGACTGCCGGACGATGCCGTTAGCGCCGTTTTGCAGACCCATGACGGTTACTTGTGGGTTGGCACTGCCGGGGGATTGGCCCGTTTCGACGGCGTGCGCTTCGTCACCGTGGCGCCGGCCTGGCAGAATACCAACCGGCCCATTCGCGTGACCGCCCTGTGTGAAGACGGTGTCGGCCGATTGTGGGTGGGCACGCAGGGGGATGGCCTGCTCTGCTACGCGGACGACCTGTTGAAGCCTTATCACGCGCTGCGCCGGCCGCTGGATTCCACCATCAACACCATCGCCGCGGACGGCACGAACCGCGTGTGGGTGGGCACCCCGTCGGGACTGGCCGTGCTCGAGAAGGACCGTCTCTTGCAGTTCACCTCCCGGGACGGCCTCGTCAACGACTTCGTTTCCAACGTCCATGTCGCCCGATCCGGCATGGTCTGGATCACCACCCACGGCGGCATGTGCCAGTTCCGGAACGGCCAGATTTACCCTTATCCCTTTCAGACCGACAGTCCCGGCCGGAATCCGGAATCGCTGGGCGTTTATGAGGACCGTTCCGGCAATCTCTGGGCTTTCGGCGACACGTATCTGGTCAACTTGACCGAAGGCAAGCATCTCAATCATTTTGGCGGCGGCGACAACCTCTCCACCTTGCGAATCTGGAGCCTGTGCGAGGGCCGCTACGGGGAGTTGTGGATCGGCACGAGCGGCCGGGGCTTGTACTGCTTCACCGACGGCCGGTTCATGCCCATTAACCTGCACAACGGGGGCCTGACCGGTGAAGTGCGCGCCTTGTGTGAGGATCGCGAAGGCAATCTCTGGCTCGGCACGTATGGCGGCGGCTTGGTCCGCCTGCAGCCGCGCAACGTCCGGGTGCTGGATTCCGCCGTCGGCCTGCCCAACCGCCCCGCGGTTTGTCTGGCGGTGGACCGCCAAGGCCGCGCCTTGGTCGGCCTGGACGGCGGCGGGGTGTACGCCGGAACCCTGGAACGATTCGATCGTCTGACGGGGGAGGGCGCCTTCAGCCTGCAGAATCTCGTTTCCTGCGTGGCGCTGGCCCCGGATGCCAGCCGGTGGTTTGGCACCCCCGGCGGCGGCCTCTACTGCCTGGAGAATGCGCGCGTCATTCATTACAGCACCGCCAACGGCTTGGCGGACAATTTCGTTGCCTCGCTGACGGCCGACGAGCATGGGGTTGTTTGGGCCGGCACGATCGCGGGCGGTTTAAGCCGGATTGACGGGGGGTTGCTGACCAATTTTGGCGTCCGCGCCGGCTTGCCGTCGCAGCCCATAACCGCCCTGCTTGCCGCCAGCCGCGGCCAGCTTTGGATCGGCTATGGCGATGGACGGGTGATTCGCGGCCGGGGGGGGAACTTCACCCCCATCATTGAGCCCGGCGTGCTGCGGGGCCAGGCGGTTCGCGCCCTGCACGAAGATGCCGCCGGCAGAATCTGGCTGGGCACCGCGGGCGGCCAACTGGCCTGCATCCTCCCCGGCCGGTATCTCAATTGGGACTTGAACCTGCCGCCGGCCGATGACGTCATCCAGGGTATCCTCTCGGACGCGGATGGCGATTTGTGGCTCTCCACCGCCCGGGATATCTACCACGTGGTGCAATCGGACATCGCCTTGTCGCTGTTCCGGCAGATGCCCCTGCGCCCGCAGTTGGTTTTTGAGGCCGATTCGGCCGCCGGCGCGGCCGCGCCCGGCTGGCCGCAGGCCGCCAAATCGCCGGACGGGAAGCTCTGGTTCGGCATGGTGGCCGGCGTCGTGACCGTTGACCCCAACCGGCTGGTCGTGGATGCGCAGCCGCTGCCCGTGCTCATCGAGGATGTCACCGTGAACGGCCGCACTTTGCCGCACCATGAAATCATCCCGTGCACCGACACCACCAACCGGTCGCCCGCCTATGTCCGGCTGCCGTCGAACCTCCGCTCCTTGGACATCCAGTTCACCGCCCTGAACCTTTCGGATCCGGAAAAGGTCCGTTTCCGCCACCGGTTTGACGGCCCCGATTTTGACTGGGTGGAAGGCGGTGCCGAGCGCAGTGTCCATTACGAACACCTCAATTACGGCCGTTATACGTTCCGGGTGCAGGCGGGCGTGGGGGCCGTCTGGGACCACACGGATACGGTCTTCAGTTTTCTGGTGCCGACGCCGCTTTGGCGCACGGCGTGGGCGGAGGTGATCTATACGCTGGCCGCGGCGGCCATCGTGGCCGGCACGGCCCGGCTGGTGTCGCACCGGCGCTTGCGCCGCCGGTTGCTGATTCTCGCCCAGCAGCAGGCCATGGAACGGGAACGCATGCGCATCGCCAAGGACATGCATGACGAAATCGGTTCCAAGCTGACCAAGATTTCCTTCATGAGCGAACGCGCGAAAGGCGAACTGCACGGCAACCAGCCCGCCGCCAACCGCATCGAATCCATCGCCCGGACCTCGCGCGACCTGCTCCAATCCCTCGACGAAATCGTCTGGGCCGTGAACCCGCACAACGACACGCTGGAACACCTCGCGGCCTATCTGGGCCACTACGCCACCGAATACCTCCAGAACACCACGGTGGAATGCCAGCTGCACATCCAGCAAAACCTCCCCGACTATCCGCTCTCGGCCGAGGTGCGGCACAACCTTTTTCTGGCCTTTGGGGAGTCGCTGAGCAACGCCCTCAAGCATGGCCACGCCGCCCACATCCGCATAGTGATGCAGGCCGAAGCGGACCGTTTTGAAATCACGATCGAGGATGACGGCTGCGGTTTCGACACCCGGGCCACGGTGCTGTTAAACCCGGATCTGGTGACCCTCGGCGGCAAACGCGTGGGTAATGGACTGCGAAACTTGCAGCAGCGGCTGGCCGAAGCGGGCGGCGTCTGCCGCATCCGCAGCCAGCCAGGGCAGGGCACCACCGTCACCCTGTCCTTCCCCTTGACGGGCGGAAAAAACGGCAAATTCCAGCCAGGCTTATTATGACGAAAGTAATCAAAGTTTCCATCGTGGATGATGAGGTGGACCTGCGGGAAAACATCGGCGGTTACGTGGATGCGGCGCCCGGGTTCCGGTGCATCGGGGTGCATGGCAGCGCCCGCGAGGCCCTGGCGAACATTCCCAAGGAAAAACCCGATGTGGTGCTAATGGACATTAACCTCGGCGGCATGAGCGGCATCGAGTGCGTGCGGCTCCTGAAGCCGCTGGTGCCCGAGACCCAGGTGGTCATGCTCACCGTCTTTGAGGATACGGACAAAATCTTCAGCGCGCTGGCCGCCGGCGCCAGCGGCTATCTGTTGAAGCGCATGCCGCCCGCCAAGCTGCTCGAAGCCATCCGCGACGTGCACGAAGGCGGTTCGCCCATGTCCGCGCCCATCGCCCGCAAGGTCGTCCAGTCCCTCCAGCCGGGGCCCACCGCGCTCGCCGGCGACGCCATCAGCCTCTCCCCGCGCGAACGCGACGTCTTGGACGGCCTGGCCGAGGGCCAGGCGTACAAACAGATTTCCGACCAGCTCGGCGTGAGCATCCATACGGTCCGCAATTATATCCGCCGCATTTATGAAAAACTGCATGTCTGCTCGCGGACCGAAGCCGTGGCAAAATATCTCCGCAAATGACCGGGGGCGCCGGACGCGAAATCGTGAACCTTAAATACATTCTCGGCCTGGGTTTGCTGCTGGCCTGCCGCTTGGCTGCGGAGGAAAGCTCCGCACCCTGGCAGCCCGTGGCCGGCACCGTGTTGACCCGCTGGGCGGACACCGTCAGCCCGACCAATGACCACCCCGAATATCCCCGTCCGCAACTGGTGCGGCCGGACTGGGAAAACCTCAATGGCCTGTGGGATTATGCGGTGACGCCGATGACCGCGACGGAGCCCACCAATTTTGACGGAAAAATCCTCGTCCCGTTCCCGATTGAGTCGCCGCTGTCGGGCGTCAAGCGCCGCTTCGATGAGAACAGCACGCTGTGGTACCGACGGCAATTTCAAGTCCCGCCGTCCTGGGCGGGGCGGCGCGTGCGCCTCCATTTCGGCGCGGTGGATTGGGCGGCCTGCGTGTTCATCAACGGCCGGGAAGTGGGCAGCCACCGCGGCGGCTACGACGATTTCAGTTTCGACATCACGGACGACTTGCATGGGCAGGGAAACGAGGAGATCTGCCTGGCGGTCACCGACCCCACGGAAGGGGACCAACCGCGCGGCAAACAGTCCCGCAAGCCGGAGGGCATATTCTACACGCCCAGTTCCGGCATCTGGCAAACCGTCTGGCTGGAACCCGTGCCCGGGGTGTGCATAGACGATTTGCGGCTCACCCCGGACGTGGACGGGCAGCTCTTGCGGGTGACCGTCGCCGCGGCCAGCCGCGCCGAATCCCTGGAGGTGGACGTGCGGGCGCTCGCCGACGGCCAGGAAGTCGGCCACCTGACGGGGCCCGCCAACCGGGAGTTGCAACTCCCCTTGTCGGCGCTGCACCTGTGGACGCCGGATGATCCCTTTCTCTATGATTTGCGCGTGACCCTCAAGAACGGCGGGCGGGAGCTGGACACGGTCGCGAGCTATTTTGGCATGCGCAAGATCGCCCTGCGCAAGGATCAGGACGGCGTCACCCGCATCATGCTCAACGACCATTTCACTTTTCAGATGGGCACGCTCGACCAGGGATTCTGGCCCGACGGCATATACACGGCGCCTTCCGACGCCGCGCTGCGGTTTGACATCGAATTTCTCAAACGCTGCGGCTTCAATCTCGCGCGCAAGCACGTCAAGGTGGAACCGGAGCGCTGGTATTATTGGTGCGACAAGCTGGGCCTCCTGGTCTGGCAGGACATGCCGAGCGGAAACAACACCACCCCGGAGAGCCGGACCCAGTTTGAAATGGAAATGCAGCGGATGGTGGAAGGGCGGTTCAACCACCCGTCGCTCGTGGTCTGGGTGCTGTTCAACGAAGGCTGGGGACAATACGACACCGAGCGCCTGGCAACCTGGGTCAAGTCCATGGATCCGTCGCGCTTGGTGGACGACTCGAGCGGTTGGACGGACAAGCGCGTGGGCGACATGATTGACATGCACAGCTATCCGGGGCCGGATTGTCCCTTGGCCGAATCGGACCGCGCCACGGTGCTGGGCGAGTTTGGCGGGCTGAGCCTGGGCTTTCCCGGCCATACGTGGTCGAAACAGTTTTGGGGCTATTTGCCCATGCCGGACGCCGCCACCCTGATGCTTCGCTATTGCAAGCTGTTGGACCGGGTGCATGTGCTTCGCAACACCGCCGGCTTGAGCGCCGCGATTTATACCCAGACGACCGATGTGGAGACCGAATGCAACGGCCTGATGACATACGACCGCGCCATCGCCAAAATCGAGCCGGCTGTGGTGAGGATGGCCAACCAGGGGGAGATGCGCGAGCGGCCGGCCCGCGTGCTGGTGCCCAACGCGCTGTACGGCCGGGTGGCGTGGAGATTCACCACCAACGCGCCCGCCGAGAAATGGTTCCAGCCAGAATTCAATGACGCCGGCTGGGACACGGGAATCGGCGGATTCGGCACGGAAGGAACGCCCGGGGCGGTGGTGGACACCACGTGGAGCACCGGGGACATCTGGCTGCGCCGGAAGTTCACCTTGGATGCGGAAGACTGGCGCAACGCGCAGTTTCAACTGCATCACGACGAGGATGCCGAAATCTATTTGAATGGCGTGCTGGCGGCACAGGCGGCCAGCTACAGCACCAATTATTTCGAAACCAACATCAATTCCGCCGCCATTGCGGCGCTCAAACCGGGACTCAACACGATGGCCGTGCACTGTCATCAGACCGAAGGCGGGCAGTATATTGACGTGGGCATCATCATTCTCCGGCCGCCGCCGGCCCCAGGAGCCGCCCAGTGAATTACTCTCCCAGCATGACACCGGCCGGCGCGGCGCACAGCCGTGGCCGTTTCATGCCACATGACAGCCGGCTGGAATTTTCCAAAACTGGTGGCAGGCCGTTGCATTTCCTGATTAACCGCTGGGCCTGTTGCGCCGATTCTCTATTATTAAGACCTTTATGAGCCGAACTCTCTTCCTGCTCGCGACCGTAATTCTCGCCTCCCTCCCCGCCGCGGCTGCGGACCGGGTCACGGTGATCCACTTGCCCGCCGTGGATGCCACCAATCATTTTTATGTGGGTAACCGCGAGCCGCTGGCGCCGGCGCGGTTCCTGGCCCTGCCGGATGGCGCCGTCCAGCCGCAGGGGTGGCTGCGCGAATTCATGAACCGCCAGCGCGACGGACTCTGCGGCCATCTCGGCGAGATCAGCGCCTGGCTGCAAAAGGATGACAATGCCTGGTTGAGCACGGACGGCAAGGGAAAGTATGGCTGGGAGGAAGTGCCCTACTGGCTCCGGGGCTACCTGCAGCTCGGTTATATCCTGAATGATCCCCAAATCATCGCCGAGAGCAAAATCTGGATCGAGGGGGCCATCCACAGCCAACGGCCGGACGGCGATTTTGGACCGGACGAGAGATTCAGCGACGATGGCAGCCGTGATTATTGGGCGAACATGCTGATGCTGTACTGCCTGCAATCCTATTATGAAAACACGGGGGACCCACGGGTCCTGAAGCTCATGACCCGATATTTTCATTACCAGCTGGGCGTGCCGGACGACAAGTTTCTCACCCACTACTGGCAGAAAATGCGCGGGGGCGACAATCTTTACAGCGTTTACTGGCTGTACAATCGCACCGGCGACGCGGAGTTGTTGAAGCTGGCGGAGAAGCTGCACCGCTGCACGGCGAACTGGGAGCAGAAACACGATTTGCCGAACTGGCACAATGTGAACATCGCCGAAGGCTTCCGGGAACCGGCGGAACATTATCTGCAAACGCATGACGCGGCCGAACTCCAGGCCACCTATGATGATTTCCGGGAAGTGCGCGCGCGTTATGGCCAGGTGCCCGGCGGCATGTTTGGCGGCGACGAGAATTGCCGGGCCGGCTATGCCGATCCGCACCAGGCCGTGGAAACCTGCGGCATGGTGGAGCAGATGCTTTCCGATGAGCTGCTCATGCAGATTAGCGGCGATCCCTTCTGGGCCGATCAATGCGAGGACGTGGCGTTCAACACGTTTCCGGCGGCGGTGCTGCCGGATATGCGCGCGCTGCGCTATCTCACGGCGCCAAACATGGTGGTGAGCGATGCGAAAAATCATTCCCCCGGCGTGCAAAACGGCGGTCCGTTCATGATGATGAATCCATTCAGTTCGCGCTGCTGCCAGCATAACCATTCGATGGGCTGGCCCTACTTTACCAAGCACCTCTGGCTGGCGACGCCGGACAACGGCCTGTGCGCCGCGATCTATTCCGCCAGCACGGTGGAAGCCAAAGTCGGCAACGGCGCCAATGTCCAGATTGCGGAGGAAACCCGCTATCCGTTCGCGGAAAAGATCAATTTTTCCGTCCACCTCTCGCGGGCGGCGAAATTTCCGCTGTACCTTCGGGTTCCCGGCTGGTGCCAGGCAGCCGCGGTTTCGTTGAACGGCCAGCCGCTCCCGGCGTCCGCCGCGGCGGGTGAATATTTGCGGGTCGAACGCGAGTGGAAGAACGGTGATGTGGTGGTGCTTGAGCTGCCGATGAAAGTGTCCGTGCGGCAGTGGACCGCGAATCATCAGAGCGTGAGCGTCAATTACGGGCCGCTGACGTTCTCGCTCAAAATCGGTGAACGCTACGAACGCAAGGATAGCGCGGCCACGGCCATCGGTGATTCGGCCTGGCAAAAGGGCGCGAATGCCTCCCTCTGGCCGGCTTTTGACATTTATCCAACGACCCCCTGGAATTTCGGCCTGGTCTTGGATGCCGCCCAGCCGGAGAAGACGTTGACCGTGCGGAAGCTGGCCTGGCCGCAGGATGATTTTCCATTCACCCCGGACAGCGCCCCACTGCAAATCGTGGCCCGGGCAAAAGCGATTGCCGAATGGACGGTGGATGCGAATGGCCTTTGTGGGGCGTTGCAGGACAGCCCGGCGGCCAGCACGCAGCCCACGCAGGAGGTGACACTGGTTCCCATGGGCGCCGCCCGGCTGCGGATTGCGGCGTTCCCGACGGCCAGCGACGCTGCCGACGCCCACCGCTGGCGCGCGTCCGCTGGCACGATCAAGCCGAAATACCCGACCACCGCCTCGCATTGCTATTCCGGCGACACGTTGGACGGGCTGAGTGACGGCTTTGAGCCCGCCAGTTCGAATGATCACGAGATTCCCCGGATGACTTGGTGGGATCATCGCGGCACCGTCGAATGGGTGCAATATGACTTTGCCGCACCCAAGACGATCTCGAGTACGGCGGTCTATTGGTTTGACGATAGCGGCGTCGGCGAGTGCCGCGTGCCGGAATCCTGGCGGCTGCTTTATAGGTCTGCGGACCTGTGGATTCCACTCGGGGCGGAGGCGGATTTCAAGGTGCGGAAGGATGCGTGGAATCGCGTTCAGTTCCCGGCGATCGAGACCACGGCAATCCGTGTGGAGGCGCAACTGCAACCCCATTTCTCCGGCGGCCTGCTGGGCTGGACGATCAACTGACCGGGGGGCGGACTTGGTCTGGGGGACTGCCGGCCACTGGCGCAGTCCTTGAAATCGGCGACATCAATGGCAATGCGTTTCTCCTGAATTAATGAATCTCGGGTGGAACGCGCCAACTGATTATGTCGCTTTTTTGTTGGCAGTTCGCCGCCCATGGCGCAAATTCTTCCTCTCAACCGAAATATCCATCGTCATGACCAATTTTATGCTTCGCCTCCGCCCGACGGTTCGCTGGTCGCTGCTTGCCGCTCTGCTGGTGGCCCGTTCAAACGCTCCGGCCGGGATCGCGCGGCTCGATTTATCCGGCGCTTGGGAAGTGTCGGCCGCCAATAGCAATGATTGGTTTGCGGCCACGGTTCCAGGCTCCATTCATACGGATCTTCTCGCCGCCAAGCGCATTCCCGATCCTTTCTGCCGCGACAATGAAAGTTCGCTCCAGTGGATCGGCGAACAAGCCTGGAGCTATCGCCGTTCGTTCAACGTCCCGGACGCTTTTCTGAAACAAAAGCACATTTTGCTGCATTGCGACGGTTTGGACACTCTCGCCACCATCTCCATCAACGGCCAAAAGGTGGGCCAGGCCGACAATATGTACCGCACGTGGGAATTCGATGCCGGCAAGTTTCTCCAGGCGGGGACGAACACCATCGAAGTGGATTTTGCTTCCGTCCTCCCGTTCATTCGCGCCAAGGAAAAGGAGCGTGAATTGCCCACTTGGAGTTATCCCGGTTCGGCTTACGTTCGCAAGACGCCCTGCAACTTCGGCTGGGATTGGGGTCCCACGCTCATTACCTGCGGCATCTGGCGCAACCTCTGTCTCTTGGGTTATGACACGGGACGCTTGAGCGATGTCCTCATCACCCAGGATCATTCCCAGGCGGGCACGGTGGGACTGGCGGTTCAAATTACCGCCGATCCACCGGCCAATCCGCCGCCGCTCAAGGCGCAGGTCGTCGTTCTCGATCCTGCTGGCAAGCGCTGCGCCGCGTCGGTGATCGAACTCGCCGTGGGGCAGGGCACATCGGAACTAGCCGTGACGAGACCGCAACTCTGGTGGCCCAACGGCCTGGGCGCCCATCCCCTTTATACGGTCAATGTCACGCTCCTGGATGAGCAGGGAAACAGTTTGGACAACGTTTCCAAGCGCATCGGCTTGCGCACCCTCCACGCCACCCAGCAATCTCCGTCATCGCCCATGCACTTCGTCGTCAATGGCGTGCCCTTCTTTGCCAAGGGCGCCAATTGGGTGCCCCCGGACGTCTTTCCCAATCGCATCACCAAGGAAATGTTGAGCCGGTATATGACCGATGCCGTTTCTGCCAACATGAATTCCCTGCGCTTCTGGGGCGGGGGCAATTACGAGCCGGACGAACTGTTTGACCTGTGCGACGAGCTGGGCCTTTGCGTCTGGCTCGATTTCAAATTCGGCTGCGCGACCTATCCGAGCTATGACCCCGCCTTCCTGGAAAACGTGCGGCAAGAAGCCCGCGACAACGTGCGCCGGCTACGCCATCATCCCTCGATTGCTCTCTGGTGCGGCAATAATGAGATCATGTTTTTCCGCGGCCAGGATGAATGGACGACGAATAAAATGAGCCAGGGCGATTATTATCGCCTCTTTCGCGATACGCTGGGGGAGGTTGTCCGCGCCGATGCGCCCGGGAGCGATTTTGTGACCGGATCGCCCGACTGCGGCGACGTTCACTATTGGGAAGTCTGGCACGGCGGCCAGCCCTTTGAACGCTATCGCGACATCCACGGTTTCATGAGCGAATTCGGCTTCGAATCGTGGCCGGTGCCCCAAACCGTCGCCGCGTTCACGGCGCCGGAAGATCGTGATTCGGTTTACTCCCACATCATCAAATACCACATGCGTTCAAACCGGATGTATGTGGGCGTGCATGAGGACGGCACCATTGGCACCGACAAGATCATGAAGCTGGTCAGGCTGTATTTCCGCGAGCCGAAGGATTTTGAGAGCACGTTGTGGCTCGGACAGATCAACCAAGCGTACGGCATCGAGTACGGCGTGGAAGGCTGGCGCCGGGAAATGCCCAAAAGCATGGGCTGCATTTTCTGGCAATACGATGACACTTGGCCGGGCACGTCCTGGTCTTCCGTGGATTATTTTGGCCGCTGGAAAGCGCTGCAATTTCGCGCCCGCCATTTCTATTCTCCCTTGCTGGTGTCGGGCAATGCGAACGAAAAAACCGGGGAAGTCACTCTCTGGACTTCAAGTGATCGGTTGGACAATGTCCAAGGCTCGTTGCGCTGGCAGGTCACCGATCTGGCCGGCGTGCTGCTGAACTCCGGTTCCCGGGAGGTCTCGCTGCCGGCGCAGAAGAGCCAGCTGGTCACGACGCTCAAGTTGCAATCGCTCGTGCAGCAATATGGCGCCACCAACCTGCTGGTTTGGGCCACCCTCCAGACCGCCGGTCAGACCGTCTCGGAAAGCCTGAACACCCTGGCCATGCCCAAGCAACTCCCGCTGCTCAATCCGGGGCTGCAGGCGGACGTTACGGGTGCCGGAACCGACTGGTCCCTCACCCTTCAAGCCGCACACCCGGCCTTGTGGACTTGGGTGCAGGTGGCTGATCCCGATGCGCGCTATTCGGATAACTTCGTGCACATCGAACCCGGCGTACCCGCCCGCATCACCGTGCATCTGACTCAGCCGGTCCAGAAGGCAGAGTTTGTCGCCGGCCTGCAGGTGCGAAGCCTCTTTGACACCTATACGACGCCGTGACGCGTTTGTTCGTGCAACACGGATTCATTGATTCGCCGCTTTCATTTGTCGCAATTTCCAGCGAATAAGACGCAGGCGAGGCTTTCCTCGGGCTGCCGGTTTTGCCATTTTGGCCGTGTCCCGTGAACCATTTGGATAAACAACAGATGCCTGAATTCAACTCGTCGGTCCTATGCTTTTGCCTCGCGCTTTTGTGGGGCGCCGCGTCTCTGCCCGGTCAAGACGCCTCCTCCCTGGTGAAGGGTACCAATCGCGCCTCCACTTCCCTCACCCAAGACGGGCAGCATCAAACGGCCGGCACTCCCGGTGCGGGCGCCTGTCCCCTCAGTCGGGTCGAACTGAACGGCAAGCGCATCCACGATGACAGCGTGGCCGCCGATTCACCGCGCCCGTTTCCGCAGCCCGATCGCATTCGCTACGATCGCCAATGTCTCACGATTGACGGGCAGGATCGCTTCATCTATAGCGGCGCGTTCCACTATTTCCGGTGTCCCAAGGAATTGTGGCGCGCCCGGTTTCAGAAAATCAAGGATGCCGGTTTCAACTGTGTCGAAACCTATGCCGCATGGAATCTGGCTGAGCCGGAGCCCCCCTCGTCCCTGGAGGATTTTTCCAAGGTCAACCTGCGGGATTTTGACGACTGGATGACCCTGGCCGAGAGCTTCGGCTTCAATATCATCGTCCGCCCCGGACCGTACATCTGCGCGGAATGGGACGGGGGCGGCTACCCGCAGTGGCTGGTCGCGCTGAAGAAACCGGCGAATCCCCTGC
This sequence comes from uncultured Bifidobacteriaceae bacterium, assembly GCA_964532525.1. Classification (GTDB taxonomy): domain Bacteria; phylum Verrucomicrobiota; class Verrucomicrobiia; order Limisphaerales; family UBA11358; genus UBA11358. Next base: position 106,289 of record CAZHIM010000005.1, read on the forward strand.
GGCACGAGGCTTGGTTGCGCACTGACGATCCCGTCTATCTGGCTTGGTGCAAACATTGGTACGATGCGGTATGTCCGGTCATCGCCCGGCACCAGGTGACCCACAAAGCGCCGGGACAACCCGGGGTCATCCTGTTTCAGATTGAAAACGAGTATGATTTTGTGAATTTGCCCGGTGAGGTGAAACTCCATCAACTGGAAGCGCTGGCCCGGGATGCCACGACCAATGGCATTGACGTCCCGCTGATCACCTGCTGCACCAAGCAAATTCGCGGCGTCACCGGCGGGCCGCTGCGGGGCGTGTTCGACTGCCTGAACTTTTATCCCCTGTGGAAAATCGAGAAGGATATGCGAGGCAAGCTGGCCGAACTGCGCGCACAGCAGCCCGATGCCCCGCTGATCACCACCGAGCTTCAAGGCGGCTGGTTCGCCAAAGTGGGCGGCACCTTGAGCGAGCAGCAGGATGGCGTGACCGCCGCGCAAATCCAGAACCTCACGCTCTTTGCCATCCAGAATGGCGATACGGTCATGAATTATTACATGCTGTTCGGCGGGGCCAATTATGACGACTGGGCGGCCCGCGATCTGATTACCAGCTATGACTATAACGCCCCCATCCGCGAGTGCGGCGGCGTGGGTGACCGCTACCAGCGGGTTTGGGCCATCGGTCATATGTTGCAGGAACACGGGGCGCGGCTTGCGCGGGCTGAGACCGTGGAGATTGAGGCTCAGGGGGCCTCCACCAATGTTGAATTTGCCGAGCGCCGGGCCAAGGATGGCAGCCGGTACATTTTTGTCCGCACCGAAAAACGGGATGGCTCTCTTCAGGGTACCGCGCACCTCCGCGAAAAGGACAATCCCGGGACGGAACTGGTTTTTGATTATCAGCTCGATCCGTTTGGGTCCAAAATCCTTTATCTGCCGCCGGGCGTAAACGACGGCGGGGCGGGGGAGTGGCTGCCCAAACCCGCGGCGGCGATTGCGCGGCCCACCGATCTTCCGGCTCCCGTCCACATCACCCGGGCGCAGCGCAGCAGCAACGTCGCGCCGGCGGATTGGATGGATTTGAATCCGGGTCAGAAAGTCGAGGAACTCGGCGTCTTCAATCGCCATTTCCTTTGCTATCGCGTTTCGGTCCAGCCGGGCAGCACGCTGGCTGTGCCGGAGAACCACGGCAACGGGATTGTCGCATTTGCCAAGGGAAAGTTGCTGCCGGCCACGACCAACGCCTCCGGTTTCATTTTCTCTGTCCCGTCGAATGTCCGCCAAGTTTCCCTGTTGTATGAAAACGCGGGGCAGATGAATTTCGGTGCGATCCCCGGCCTGCAACGCCTTAATGGTTTGGACACCAGCGCTCTTGGCAAGGGTATTAAAGTATCCGCCGATGAGCGTGAGCGCGGGCTTCAGTTTTCTCAATCCGCCCGGCGGCCCCGCGCCGGCAAATGGACGGAGGTTGCGGTGGTGCCGGATGTTCCCCCGGCCCCGGACGCGCTGCTCACGTGGTATCGTCTCCAGTTTGCCTTGCCCGATAAGAATCCCCGGCAATGGGTCCCCTGGCAGTTGCACCTGGAAGCCGGCGGCAACGGCTTTCTTTATCTCAACGGCCACTGCCTCGGACGTTACTGGCAGGCGGGGCCGCAGCACGACTACTATCTGCCGGAATGTTGGATGAATTTCGGCCCCGGGCAGACGAATGTTCTCGCGCTGGACCTGCGTCCGGTCAACCAGGGTGTGGCGTTGACGGCGGCGGTCGTTGAGCCGATCGCCCAGTTCGCCGAGAATCGGTAAAAGGCCGGCGGTTGATCTTGGCCAGGGCGTGGCGGGCTGGGTGGTGAAAATTCGCGCTCCAAAAAGGAGGTCGTTTCGCCCATCATTCCCCCGTGACAGACGCTGAAGCCCAGAAACGCCACGCCGACCTCGCCACCGAGATCCAGCGGCACGACCACGCCTATTACGTCGAAGGCCGGCCGCTCATCTCCGACCGTGAATACGACCAGCTTTTTGGCGAGCTGCAGAAGCTTGAGAAGGACTTTCCGGACCTCGCCTCGCCCGATTCGCCCACCCAGCGCGTCGGCGGCGCGCCCAGCGAAAAATTCGTCCGCGTGCGGCATCTCGTGCCCATGCTGTCCCTGGACAAGGTGGAGGCGGCCGAGCATCCGTCCAGCACCGAGGAACCGGACCACGACCAGCGCAACCGCGCCCGGGACGAAAATACCTTGGCCGAGCTTCGCGCGTTCGATGCCACCATTCGCAAGCACCTGCACCGCGACCAAATCCAATATATCATCGAGCCCAAGGTGGATGGAGTGTCCATCGGCGTTCATTATCGCGAGGGCAAACTCTCGCTCGGGGTCACGCGCGGAGATGGCACGGAAGGCGACGACATCACCGCGAATCTGAAGACGGTCCGGGCGATACCGTTGAAACTGGAGGCGAAGAATCCTCCGGCACTGCTCGACGTCCGGGGCGAAGCCTACATGGCCATAGACGAATTTGCGGCGATCAATGCCCGGCTGACCGCCGCGGGCGAAAAGCCATTTCCGAACGCCCGCAACGCCACCGCCGGCACGCTCAAGCAACTGGATCCCAAACTCGTGGCGCAACGCCCGATTCGCGCGGTGTTTTATGCCGTTGGCGCCGTGGATGGCATCGAGTTTGAGACGCATTCCGGAATGCTTGAAACGCTTCGCAAGTTCGGCCTGCCCACCCAAAAGTTGTGGTGGGTTTGCGACGGCATTGACGAGGTGCTCAAGGTTTATTCGGAAGAGATCATTGCACATTATGATGAGGACAAGGATTTGCGCCGGAAGTTGCCCTACGAGATTGATGGCATCGTGCTGAAGGTCAATACGCTTGCCGATTGGGCGCGCATTCCCGGGCGCAGCCGGGCGCCGGGGTATGCCATTGTCCACAAGCCGATACCTTGGATTACGCCCGCGGAAACGCTGCTCAAGAGCATCACGGTGCAGGTGGGCCGCACGGGGGTGCTCACGCCCGTGGCGGAGCTGGAACCGGTCTTCGTGCAGGGGTCAACGATTGCGCGCGCCACGCTCCACAACGAGGACGAGATCCATCGCAAGGACATCCGGATCGGCGACACGGTGGTCATTCGCAAAGCCGGCATGGTGATTCCCGAAGTGGCCGAGGTGGTCATTACCAAACGCCCGGCCGGCGCCAAGGAATTCGATTTGTTCGCATACGTTAAAGGAAAATGCCCGGCCTGTGGCGGGCCGATTGCGAAGGAGAAGGTGTCCGATGGCGAAGCGGACGAAGTGGCCTGGCGCTGCCAGAACATTGCCGGCTGCCCCGCGCAACAGATGCGGCGCGTGGAGTATTTCGCCCAGCGCAAGGCGTTGGACATCGAATCCCTCGGCGGCATCGTTGCCGAAAAGCTGGTCGAGCGCGGCTTGGTCAACGAACCGCTCGACCTTTTTGACTTGAAGCTGGAGCCACTGGGAAAGCTCAATCTGGGCACGGACGAGGAGCCTCGCATCTTGGGCGCCAAAAATGCGACGAAGATCCTGGACGCCCTGCAACGCGCCAAAATGGCGCCGCTCTCCCGCTGGATTTTTGCGCTCGCCATTTCTGATGTCGGCGAGGCTACCGCGAAACAGTTGGCAGCCACGCATGAATCCTTGGAAGCATTGCCGGGCTCCGGGGTTTTGCGCGATATCCGCGACCTCGGCGCCCTGGAAAACGAGCGCGCAGAAATCAGTCCGCGCTCGCGTCGAAATCCCCCGAAGACGGAAGCGGAACGAGCCGGGCGCGAGCAGCGCGACGCCACGCTGAAGCAGGGAATTGCCGCCATCGAATCGCGTCTGGCGGCGGGCGGATTGAAACAGCGCATGCCGGAAGTGGGGCCGGTGGCGGCGGCGAGCGTGCTGGATTATTTTGCCTCCGGAACCGGCCAAAAGGTGCTGGGCCGCATTCACGCCCTGGGGATTACGCCCCAAAGCGAGAAAGTCGGCATGGCGGCCCGCCGCGCCGGCGTGTTTGCCGGCAAGACTTTTGTGCTCACCGGCACGCTGCCCACCATGACGCGCGAGGAAGCCACGGCGAAAATTGAAGCCGGGGGCGGCAAGGTGACCGGCAGCGTGAGCAAGAAGACCGATTTCGTCCTGGCTGGCGCGGAGGCGGGTTCCAAGCTGGAAAAAGCGCGGCAACTCGGCATCAGGATTCTCGACGAAGCCGCCTTTTTGAAGCTGAGCCCCGAGCAATAGCGTTGAAAGCGCGCCTCCAACCTTGTCACTGCCACCCCCGCCGCTTACACTTGTTGTAATGAAAACTAAACATCTTCTGTTGCTCGTTGGTCTCCTGGTGGCGATTCGTTTTGCGATGGCCGGCGATACGAATTCCGCTTCCGCCTCCATCACCGCGGAACGCGGCTTTTCCGGCAAGGTCGTCGAGACGACGAACACCGCCGGTTATACCTATGTGCGGGTGGACACGGGAACGGAGAAGCTTTGGGCGGCCACCACGCAGTTTGCGGTGAAAGTGGGGGATACGGTTGCGATTGCGGCCGGCATGCCCATGAGCAATTACCACAGCAAATCACTCAATCGCGATTTTGACGTGGTTTATTTTGCGGGTAGCATTGCCGTCAATGGCGGCAATGCCGGGAGCGTGCCGGGACTGCCGCCAGGGCATCCGCCCATCGGTGGCGCCGCCGCCGGTCTGCCGCCGGGACATCCGCCGCTCACCGCGCCCGCCGCGGCGCCGAAGATTGATTTGACCGGCATCCAACGTGCCGCGGGGGGCAAAACGATCCAGGAGATTTACGCGGCCAAAGCGAAACTGGCGGGCAAGACGGTTTCGGTTCGGGGCAAGGTGGTGAAGTACAACGCGATGATTCTGGGCAAAAACTGGCTGCATATCCGGGACGGTTCCGGCCAGGCCGACAATGGCGACAACGATCTGACCGTGACCACCAGCACGCCGACCGGGCTGGGGGCCACGGTGCTGGTGACCGGAATTGTCTCGACCAATCGCGACTTTGGCGCCGGTTATAAATATAGCGTCATCATTGAAGACGCCGCGGTGACGGTGGAATGATTGGGGGCGGGCGGCCCTTGAAATTTTCATTTGCATTCGGCGGCAGGTTGGGGAAGGGTGCGGTATGACACTTGCAGCACAGACGCTCAACACCAGTGGTGTCGGCAGCTCCGGCGCCATCCATCTGCTGCTGACGGAAGGGGAGATAAAATTGATGGCGGAGAATCCGGACAGCGTGATGGAGGAGATCCAAGTGCGGGCCACGTTGGTCAGTTCAGTTCTGGAAAAGATTCTTCAGGAACCGCATGACGAGCAGTGGGAAGTGAACGGCTAGCAGACCCGTTTAGTGGACATGAATTAATTCGCCTCCGGTTGCGGCGGGAGGTCAAAAGGAAGGTGCGGTCAAGTTTCCTCACACCCCGCGATAGGCTCCCAAAGGCTTGCCCGGTGGTTGAGTCTGAATTTCATTCGCAAGCTTGAGGCCTTGGCTTAATCTGGCCGGATGTCGGAGCACAAGAATCAAACCGCCATTGCAAGCAGCCTGTTGCTGGTGGTGGTTTTTTGGGGCGGCAACAACGCCGGAACCAAGTGGCTGGTGGCTTCCTGGCCACCGCTGTGGACGGGGGGAACGCGCTTTCTTTTTGCCGGGCTCATTTTGCTGGCGGTGCTGCGGTACACGCGCTGGCTGGGGGACTTCCAGCCGCTGTCGTGGGAAGTGCGCCGGCGGCTGTGGTGGCGGGGCGGATTCAGCCTGGCCATTTACATGGCGCTGTTTTGCTGGGCGCTCCGCTTGACGGCGGCGGCGCACGTGGCGTTGTACATTGGCGCGTCGCCGATCTGGGCGCTGCTGGTGGAAGGGCGGCCGGAAAAAAGCTGGTCGAGCGCGCGGCGTTACGGGGCGGCGCTGCTGGCGGTTTCCGGGGTGGCGGTCTTGTTCTGGCCCGCGCTCAAGTCCAGCGGCTTCAATCTGGCCGGTGAAGCCTGCGGCTTGCTGGCGAGCGTGCTCTGGGCCAACTACAACCACCAAAGCGGCATCCTGGCGCGGCACATGAGCGGTCTCGAAGTGGCGGCGCACGCCATGTGGATGTCCGGCGTCTGGCTGGTTCCGCTGGGAGTGCTGGAGATTGTGGCCGCGCACGGGCTGCGCCTGGACGGCCCCCACCTGGCGGTGCAGGGATTGTGCATCCTGTTTGGCGGCGCGGTGCCGTATGCCCTGTGGAACTCCGCGTTGCGATACTGGCCGACCAGCCGCGTGATGCTCTTCAACAACTTCATTCCGTTGACAACGGCGACGTGGGCGCATTACACGCTGGGGGAACCCCTGACGCCGACCTTCCTGGCGGCGATGCTCCTCATTGTGGCGGGGGTGGCGCTGGGGCAGATGGATTGGGCCAAGGTTTTCCACGAGCCGGAAAGTTTTTGATTTGGGGGCCGCGAACGCCTTAAGGTGGTAGCAACATGGATATCAGGAACCTTGCAGACATGGCTCCGTTCATCACCAAGGACGGTTCGGAGATCCGCGAACTGCTGGCGCACCGCAATTCCGCCATTCGCAACCAAAGCCTGGCGGAGGCGCGGCTGCCCGTGGGGGGCGCCACGCAGGAACATTACCATCCGCGCGCGGAGGAGATCTACTACATCACGCACGGCACCGGCAAGATGCGCATTGCGGGCGAGACGCGGGAGGTGCGGCCCGGGGACGCCATCGCCATATTGCCCGGGCAGAAGCACAAGCTCTGGAACACCGGCCGGGAGACGATGCGGCTGCTCTGCTGCTGCGCTCCCGCCTACGAACACACGGATACGGTGATCAGCGAGAGCTGACCTGCGTTAATCCACGAGTTCGCGCTCGATTTCTTCCAGCGATTTGTTTTTGGTTTCGGGCAGTTTCAGGGCGACGAAGACGAGGCCAAGCAGGCAGACGGCCGCGTAAAGCCAGAACGTGTTTCCGGTGCCGATGGATTTTTCGAGCACGGGGAACGTGTAGGTGAGGATGAAGCAGGCGATCCACAAGGCGGACACGGCCACGGAGATGGCGGTGCCCCGGATGCGGTTGGGGAAGATCTCGGAGATGATCACCCAGGTGACGGGGGCGAGCGACATGGCATAGCAGCCGATGGCGGCCAGAACGAACACCAGGACGGCGGGGCCCGAAAGCTGCAGGTGGTAGGCAAGGCCCGTCAGCAGGTGGGCCACGGCGACGCCGGCGCAGCCGAACAGCATCAGGCTGCGGCGCCCCCAGCGGTCCACGGTGCCCAAGGCGACGAAGGTGAAGGCGGCGTTGACAACGCCGGTGATGACGATGAAGAGCAGGGTGGTGTTCACGCCAAAGCCGGCGTGCGCGAAAATATTCTGCGCGTAATTGAACAGCACGTTGATGCCGCTCCATTGCTGGAGCACGGCGAGCGCGCAGCCGATGAGCAGGATTTTGAACAGGCCGGGTGCGAACAAATCGGCCAGGCGCACGCGCGAGACCTCCTGGGAGGCGATGGTGCGCTGGATGTTGTCCGTTTCCGCGGCCGCATACTGCCCGCCGCCGATGCGGGCGAGGATGCCGCGGGCGCGGTCGGGGAGGCCGTTCTTGATGAGCCAGCGGGGGCTTTCGGGAACGAACAGGGCGAAGAGGAAGAAGAGCAGGGACGGCAGCGCCACGAGGGTGAACATCCAGCGCCAGCCGGCCTGACCGTTCCAGGAACCGGCAATCATCGCGGCGGTGGAACCCTCCGGGACTTTCCGGGCGATAGCCAGGTTGAGCAGTTGGGCGGCCAGAATGCCGATGACGATGGTGAGCTGGTTCAGCGAGACGAGGCGCCCGCGCATTTGGGCCGGGGCGATTTCGGCGATGTAGAGAGGCGAGAGGTTCGAGGCCATGCCGATGGCCACGCCGCCGGCGAGGCGCCAGAGGATGAATTGATGCAGGGTGCCGGCCCAACCCGTGAGCACGGAGGAGACGCCGAACAGCAGGGCGGCGAAGACCAGCAACCGCTTGCGCCCCAATTTGTCGCTGAGAACCCCCGTGAGCAGCGAACCGGCAAGGCAGCCGAGCAGCGCGCAACTATTTGCCCAGCCGCTCAGATTGCCATCGGTCACCATGACGGATTTGCCGTCCACCAAGACGTCCCGGGTGATGCCGAAGAACGGCTCGAAAAACGCCTTGGCGCCGCCGATCACCACCCAGTCCCAGCCAAAGAGCAGTCCGCCCAGGGCGGCCACGGCGGAGATCAGCCAGATGTAGCGGAGATTGAACCCGGCTTGGGGGCCGGCGGACTTGGTTTTTACGGGGGTAATCATGCGCGGGTGGGTGGTTTTAGCGAGATTTCATGCGGCGTGGTCTTGGGATAAATCCGCGGCGAGAGCGTGGTTGGGATCCCGCCGGAGCACCGTGGCGAGGAGCTTCCGGGCCTGGGACCGATGGCCGAGGCCGAGGTGCGCCTGGGCTTGGAGAAACAAGGCGGCGGTGGTTTGCCGGAATTGCAAATCGTCGTCGAAAATGAGCATGGTGGGCAGGGAAGTGGCAAAATAATCAATCTTCGCCGGCGTCCGCTGCCAGGTTTGCGCGTAGGCGAGCAAATCGCGGAACAGCTTTTGGGCGCGGGCGGGTTGGCCGAGTTGCCGCCACGCCAAGGCGGAGTAGAAAGTCATCTCGGAAAAGGCCCGGACGCTCATTTCCTGAAAATCGCCACGGAAAGTCGCCGCGGTGCGCCAATGTTCGCGCGCGGGTTTCGTTTCGCCTGACGCAGCCAGCGCGACGCCCAGCCAGTAGTGGATGTCGCTCTGGTTGGCCAGCAGATGCCGGGTTTCGCCGAGGTTGGGCGGCGATTGCAAGGCGCGGGCGAAATGGTCCGCGGCGCCGGGAAAATCGTGTTGGGCCAAGGCCGCACGCCCGAGCGCCAATTGGGTGCGGACATGCAGGCCGAGGGGACCGCCTTCGCCGCCTTCCCACGGTTGAAAATTCCGCTTCGCCACCAATTCCAAGGCTTCGCGGTGGCGTCCGGTTTGATTCAAGAGCGCGCCCAGTTCCACGGTGAGATCGTCCCGCTGCCGGACCAGGCCGGGATGCTTTTTGAGCTCGCGCAGGCGTTTTTGCGGTGTTTCGCCGAGCCGTTTCCAGAGCTGGTCGCGTTCAAAGAGCAGGCGGGCATCGGCGGGATTGGCGTGGAAGGCGCGGTCATAAGCCTGGCGGGCCTTGGCCGGGGCCCGGGAGATGTTGAGGTAGCCGATGCCGAGGTTGCGCCAGACGATGGAAAAGTGGGGATTCAAACGCGCCGATTTTTCCCACCATTGGATGGCTTCGGCGTGGCGCCGGCGGTCGTAGAGGAGGTTGCCCAGATAATAGGGCGCCCGGGCATCGTCCGGGTTGAGGCGCATGGCCGATGCGAGCACGGCGATTTCCTCCAGGCGGGAGGGAAAGCAATAATCGCCGGGGAGGGCCGCCGCTTGGCGATAACATTTCAACGCGTGCCGGGGGTCGCCGGCTTTTTCCCAAAGCCAGCCGAGGGTGTATTTGAGCAACGGCGCGGCGCCGAGATCCTGCGTGGGCAGGTCGCCGGCCACGGGCGTTTCATTTTCGAGCACGGCGCGGGCTTCGGCCAGGAAGCCGGCGCGGGCGAGATCGTGGGCGAGGTCGAGTTTGAGCTGCCCGTCACAAGCGAGCCGGTTTCCGGTTAACAGGCGGGCCCAGGGATCCAGCGGATTCAGGGCCAGGGTCTGGCGCAGCAGGGCCGCGGCCGCAGGCCACCGGTCGAGCCGGCGCAGGACCATTACCTTGAGGTCGCGCGCGCGGAGATTCTCGACATCCAGGCGCAGCGACTGGTCGAGATGCTCCAAGGCCGGCGCCCAACGCTGGCGGGAGCAATCAATTTCCGCCAGCGCGTGGTAGCCGGCGGCCATCCAGGCCTGATTCCAGCAGGCCTTGTAAAAGGCGTCATAGGCCTCGGCGTCGCGATGCTGAAAGCGCAGGCAGAGTCCCAGATTGTAATAGGCTTCGCCGTCGTAGGGATTCGCGTTGCGCTGGGTGAGGCGTTGAATGGCCTGGCGGAGGTATTTTTCAGCCATGGCAAACTCGCCGCGGCGGAGGTGCCAGCGGCCGAGCGCGTTGTTGCAGCGGGAATCCAGCGGGTCGCGACGCAGGGCCTCGCGCCAGTAGGCGGTGGGGCAGCGCGTGGCATGGCGGTATTGTTCCAAGTGCAGACCGGTGATGAACAGTTCATCGGCGCTGGAGATGGCTGCGGGCGGGGGCGGTTCGGTGGCCGGGGGCGGCACGGCGGCGGTGAGGCGGGCCTTGGGCGCGAACGCAATCAGTTCATTTCCCGCCGTGTCGGCGACGCGCAATTGCAGATCGGTTTCCGCGACGCCGCGCGGAAGGTGGATCTGCGTGGTGAAGGGGTGGCCCGGCGCGAGATGAACGGTTTCCGCGAAGGTCCGCTTCCCTTTGGCCGTGAGAACGATTTTGGCGTTGGGGAAATCGCGCGTGACGGAGACGCCCAGCGACGCGGTGGCGACGGGGCGCCGGCCGGCGCCGGCCCGAACCCGCAACGAGACGGCGGCGTCCAAATTGGCGTGCTGCGCGGGACCGATTTTCTGGATGGGATACCAGAATTGGCTCCAGGATTTGGTCTCGCCAGGCTGGAGAAAGCTGAAATCCGGCTGATTGTCCGTGTAAACGCCGGCCATGATCTCGATATAGGGGGCGTATTGTCCGTGCTCATCCTGGTCGGTGAGGTTGCGGTCCCAGGCGTAGCCGAAGTCATGATTGCCCCAGGTCCACTGTTTTTTGCCGGGGGAAATGTGGTGGTTGGCGAGGTGGATGATGCCCGCCTGGGCGGCGTGGTCGTAGCCGCCGAAGAAGTCCTCCCGGCTGCCCATGCACATGTAGGAAGTGGGCACGGGGATGTTGGCGTAGAAGGAGAGATCGTTGGGCGCGTAGCGGGGCAGAGCGCCATTGCGGGCGGCCGGGCCGGCGCAATGCGGCGGGATGAATTGGGCGGGGACCTCCGCCGGCGGGATGCCTTGGCGGCCGCGTTCGCCATAATTGACACCGTAGTAGAAGCCTTGGGCGAGGGGATATTGGCTCATCGAGCGGCGCGCATGGTCGGCCACGTAATAGACGTCGGGCGGGAAGAAACTCTGATAGGCTTCATGCACGCGGGTGGCGACGTTCGCCCACCAGAGGAAGGTCTGGACGCAGGGGGTGCGATTGTAGGCGCGCACCTTCAATTCCAGGCAGGCGGTGTCCGGATGCAAACAGATGCCGTGCAGCCCGCTCATGCGGGTCATGGGATCATGGTCGCCGCACCAGACGGTCTTGCTGCCGTCGGGATGGTTTTCGATATGGCATTCCACGGGCAGGAAGGTGGCGGGGCGGTGGTGCTGGGGCCAGTTGAACTCGATGCCGCCGGAGATCCAAGGGCCGGCCAGGCCGACGAGCGCGGGCTTGATGACGTGCTGGTTATAAATCAGGTCGTAGCCGTTGGTCTTGTCCTGAAGCACGTGGATGCGGCCGCCGAGCTCGGGCAGGACGAGCACCCGGAGATACCGGTTTTCGATCCAGACCGCCCGCCATTTGCGGTCCACGGGCTTTTCGGCGATGCGGTCGGTGAAGGGCAGGGGGTAAACCTTGCCGCTGCTGCCCTGATAGACCCGCTTTTCCAGAAACATGGGATTCCGGTCGGGCGCGGCCGGGAGGTAGGTCGGCAGCACGAGGGTCGTGCGAGAAACTTTGACACCAGTTCGGCTCATGGATTCGGTAATGGGCAAAGCTTAAGGCATCCGGCGAGGGGTGAACATGGAGGATGTGCCGAATGACATGGAGAATTTTCCTGCGGGCGGATATGTTGGGGGCGATGAACCGCATCCAGAAAGGCGAGGGATTTCCGGGGCAGCGCATTGTGGTGCTGCCGCAATCGGTGTTGTTGCTGGCGCAGAAGCAGCCGCTGACGAGGGGGCTGATGCCGACGGACGCGGGCTGTTTTCCGCGGGCGGCCGGGCATCTGCGCGAGCGGAGCCGGGGGATCGGGCAGGCGATTTTCATCTATTGCGTGAAGGGGGCGGGGTGGTGCGAGCTGGGGGGCGCGCGGCACGCGATCCAGGCGGGCGAGCTGCTGGTGATTCCGCCGGGCACCGCGCACGCCTACGGGGCGGCGGGGAAGGATCCGTGGACCATTCACTGGTTCCACGCGCAGGGGAACCTGGTGACGGCGTTTCTGGCGGAACTCGATGTGCCGGCGGCGCGGCCGGTGGTTTTTCTGGGCGAGGACCCGCAGGTGCTGGCCCTGTTCGAGGAGGTGCTGGAGGTGCTGGAGCACGGCTACACGCCGCAGCAGATGCTGCACGCGGCGCATGCGCTGGCGCACCTGTTCGCGGTGGTGATCCGGCACCGGCACGAGACGTGGCGGGTGCAACCGGACTCGCGCCAGAAGATCACGCGGACCCTGGCCTACATGAAACAGCATCTGGACCAAACGTTGCATCTGGATACGCTGGCGGCGCTGGCCAACCTCTCGCGGTCGCGGTACGCGGCGCTGTTCCGGGAGCAGACCGGATTTGCGCCGATGGACTATTTCAACCGGCTGCGGATGCACCACGCGTGCCAGTTGCTGGACACGACGGACTTGAGCGTCAAGACGGTGGCGAGCCGGCTGGGCTACCTTGATCCGCTTTATTTTTCGCGCGTTTTCCGTTCGATCACCGAAGTGTCGCCGATGGCCTACCGCCGCACCCGCAAGGGGTGATTAGGGCATCCGGTCACTGCGCTGGCGGCGCGCCGCGGTGGTGAGTGCGGCGAGCAGGCCGTCGGTCGTGTGGGTCTTGGCCTCCACCGCCGGCTGGAGGCCGAGGGCGGCCAGGGCCTTGCTGGTCTCGGGGCCGAGGGAGGCGATTTTCATTTTGGGGAACTGCTGCAACATTTTCGGCAGGTCGAAGCGCGCGTGGAAGAACTCCACGGTGGACCCGCTGGTAAAGGTGAGCCAGTCGGCGCCGTGCTGGCGGAAATCCTCGGCCGCGCCGGAGACGTCCTCGGTCTCGGGGACGGTTTTGTAAACACCGATGTCGTCCACGATGGCCCCAAATTCTTCGAGGGCGTCCGGGAGGTCGGGATTGGCCTTTTCGGCGCGCAGGAGGCAGATCTTGAGGTTTTCAATGCTGCCTTGTTTGTTGAGGTCCTCGGCGATGTTGCGGCCGAGGGCTTCGGCGGGGGTCACATCCACCTGGAGATGCAACTCGCGGAGCTTGGCGGCGGTGGCGGGGCCGACGGCGGCGATCCGGCAGCCGCCGATGTCGCGGAGGTCGTGGAAGCGGCGGAAGAAGAATTCAAAAAAGGTGGCCACGCCGTTCACGCTGGTGAACACAAGCCAGTCGTAGGAATTGAGCGCGAGGAGGGCGTCAATGAAATCCTCCTTGTTGTCCGGGGTCTCGCCCTTGACGGCGGGAATTTCGAGGACTTCGGCGCCGAGGGTGGACAGCTTGCGGCTGAATTTTTCGGCCTGGGCGCGGGAACGGGTGACGACGATGCGCTGGCCGAACAGGGGCAGGCGTTCGAACCAGTTCAATTTCGGGCGCAGCTTGACGACGTCGCCGACGATGGTGATGGCGGGCGGGGTGATGCCGGCCTGGGTGGCGAGGGCGGCGATGGTGGCGAGGGTGCCGGCGACGGAGCGCTGGCGGCCGGTGGTGCCGCGATGCACGATGGCGACGGGGGTTTCGGCCGGCATGCCATGGGAGACGAGCGCGGCGGTCCAGTCAGGCAGGTTGACCGTGCCCATGAGGACGACCTTGGTGCCGGGGATGCGGGCGATCTGTTCGTAACGCAGGGTGGTGGCGGGGTCGGCGGAATCGCTGTGGCCGGTGAAAACGGTGAAGCTGGAGCAATGGTCGCGGTGGGTGAGCGGAATGCCGGCATAGCTGGCGGCGGCCACCACGGAGGAGACGCCCGGCACGACCGCGAAGGGAATCTTTTGGGCCGCCAAGGCTTCCGCCTCTTCGCCGCCGCGGCCGAAGATGAAGGGGTCGCCACCCTTGAGGCGGACGACGGTTTTGCCGGCCTGGGCGCGGGAGATCATGAGCTCGGTGAGTTGTTCCTGCGAGAGGCCGCCGGCGCGCTTGGCGTTGCCGCGGGCGATGATTTCGGCGCCAGGCTGGACGAGGCGAAGGAGTTCGTGATTGACGAGGGCGTCGCAGATGACGACGTCGGCGCCGCGGAGGAGTTCGGCGCCGCGCAACGTCAACAAACCGGCGTCGCCGGGGCCGGCGCCCACGAGATACACTGTGCCTTTGGAGTTCACCGGGATAATTGTATCCAAATGGCACCGGCGGGCAATGCAAGAGGTGGCGGCACCGGCGGGGGGGCCAAAAGTTTTTCAGGGTTGACGAGGGTTGACGATGGGGGATTTTGCTGGGGAATCGTGAGATTTTGGGTGCGGAATTTAGGGCAATTTGCGGGCGAAATCGAGGCTTGGGACCGGGGAAACTCGGCGGCAAATTGGGACGAATGGGACGAGATGCGGGCGCGCGGGAACGCGGGCTGCGTGCGGGTGGACGCGGCCGTGGCCTGACGTAGCTGCGGGTTGGCAGCCTTCACATGACCAGCATGACACAGAATTCGCGAGGGCGTTAGTTAGCCGCTAACGGGAATGACGTAAGCGGTTGATGGGGAAACGAATCCAACACAAAAAAAGAAGTTGAACCAGAATTTTTGACACGCGAATTCCAGTGATCTTCTATCGTTTACAGTTCTCAAGAGCTGGCATATGCTCATCAGTTAATGTTGTATGTCGAAGCAGTTTATGAACATCAAAGTTAAGAATCCGGAGGCCAAGATGGCCGACGTGGTTTGCGTCATGGAAAAAGGAGTAGAGCAATGAACGGAGCACAGTACGGAAAAGGAGACCGCCCCAGGAACAATTGGGGACCGAAGTGGTATGCCAGCTATGACACCATCAATTGGCACCGGCAGGATGGCCGTCCCCCCCAAAATGGATTGATTTCACCGAAGTCTCGCACCGCGCCTTTATCCTCGGGCAAGGAGCCTGACGGTGTCCCCCGCCAATAAAGTCGCGGACTGATTGTTGACTGCGCAAGGGGCATGTCGGCGACGTCCGGTTCCAACACTGGTGGGATTAATCGCCAATCGAATGGAAAGGATTGAGGTGAGGGAGAGCGTCAAAACAGACTCTTCCTCAACCTATCGCCTCCCCCAGGTGAAGGTTTGTCGGGGTTCTTTACAGTTTTTGGGGTGGAAAAATCGGGAGGGAAGCCAATGCAAAATGCAATTAGAGAAGATAAACAGTGTAATTGCATAGACTTATCAATGTGCCGGCGGGCACCGCGGAGCTCGGCGCGATTGTTGCTAGCCGTTGGAACAGAGAATTTTCGGAGTGACGCAGTCCACCAGCAAAACCAGAACACGAATGAGATTAAATCGCCTTCCAGCCGCTGAGCGCGGTGCGGCGAAGGGTGGCAGCGCGAGGTTTGGGTGGGGAAGGGAAGCAGGGAGAGGAGTTGGGAGCGGGATCCGAAAAGAATCTTGGGGTCAAGGAGGCATGATGCAACGTTCAAAACGTTGATCAGTGCGTGGGGAGGGACCGGCGCCGGCCGATGCCAGTCGGCCGACGCCGGGCTTGGGGGACGGGGGGAGCGCATGGTATTTCACCTGGCGCAGATCGGACAGAAGCTTCCAGCGGGCGCTTCCGTCATGCCCTCCCGGGGCGCAGGAAAACGGGGGAGGTTGTCCGGGGGTATCGGTCCGCTGATTGCTCAACCAAGGTGTTTGATTCGCGGGGGCGAGCCGTGCCCCGCCCGTGCGCGGCGATTTTTTCTTTGCAAGGGGCGGCGGGGTCGTACATTCAAGGCATGGGTGCGCGAACAAAAATATTCTTCGCGGCGGCACTGATCGCCGGCTGGCTGGGAGCCGGTCGCGCCGGGGATGCTTCAATGAATGGAACGATTATGAAACTTCAAGTGACCACGACGGCTTTCACGCAGGGGCAGCCCATACCGGGGCGGCACGCGTATGACAAAGAGAACATTTCGCCGGCACTGAAATGGTCGGGCGTGCCGGCGACGGCGAAGAGCCTGGCGCTGATTTGCGATGATCCGGACGCGCCGGTGGGGACGTGGGTGCACTGGGTGCTGTATGATTTGCCGCCGACGAGTGAGGGGCTGGCGGAAGGGCAGCCGAAGACGCGGGAGCTGGCCGACGGCGCGAAGCAGGGGACCAACGATTACCAGGAGATCGGCTATGGCGGGCCGTGTCCGCCGCCGGGCAAGCCGCACCGGTATTTCTTCAAATTATACGCGCTGGACACGAAGTCCGGGCTGGCGGCCGGGCGGACGAAAAAGGACCTCTTGAGGGCGATGGAGGGCCATGTGGTCGCCGAAGGAGAATTGATGGGGACCTATCAGCGGAAATAAGGCGCGGCGGATTCACAGGGGGGCCGGGGCGGCCTGGCGGCGGCGGAGCTCGACGTGACGGATTTTGCCGTTGGTGGTTTTGGGGAGTTCGCCGACGAACTCGACTTCCCGGGGATATTTATACGGGGCGGCGGTGTGTTTGCAGTGCTGCTGGAGCTCGTGCTTGAGCTCGTCGGTGGCGGCCAGGCCCGGGCGGAGCACAACGAAGGCCTTGACGATCTGTCCGCGCACGGCGTCGGGTTTGCCGACGACGGCGGCTTCGAGGACGGAGGGATGTTCCAACAGGACGCTTTCGACTTCGAACGGCCCGATCCGGTAGCCGGAGCTTTTGATGACGTCATCGGCGCGGCTGATGAACCAAAAATAACCGTCGGCGTCGCGGATGGCGCGGTCGCGGGTGAGGTACCAGCCGGCTTGGAATTGGGCGGCGGTCTCCTTGGGGTTTTGCCAGTATTCGCGAAAGAGGCCGACGGGGCGGACGGGGTCAACGCGGACGGCGATTTCGCCTTCCTTGCCGGCGGGCACCTGGCGCAATTCCTCATCCAGGAGGGCGAGGGTGTAACCGGGGGTGGCGCAGCCCATGGAACCGGGTCGGACGGCGCGGTTGAGCGAGCGGAAATTGCCGGCCAGGATGGTGCTTTCGGTCTGGCCGTAGCCTTCGTAGAGGTCGAGTCCGGTGGCGGATTTCCACAGCTTCATGATTTCGGGATTGAGGGGTTCGCCGGCGGTGACGCAGTGGCGCAGATGGGGGAATTTCCATTTGGCCAGGTGCTGGCGGACAATGAGGCGGAGGGCGGTGGGAGGCGCGCACCAAGTGGTGATGGGAAAATGGGCGAGGATGTCCAGGGTGCGGGCGGGATCGAACTTGCCGTGGATGTCCATGGCAAAGACGCAGGCGCCCATGTGCCAGGGGCCGAAGAAGCTGGACCAGGCGGCCTTGCCCCAGCCGAGATCGGAGAGGTTCCAATGGACGTCGTCGGGCTTGCAGTCGAGCCACAATTCGCCGGTGGCGCGGTGGGCGAGGCCGTAGCTGGCCTGGGTATGGAGGACCATCTTGGGTTCGCCGGCGGTGGCGCTGGTGAAATAGATGATTCCGGGATCGCTGGCGCGGGTGGGTTCGGCGGAGAATTCGGCGGAAGCCTGGTTCACGGCGGCGGTAAAATCCACCCAGCCGGTGGGCGGCGGACAGGTGGCCAGCCGGAGGCCGTCGAAATCGGTTATTTTGTCGAGTCCATCGGCGCTGGTCAGGACGGCGCTGATGCGGGCGGCGCGGAGGCGGTAGCGGACATCGCGGGGCATGAGCTGGAGGGTGGCGGGGATGGGAACGGCCCCCAGGCGGGTGAGCCCGAGCATGGCGGCCCACCACTGCCAGATGCGGGGGAGCATGACGAGCACGCGGTCGCCGCGGCGGATGCCTTGGGCGCGGAAGACGTTGGCGGCGCGGGCGCTGAGCTGGGAGAGTTCACGGAAGGTGATTTTTTGCTCCCGGCCGGTGAGGCCGTCCACGCACCACAGGGCCAGTCCCTGGGGCCGGGTACGGGCCCAACCGTCAAATATGTCGCTGGCGAAGTTGAAATGCTCTGGAACAGCACCGGAATTCATTTTACGACAGGGTAACGATTAGAATCAATAGACCACCTTGTTCAGGGGGTACTCGATGATGCCTTCGGCGCCGGCGGCTTTGAGCTGCGGAATGAGTTCGCGGACGACTTTTTCATCAATCACCGTCTCGACGGCCACCCAGCCTTTGGTGCTGAGGTTGGAAATGGTGGGATTGCGCAGGGCGGGCAATTCGGCGAGCAGCTTGGTGAGGTTTTGCTCGGCGATGTTCATTTTGAGGCCGACCTTGGCTTCGGCGTCCAGGGCGCCCTTGAGGAGCATGGCCATGGTCTCGATTTTTTTGCGCTTCCAAGCATTCTTCCAGGCCTCGGGATTGGCGATGAGGCGGGGAGTGGAGCTGAGGAGCTCGTCCACGATGCGGAGCTTGTTGGCCCGGAGGGAGGAGCCGGTTTCGGTGACGTCCACGATGGCGTCCACGAGTTCGTGGGCCTTGACCTCGGTGGCGCCCCAGGAGAATTCGACTTCCGCATGGACGCCGTTCTTTTTGAGATAGCGTTTGGTGAGGTTGACGACTTCGGTGGCGATGCGCTTGCCTTCGAGGTCCTTGACGGACTGGATGGGGGAATCTTCGGGGACGCAGAGGACCCAGCGGGCGGGGCGGCGGGAGACCTTGCTGAAGAGGAATTCGCCGACTTCCTGGACTTTGGAGCCGTTCTCCATGATCCAGTCATAACCGGTGATGCCGCAGTCCAGGTAGCCATGCTCGACGTAGCGGCTGATTTCCTGGGCGCGAATGAGGCGGATTTCCAGTTCGTCATCGTCCACGTAGGGGACATAGGAGCGGGAGCTGACTTGAATATTGTAGCCGGCCTTGGCCAGCTTTTCGATGGTAGCGTCCTGCAGGCTGCCTTTGGGCAGGCCGAATCTAATTTTGTTGCTCATGTGAAAAATCTCTTCGCGTCGAAAAAGTAGTTTCCATTGTTACGGGAAAAGCGGGTGAAAAGCGACGTTTTTTTTGCCATTCATCCAGCAAATCTGGCCAAGCCGGCCAGGTTATTTGACGTCGGTGATCTGCCAATCGTCGTTGATTTTGGTGAGGTGAAAGGAGCGGAAACCGGTGACGGCGTCGCCGGCGTACCAGCGGCCGACGGCGTCCACGGTGCCGTTGGGGTTGGGGGCATTGATTTCGGTGCTGAGGATCATGGCGGGTTTGCCGGTGTCCTTGTCCAAGGGGGCGTGGCCGGGCTGGATGGCGGCGTGTTCGCTGGATTTGACGGGGGGGACGTGGCCGGGATACTTCTTCATGAGGGCGTCCACTTGGGAATCGTCGGTCTGGAGGAACACCGCGGAATAATCGGCGAGGTCCCAGAAATGGCGTTCGAGGAGGTAGCCGAAGATCACCTGTTCGATTTGGAGTTCATCGGCTTTTTCGAGGTCTTTGGCCGCGGGGTGGGCGGCGGTGCTGGCGGCCGCGGCGGCGCGGACGTCTGATTCGTCGGAAAAGACAATTTTGTCGTGGTTAGCGGCGCAGCCCATCGTCAAAGCGACGAGGGCCAGGGCCAGTGGCGTGATTACCTTCATAAATTTGGCGATACAGGGTTTTGTTACAGCGCTTCAGCAAAAACCATTGACACGATCGGGACCGCGGAACGGTGCACCTGACATTCCAGGTGGTTTGCGAGCACACGGGCAGACGGGACGGCGGGTCGGGGACCGGCGGGCCGTCACCCATTGGGACGCGTCTCAGGTATTTTTCCAGAAGACGCGGCGTCCCGCCACTGAAATCTCCCGGCGGGCGAGGGCGGCGAGGCAGCGGGGGAAGAGTTCGTGCTCGGCGGCATGGATGCGGTGGTGGAGGGTTTCGGGGGTGTCGTCATCCAAAACGGGCACGGCCTGCTGGCCGATGATGGGGCCGGCGTCCACGCCGGCATCCACGAAATGGACGGTGCAGCCGGTGACCTTGACGCCGTACTCGAGGGCTTGTTTCCAGCCTTCAAGGCCCGGGAAAGCGGGCAGGAGGGAGGGATGGATGTTGACGATGCGGCCGGCGAAGGCGCGCAGAAAGTGGCCTTTGAGGACGCGCATGAAGCCGCCGAGGACGACGAGGTCCACCTGAGCGTTTTGCAAGGCCGCGACGAAGGCCTGTTCGGCCGGCTCGTCGAGCTTGGTGCGGAATTTGCCGGGGGGGACGAACTGCGCGGGGATTTGGCGCTGGCGGGCGTGGGCGAGGATGCCGGCATCGGCGACGTCGCTCAGGACGATGGGGATCTGGGCGGGGATGCGGCCGGCGGCGATGGCGTCGGCGATGGCGAGGAAATTGGTGCCGTGGCCGGAACCGAGGAAACCGATGCGAAAAGTGCTGTTCACGCGAATTCAATAGCAGAGGGCGGGGGCAAAACAAAGTGGAAAGCAACCCTGAACCGGAAGATGGATGGACGAGCACCTCCCCAGGAACCTGGAAAACATTCAACCTTCGACAATCAACTTCCAACCCTGAACGAAGGCGGCAGCGCGAGCCCCTTCGATATTGGGCGTTGAATGTGGAATGTTTCGTCTGCGGTTCAGGGGTTCAATGCGCGAAATGGTTTGGCGGCAGGCCCGGGAGGGGCGGGCGGGCGCCAAAAAAGAATCAGGCTTGACGGGGCTTGACGAGGTGGGATTTTGCTGGGGTTTTCGCAGATTTTGGCAAATGTGAGACTGGCGGATTTTGAGGGCTTTTCGGAGGCAAAACTTTGACGCGAATTTCGCCAATTTACGCTAATGGGAGGGGTGATTCTGACAGGATTAACAGGATTAACGGGATGGACAGGGACTTGGGCGCGGGCGCGATCAGGCAGACTAAAACTTTGACGCGGATCATACGAATTCACGCGAATTTTTTTGGGCGCGACGCTGCCGTGGATTGGGGCGCGGCTACATGAATGGCGTGTAAGCTGGTGTTTGCGCGTGTGCGCGACGCTGCCGTGGATTGGGGCGCGGCTACATGTCGGCACCTGGAAGCGTTTGATTGCCAATCTCTTTCGTTGGCGGAAAACCCGGGAATCCTCAGATAATGCGCCCAAACAGTGGCCGGGCGTTCTCAGCCTCAATTTTCAGGGGATTGCCGCCCTCCCAAAATCGCCTGAACGTCCCGCGCCCCGTGCAGGACGCGCACGATTTCGATGGGGTGTTTTTCGCTGCGATAGATGATGAGGTAACTGTGAACATGCCAAAAACGCAGTGACTCTTTGGCCAGGTCCATGCGGGAATGCCCCAGGCCCGGCGTTTTGGCAAGTGTGTGAAAAGCCTCGAAAATCTCATCGCGGATGCGGTCGGCCACATCGGGGGTTAGAAGCTGGGTTGCGTAATAGTCCCAAATTTCATCCAAGTCACCCAGCGCGGCCGGCGCTATGATAAAACCGTTCATTTCCTGCTTTGGCGGAATACCCGGCTCTTTTGCTTCATCCGGGCATACGCCTCATCGCCCGGGATGCCCTCGCCACGGTCAAGTTGATCGAGGCCGGTCTGGATCTTCTTGCGGGTTTCATCCAAGCGCAGCTCGCGCAGGCGATCCTGGTCGTCCAGGAGCCGAAGTCCCTCGCGGATGACTTCGCTGGCGGACTGATAGAGGCCGCTTTCGACTTTGCGCGTCACGAGTTTTTCCAATTCCGGCGTCAGTGATACATTCATACGGTTTTTGACCCGATCTTTGATCCACCCTAGCACAAATAACAGAGAATATCCAATCCTGTTATTGCGTCGGGTGTGTGACGGCTAAGTAACCCAAAGCAAGAAACCAATGGAGGCGGTTGC
>CAZHIM010000006.1:0-119919 GCA_964532525.1 uncultured Bifidobacteriaceae bacterium
GAGCATTTGACTTCGGATCAAAGGGTTGCAGGTTCAAGTCCTGCCGGATGCACCAGCCTTCAATTCCCGCCCGCTTTCACGATGAATTCCACGGCCGCGCCCACGTCTTTCGGCGCCAGCGGATAGTGGCCCTTGTCCGCTTCCATGGTCACTTGCATCGTGCCGCCGAGCTGACGGTAGAGCTTTTCCGCCACTTGCGTGTTCTGCGCCAGCGATGGATCGTCCGCGCCGCAAACGTGCAGGATCGGTATGCCCGCCTTGGCCAGCGGCGCCAGATCCGCCAGCGGCTGCGTCTTCGCCAGGTTGCTGTGCAATACCGGGTTCTCGGCGTAAATGCAGCAGACCTTGTCCGGATTCGCAATCGCCCACGCATACGCCTCGCCAGCCGCCGCACCCGCGCCGCTCATCACGGCCTGCTTGGCAAACCCGTGTCCCGTCAGGTGCTGGTAAACCGCGTTCCACTGCGCTGGAGTCGGGCCGTCCGCGTTGTAACCCACCGCCACCGTCACAATGTAAAAGCCTTTCGCCAGCAGCGCCTGGTCCACCCGGTCGTCCCGGTCCACCAGATCCGCCCGGAACACCCACGGATTCCCCGGCGCCGGCGTCTTGGGAGCGATGACCGTCGTCGCCGCTTCCACGTTCGGCAATTCGATCCGGTAACGGTCATAACACTCGCCAAACAGCGGGCCACGTTCGGTCACGTACGTGTCTTCGCTGGGCATGAACTCATAGCGCGGCGCCAGGCTGTAATACGAGGTGTGCGTGAAGCGCTCCCCCGCAAAGCCGGGCGCCGGCGCCCGCACTTCCTTCACACTGTCCTCGATAAAATCCGCAATCAGCTTCGGGTCCCGCAGGCTGTGGGGATGATGCCCCCGCCCTTCCTTGATGAGCACGGAAATGCGGCCGCCAAATTGATGATAAATGTCCTCCATCGGCAGCGTGAAGACGCCCAGGATGGGATCAATGCTCCCGCACACGTGCAAAACCGGCACGTCATTGGTGGCCAGCCGTGCGAGGTTCATCAGCACTTCCGAATTGCCACCCGGATTATCCACGTAGAGGCACGACACCTTGCCGGGATTGCGCACCGCCCAGGTGTACGCAAATTCCCCGCCCCGGCTCATCCCCACAAAGGCGGGCTTGGCCGACAAGCCGTGCTGCCCGGTCAAAAATGCGTACCAGGCGTCCCAGCTCGCGTCCGGCCGCAGGTCCGGGCCCGCTTCCACGTACGCGATGCAAAAGCCGCGTTTGAGCAACTCCACTTCCGCCTGCGGCTGATGGTCCCAGTAACATCCGCGCCAGGACCACGGATTCCCAGGCGCCGGCGTCTTCGGCACCACCAGGATGCAGCGCCGGCCGGCCGCCCGGTGTTTGAAACCCGCCCCTTCGTCCGGCGTCGCCACCGTCGCCGTCACCGCCAGATGTTCATCCATCAGGAAATCGTAGCGATCAAAGCCGTGCCAGGAGGCCTTTTCGCCGGTGAACGTCTTCGCCCCGGCCGCCGCCTCCGCGGCCCGGACGTCAATGGGTTTTGCCAGGCCAAGTAGAACAACAGCGAGCGGGAGCAATGCGATTTTTGACATGTCAATGCGTGAGTGGTTTGGAGATTGCGATGATGGCAAATGGTAGCTCGCACCCCATGCCTTAAACATCCCCTAAACCGGGGAGAGAATTCCTCGAAAGCGTCCGCGCATTGAACCTTTGAACCGCAAAAGAAACATGCAACCTTCGACATTCAACGCCCAATATCGAAGGGACTCGCGCAGCCGCCTTCGTTCAGGGTTGGAAGTTGAATGTCGAAGGTTGAATGTTTTCTGGGTTCATGGAGAGGGACACCGCTGGCTTTCAGTTTGCCGCGAACTCACGTTCGCGGCCACGCGGGGAAAGCTCGCCCCGCCCATCACCGATTTCGGGGATGGCAGGCCCGCTTCCGTTTCCGTAGAGTCGCCTCAATCCCTTGGCAGCGTTCCATCCAATGGGTCGGGGCATTTGAGCGCCGGCGTGGGTGAAGGAATTAATTCGCCACAACCTTTCACATTCAGCGAGCGCAACATGAAACTGCGATTGTTCAAACAACTGGTCCCCTGGCTGGCTGTGTTGGTTTTGGGCGGTGTCGCCGCTCGCGCCGCCAGCCTGCCCCCGGACGTCCTCTCCGAGTTCACGAATTACAACGTCACCTGGACTTCTCCCAGCACCAACGGCTCGCCCGGCTCCATGCCCATCGGCAACGGCGATATCACCGCCAATGTGTGGGTCGAGAACAATGGCGGCGACCTCGTGCTCTACATCGGCAAATCCGATAGCTGGAGCGAAAGCACCCGCCTCCTCAAAATCGGCCGCACCCGCCTCCACTTCACCCCCAATCCCTTCGCCGCCGGTTCGCCGTTTGCCCAGACCCTGGATTTCTATCATGGCGAAATTGACATCACCGCCGGCCAGCCTGGATCGCAAGTCTCGCTCCGCCTCTGGGCGGACGCCAACCAACCGGTTATTCGCATCGAGGCCGGCGGCCAGCAGAGCTTCACCCTCTCCTGCTCCAACGAAATCTGGCGCACTGCCACCCAGACCATGACCAGCAGCAATTCCGGCAGCTTCTACGGCGTGCAAGGCGCCGCGCCGGCCCCCGCGGAAAGCCCGGACGTCGCCCCCAGCCTGCCCGACCGCCTCGTCTGGTTCCACCAAAACAACAGTTCCTATTTCAAAACCCTTTTCCAAGCCGAAAATCTCGGCGGCTATGCCGCCAATTTTAACGACCCCTGGACCAATCGCATTTTTGGCGCCACCATTTTTGCCACCAATTTCACCGTGGTGAACAGCCAGCAGTTGCAATCCGCCGCCGGCACCAATTTCCTCGTCTCCATCTATCCCTACACCGCCCAGCCCGTCGCGCCCGCTGACTGGCAACTTCAGATGAGCAACCTCGTGGCCCAGGTCAACGCCACCGACCTCGGCACCGCCCGCACCAATCATTACCACTGGTGGGACGCGTTTTGGAACCGGAGCTGGATCTTTGTCAGCGGCGACGCCAATGCCACCAACGTCACCCGCGGCTACCTCGAGCAACGCTTCATGACCGCCTGCCAGGGACGCGGACAATATCCCATCAAATTCAACGGCGGCACCTTCACTTTCGACTACAACGGCCAAAACGGCGATTACCGCGCCTGGGGGCCATCCTATTGGAACCAAAACACCCGGCTCCTCTACTGGCCGTTGCTCGCCGCCGGCGACTTCGACCTGATGCTGCCCTTCTTCAACAGTTATACCAATATGTTGCCGGTCCAAATGGCGGCCACCACCCATTATTACGGACATGGCGGCGCCTTTTTCCCCGAAACCTTCAACATCTTCGGCCTGTACAACGGAGATAATTGGGGCTGGAACAATGCCACCGGCACCACCTGCGGCGACACTTATATCACCTACCACTACCAGGGCGGCCTCGAGACCCTGGCCATGATGCTCAATTACTACGACTATACCCAGGACAGCTCCTTTGCCACCAATTATGTGGTGCCCTTTGCCACGCAGGTGATCCGCTTCTTCAATGAGCATTGGCCCCGGGTGAACGGGCAGCTCTTCTTCTATCCCGCCAATGCCTGCGAAACTTACTGGAGCTGCACCAACTCCGCCGATTATATCTCCGGTCTCCAGTATGACATTTCAAAACTGGTCGCCCTGCCGGCCGGCCTCACGACTCCCGCCTTGCTCAACGAGTGGACCAATTGTTACGCCGCCCTGCCGCCCCTGCCCATGGATCCGGCCAATACTTATATCAAGCCCGCGCAAACCTACGGCGCGCCCCATAACGTGGAAAACCCGGAATGTTACTGCATCTTTCCCTACCGCCTCTATGGCTTCGGCCAATCCAACCTGAACGTGGCCCTCGCCACCTTCAACCATCGCATGGAGCAAAGTTACAAGTCGGATTGGAGCCAGGATGTCATCCAGGAGCCGCTCGTCGGCTTGATCGGCGCCGCCCAGGCGGACCTGCTCACCAACTTCGCTGACACCGATCCCGCCGCCAGGTTTCAGGCCTTCTGGACCTCCCGCAGCGATTATCTGCCCTGCGAAGACACCGGCGGCGCCGCGATGAGCGGGCTGCAGTTCATGCTCTTGCAGCCCGCGGGCAACCAGCTTTGCCTGCTGCCCGCGTGGCCCCCGTCTTGGAATGTGGACTTCCAACTCTGCGCCCCCGGCAACACCACCGTCCGGCTCGTCATTCAAAACCAAAGCGTCTCCCAGTTGACCGTCAATCCGCCCAGCCGCACCACCGACCTGGTGGAAGCGATGCCGCCGGCTCCCACCGGGCTCATGGCCAACGCCGGCAACACCCGCGTGGGCCTCAATTGGGCCGCCACCAGCGGCGCGGGCACCTACAACGTCCAACGCGCCACCGTCAGCGGCGGCCCTTACACCACCGTCGCCCCCGGCGTCACCGGCCTGAGCTACCTCGATACCGGCCTGGTCAACGGCGCCACTTATTATTATGTCGTCTCCGCCGGCAATGTCTGGGGCCAAGGCGCCAACTCAGCCGAAGTCGCCGCCGCGCCCGGCACCAACTACGCCGTCCATTGGGAAGGCGACCTGATCGCCAATCTCCAGTCGGCGGATTTGACCGCCGGCTCCAAGGTCTGGACCAATCGCACCAGCAATCCCAACGGCGTAGGCAACCTCTCCACCGTCGTCGGCGGCAGCTTGAACATTGCCAACGTCGCTTATGGCACCGGCACCATCAAGGCCCTGTTCGTCAATCAAACCGGAAATAATTCTGTGATATCCGCCGCGCTCGCGCCCTCCGAAATCACCGGCAACCACCCGGTTTCCGTGGATGCCTGGGTCTATCCCGTGGATGTGAACCCCACCAGTTGTTACGTGGGTTATGGATATCAAGGCGGCAGTTCCTCCCCCATGGTTGACCGCGAATTCAATTACGATACGAGCGGACACGGCGTCATCTCCGGCGATTTCGGCTCCCTGGACACCGGCTGGAACACGCCGCCCACCGCCGGCACCTGGCATTACCTCGCCGTCACCTATGACGGCACCAACCTCCTGGCCTACCTGGACGGCAACCTCGATGTCACCCACACCATCGGCACGCCCATTGCCACCGGCGCCAGTCCCCTCCTGGTCGGCTCCAGCATTCTGGGCACACGCAGCCCCGGCAACGATCCCTTTCACGGCTACATCGCCTGCGCCCGCGTGGCCTCCGGCGTCCTCACCGCCGACGATATCGCCATCAATTACCTGCTCGGCCCGCTCGCCACGGCCACCGCCACCGTCCCGGCCGGCTTGGCCGCCACGCCCGGCGACGGCCAAGTGAGCTTGCAATGGAACGTCTCCAGCAATGCCGTCAGCTATAACCTGAAAAGATCCGCCGCCGCCGCCGGACCTTTCAGTGTCATCGCTTCCAAGCTGACCACCCCCGGCTACACCAATACGGGTTTGACGAACGGCACGCTCTATTACTACGCCGTTTCCGCCACCAACTCCGCCGGCGAAAGCGCCAACTCCCCCGCCGTCGCCGCGCGCCCCGTCTCGTTGGCCGTGCCCCAGTTGCAATTCTCCCTCACGGCCGGCCAGCTTCAACTGAACTGGCCTGCGGACCACACCGGCTGGATCCTGCAGGCGCAAACCAACGCCCCGAACATCGGTCTGACCACCAACTGGTATCCCGTATCGCTTGCCTCCGGCACCAACCAACTGACTCTCCCGGTCAATCCCGGCAGCGGCAACGTCTTCTTCCGCCTTGTTTCGCCCTGGTAAAGCCAACCCATTGGCTGGCTTCCGCTGATTCACTGCTGCATGATTCCTCTCCAAACTTGGATTTTGCCCCCAAAAATGGTAATTCTCCCGGGTTAAATGCAGCATTGAGGAAGACCGCGTGGACGAGGCGGTGTCCGAGTTCAGCAATCTGCTCAAGGACGCCAAAGCCCGGCACGGCGCCGGCAAGAGAGCCCGCGTATTCCAGCGGATGGATGGCGACGGCTCGCCACCACCGGGCTGACTTTGGCAAAATCACGAAATGAAATCTGCCACCATCAAACGGCGCGTTGCCAAATCCGACTTGGATGGCCTCTCAGGCGTGCTGCCGCAGATTCAGACGCTTATCGAAGCGTCGCGCCAGCACGTTGCCTCCACGGCAAATCTGACCATGGTGTGGCTGTACTGGAATGTCGGACGCGTCATTACACAGGAAATCCAGCAGAACCAGAAGCGGGCTGAGTATGGCGAACGACTGATCGAGCAACTTTCCGCTCGCCTGACGAAAAGCTACGGGCGCGGCTTTACCGCCAAGAACCTCTGGGACATGAAGCGGTTTTACGAAGCGTTCTAAATTATCCAGCCGCTGGCTGGAGAATTAAAGGTGAAAAAGATTATCCAGCCACTGGCTGGACAATCTGCGGAGATTCCGCCACCACTGGCGGCAGAATCGTCATCCGCCCAGATTTGCTATCCAGTGGCTGGCAAATCTTCGGACGGCAAAATTCGGCAGCCACTGGCTGCCGAATCCGACGACCGCATCACCATTGATTTTGCCCAGCACTTCCGCCTTGGCTGGACGCATTACCGCATCCTTTTGGGCGTCGCGGCCGGACTTAAACGCGGTTTCTATTTCGACCAGGCCGCGCAGCAACGCTGGTCCAAGCGCGAACTTCAGCGCCAGATTGACCGCGCCCTGTTCGAGCGCGTCGCACTCTCCCGCGACACCAAAGCCCTCGTCCGCCTGGAAAAGCAGCGCGGCCCCGTCGAGACAGTGTGCTACGCGGATGCGTTCAAAGACCCTTACCTACTCGACTTCCTCGGCCTCAAGGATGTGTATTCCGAGAAGGACTTGGAATCCGCCATCGTCGCCAACCTCCAGCAGTTTCTCACCGAACTCGGCAGCGACTTCTGTTTCATCGCCCGCCAGTTTCCCATGCGGATTGACGACGACGATTACCGGCTCGACCTGCTGTTCTACCATCGCCGCCTGCGCTGCCTCGTGGCCATTGATTTGAAGATTGGGCCGTTCGCCACCGCCGACAAGGGGCAGATGGACTTGTACCTCTCCTGGCTCAAGAAGCATGAATGGCGCGAGGGCGAGAACGAGCCAGTGGGACTCATCCTCTGCACTTCCAAGAAACAGCAGCATGTGGAACTGCTCCTCAGCCACGGACCGCACAAGATGCAGGTGTCCGAATATCTCACCCAACTTCCGTCCAAGCGTGTGCTGGCCGACCGCCTCAAGATTTACAGCCACATGTTGGCAAATGAAGACCACGTGTCCTGATGGCCCCGCCGCCTGACCAATCCAAAGCCTTGGCGGCGTGCCGCGCCCGGCACGCCAAGCCTCATGCCCCGGCCACGGACGACCATGAGCGCCCGCCGTTTGCCGCCGACATCAGGGAAGGCATGGGCTGGCTTCCGCTGATTCACTGCTGCATGATTCCTCTCCAGACTTGGATTTTGCCTCCAAAAATGGTAATTCTCCCGGGTTAAATGCAGGCTCAAACCCCAGCCATCAAACTTGACCGCGCGCCCATTGCCATCGTGGGCGTCCCGTTCGACAACATCAATTTAGCCGAAATGCTGGCCAGCACCGGCGAAATGATCGCCTCCCGCCAGCCCCATTACGCCACCACCGTCGGCGTGGATTTCATCGCCGAGGCCATGGACGACGTCGAACTCCGCCGCATCCTTTGCGACGCGCACCTCGTCGTGGCCGAGGATAAGACTGTTGTCTGGGCCTCCAAAATCCTGGGCAACGAGCTCCCCGAAAACGTCACCGTTCCACACCTCATTCCCCGGCTCCTGGACCTCGCTGAACAAAAAAACTGGCGGGTCTTCGTGCTCGGCGGCGATGACGCCACCGCGGCCAAAATCTGCGGCCGCCATCCCAAGCTCCAGCTCGTCGGCACCTATGCTCCGCCCGACCAACCGCTGTTGGAAATGAACCACGCCGACATCCAGCACCGCCTCCACGCCGCCAAGCCGGACATCCTTTTCGTCGCCTTCGGCTCGCCCAAACAGGAAAAGTGGATCAACATGAATTACCGCGAAGCCGGCGTGCCCTTGGTCCTCGGCGCCGGCACCACTTTTGATTTCCTCACCGGCCAGGCCCGCCCGGCCAAGCGCGCCCGCCGTCATTTCTCAAAATTCATCCGCGCCGTCCTCCGCCAATGGTGGCACCTCCGCGCGAGAAAAGCCGGCGGCGCCGGCCCCGGCCCCAACGTCATCCCCGACCCCCACGGCAACCTCATCATCCGCGCCCCCGCCCGCCTCGACGCCGCCGCCGTCCTGGCCGCCCAGGCCGAATGGCTCCGCGCCGTCGAAAACAGCCATGTGCTCTTCGACCTCACCGACACCGTCTTTGCCGACAGCACCGGCGTGGGCGTCCTCATCCGCCTCCGCCGCCGCGCCCGCGAGCTCGGCTGGCAGTTTTTCCTCATCGCCCCGGGCCCGGCCGTCGAAGCCGCGCTCAAATTGATGAAGCTCGACGAGTTCTTCACCATCCAGGCCAGCCTCGCCGGCGCCCGCATCCTCATGGAAAGCACCGCCGGCACCGCCCCCGTCACCAGCGGCGTCCTCGCCGCCGAACTCCAAATCCGCTGGACCGGCGAAGTCACCGCCCTCAACGCCGTCGAGCTCGGCGCCTTCACCGAATCCGAACTCTCCCAAGTCACCCCCGGCATGACCGTCGCCATTGACCTGTCCCGCGTCACTTTCATGGATAGCACCGGCATCGGCCTCATGGTCCGTTTCAAAAAAAATCTCAAACGCCACGACATCAACCTGAGATTCGACAACGCCACCGCCTCCGTCCGCAACGTCGTCCGCCAGACCCAGCTCGAAGATTTTCTCCTCCGCTGACGCCCCTGCTCCGGTGACCATTCGCCTGGAGGGGTATTCGGAGGCCCGGCGGGAGCCCAATTCCGGGCCCGGACATTTGCGTGGTTCATGGGTTTGCGCGGGCTGGGCTGTCAGCTTCCGTTCATTATTTCCGCTCATGCACTGCGCCAGGGCGTTTTCATTTCGCTTTTTCCAGGGGCCGGTTTGCGGCAGAATGAACTGGTGGAGCGGGCTTTGCTGGCCATCTTGATATTTGCGGGCGCGAGTTTCTTCTTCGCGCTGGCTGAAACGGCTTTGTTTTCCCTGAACCGGTGGCAGGTGGCGCACCTGGTCCAGCGCCACCCGCGGCGGGGCGAAATGGTGGCGCAGCTCCTGGCGCGGCCGGAGGACCTGCTGGCCACGCTGGTGTTGGGCAACACGTTCGCGAACGCGGCGGTGCTGGCGGTGGCGCTGCGGATGGTGTTCAGCGCGCAGTGGCCGCTGGCGCTGACGATGGTGTCGCTGCTGGCGCTGGTGTTGCTGGGGTGCGAGGTGTTTCCCAAGACGCTGGCGGTGCGCCGGCCGGAACGCTGGGCGGCGCGGGTGGCGTGGCCGCTGTTCATTTTTGAAAATGTCTCCAAGCCGCTGCACCGGGCGGCGCAGCGGCTCAATGCCGCCATCCTGCGCAAAACCGCGGAACCGGCGGCCGCCACCAAGCTCACGGACGCGGAATACCAGGAGCTCCTGGAGATGGCGCTGCAACAGGGCACGCTCGCGGAAATGGAGAAGGAAATCATCCTGCAAATCATCAGCCTGGACCAGCGCGTGGCGCGCGACGTCATGCGGCCGCGGACGAGCATGGCCGCGGTGAGCGACGATGCCACCGTGGAGGAAATGATCGCGGTGGCGAAAAAAGGGCAGCATCGCCGGCTGCCGATCTACGACGAGACCACGGACACCATCGTGGGCATCCTGAACACCCGCGCGCTGTTGCTGGACCCGAAGATCGAGCTGGCGGACGCGATTGAATTTCCCTCCTTCGTGCCGGACACGATGAACCTGTTGCAGCTTTTCCGGGCCTTGCAGAAGCAGCAGCGGGGCATGGCGATCGTGCTGGATGAATTCGGCGGCACCGCGGGGGTGGTGACGATGGAGGACATCCTGGCGGAGTTGGTGGGGCGGCAACGGACGCCTTCGCAGCCGGAAGGTTTCGTGATCACCACGCTGGCGCCGGGCCGCTGGCATGTGAACGGGGCCGTGCGCCTGGAGGATTTCCGCCGGGAATACCCGGCGCTGCCGGAGGTGCCGGAGGTGGAGACGATGGGCGGACTGCTGACGCATTTGCTGGGGGTGGTGCCGGACTCGACGGAGTCCACCGTCTTCGCCGGCTTGAAGTTCACGGCGCAGGTGACCGACGGACGGCGCGTCAAGGAATTGCTGGTGCAGCGGCTGCGGTGACCGAGGCCATGGAGAACAACCTATTGAACTACGTTTTGCTGGCGCTGTGCTTCGGCGCATCCTTCCTGCTTTCGGGCATGGAGGCCGGCGTGTTTGCCCTGAACCGGCTGCGCATCCGGCGGCTGGCGCGCAACGGCCGGCCCTCGGCGAAAATGCTGAACGGCTTTCTCGAACATCCGGAACGGTTTTTGTGGACCATCCTGGTCGGCAATACCCTGGCGAATTTCATCATCCTGGGGTGGATCCTGGCGCACTTGCACGCCTGGTTCCCGGGCCGGGATCTGGTGGCGGGAACCCTCTTCGCGCTGATTGTTTTCCTGTTTTATGCGTTTTTCGACCTGCTGCCCAAGATGCTGTTCCGGGCGCACCCCAATTCGCTGGGCCTCTCGGCCGCGCGCGTGTTCCGCATCATCAATTTTCTCCTGAGCCCGCTGGTGCGGATCGTGGAGGATGTGTCGCGGATAATCCTGCACTGGACGGGCGGGCGGGTGTTCAAGGGCCAGTTATTCGGCAACCGCGAGGAAATGCGCGCGATGATGCGCGAGTCGGGCGAGGCGCTTACGGACGATGAGCACGCGATGGTGAACCGCATCCTGGACCTGCAGAATTTTTCCGTGGGGCAGATTGCCCGGCCGCTGGCGGAAACCGTGGCGGTGGAGGCGGACACGCCATTGCGCGAAGCGATTCGCCTGGCCGCCGCCAACCACCTGTCGCGCCTGCCGGTGTGGGAGGTGCGCGAGGGCACGCGGCGCATCGCCGGCTTGCTGGACATCGGGCCGCTCTTGTACCGCGAGCAACTGGAGCTGGACAAGCCGGCGTCCGCCTGCATGATTCCCGCGGTGTTTGTGAACGAGGGCACGCGGCTGGAAGTGGCCCTGGGGCTGATCCAGCGGGCCGGCCAGCGGGTGGCGATCGTGCTCTCGCGGGGCCGCACGGAAACGGGGATCGTGACGGTCAAGGACATTTTAAAAGTGATGTTCGGGGAAATGAAACTGTGAGCGACCCCATCCCATGAGCGAGCACAATCTCCTGCTGACCGGGCTGCGAATCCTGGCCGTGGTGGCGCTGGTGCTGATGAACGCATTTTTCGTCGTGGCGGAGCTGGCGATGGTGCGGATTCGCGACTCGCAACTGGCGGGGCTCGTGGCCAGGCGCAACCGCCAGGCGCGGACGGCGCGCTACATCCTGGAGCACATTGACGCGTACATTGGAGCGACCCAGTTTGGAATCACGCTGGCGAGCCTGGGCCTGGGCATGGCGGTGGAACCGGTCTTCAACGGGTTGCTTACGCCCGTCTTCAATCTCACCGGCGTCACTTCGGAGGCCCTGCGGCACGAAATCGCGCTGGGCGTCGGTTTTTTCACGAACTGCTATCTGCTGATCGTGGCCGGCGAGCTGGTGCCCAAGGGCATTGCCATCCGGCGGACCGTGCCGGCGGCGTTGCTCACGGCCCGGCCGCTGACCTGGTTTTACCGGATTTCATTTCCGTTCATCTGGCTGCTGAACCGCTCGTCGCACCTGATTTTGAACTGGCTCGGCGTGCGGGCGGACGAGTTGCACGGCGCGCAATCGGAGGAGGAACTGCGCGTGATCCTGGGGGCGGCCCAAGGAACGCCGGCGCGGCGGAACTTGATCCTGAACGCGCTGGACCTGCGGTATCGGACGGCGCGGGAAGTGATGCGCCCGCGGAACGAGGTGACCGTGTTTGAAACGGGGGCGACGGTGGCCGAGTGCATTGCCCTGGCGGAGAAGACGCGCTACTCGCGCTTCCCGGTCTGCGATGACGGCGACCCGGACCGGGCGCGCGGCGTGATTCACATCAAGGACCTGTACGCGTGGCGGGACCGGGCGCGGACGGCGGCGGATTTGCTGCCCGTGGCGCGCAAGCTGATCTGCGTGCCGGAAACGGCGCGCCTGGACCGGCTGTTGCAGCGGTTCCTGGAAAAGAAACTGCACCTGGCCTTCGTGGTGGACGAATTCGGCGGCACGCTGGGCATCATCACGCTGGAGAACGTGATGGAGGCCATCGTGGGGCAGATCCAGGACGAGTTTGACGCGGAGGCCACGCAGTTCATCCGGCGCAGCGACAACGTGTGGGAGGTGTCCGGCACCCTGCCGGTGCACGATCTGGAAACGATCATCGGGCGGGTGCCGCACGACGAGGGCGTCACCACGGCGAGCGGGTGGGTGACGCAGCGGCTGGGGGGATTTCCCAAAACGGGCGACACGTTCGTCTCGGGCGAATATGAACTGCACGTGGAAGAGATGGACGGGTTGCGGGTGGCGCGGTTGAAGATCACGCAACTGCGCCCCGCCGAAAGGGCTACCAGCGCGCGCCACGAACCGCAAAAAACGCCGTGACGGCCGCGAGGGCGGCATCCACCGCCACGGGCCACCACAGGCGCGCCCCGGCGCAGCCCACGGCGAACAGCAGCAGCGCGCCCAGCCAGAGAATGAGCGGATGGAGATCGGGCGCGGCGGCGTTGCCGGGCTGCTTGCGGATGAGCGAGGGCGTGATCACCATCATGATGAGCAGGGCCACGCAGGCCCACCCCACAAAATTCAACAGCGTCGCGCCTTCCCAGGTGACGGCAAGCCTCGTGGGCTGCCAGAGCCAGAAATGTTTCACGTGCCAGGCGAACGGTTCCAGGGCCACATCAAAGGCCACGGCCAGCAGGGCGGTGAAGCCGATGAGCCAGAAACCGTAGGCTTTCACCTTGCGCCACGGGCGCAGCATCAGCCGGGCCGTGCCGCGGGCATTGAAAATGGCGGCGACCCAGAGAAACGGGACGGTCCACGGCAGGACGTTGAAGATCCTTTCGCCGGCGGCGTCGCCAAAAACGACCGGGCCGAACGGCAGGGAAAAATTGGGGCGGGAACTCACGGCGTGCGCCACGCCACCGATACAGGCTGCAACCAGGGCGGCCGGCAGGACATTCTGCAGGGGCAACTGACGTTTCAGCGCGGCGACGGCAGCGACAGCGGCCAGCACGATCGTAACCTGATCCAGCGCCACGGAAGCTTTGGGCGCGAAAAGCTCGGCGACAAAGGCTGCGCCCAAGAGGACATTGAGAATCCAGAACACAATTCTCAAGGAGCGGGAGCTGGCGGGCGATGGCATGGTATGTATGGACATTATAAAGGAAACGGCCGGATGGAAAACCTGAAAAGTGCTCAAAAGGAGGGGATTTCGTCAGCGCCGTTTTGCCGGGAACCCCGTCACGAAGCACTGGGAACGCCGGGAGCGCCTAATTCAGCAATCCCTTCCATAAGAAATAGACGTAACTGGCCACCAGGGCGAAGCCCACGGTGCGCGGCAGGCGTCCCAGGAGAGCCACAAAGAAGATGTGGACACCGGTGGCCCCGAGCAGGATGAACATGCCCGCGCGGAAGAAGGCGGGCATCACCATGGGCTGAAAGAGGGCAAAAACGCCGAGACAGAGCGGAATGGAGATGTGGGCATCGCCGACTTGGGACGTATAGACGACTTCCGGTTGTTTGCGCCAGCCATAATAAATGGCCAGCACGGCGTTGGGCAGCACCATCAGCCAGCCGCTGAGCCAGCCGAGGTGCTGGGCGCTGACAAAGCCGCTATGGAACTGGGAGACCCAGGCGACGAGCCAGCCGATGCTCACATAAATGCCGTAGGCGCCGACGGCCAGCAAACCCAGGTCCACCGGGAGCATCCAGCCCAACGCGGATTTCCCCAGCCGGGCGTTCTGTTTGAATACTTCAATCAAATGGAAGCATTGCCAGAAGAGAAACGCGCCGATGAGAACCAGGCCGTCGTTGAAATCGAGGCGCCCTTTGCGGGCCATGGCCCAGACCATGCCGGTGAAGAACAAGACGGCCAGCAGCGTGAGCAGGAGCGAGAGGCGGTTCAACTGTTGCGCGCTGCCGGCGCCGTTGGATTTTTTCACGTCGGGTTTCTTCTTGGGCACCACGTTGATGCCCCAGATCAGGGCGGGCAAGCCCAGGACCAGGGTCAGGTTGGTGACATTGTTGACGAGGGAATTAATCATGACGTCGGCGCCGCTGCCGGCGTGGCGACCGAGGATAAAGGCGAAGATGAGGTTGCCCAGGCCGGAGCAATAGGGCATGACGAGCGTCCCCAGGACGGTCCCCTCGAAGCCGCAGGCGCTCATGGCCTCCAGGCGCCAGATCATCAGAAAGGACGCGGCCAGGAACAGCGCCACAAACAACCACGGGGCGAACACCCCTTTGGCCTCGATCCAATGCATGAACGGATTTAACACGCGGCAAAGTCTAGCCCCAAACCGGGGGCGGGCGACAGCAAGTTATGTCACGGGGGCTCAGGGGTTGGCAGCCGGCGCGTCCCTGCCGACCCGGTTTTTGACGGGGGCGATGGCTGCCACCCGGTCGCGGAAGGCCCACAGAAAATAGCCGAGCACCGCCGCCACCATGGCGGCGAGGGCGCCCCAAAACATCGGCCAGCTCGTAGCCACGCCGACCGTGCACCTGGCAAACCACCAACCGCTGCCGAGATAGCCGATGAGGTTGCCGATGCCGCCGTTCAGCAGCGTCAGCAAGGCCTGGGCCCGGGTGCGCCAGCCAGCGTCAATATGCTGGTTCAGGTAAATCTGGGCGGTGACAAAGACCAAGACGTAGGAGGCGCCATGGAGCGTCACGCCCAGCACGAGGGACGACTTTGTATCCAGCCCGCTCAAGGCGAACCGCACCACCCCGAAGACGAGGCCGGCGGCAAAAACCCATTTGAGCCGCCACTTGAGGAGCAGCCAGCCGAGACTGAACATGGAGATGACCTCCGTGACCTGCGCGAGACTCATCCACGCACTGGTGTGCCGGAAACCCAGGTCATGCAGGTGCGAGGGCGCATACGGATAAAAGGCGGACAGGGGAATGTTGAAAAGCGTGGTGGTGATGAAAACCACCCGCGTGGCGCGGTCCTTCAAGAGTGTCAGGGCGTCCAAGCCGAGCCGTTCGTGCCAGGAAAGATGCTGGGCCGCGGGTGGAATCTCCAGGGCGGGCAGAAAATAGGTGAACCCGGCCAGCAAAAGCCAGATCAAGGCATCCAGATACACCGTCAACGGCGAACGGTCGAGATTGGCGCACCCGATCAGCAAGGCGCCACCCATCCAGCCCACGGTGGCCAGGGAGCGGACCGGGCCGAATTCCTTCCGGGCATCCGCCAGCCGGGCGAACACGAGCGCGGTGGAAATGCTGAACATGGGCGCATACGATAACGCGAACATCTGGATGAGCCCCAGCACCAGCCAGGGGTTCCAGCCGCGTTGGACCGCAAACCCAATGACCCCCATGACGAGGCCGGTGGTGGTGGCCAGCCACCGCAGCACCTTGGCCGGCGGCACCTGCCGGTCCGCCATGGCGCCAAACATGAGCGGCGAAATGATGGCGGCGCCGGCGACGGCCGCATACGCAAACGGCTTGATGACCTGCAGACCGTGCGCGTCAAGGATGGGGCCCAGCGGCACGAACCAGACGCCCATGCCCACCGACTGGATGAAGAATAAAATCATCAGTTCGGTGTACTCGGCTTTGCGCAAAGTCCTGAACATCGGACCCAAAGCATAACAATTCAGGGCCAAAATCAAAGCCGGAGGCGGTTTTGCCCCCACTTTGCTCTTTGAACTTTCGCCACGCGAAACTAGCCTGAGACGATGTTTCGTCCCTGCATTGACCTGCATGAAGGCAAAGTGAAGCAAATCGTCGGCGGCACGCTGGGCGATTCGGGCTTGCGCACAAATTTTGTCTCCGAGAAATCCGCGGCGTGGTTTGCCGGCCTCTATCGCCGCGATGGGCTGGCCGGCGGGCACGTCATCCAACTCGGCGCCGGCAACGAGGCGCAGGCGCGCGCGGCGCTGGCGGCATTCCCGGGCGGCCTGCATCTCGGCGGCGGCGTGAACGCCCAAAACGCCCGCGGCTGGCTGGAGGCCGGCGCCTCGCAGGTCATCGTCACCAGTTGGGTGTTCCGGGAGGGACGCGTGGATTGGACGCGGCTGGATGCGCTGGTCAAGGCCATCGGCCGCGACCGGCTGGTGCTGGATTTGAGCTGCCGCCGGCGGGAGGCAAAGTATTTCGTGGTCACCGACCGGTGGCAAAAATTCACCGAACTGGAGGTCAACGCGGAAACGCTCGGCAAGTTCGCCACCTATTGCGCGGAGTTTCTGGTTCACGCCGTGGACGTGGAAGGCCTGTGCCGCGGAATTGACCGCGAGCTGGTGCAAAAGCTGGGCCGATGGACGCCGCTCCCGCTGACCTACGCGGGCGGCGCGAATTCGCTCACCGACCTGGAGGAAGTGACGCGGCTGGGGGGCGGGCGGGTGGACCTGACGATTGGCTCGGCGCTCGATATTTTCGGCGGCAGCGGGGTCAAGTACGCCGAGTGCGTGGCGTTCAATCGGCGGCAGCCCGCCGGACGGCAGCCGTAAAAATCATGCTTCAATAATGTACCGAGCATCCGTACGGTTTGGTTTGCGAAACTTCAATGGGTTTGCCGGCCTGCAAATCATCCACAGCCTCGCGGACGTAATTGCGGGCGGTCTTCGGATCGTGGACAGGATCGGGATGGTCATCCATGGCGCCGGCGTAAACCAGCGTGCCAGATTTATCCACCACGAAGACGTGCGGGGTGGTCTTCATACCGTAAAGGTGCCCGATGGCGCCGGTGCTGTCGTCAATCCAAGCGGTGGCGGCGATTTTTAGGTCCGTCCATTCTTGGCGGGCCTGGGCGGCCGTCCGATGGCTGGGGTTCTTGGGATTGACGGAATTGACGAGCAGCCAGACGACGCCTTTCTGGGCGAGCTCCCGTTGCAGCGCCTGGGTCGCGCCGGAATACTGGTTGTGGCAGAAGGGGCAGTCGGAATTATAGGACTCGATGACGATGATTTTGCCGCGGTAATCCGAGAGCTTGACGGCCTGGCCGGTGATGTCGGTGCCGGTGAAATCCGGCGCGGGCTGGCCGATTTCCACGGCGAAGGCCGAACCCGCCAGGGCCAGCACCGCGGCTATAATTAAAGTAGTCTTCATGGTCTCATTCAGTTTGGTTGATGTTGCTCCCCATAAGAGACGCGCGGAAAGGGGTTTTGTTCAAAAAAAAAGGCCCGCTCGGGAGAGCGGGCCTGCGATGGATCAAATCAGATTACTTTTTCTCTTCCGGCTTGGCTTCCGCAGCCGGGCTGGCGGCGGCCGGCTTGGCTTCGGTCGCAGGCTGGCTGCCCGCCGTGGCGGCGGCTCCGGTCGGGACCGGGGCGGGAGTCGTGACGACCGTGTCCACCCATTCCAGAATGGCGCGCTGGGCGGCATCGCCCTGGCGCTGTTCCAGCTTGATGATGCGGGTGTAGCCGCTGCGGCGGTCCTTGAAGGCGGGCGCGATCTCCTTGAAGAGAACCCGCGCGGCGTCCTCCTGGTGCAGGCGGGCGGCGGCCAGACGGCGGTGATGAATGGTGCCTTTCTTGCCCAGCGTGACCATCTTCTCGGCGACGGACCGGGCGGCCTTGGCCTTGGCCAGGGTCGTGGTCACACGCTTGTGTTCGATCAGGCTGCAAACCAGATTGGCGAGCATCGCGTTGCGGTGCTCCGAGGTGCGGCCCAGCTTGGCCGTGCGCTTCAAATGTCTCATGGCAAATCTTTATTCCGTTTTTGGTGCTTCTTCTTTGGGCGCCTCCACCAGGCCCGGCTCGAAATTCATGCCGAGGGACAGGTTGAGCGAGCTCAATTTTTCCTTGATTTCGTTGAGCGACTTCTTGCCGAAGTTGCGATACTTGAGCATTTCCTGCTCGGTCTTCAACGCGAGCTGGCCGACGGTGGTAATGTTGGCGTTGTTCAGGCAGTTGGCGGCGCGCACGCTCAGCTCGATTTCATTGACGCTCATGTTCAAGAGCTTCTTGAGCTTGGCCTTCTCGTCGTCCTGCTTGTCGGCCGCTTCTTCAAATTCCACCGCATTCTTGTCGTAGGCCACGAACACGTCCAGGTGATGGGCCAAGATCGCCGAAGCCTGGGTGAGCGCATCGTCCGGCGTGATGCGGCCGTCGGTCCAGATTTCCAGGACCAGCCGGTCATAATCGGTGCGGTTGCCCACACGCGCCGCTTCCACCAGGTAACGCACGCGCGTGACGGGGGAGAACAACGAGTCAATGGCCACAATGCCGATCGCCTGGCCGAGCTTCTTGTTTTCGTCGCTGGGACAAAAACCGCGGCCGACCTTCACGGTCAGCTCCATTTCAAATTTTTTCTTCTTGTCCAGCGTGCAGATGGGCTGGGTCGGGTTGACCAGCTCAAGGTTGGGGTTGACCTGGATGTCCGCCGCCGTAACCAGGCCTTCCTTGTTGACGGACAGCAACAGCACCTGCTCGTCGCGGGTGTGGGCCTTGAACTTGATGCGTTTCAGGTTCAGGACGATGTCCGTCACGTCTTCGGTGACGCCGTCAATGGTGGCAAATTCATGCATGGCGCCATCCACCTTGAGCGAGGTGATGGCCGCGCCTTCCAGCGAGGAGAGCAGCACGCGGCGCAGCGAGTTGCCGATGGTATGGCCGTAACCCGTTTCAAACGGATCGGCGATGAATTTTGCGTAGGTATCCGTGGCGGTGGCATCATCTTTCTGCAACCGCTTGGGCATTTCAAAACGACCGAGACGAACTGGCATAATTTCCTTTCAACAATTTCAATCTGGCCCGCCCCGGCTGATTTATTCCCGGCCGGGAGAGCCCGTATAATTGTTCTTCTAGTTAAGGTTTAGCGGGAATAAAATTCGACCACCGCCTGTTCATTGGCGATGGGCTGGATTTCCTCGCGCGTCGGGATGCGCATGATCGTGCCCTTGAACTCTTCCTTGTTCAAGGACAACCAATCGGGCACCGCGCGGCTGGCGGCCACTTCCAGGTTCTTGGTGGCCAACTGGCGGGAAACATTGTTGTTCTTGATGCTGATGACGTCATTGGCCTTCAGCGCGTACGAGGGAATGTTCGCCTTGC
This sequence comes from uncultured Bifidobacteriaceae bacterium, assembly GCA_964532525.1. Lineage (GTDB taxonomy): Bacteria > Verrucomicrobiota > Verrucomicrobiia > Limisphaerales > UBA11358 > UBA11358. The sequence goes on from CAZHIM010000006.1 coordinate 19,248, forward strand.
GGCCGTTGACGGCGACGTGGCCATGGCCGACCATCTGGCGGGCGGCGGCGCGGGTGTTGGCGAAACCGAGGTGGAACACGACGTTGTCCAGCCGCGTCTCGAGGATCTGCAGCATGTGTTCACCGGTGACGCCGCGGCGGCGCAGGGCCTTTTCATAGACCCCGCGAAACTGCCGTTCGAGCAGGCCGTAGTAATACTTGAGCTTCTGTTTTTCGATGAGGCCTTCACCGTACTCGGTGGTTTTGCGGCGGGACTTGGGACCATGCACGCCGGGACCATAATTGCGGCGTTCGAGATATTTCGTCGGCCCGAAAATCGGGATGCCGAAACGGCGGCTGATGCGGACGCGGGGACCTGTGTAACGAGCCATATAAATTAATAAGGTGCGATTTGCGGTTGCTGGGTTTTACACGCGGCGCTTTTTACGCGGACGGCAGCCGTTGTGCGGCACCGGCGTCACGTCCTTGATGGAGCTGATTTCCAAGCCAATGGCCTGCAGGGCGCGGATGGCCGATTCGCGGCCGGAACCGGGGCCCTTGACACGGATTTCCACTTCCTTCATGCCATGCGACATGGCTTGGCGGGCGGCATCCTGGGCCACCATCTGGGCGGCGTAGGCGGTGCTCTTGCGCGAACCCTTGAAGCCCACGCGGCCGGCGGTGGACCAACCGATCAGGTTGCCCTGGCCGTCGGTGATGGTCACCTGGGTGTTGTTGAAGGTGGCAAGAATGTTCACGATGCCGGAGACGATGTTCTTGGCGTGCTTGGCCTTGACAATCTTCTTGGCATTGGGATCTTCCCCAAGCAGTTCGGCAGCGCTCGGCGCGACGGACACGACGCCTTCCGCCGGCTTGGCCGCCTCGCCGGCGGCGGGAGCCGCGGCGGCTTCGGCGCCGGTCGCAGGCTTCTTCGCAGGCTTGGCTTCCGCGGGTGCGGCGGCATCGGCCTTCACTTCTTTTTCCTTCTTCGGCGCGGCTGGTTTCTTTTTTTCTTCGGACATAACGGAATTCAATGATTAGTGGATGCCGGTCTTGGCGTTCGGATTGCGCTGCACGCCCACCGTCTTGCGGGGGCCTTTGCGCGTGCGGGCGTTGGTCTGGGTGCGCTGGCCGCGCACGGGCAGCCCGCGCAAATGGCGGATGCCCCGGTAGCACTTGATGCCCTGCAGCCGCTTGAGATCCATGCCGATCTCCCGGCGCAGATCGCCCTCAATGACATATTTGCCCTCCTGGATCGCATGCACGATCTGGGCCATCTGCTGCTCCGTCAAATCCTTCGCGCGGATGGCGGGAGAGATGTTCGCGCGCTCCAGAATCTCGCGCGCGTTGACCGGGCCGATGCCGTAAATGGAGCGGAGCGCAATGTCAATGCGCTTGCCGGGCGGAACCTCTACACCAATGATGCGTGCCATAAATTTCGATTAACCTTGACGTTGCTTGTGGCGTTTGTTCGAGCAGATGACGCGGATCACGCCGCGGCGCCGCACGATTTTGCAGTGCTCACACATTTTTTTGACTGATGCTCGGACTTTCATGCTTAAACTTTTTCGTTTCGACTAAAATACGTCCCACGCTCAAGTCGTAGGGCGTCAATTGTAATTTCACCCAATCACCGGCCTGCAAGCCGGCAAAATTCATCTTGTCGCCACCCGCCACAAACGCCGTCAACCGGTGGCCATTGGCCAGTTCGGCCAGAAACGTGCCGTTCGGCATCGCTTCCTTCACCCGAGCTTCGACTCGGAAGGCGTCTGCACCCATGTCAAAATCTCCGGCTTTCCCTCGGTGACCAGGATCGTATGCTCAAAATGGGCTGATAGTGAACCATCTTGCGTCACCACTGTCCAGCCGTCTTTCAAGATTTTCACCTCGGGCCGGCCCGCATTCACCATGGGCTCGATCGCAATGGTCATGCCCGGCCGTAATTTCGGCGAATTCTTCGCGCCGTCGTCAAAATTCGGCACCTGCGGCTCTTCGTGCATCGTCCGCCCCACGCCATGGCCCACAAACTCGCGGACCACGCTATACCCATTTTGCTCAACATGCCGCTGGACCGCCAGCGAAATGTCCACCACCCGGTTGCCCGGAACCGCCTGCGCAATCCCCAAGTGCAGCGACTGCTCGGTCACATCCAGCAACCGCTGGGCGGCCACGCTGCACCCACCCACCGCCACCGTCCGGGCCGTGTCGCCCACAAATCCCTGGTACAAAACCCCGACGTCCACGCTCACGATGTCGCCAAATTGCAACTCCCGGTCCGACGCCATCCCGTGCACCACGGCTTCGTTGACCGACAGGCACGTGTAGCACGAATAGCCGCGGAAACCCAAAAACGCACTTTTGCCGCCGTAACTGCGTATCCGCTCCGCCGCAAACTCATCCACCTGCCGCGTCGTCAGCCCGGGCCGGATATAGTGCGCCACCTCGTCCAGCACCCGTCCCGTCACCACACATGCCGGACGCATCAATTTCAACTCATCTTCGGACTTAAGCTTAATCCCAGACACAATAAAGATCAGGCGAAGCGGCCACGCAGCCGCCCCTTCTTCAAAAATCCATCGTAATGGCGCATCAACAAATGCGATTCCACCTGCCGCATCGTGTCGAGCAAAACGCCCACCGCGATGAGGATGCTGGTGCCGCCGAAAAAGCTGGCCACGTTCTGGTCCACGCCCATCTGACGCGACAGGATGATGGGGATGGTGGCGATGATCGTCAGGAAAATCGCGCCCGCCAGGGTGATCCGGCTCATGGCGTTGTGCAAAAAGTCACTGGTCCCCTGCCCCGGCCGCACGCCGGGAATATAGCCACCGTTTTTCTTCAGATCGTCCGCGATCTGGATTTCGTTAAACTGCGTGGCCACCCAGAAGTAGGAGAAGAACAGGATCATCAGCGAGTAGATGGCCAGGTAAACAAAGGAACCATAGTTCAATTGCATGGCCACCCAGCGGAAGCCATCCTGCAGAAACTTCAGCGACGGGGCGCTGCACCAAGTGGCCAGGTTGCTGAAGAGCGGCTGCGGAAACATGAGGATGGACTGGGCAAAAATGATGGGCATGACGCCCGAATAGTTCACCCGCAGCGGCATGTAGTTGGTGCCGCCCTGGTACATCTTCTGCCCGATCATGCGGCTGGCATATTGCACCGGGATCTTGCGCTGCGCCTGGGTGATGGCGATAACGCCGGCCACCACCAGCACCAGCAAGGCCACCAAAATCGGTCCGGTCGTCCAAAGGTTGCTCTGCGGATCCATCCCGTTATGCGACGAAAACATGTCTATGGCGCCCTGCGCGGCATTGGGCAGGCGCGCCAGAATGCCGATGGTGATCACCAGCGAGACACCGTTGCCGATGCCGCGATCGGTAATCTGCTCGCCCAGCCACATCAGGAGCATGGTCCCCGCCGTCATCACGGTGACGGTGACAAAGTAATAGACAAAATGGTTCTCCGTCACCACCAACGAGCCCTTAAAGCCCCGGAACGCGCTCTCCGGGGTGAGCCAGTTATGGGCGAAATACCAACCTTGGACGATGCAAAGCCCCACCGTCAGGTAACGGCCGTACTGCACAATCTTGGTGCGGCCGCCCTCCTCACGAACCAGCTTGCTCAGGCGGGGCACCACGGCCGTGAGCAATTGAATGATGATCGTGGCGCTGATATAGGGCATGATGCCCAGGGAGCTGACGGCGCAGTTGCCCAGCGCGCCGCCCGCGAAGGTGTTGTACATCACCAGCAGACCGCCGGCGGATTGCGAGTTCTCGTTGAAATAATCGGCCAGTGCCTTGCCGTCAATTCCAGGAATGACAATGAATGCCGTCAACCGACAAACCGCCAACAGCAGGATTGTGAACAAAATCCGGGACTTCAGCTCCGGAATCTTGAAGCAGTTGCCGAGGGTGGTGTAGATGGAGCGAAACATCGTCAGCCGGGATTATGGTTTGGCCGGGGCCTGTTTCGGGGCCGAAGCGGCAGGTTTGGCCGGGGCGGCGGACTTGGCCGCGCCGGATTTTTTGGCGTTGGCCGGTTTGGCCGGAGCCTGGACTTTGGGGACAATCAGTTCCACCACGCCGCCCTTGGCTTCGATCTTGGTCTTGGCCGAGGCGCTGATGGCGCTGACCACCACGGTCAGCTTCTTCGTCAAATCGCCGCCGCCGAGCACCTTGATGCCGTCGAATTTGCCATTGGCCAGGCCGACCGTGCGCAGCGCGGTTTCGTCCACGCGCGCGCCGTCGTCGAACCGGCTCAACGCGCCCACGTTCACGCCGTGATAATGCACGCCAAACTCGGTGTTGTTGAAACCGCGCTTGGGCATGCGGCGGATCAGCGGCATCTGGCCGCCTTCGAAACCGATGCGGATCGAGCTGCCCGAACGCGCGGTCTGGCCCTTGCCGCCGCGGCCGGACGTCTTGCCGCGGCCGGTGGCTTCACCCTGGCCGAGCCGTTTGCGGCGATGCTTCGCACCGGGACGGGGTTTCAAATCATGTAGTCGCATAATATTTTTTCCAGCGGATCACGCTTTCCTGAAAGATTGGATTGCCGGCGAACGCACCGCGTTCAGCCCCTCAACCCAGCCTTCCCATCAGCCGTGGATCCATAAATTCATCAGGCATTGGCCGGCGCCGCCTCGGCGGGCTTGGGCGTTTCCACTTTTTTGATCGCCAGGCCGCGGCTCTGGTAAATCTGCTCGCGGGTCCGGAGACTCAACAGCGCGTTCAAGGTGGCCTTCACCACGTTGGCCGCGTTCTTCGAGCCGAGTGACTTGGTGAGGATGTCCTTCACCCCGGCGGATTCCAGCACCGAGCGCACGGTCTTGCCGGCGATGATGCCGGTGCCGGGCGAAGCCGGGCGCAACAGGATCTTGGCGCCGCCATAGGTGGAGTAAATCTCGTGCGGAATCGTAACCCCTTTCAGGGAAACCGCCACCATTTTGGTGCGGGCCAGCTCGCCGCCGCGGCGGATCGCATCCGCCACTTCAGCCGCCTTGCCCAGCGCCACGCCCACCTTGCCCTTTTTGTCGCCCACCACCACCAGGGCGCTGAACTTGAAACGGCGTCCGCCCTTGACCACTTTGGACGAGCGGTTGATAAAGACCACCTTTTCGGCGAGTTCCTCGCCGCCGTTTTCAAAAGCGTTTTCGCCGACTTCCATCGGCCTGCGCCCACGGCCGCCACGGCCGCCACGGCCGCGCGCATCGCGCTGCGGCGGTTTTTGCTCCCTGGGAGCTGCGGGAGCTGCGGGAGCTGCGGGAGCTGCGGGAGCTGCGGGAGCGGCAGGAGTCACTGGTTTGATTTCGTTTTCAGCCACAATAAAATCTCCGGTTCAGGTTAAATTTTCAATCCGGCTTCCCGCGCGGCATCGGCCAGCGCCTTGATCTTGCCGTGATACCGCGTGCCGCCGCGGTCAAACACCACGGCCTTGATCCCCTTCTCCAAGGCGGTCTTGGCCGCGATGGTGCCCACCTTCTTGGCGCCGGCCAGGTTCGCAGACAATTCCTTCGCCTCGCCCTTGCTCACGGTGGAGGTCGCCGCCAGCGTCCGGCCCGCCACGTCATCAATAAACTGCACGTGGATATTCTCGTTGGTGAAGCGCACGCTCATGCGCGGACGTTCGCTCGTGCCGTTCACGCGCTTGCGGATGCGCCAGTGGCGCAACTGCTTCAACTTTAATTTCTTTTCCGTTCTCATTTCAGTGGGTTCACGGATTGGGCCGTGAACATAAATTATTATTGGACTGTCTTGCCTTCCTTGCGCTGGACATGCTCGTCGGCGTAGCGCACACCCTTGCCCTTGTACGGCTCCGGCGGATAGAAGCTGCGGATTTCCGAGGCCACCTGCCCCACCACCTTCTTGTCCGGACCTTCAATCGTGAGCTTGGTGTTTTCGTCCACCGTCACCTTGATCTGATCGGGAATGCTGTAGTTGATCGGATGCGAAAATCCCAGCGCCAGATTGACAAACTTGCCTTGGACCGCGGCCTTGAAACCGACGCCTTGGATTTCCAGCTTTTTGACGAAACCTTCGCTCACGCCCTTGACCATGTTGTGGACGAGCGCGCGACTGGTGCCGTGCAGCGCCTTGGCCTGGGCGTCATCCCCGTCCCGGCTGACGACGATTTTGCCGTCCGCCACCTTGAGGCTGGTGCGGTGGGGCAGTTCCCAGTCCAGCTTGCCTTTGGGACCCTCCACGTGGACTTTCTGTCCGGCCACTTCCACCTTCACCTTGGGCGGAATGGCAATCGGTTGTTTTCCAATGCGCGACATAAGATTCTTAAAGCGTGATGCGTGACAATTACCAGATATAACAGAGCAGTTCCCCGCCCAGGTTCTTTTTGCGGGCTTGCGCGTCCGTCAGCAGGCCTTCGGAGGTGGACACAATGGCCACGCCCAATCCGCCGCGCACGCGGGGGATCTTGGTGGCGCCCACATACCGGCGCAAACCAGGGCTGCTGATGCGCCGGAGGCCTTCAATGACACTCTTCTTGCCGTTGAACTTCAGGCGGATTTTCAGCTTCTTCTGTTTGTCGCCCTCGACGGCCACGTCGGTGACATAACCTTCGGTCTGGAGGATCTTGGCCACGCTTTCCTTGATGCGGGAATGGGGCAGTTCCACCGTGGGCAGATGCGCGGCACCCGCGTTGCGGATGCGCGTCAGCATGTCAGAAATCGGATCGCTCATAGATAATCGTTCTCGTCCTGGTCTTTACCAACTGGCCTTGGTCACGCCGGGAATCAGGCCGTTCAGGGCCGCCTCGCGGAAGGTGAGGCGGGACACGCCGAACTTCCGCCAGTAGCCGCGGCGGCGGCCGGTCATGGCGCAACGGTTCACCACGCGCGTGGGGCTGGCGTCGCGCGGGAGCTTCGCCAGTCCGGCGTAGTCGTGCTTCGCCTTCAGTTCGGCGCGGAGGGCGGCGAACTTCTTCACCGTCGCCGCCTTGCGCTTGTTGCGCTCAATCCATGCTTTCTTGGCCATAACAAATATTATTTTTCAGCGAAGGGGAAACCCAGCAATTTCATCAGATCGCGCGCCTGCTCGTCGTTCGCCGCCGTGGTGACAATGGTGATGTCCATGCCCTGCTGCCGTTTGATCTTGTCCAGTTCGATTTCCGGGAAAATGGTCTGGTCCCCCACGCCGAACGTGTAGTTGCCCCGGCCGTCGAATTTGCGGGGCGACAGGCCGCGAAAGTCGCGAATACGCGGCAGCGCCGTCGCCACCAGGCGGTCGAAAAACTCGTACATCACGTCCTTGCGCAGCGTCACGTGGCAGCCAATCGGCTGATTCTCGCGCAGCTTGAAATTGGCGATCGCCTTGCGGGACATGCTGATGACGGGCTTGCGGCCGGTCAACATCATCAAATCCTTCGCGGCGTCCTCGATGGCGCCCTTTTCCAGCGACGCACTGACGCCCATGTTCACCACGATCTTAACCAACTTCGGGATCTGGTGGATATTCTTGAAGTTGTGCTTGGCCTTCAGGGCCGGCACCACCTCATCGGTGTATTTCTTGTAAAGTCTGGCTTTCATGGTTTGCGCTCACGGATTTGGCCGTGAAAAATCGTTTACGAAGCAGCCGCCTCCACTTTCTTCACGTTCGAGATGTGGATGGACCCCTCGCGCTCCACGATGGCGCCGTTGGGGTTCTGCTGGTTCTTCCGCGTGTGCCGCTTGATCATTTGCAGACCTTCGACGATGACGCGTTGCTGGCCGGCCAGGACGGCGATGATTTTGCCGCTCTTGCCTTTTTCCTTGCCGGTAATGACCGTGACTTGGTCGCCTCGTTTGACGTGAAATTTTTGCATAACCTCAAATGACTTCTGGCGCCAGGGAAATGATCTTCATGAACTTCTTGTCCCGCAATTCGCGCGCCACCGGGCCAAAAATGCGCGTGCCCTTGGGATTCAGTTCCTTGTCAATGATCACGCACGCATTGCGGTCGAACCGGAGCACCGACCCGTCCGGCCGTTGGATGATTTGCCGGGTGCGGACCACGACAGCGTCATGGACTTCGCCCTTTTTGACGGCGCCGTCGGGGGCGGCGTCTTTGATGTGGACTTTAATGACGTCGCCAATGCCGGCATACCGCTGATTGCGGCCCGTGACACCGATATTCCAAGCCACCTTGGCCCCGGTGTTATCCGCCACATCCAAACTGGATCGAACTTGCAACATAAATCAAATAAATGAGTTAAAACTGGCCGGCTCAAGCCGCCACGACCGCCTCCTGCACGCCGCGCTCCACCACTTCCACCAGCTTCCAGCGCTTGAGTTTGGACAGCGGGCGCGACTCCTCGATGCGCACCGTATCGCCCACCTTCGCCTCGGCCTTTTCGTCGTGGGCGTAAAACTTCTTATACGAGGTGACGATCTTCTTGAACCGCGGGTGCGAGAACCGCCGCTCGACGCGCACCACGATGGTCTTGGTCATCTTGTTGGACACGACCTCGCCGACGCGCTGTTTGCGCTTGCCGGCCGCCGTCACGTTGTTGGTTGCTTCAGCCATACAAAATTATTTCGCGGCAGGCAGGGGCGCCTGCGGGGTTACCGCTTGGTTTCGCAGCGCGGACATCCGGGTTTCCACGCGGGCAATGTCCTTGCGCAGGGTGTGCAGCCGGGCGGGCTTTTCCAGTTGGGCGCTGGCCTGTTGCAGGCGCAATTGGAACATCTCTTGCCGGAGGTCGCGGCTCTTGGCCGCCAGCTCCACCAGCGTCAGGTCTTTAATTTCGGAAAATTTCATTGGCTCTCAGTTCTTAACTCGCGTGATGGCGCGAAATAAACTTGGTTTTGATCGGCAGCTTGGTGGCGGCCAGGCGCATGGACTCGCGGGCCTCGGCCTCGGTGACACCGTCCACCTCGAACAGGATGTTGGCCGGCCGGACGACGGCCACCCAGCCTTCGAGCGGCGCCTTGCCCTTGCCCATTCGGGTTTCCAGCGGCTTCTTGGTGTAGGATTTCTGCGGGAAAACCCGGATCCACATCTTGCCCTTGCGCTTCATGAAACGCGTGATGGCCACGCGGCAGGCTTCCAGTTGCTTGCCATCCATCCAGCAGCGCTCCAGCGCCATGAGGCCGTATTCGCCAAAGGCAACGGTGTTGCCCCGCATCGCCAGCCCCGTGCGGCTGCCACGGTGCATTTTGCGATATTTTACTTTTTCCGGCTGCATTGCCATAACAAGATTCTTTCTCTAAAATTCAGTTCGCCGCCGGGACCTCGGCCTTCACTTCCTTCTTCTTCTGCGGCTTGTTCTCGCCCTTGCAAATCCAGCACTTGATGCCGAGCTTGCCATAGACCGTGTGCGCTTCGGCGAAACCGTAATCAATCTCGGCGCGCAGCGTATGCAGCGGCACGCGGCCCCAGTGATACATTTCCACCCGGGCCAATTCCGCGCCCCCCAGGCGTCCGGCCGCCCGCACCTTGATGCCCTCGGCCCCGAAATCCTTGGCGGTCTGCAGCGCCTTCTTCATGGCGCGGCGGAACGAAACGCGGCGTTCGAGCTGCAAGGCGATGTTCTCCGCCACCAGTTGCGCATCCAACTCCGGCTGCTTCACCTCCACGATGTCCACGTAAACTTCCTTGCCCGTCTTGCGGCTCAGCTCCTCCTTGAGCTTGTCAATCTCCGAACCCTTGCGCCCGATGACCACGCCCGGCCGCGCCGTGAGAATGGTCACCCGGCAGCGGTTCGTGGCGCGTTCGATCAAAATCTTCGGCACCGAGGCGGTTTCGAGCTTCTTCTTCAGCAGCTCGCGAATTTCGCGGTCTTCGGTCAACAGCTTGCCGAATTCCTTCTTTTCGGCATACCACTTGGAGCGCCAGTCCTTGTTGACGGCGACGCGCAGACCGATTGGATTGGTTTTTTGACCCATATTATTCGTCAGACAAAGTGATTTTGATGTGGCAGCGGCGTTTGAGAATGGGACCGGCAGAACCGCGCGCCTTGGGCTGAAAACGCTTGAGGGTCGTCGCCGTGCCGGCGACGGCTTCCTTGATGCGCAACGTTTCGGGGCGCACCTTCTTGTTGTTCTCCGCGTTGGCGATGGCCGACCGCAGGGTTTTGGCGGCAAAGCGGGCGCCTTTGCGGGACACCACCGCCAGCACCGCCTGCGCCTGCAGGGCGGGCAGACCCTGGATTTGCCGGACGACCTCGCGCATTTTCTGCGCGGACATCGGGATGTTTTTTTGAATCGCGAAAACTTCCATAATTTACTTGGCCTCCGCCTTGGCTGTGTGCGCGCCGTGCTTCTTAAAGATCCGGGTCAGGGCAAACTCGCCGAGCTTGTGCCCCACCATGTTCTCCGTGATGAAGACCGGCATAAACATTTTTCCGTTGTGCACTGTAAACGTAAGGCCCACAAAATCAGGGGTGATCGTCGAGCGGCGCGACCAAGTCTTGATCGGCGTCTTTTGGTTGGCGCTCTTGGCCTTCTGGACTTTCGCCAGAAGCTGTTCCTCTACAAACGGGCCTTTTTTAATCGAACGTCCCATAATATATTACTTGGTCTTGATTGGCAGTCCGGTGCGGCGAACCACGATGAAACGATTGGAATACTTGAACTTGGGCCGGGTCTTGCCGCCTTTGGCCACCTTGCCCCACGGCGACATCAATTGCTGCCAGCCACCACCCGATTTGGATTTGCCCTGGCCACCGCCGTTGGGGTGATCCACCGGGTTTTTGGTCACGCCGCGGTTGATCGGACGGATGCCGCGGTGACGGGACCGGCCCGCCTTGCCCAGCAGCACGTTTTCATGCTCGGGGTTGCCCACCTGGCCGATGGTCGCATAGCACTCTTCGTTGACCCGGCGGATTTCGCCGGAGGGCAGACGCAACTGCGCGTAGCCCGCATCGCGGGACATCAGCGTGGCCGAACCGCCGGCCGAACGCACCATCTGGCCGCCACGACCGGGGCTCAACTCAATATTGTGAACGGCAATGCCCACCGGAATAGCCTTCAGTGGAAGGGCGTTCCCAATCTCAGGGGGCGCGGTGGGACCGCTGGAAATCGTACCGCCAACCTTGATGCCCATGGGAGCGATGATGTACCGCTTTTCACCGTCCTTGTATTGCAGCAGGGCCAGCCGCGCCGAACGCAGGGGATCATATTCAATGGCCGCAACCGTCGCTTCCACCCCGTGCTTGTTGCGCTTGAAATCCACCAGGCGGATCTTCTGCTTGTGTCCGCCGCCGATGCCGCGGGCGGTCATGCGACCATAGCAGTTGCGACCGCCGGTCTTCTTGCGAATCTCCACCAGCGACTTCTCCGGCGTGGTCTTCGTTATATCGCTGAAGTCCGCAATCGTAATATATCGCGTGGACGGCGTCAGCGGTCTAAATGTTTTAACGGGCATAATAGCTAAAGTTTTTTATCAGCAACTTTTTGAAGTTGGCAGGCCATCAATCCTGTCCCTCGCCGGGAAATCAGTTATCGGTCTGCAAACAATGCTGTCCTTTCGGCCTTTCGGACGAAGAGGAGTGCGAAGATTATCACAGCGCCGGGTGAACGCAATATCTTTTTTAAATATTTTTTGAACCGCCGGCCCACCGGCCTTTCCCCCGCTTTTCACGCGACACCCGCTCCAAGACATTTTGCCGTTTCTCGGTGCTCCTGCCGGTTCCCCACGCTGCTTCACACACCCCCGGCCCGGCCCCCAAAGTATGGCAATAAATGTATATGGTTTGGTAAAACCTGGTTAGTCAAAAAAAGCCGTTTCGCCGACTTTATCCCACAGGGCGGACAAGAAATGTCACAGGAAGTGCTAGAACTGCAAAACGTACATGCCGGCACCATCCATGCCGTCGTGCCCTGCTTTCATTGCGGCGAGCCTTGCCCCGACCACGCCTTCGTCGCGGACGGCCGGTCCTTCTGTTGTTTTGGCTGCCAGACCGTCTTCAGCCTGCTGCGCGATAACGGTCTGGACCGCTTTTACCAGTTGCAATCCGCCCCCGGCACGCGCGTGCGCGCCGCTGCCCCCGCCGCCAAATGGAAGTTTCTCGACGACCCGGTGGTGCAGGCGCGCCTTTACGATTTCGCCGATGCCACCCAGGCGCGGGTGACCCTGCATTTGCCGGCCATCCACTGCGTGGCCTGCGTGTGGCTGCTCGAAAACCTGTTCCAACTGCACCCGGGAATCGGCAAAACCCGCGTCAATTTCCCCCGCCGCGAAGCGGCCATCACGTTCGCGCCGGCTAAAATCAAATTCAGCGAACTCGCCGCGCTGCTGGCGTCCATCGGCTATGAGCCGCAATTGACCCTGGGCGAAACGGGGAAGGCCCCCGCCCCGCTGCTGCGCCAGCAGGCGTGGCTGCAAATCGGCCTGGCCGCCTTCGGCTTCGGCAACATCATGCTCCTGTCCCTGCCGTTTTATTTTGGTCTGGACAGCTCCAACGGCCCGTGGTTCCGGGCCTTGGCGGGCTGGCTCAACCTGGCCATGGCCCTGCCGGTGGTCACCTATAGCGCGTCCGATTTCTGGCGCGCGGCGTGGCTGGGCCTGCGCCAACGCACCCTCACCTTGGAAGTGCCCATCGCCCTGGGCCTCGCCGCCCTCTATCTCACCAGCATTTTCCAAGTCGCCGCCCACCGCGGGCCCGGCTATTGCGACTCCCTGACCGGCCTGATTTTCTTCCTGCTCTGCGGCCGCCTTTTTCAGAAAAAAACCTACGACCGCATGACCTTTGACCGCGACTACAAAGGTTTCTTTCCCCTGTCCGTGACCCGCAAAACGCCCGCCGGCGAGGAGAGCGTGGCCATTTCCCGGCTGCGGACCGGCGACCGCCTGGTGTTGCGCCACGGCGAGCTGCTGCCGGCGGATGCCCGCCTGGTGGCCGGCGCCGCGTGCGTGGATTACAGCTTCGTCACCGGCGAAGCCGAGCCCGTTGCGTGCGCGCCCGGCACCCGTCTGTATGCCGGCGGACGGCAGGTCGGCGGCGCCATCGAGGTGGAAACCGTCAAGCCGGTCGCCCAAAGCTATCTGGCCTCGCTCTGGAACAACGAAGCGTTCCGCAAGCCGCGCGACCACGACCTGGAATCGCTCACCAACCGCTACAGCCGGGGGTTTACCAAGCTGGTTGGCGGCGCCGCTTTGGGCGCGGCTGTTTTCTGGCTGTTCCGCGACCCGGCGAAATCGCTGCCGGCCTTCACCTCGGTGCTGATCGTGGCCTGTCCCTGCGCGTTGGCGCTGGCGGCCCCGCTCACCCACGGCACCGTGCAGCGGCTGCTGGCCCGCCGCAAAATCTTTCTCCGCAACGCCCTGGTCGTCGAACGGTTGGCGGTCGTGGACGCCATCGTGCTCGACAAGACGGGCACGCTCACCACGCCGGACGCGCGCGGCGTCCAGTTTCAAGGCCCCGAATTGTCGGCGGCGGAGCGCGACTGGGTTTCCTCGCTGGCCCGGCATTCGACCCATCCGAATTCGCTGCACATCGCCCGGGCGCTCGGCGCCGCGGCCCTGCCGGTGGCCGGTTTTCAAGAAACGCCCGGCGGCGGCATCGCGGGGCAAATCGCCGGCCACACCGTCTGCCTGGGCTCCCCGGCCTGGGTGCGCTCGCGCTGCCAGCCGGCCGGCGGCCCGCCGGCGCAAGCGCCCGAAGCCGCCGCCGCCCCGTCGGTTCTCGTGGCCGTCAACGGCCGGGTGCGCGGCGGCTTCGCGCTGGAGAATTCCCCGCGGCCGGAAGTGGAGCAACTGATCGCCCGGCTGGGCGCCCGCTATGAACTGGCGCTGTTGAGCGGCGATAACGGACGCGAGGCGGCGCGCTTTGAAAAAATCTTCGGCGGCCGCGCGGTGCTGAAATTCGACCAGAGCCCCGCGGATAAATTGCGGTTCATCCGTGACCTGCAACAGCGCGGCCACACCGTCATGATGGTGGGCGACGGCCTGAACGACGCCGGGGCGCTCCGGCAGGCGGACGTGGGCGTGGCGGTGGTGGAGGCGGTCGGCGCGTTTTCGCCGGCGAGCGACGTGATCCTGGACGCGGCGGAGCTGACGCGCCTGGCCCGGGTGCTGGAATTCTCCCGCCGCGCCACGCGCATCGTGCGCGCCGGTTTCCTCATCTCGGCCATTTACAACCTGATCGGCGTGGGCGTCGCGGCGGCGGGCCTGTTGCAGCCGATGGTCTGCGCCATTTTGATGCCCCTCAGCTCGGCCAGCGTGGTGTTCTTTGCGTGCGGTGCCACCACGTGGACGGCCCGCCGGATGGAGCTATTGGACCGGCCGCTGCCGGCCGCGCCTTGAAAGACCAAGCATGAGCGTCGTCCTCATTTTGATCCTGGCGAGCCTGGCGGTGGGGCTGGGGTTTGTCTGCGCGTTCGTGTGGTGCGTGCGCAGCGGGCAGTACGAGGACACCACCACGCCGTCCCTGCGGATTTTGACGGATGAGCCCCCGCCGAAAACCGGCGCAGCGAAAAAGAAATTGAAATGAACACAAACATAGAAACCTTCAAATATGACAACCGGATCGTGCGCGCCTTTGCCATCGCCACGGTCGTCTGGGGGATTGTGGGCATGCTGGTGGGCCTGCTCGCGGCGGCCGAGCTGTTCTTCCCCGGCGCGAATCTGAACTTCCAGTTCATCACCTTCGGGCGCATCCGGCCGCTCCACACCAACGCGGTGATCTTCGCCTTCGTGGGCAACGGCATGTTCATGGGCATCTACTATTCGCTGCAACGGCTTTGCAAGGCGCGCATGTTCAGCGATTTTCTAAGCTGGTTCAATTTCTGGGGCTGGCAGCTCATCATCGTGGGCGCCGCCGTCACCCTGCCGCTGGGCTTCACCACCAGCAAGGAATACGCGGAGCTGGAATGGCCCATCAAGGTGGCCCTCGCCATCGTCTGGCTGGCCTTCGCCGTGAACCTGTTCGGCACCATCGTCAAGCGCCGCGAAAAACACATGTACGTGGCCATCTGGTTTTACATCGCCACCGCCGTCACTGTCACCGTGCTCCACGTCACCAATTCCATGACCATGCCCGCCGGCTGGTTCAAAAGCTATTCGATGTACGCCGGCGTGCAGGACGCCCTGGTGCAATGGTGGTACGGCCACAATGCCGTGGCCTTCTTCCTCACCACGCCCTATTTGGGCCTGATGTATTATTTCCTCCCCAAGGCCGCCAACCGCCCCGTGTACAGCTATCGGCTTTCCATCATCCACTTCTGGGCGCTGGTCTTCCTCTATATCTGGGCCGGCCCGCATCATCTGCTTTATTCCGCCCTGCCCGACTGGGCGCAGTCGCTCGGCATGGTCTTCTCGCTGATGCTCATTGCACCGTCCTGGGGCGGCATGTTGAACGGCCTGCTCACCTTGCGCGGCGCCTGGGACAAAGTGCGCCAGGACCCCGTGCTGAAATTCATGGTGGCCGCCGTCACCGCCTACGGCAT
Organism: uncultured Bifidobacteriaceae bacterium; assembly: GCA_964532525.1. GTDB lineage: Bacteria > Verrucomicrobiota > Verrucomicrobiia > Limisphaerales > UBA11358 > UBA11358. Next base: position 34,602 of record CAZHIM010000006.1, read on the forward strand.
GGCCACCCTGGAAGGCCCGCTGCTCGCCGTCAAGACCGTCAACTCCCTCTCGCATTACACCGACTGGACCATCGCCCACGTCCACACCGGCGCCCTCGGCTGGAACGGCTTCCTGACGTTCTCCATGCTCTATTACCTCATCCCGCGCCTGTATAAAACCCAGCTCTGGTCCACCAAGCTGGCCAACTACCACTTCTGGATCGCCATGCTGGGCATGATCTTTTATGTGGTCCCGATCTACGTGGCGGGCATCACCGAGGGCCTGATGTGGAAACAGTTCAACCCGGACGGCTTCCTCCAATACCCGAATTTCCTGGAGACCATCGTCCACGTCGTGCCCATGTTTGAACTGCGCGCCATCGGCGGCACGCTCTACATCGCCGGCGTCTTCCTGATGGCCTACAACCTTTACCGCACCGCCCAAGCCGGGCAATTCGAGCCCGATACCGAGGCCCAGGCCGCCGCGCTCGAAAAGACCGCCCCGGTCCGGGGCCGGCCCTCCTTCCACCGCCTCCTCGAAGGCAAGCCGCTCTTCTTCACCGTGCTGGCCGTGGTGGCCATCCTCGTCGGCGGCCTCGTCGAGGTCATCCCCATGTACCTCATCAAGTCCAACGTCCCGACCATCGCCAGCGTCAAGCCCTACTCGCCCCTGGAAGTCCTCGGCCGCGACCTCTACATCCGCGAAGGCTGCCTGGGCTGCCATTCGCAAATGATCCGCCCCTTCCGCTCCGAAACCGAGCGCTACGGGGATTATTCCAAAGCCGGCGAATACGTCTATGACCACCCGTTCCTTTGGGGCTCCGAGCGCAAAGGCCCCGACCTCGCCCGCGTGGGCGGCAAATACCCGGACGCCTGGCACTTCAACCACATGGACGATCCCCGCTCCACTTCGCCCGGCTCCATCATGCCCCAGTATTCCTGGCTGCTCACCCAGCGACTGGATCGGGATGCCCTGCCCGCCCGCCTGGCCGCGCTCCGCCGCGTGGGCGTGCCCTACCCCGCCGACTACGAAAACGGCCCCGCCCAAAAGGACCTCGACACCCAGGCGGCCAAAATCGTCGCCAACCTGAAGCAAGGCTCCATCAACACGGCCCCGGATCGCGAGATCGTGGCCTTGATCGCCTATCTGCAACGTCTCGGCACGGACATCAAGGGCGCCCCCGTCGCCACGGCGGCCCAATAACCACGGAGAATCCTATGGAAGAAAAAGTCATTTGCGGTCTGGACGGCGTCGGCATCTATGGAATCATTTCCATCTGCATTTTCGTCGCCTTTTTCGCCGGCATGCTCCTCTGGGCCTTCACCAAGAAGCCCAATTACCTGGACAAGATGGGCCGCCTGCCGCTCGACAGCGGCGAGAAGGACCCGGCCGACCACCACCACCCCGACGCCTTATGAGCCACGATCCCAAAGACCCCCTCCTGCTCGAACACGACTACGACGGCATCCAGGAATTGGATAACAACCTGCCGCGCTGGTGGGTGTGGCTCTTTTACATCACCATCACCTTCTCGGCGGTCTATCTCATCTATTACCACGTCCTCCGCGCCGGCGATCTCCAGGCGCAAGAATACGAAAAAGAAGTGAAGGCCGGCGCCGCCCTCAAGGACCATGCCATAAGCCGCTTCGAGTCCGAGATCCCCACGCTGGCGCCCGCCACCGACGCCGCCGTGCTCGACGCCGGCCGCCAGACCTACGCCAAACTTTGCGCCCCCTGCCACCGCAACGACGGCGGCGGCCTCGTGGGACCGAACCTGACGGACAATTACTGGATTCACGGCAGCAATTATGTGGATACCGTGAAAGTCATCTGGGACGGCGTGCCGGCCAAGGGCATGATCACTTGGAAGACCCTGTTGAAGCCGGACGAAGTCCAGGCCGTGGCCAGTTACATTTACACGCTGCGCGGCGCCAAACTCGCCACGCCCGGCAAGCCCCCGGAAAACCAGCAGTCCACCCAGCCGGCCGCCCCCAGCCAGTTTGAATGACTTCGCCCATGACCCCGGAACCAACATCGTCCAAACCGAAAGCGGCGGACCGCGATTCCGCCGCCCAGGCGGTGGACTGGTCGAATTTCCGGGACCATCTCAGCACGGCCGACCAGCAGGGCCGGCGCCAATGGATGTATCCCCGCCGGGTCAGCGGCCACTTTTATCGTTGGCGCACCCGGTTTAGCTGGCTGCTGCTGTGCCTCATGCTGGCCGGCCCCTTCATCACCCTCAACGGCAATCCGCTGCTGCTGCTGAACGTGGTCGAGCGCAAATTCGTCGTGCTCGGCCAGATTTTCTGGCCGCAGGACATGATCATCTTCGCCATCGCCCTGCTGCTCGGCGCGGTGAGCATCGTCGTCTTCACCACCGCCTTCGGCCGGCTCTGGTGCGGCTGGGCCTGCCCGCAGACGGTCATGATGGAAATGGTCTTCCGCAAAATCGAATACGCGATCGAAGGCGACGCCCCCGCCCAGCGCGCGCTGAACCGCGCCCCCTGGACCGCCCGCAAACTGCTCCAAAAGGCGCTCAAACACGGCCTCTTCTTCGCCCTGTCCTTCCTGGTGGGCAACGTGCTCCTGAGCTACCTCATCGGCTGGCGGGAATTGCGGCGGATCATCACCGACCCGCCGGCCGAACACCTCGCCGGCCTGCTGCTCATGGCCGGATTTTCGCTGCTCTTTTACGGCATCTTCGCCCGGTTCCGCGAACAGGCCTGCACCTTTATCTGCCCCTATGGCCGGCTGCAGGCGCTGCTGGTGGATGAAAACACCATCCTGGTGGCCTACGACCACCGGCGCGGCGAAAAACGCGGGCCCTTCCGCCAGGGACAAAACTCCGCCGACCGCCGCCGCGCCGGCTTGGGCGATTGCGTGGCCTGCAACCGTTGCGTGGCCGTCTGCCCCACCGGCATAGACATCCGCAACGGCGTCCAGATGGAATGTGTCCAATGCACCGCCTGCATTGACGCCTGCGACAGCGTGATGGATAAAATCCGCGCGCCGCGCGGGCTCATCCGCTACGCGTCGCTCAACGGCCTCGAGCGCCACGAAGCGCTCCGGTTCACGCCGCGCCTGGCCGGCTACGCCATCGTTCTGGCCGTGCTGGCGGCGGTGCTCGCCGCCCTGGTTTTCCTGCGCTCCGATGTCCAGGCCACCGTCCTGCGCACGCCCGGTTCCCTCTTCCAGCAGTTGCCCGACGGCCGGTTCAGCAACCTTTACACCGTCCGCCTCGTCAACAAAACCTCCCGCGAGCTGCCCGTGGAACTGCGTCTGGAAAACCTCCCCGGCACCCTGAGCGTCATGGGCGCCGGCAACCTCCTGGTGCCGCCCCAAAAGCTCTCGCAAGATTCCGTCCTCATCGAGCTGGACCCCTCCGTGATGAAATCCGGCAACACGCCGCTGGTCCTCGGGGTCTATTCCGGTGGCCGGCGGCTCCAAACCTTGAAAACGGCCTTCATCGGCCCGCGAAATTGACCATGAAAACCGAGTTTAATCCCTGGCCTTACGGCATCGTGGCCTTCTTCATCCTGCTGTTTTGCGGCATCACCACCGTGGTGGTCATCGCCGCCACGCACCAGGAAACCCTGGTCACCGATAATTATTACGAGCAGGAACTCAAGTTCCAACAGCAGATGGATAGCGCCGCCCGCGCCCGGCAATGCGGCGCCCGCGTGCAGCTCGAGCCCGCCGCCGGAAAACTGCTCGTGGCCGTGCCCGCCCCGCAACTGGCGCAACGGCTGTCCGGCACAATCCAGTTTTATCGCCCCTCCGCCCCGGACTTGGACCGCGTGGTGGCGCTGGCGCCCGGCGCCGACGGCTCGCAGCTCGTGGACATCTCCCGGCTGGCCGGCGGCCTCTGGCACGTGCGGGTAAAATGGAACGCCGGCGGCCAGGACTATTTTCTGGAACAAAAACTCACCCTCTAAAATGGAATTCGGCCTCGCCTTGGCCCTGGGACTGGTCGGCAGCCTGCACTGCGCGGCCATGTGCGGGCCGCTGTTGCTGGCGCTGCCGGCGCCGGCGGCCGGGCCGGGCCGGTTCGTGGCGGGCCGGGTGATCTACCAATTGGGCCGCCTCGCCACCTATTGCCTGCTGGGCGTCATTGCCGGCCTCCTGGGCCGCACGGTCCTCCTCGCCGGCTTCCAGCGTTGGCTCTCCATCGCGCTGGGCGTGGCCATCCTGGCCGGCTTCCTGGTTTCCCGCCAGGTCTCCGTCTCCGCGCCGGCCCTGTGGCTGGTGGGCCGATTAAAGCACGCCATGTCCGCGCAACTGCGACAGCGCGGCAGTCGGTCGCTGGCGCTGCTGGGCATGTTGAACGGTCTGCTGCCTTGCGGCCTGGTCTATGTGGCCCTGGCCGGCGCCCTGGCGCGGGGCGGGCTCATGGCTGGCACCCTTTACATGGCCCTGTTCGGCCTGGGCACCGTGCCGGCCATGTTGGCCATCGGCCTCTCCGGCCGGATGTTTCCCCTCGCCTGGCGCCTGAAACTGCGCGCGGCGATTCCCTTGGGCGTCTGTCTCGTCGCCGGCCTGCTGATCCTGCGCGGCCTGGCCCTGGGCATCCCCTACGTCAGTCCCGCCCTGGTGTCCGGCCTCCCCGCCTGCTGCGTCCATTGACTCCGCCACCGGGCATTCATTTGACGCCGCCGCCTTTGGACCGTAAGTTTTCCCCATGTTGAACGTCGCAGAAATCCATCCGCGCGGCGCCATGCCCGCGGAAAAATTCGAGCCCTTGGCGCAGGAAATCTTCGCGCTCAAAAAGCAGCTCAATGCCGTCATCCTGGCGCACAATTACCAGGTGCCCGAAATCCAGGACGTGGCCGATTTCGTCGGCGATTCCCTCGGTTTGGCCCAACAGGCCGCCGGAACCCGCGCCGATGTGATCGTGTTCTGCGGCGTGCATTTCATGGCCGAGACGGCGAAAATCCTCAACCCGGACAAAATCGTGGTGCTGCCGGACAAGGACGCCGGCTGCTCGCTGGAGGAAAGCTGCCCGGCCGACCAGTTGGCGGCGTTGCAGGCCACCAACCCCAATTTCTGGACGATTGCCTACATTAATTGCAGCGCGGCCGTCAAGGCGCTGAGCGACGTCATCGTCACCAGCGGCAACGCCGAGCGCATCGTGACCGCCGCCCCGCCCGGCCGCGACCTGCTGTTCGTACCCGACGAAAACCTCGGCCAGTGGGTCACCGAGCAAACCGGCCGCCCGATGACCTTGTGGAAGGGCAACTGCTACGCCCACGTGGAGTTTCAGTGCGGGAACATTTTGAACCTGCGCCGCCAGTGCCCCGATGCCAAGGTGGTGGTGCATCCGGAAAGCGTCCGCGCCGTCCGCGACCTGGCCGATGTCGTGGCCTCCACCGAGAAAATGATCACCTATTGCAAGACCGACCCGGCCCGGCGGTTCATCATCGTGACCGAATCCGGCATCATCCACCGGCTGCGGAAGGAATGTCCGGACAAGGAATTCCTCTGCGCGCCCACGTTCGACGCCGTGCGCGTGCCCACGGACCACTGCCGGTGCAGCGAGTGCAAGTACATGAAATTAAACACGCTGGAGAAGGTGCGCGACTGCATGCGGCGGCTCGCCCCGCGCGTCGAGCTGCCCCCGGATATCCTGCGGCGCGCCCGGTTGCCCATCGAGCGGATGCTCGAGATTTCCGCCAGGCCGGCGAACCACGGCCGTTGAGTCGTCCCCGCCCGCGTCAAAAAAGGCGCGGTCATCGAGCGGAAAACGCCCCCGCCAAATCCCTTCGCGTCTTGGACTGCGCCGGCAAAGCGCCAGCGGCGACGGCGCTTTCGCCCGCACGCGCGAGCCGCGAGTTTTTGAGGACCGTCGCCCGCGCGAAAGCGGCGTGGCGCTTCCCGCACCCGGACCGCGGCTGTACCGCAGACCAGCCGCAGCAGCTTCGCAGAAATGACGGCGCCGGAAATACTCAACCCGGCTTGCGGACCCGACGCGCTGCGGCTGATCCCGCGCCACGCGGGACACAACCGCGGTCCATGACACCCCGCGCAATTCCGACGCGCCCGGCAAGGACTGAATCGAATCGTTGCGGGATCCCTATGTAACCTAATCGTAACATTGCTGCCGCACCCGGATGGTTTATGCTCCCCGCTTTAATGAAGACACTCATTTTCACGTTGCTCGCCTGCGTCGCGGCCATGGGCGCGCAAGCTCAACTCATCAACGGCGCCGGCTCTTCATTCGATTACCCGGCCTTCACCAAATGGTTTGAGGCGTACGCCGCGGTGGATTCCGCCACCCATTTCAATTACCAGTCGGTCGGCTCCGGCGCCGGACAGCAGCAGCTTGTCAAAGAGACGGTTGATTTTGGCGCTTCCGATGCGCCCATGACGGATGAAAACATGGCCCGGGGACGGGCCAAGATTCTGCACATCCCCGTCGTGGCCGGCGGCGTCGCATTGACCTATAACCTGCCCGCGGCCCCCAAGCTGAAGCTGGACAGCGACACCATCGCCAACATCTACCTCGGCAACATCAAAAACTGGAACGACGCCAAAATTGCCGCGCTGAACCCCGGCGTCGCGCTGCCCGATCTGGCCGTCATCCCCGTGCACCGCTCCGACGGCAGCGGCACGACGTTTATCTTCAGCGATTACCTGGCCAGCGTGAATCCGACGTGGTCGGGCACGGTGGGCAAGGGCATGGCCGTGAAATGGCCCGCCGGCATCGGCTTGGGCGCCAAGGGCAGCGAGGGCCTGGCCGGCCAGGTGAAGCAGATTTCCGGCGCGATTGGCTATGTGGAACTCGCCTATGCCGACAAAAACAAGATGACCTACGCCGACGTGAAAAACGCCGCGGGCCATTACGTTTCGCCCGCGCCCGATTCCGTAAGCGCCGCCATGGCCGCCGCCAAGGTGCCCGATGATTTCCGCTTCTCCATGGTCAACGCCCCGGGCGACAAGGCCTATCCCATCGCCGGCGCCAGTTGGGTGCTGATTTACCAGGAACAAAGCGACGCCGACCACGGGAAAAAACTGGTGGCCTTCCTGAAATGGGCGGTGACCGACGGCCAGAAACTGACGCCCGCGCTGGATTACGCGCCGCTGCCGGAGGAAATCCAGAAACGGGAACTGGAGTTGCTCAACACCATCAAATATTAACCCGCGATCCCGGCCGGGCCGCCGCCGGACCGCGGCCGCACGCCGGGACCGGACGCTCCCGAACCGGACCGCGCCGAACCCCGCATATGGGCAAACCTATTCTCAGCCATTTTGGCGACCGCGCTTTCAAGGGCTTGACCATGGCGATGGCGCTGTCGGTGTTTGTGCTGATTGTGCTGGTCGGTTTCGAGCTGGCGCACGGTTCGACCCTCGCCATGCGCACGTTCGGCTGGCGGTTCCTCATCAGCAGCGATTGGGACCCGGTAAATGAAAAATTCGGCGCCGTGCCGTTCATTTTCGGGACGCTCGTGTCCTCCGCCATCGGACTGCTCATCGCCGTTCCCCTCAGCATTGCCACGGCGGTCTATCTCACCGAATTGGCGCCGCTGTGGCTTCGCCAGCCGCTGACCATCTTCATCGAATTGCTCGCGGCCGTGCCCAGCGTCATTCTGGGCCTCTGGGGCATCTTTGTCATGGTGCCCTGGCTGCGCGGACATCTGTTTCCGGTCCTCCAGCAGGGACTCGGGTTCATCCCCTTGTTTCAGGGCCCGATCTTCGGGCCCAGCGTGCTGGCCGGCGGCATCATCGTCGCCATCATGATCCTGCCCATCATCACCTCCGTCTCGCGTGAAATCCTGCGGTCCGTCCCCGGCCTCCAGCGCGAGGCCGCCTTTGCCCTCGGCGCCACGCGCTGGGAGGTCACCCGCATCGCCGTGTTGAGCTACGCCAGGAAAGGCCTCTTCGGCGCCGTCATCCTCGGCCTCGGCCGCGCCTTGGGCGAAACCATGGCCGTCACCATGGTCATCGGCAACAGCCCGCAGATGGTCAAATCGCTCTTCGCCCCCGGCTACACGCTCGCCAGCGTCGTGGCCAATGAATTCAGCGAGGCCACCACCGACACCTATGTCAGCGCCCTCTTTGAAATCGGCCTGGTGCTCCTGGGTGTCACCGTGCTCGTCAACGCCCTCGCCCAACTCCTCTTGAAAACCTTCGCCGGCCCGGCGGGAGGCTCCCCGCGCTGATCATGACGGCCACCAACCATCAGTGGCGCAAGGCCAAGAACGTCTTGATGCAGACGATCGCCTGCGTGTGCGCCGTGCTGGTGATTCTCCCGCTGCTGCTGGTCTTTTTTCATCTCGTGTCCCAGGGCGCCAGCTCCATCAACTGGGCCTTCTTCGTCGAACTGCCCAAGCCCGTCGGCGAGCTCGGCGGCGGCATGGCCAATGCCATTGCCGGCACCTTCCTGCTCATCACCCTCGCCTCGCTGGTCGGCGTGCCCGTCGGCGTCCTGGGCGGCGTCTTCCTTTCCGAATACAGCCATCACCGGCTCAACTGGTGGATCCGCTTCACGGCCGACGTCATCAACGGCGTGCCCTCCATCATCTGGGGCATGGTCGTTTACGCCCTCATCGTCGTGCCCATGAAGGGATTTTCCACGCTGGCCGGCGGGGTCGTCCTGGGGCTCATCATGATCCCCCTCATCATGCGCACCACCGAAGAGGTCCTCCAACTGGTCCCCAACGGCTACCGCGAGGCCGCGCTCGCCCTGGGCGTCTCCCAGTGGCGCATGATCACGCAGATCGTCGTCCGCACCGCCATGAAGGGCATCGTCACCGGCGTGCTCCTCGCCGTGGCCCGCATCGCCGGCGAAACCGCCCCCCTGCTCTTCACCGCCTTTGGCAACGCCTACTGGACCCGCCACCTCACCGAGCCCATCGCCGCCCTGCCCCTCCAGATTTTCAATTACGCCATTTCCCCCTACGACGACTGGCACCGCCAGGCCTGGGCCGGCGCCCTGGTCTTGATTTTGCTCGTCAGCACCATCAACATTGGCGTGCGCGTGCTGACCCGCGACCGCTTCAGCCAGCGCAGTGCGTGATTTTCCGACCATGGCCGCCATTTCACAACCAATGTCGAACCCCCCTCTGGAACCCAAACCCAGCGCGGCGCCGGCCCTCACCGTCCGCGGACTCTCGATCTTTTTCGGCCGCCACGCCGTGCTCAAAAACGTCAACATTGACATCGCCGCCCGCGCCGTCACCGCCATCATCGGCCCCAGCGGCTGCGGCAAGTCCACCTTCCTCCGCGCCATCAACCGCATGCATGAGCTCAATCCCGAGGCCCGCATGGAAGGCGAAATCCGCCTCTTCGGCGACGACATCTATTCCCGCGACGTCGAGCCTGTCGTCGTCCGGCGCCGCGTCGGCATGGTCTTTCAAAAATCCAACCCCTTCCCCACAATGACCATCGCGGAAAACGTCACCGTGGGCCTGCGCTTGAACGGCATCCGCGACCGGCGCACCCTCGTCGAGCGCACCGAGGAATCCCTCCGCATGGCCGCCTTGTGGGACGAGGTCAAGGACCGCCTCAACGCCCCGGCCCTCAGCCTCTCCGGCGGCCAGCAGCAGCGCTTGTGCATCGCCCGCGCCCTGGCCGTCCAGCCCGAGGTGCTGCTCATGGATGAACCCGCCTCCGCCCTCGACCCCCTCGCCACCCAGAAGATCGAGGACCTGATCATCGAATTGAAACGGGACTACACGATCGTCATCGTCACCCACAACATGCAGCAGGCCGCCCGGTCATCCGATGCCACGGCTTTCTTCTACCTGGGCGAGCTCGTCGAGTTTGGCCCCACCACCAAAATTTTCACCAAGCCGACGCAAAAACGCACGGAGGATTACGTGACGGGCCGGTTCGGTTGAGCTATGATGGTATTGGATTCAGTCTATGGACAATCATTTCGAGATGGGTTTGGACGAGTTGCGACAGCGGCTGCTGCTGATGGCCAGCCGGGCGGAAACCGCCGTCAACAAATCGGTGCAGGCGCTCATGCAACGCAACTACGATCTCGCCCTGAAAGTGCGCGAAGAAGACGACATCATAGACCAGTATGAGATAGAAATTGATGATCTGGCCATCCAGTTGTTGACCAAGGCGCCCCTGGCCAGCAACCTGCGCCTCGTGACCGTCGCCATGAAGGTTTCCCAGAACCTCGAACGCATCGGCGACGAGGCCACCAAAATCTCCAAGCGCGCGCGCGACCTCGCCCAGGAACCCCCCGTCAAAATCGTCCTCGACCTTCCGCGCCTGGCCGGCCTGGCCCTCGCCATGGTCAAGGACTCGCTGGATGCCTTCGTGCAACGCGATCCCGCCATCGCCCGCACCATTGTCCCCCGCGACAAGGAAGTGGACGCGCTGAACCGCGAAATGCACAACGCCCTCGCCCAGCACATGATGGAGCATCCCGATACCATCGCCCGCTGCCTGCATTGGATTGTGGCCGCCAAGAGCCTCGAACGCATCGCCGACCACGCCAAAAACATCGCCGAGGAAGTCGTTTATCTCTGCGAGGCGCAGGACATCCGGCACAACCTCAAGAAAGAAGCGCCGCCCTCAGCGGCCGTTTGAGTGGAGTTTTACGCCCGCTCTCAACGGGCAACCCGCCAGGAACTGCTCGGCCGTCATTCGCCGTCCCCCCTCCCGTTGCAACTCCAGGATGCGCAGCCCGCCCGCCCCGCAGCCCGCCACGATGCCCGTCTTGTCCGCCGACCACACGACTCCCGGCGGTCCGTCTTGAACCACCACTTCCGCCCGCCAGATCTTCAGCAGTTGCGGCTTGGACCCCGTCTCCCAAAATGTGAATGCCCCCGGCCACGGCGTGAACGCCCGCAGGCGGTTCCAGACCTTTTTCGCCGGCCAGTTCCAATCAATCCGCCCGTCCTCCTTCTTGATCTTGGCCGCATAGCTCGCGCCCTCGGCGGCCTGCGGTTGCGGCGTGATTTTGCCCGCCACGTAAGCCGGGAGGGTTTCCGCCAGCAACTCCGCCCCCAGCGCCGCCAGCCGGTCGTGCAGCCCCTGGGAATCATCCGCCGCCAAGATCGGCGTGCGCCGCACCGCCAGCACCGGCCCCGTGTCCAGGCCCGCGTCCATCTTCATGATCGTCACGCCCGTCTCCGGCTCCCCCTCCGCGATGGCCCACTGGATCGGTGCGGCGCCCCGGTATTTGGGCAGCAGCGAAGTGTGGACGTTCACGCAGCCGTGCCGCGGCAGGTCCAGCAGCCGCTGCGGCAAAATCTGGCCGTAAGCCACCACAACCATCAGGTCCGGTTGGAGCGCCGCCAACTGCTGCGCAAAGGCCTCGTCGCGCGCCTTCCGCGGCTGCAACACCGGCAGGCCGAATTTCTCCGCCAGCACTTTCACCGGCGAAGGCGTCAGCTTCAGCTCCCGGCCCTTCGGCTTGTCCGGCTGCGTCACCACCGCCGCCACCGAAAAATCCTTCGCCCCCGCCAACCGTTCCAGGCTGGCGCACGACAATTCCGCGGTGCCCATGAAGATGATTTTCATCGCCCTAAAGCCGGTTACCGCAGCTTGACGACGTGCCGGAGGATTTTGGAAAAGGTCTCCGGCGGCGTGCCATCGGTGTTGATGCGATGGACAATTTCCTTTCCGTAGAATTTCAGCACCGGCAAGGTTTCCGCCTCGTAGGTCTTCAGCCGCGCGCGGATGATCTCAATGTTCGCGTCGTCCAGGCGATTGTCCTTGAGCGCGCGCCGCTGCATCCGGGCCACGAGATTCTTGATATTGGCGCTGCACAGGTAAAACACCGCCGCCACCTTCACAAACTTTTGCAGCATTTTCGCCTGTTTCAGGTTGCGCGGTATTCCATCCAGCACCAGCGTGTCCGTGGCCGCATGAAACCGCCCGGAGGCCACGAGCCCCTGCACATACTGCTGCCACAGTTCAATCGTCGGCTCGTCCGGCACCAGCTCGCCCCGGCCCGAATACTCCACAAACACCTTCCCCAGCGGGGTCTCCGGACTCAAATGGCGAAACACCTCCCCGCAACTGCAATGCAGGTATCCCGGAATGGCCCCCAGGATCTTGCCATGGGTGCCCTTGCCCGAACCGGGCGCGCCAAACATGAGAATCGTCCGGTATTTCACGCGGCTTTGGGAATCAGTTTGATCTCCTGGATACTCGAGAACGGCACCGTCACCTGCCCGTTCGGCGTCTCCAATATCGCCTCCAGCGCCGCCAACTGCTTGATGGATTCCACGGCTATGGTTTCCTTCGCCGTCTTGATCTGCATCGAAAAGGTCTTGCCCTCGCCCTTGGGCTCGCCAATGAACCCCGCAAACCGCGTCTCAATGAACCGCCGGTTCAGCGTGAATTTGCCCCGCGCAAACACCTGCGGCTCCGGCTGCTTGACCTCCGGTTCCGTCTGCCAGGTCGGCACCACCTGGATGTCGCCGGAGGCCGACGACGGCACGTTGCCGGCCGGCGCCGCGCCCGCACCCGTCGCCGACGGGCTGCTCTGCGGACGGGCACCCGCTGCGGGCGCTGCCGCTGGCGCCGCCGTGGCCGGCGCACCGCCGCTTGCCGCCGGCTCGGCCGGCGCCGCTTCTTCCGCCGCATCCGACTGCTCCCGCTGACACAGGAAAATGATTGGCCCCGCCACCGGCAGCACCGCCGCCACCCCCATCACCAGCGGCACCGGCTTGCCCCGCACCACCGCGATTTCAAACGCCGCGTAAAGATTCGTCGCGTACACCACCAGCAGGAGGAACAGCCCCAGCGACGATTCAAACAGCCCGCCGATCAGCGACGGGTGCTCCGGCAGCACCATCCGGCTCACCGCGTTCACCTTGATTTCCGGCTTGGCCGGACGTTCCGCAGCCGAGGGCTCAATAAACGGTTCCACGAAGCCCCGATACTTGGGAATCCCGGCCAACTGCTTCAGCGCGTCCTGCGAGAATTGCGCCCACAGCAGGTTCGTATAATTGTCCCCGGGCGTGCGGACCATCACGCCGCTGTCGTCGGATTTCACAATTTCGCCGGTCACGGACGTGCCATCGGTCAGCGTCAACGTCTCCGCCGCCAGCACACACGCCGTCAAACCCAGCCAAAGGCTGAAAAAAACCAGGAACTTTCGCACGACGATTTTCTAGCAGACACCACGCCCAGACGAAAGCAAATTCAACCGGGCTTATTCAGGCATTAGTTCGTTTTCGAGCCTGCCAGCACCCGCCCATCCATCGTCCGCAACCGCCACCCGGACCGGTCCGTGATGATCGTCACCGCCCCCGCCGTCCGCGTGTAGAGCACCGGCAGCTTCGCCCGGTCCAGCCGCTCCCGCAGCGGCCGCCCCGCCCGGCGCCCCGCCGGCAGCTCCGCATCCGCAATCACCACCACCTGCGGCCGCACCGCCGCCAGCAACGCGTCGCACACCGGCTCGCCTTCGTCCGGCAGCCCGGCAATCGCAATCTCCGCCCGCAAATCATTCGTCTGCGCCAGCAGTTCACTCTGCCCCGCCCGGCTCAAATCCGACAGCAGCAGGATTCGCGTCCCGTGAAAATCCCCGCGCAGCACCAGCGCCGCGTCGCCGGCCCGCGAAACATTCTCCGTGGCCGCCGGAAACAACACCCGCCAGCAGCCATTCGTGTCGCCCCAATGCAAAATGTGATGGCGCGAACCCTGCCCCCGGCCTCCCGGCGCCCCCTCGCCGGCTTCAAACCGGGCCACCGCATCCCGGTATGCCGCAGACCGGAACTGCACCCCGCTGGTCCACAGGCCGCCGACGCCGAAGAGGTCATCCGCCAACCCCGCTCCGCCGAAATTGCGCGCGCTGCCATCGGCCAGCACCAGTCGCGGCAGCGAATTCACGCCCTGCCCGCGCAAATAATCTTTCAGCGTGAAGCTCACCGCGTCCTCGCTGCCGCAATTGATTAGACATTCATTATCCCGCCCGCCGCCGGCCACATACACCGCGTGTCCGCCCCCCAGCGGCAGCACCGTCAGGTGCGTTTCCCCGCGCGCGGCCTGCCAGTGCCAGCCGTAACCGGCCGCGATGACCAGCAGCACCGCCGCGCTGGCCAGTTTCCGCCGCCGCGTCCGAAACCACCCGCTGAACGCCGCGATGATGACCCCGTAATACAGCGCCACCGTCGCCAGCGACGGTTCCGCCACATAACAATACGCCCCCGGCAGCCGCGCCGCCTCCACGCTCACCCACGTCATCGCTGACATGAAAAACCACGCCGCGTGATTAAACAGCTCCGTGCACCATGGCAGCCAGTGCCCGCACAGGAGCGACCCGAGATTCGCCATGAGCGCGAACGCCCCCAGCGGCACGGCGACCATGTTTGCCGGCGTGGACACCGGACTGAAAAGATGAAAATACTTCGCCGCCAGCGGCGCCGCCCCCACCCACGCCACGAACGACAGCCCGCAAAAATGCGCCAGCCGCCGCGCCCAGACCACCCCGGTTTTCCGCCAGCCCGGCACCAGTTCAGCCGGCAGCAGCGGATCCGGCGCCAGCCACCGGGCGATCAGCGCGTCCGAGAATTCATTCACCGGCGGCAGCAGCACCCCAATCACCAACACCACGAAAAATGAAAGCTGAAAGCCCGCCTCCAACAGTTGCCTCGGGTCCGCCACCAGGATGATGATCGCCGCCGCCGCCAGCGAATTCAGCAAATCCACCGGCCGCCTGGCCATCCAGCCCCCAATGACGATCGTCATCATCACCGACGCCCGCATGGCCGAGGGCTCCCAGCCCGTCGCCGCCGTGTAAAACCAGAACAGCGGAATCGCCAGCGCCCCGCACCCGGCCCGCGGCAGCCGCAGCATCCGGAACAACATCACCAGCATGCCGCTCACCAACGCAATCCGCAGCCCATCGATTGCGAATAAGTGCATCGTACCCGCCCTCAGATAGGGTTCGCTGATGTCCCCGGTGAATGCCGTCCGCCAGCCCAGCGTCATCGCCCACAGCAACCGCAGTGGTTCGTCCTCCGCCGGCAGCCCCAGCGCCAGCGTGCCCCGCGACCAGTTCAGGAACCGGTCCGTCAAGGGGGCCTTTCCCCGGCGCGGCTCCAGGATTTTCCAGTCGTTCGTGGACTCCACCCGCACCTGGTAATAAATTCCCCGCGTCTCCAGGTAATCCCGAAAATCGAACAGCCCCTCCGCCACCGGCAACGGCGGTTGCGCCGCCACCCCGGCCACCTCCACCCGCTGCCCCGCGAAATACTCCGGCCCCAGCACGGCCGGCGTGCTCACCACCACCTCGCCCGCCGCCGGCTGAAAGTCGCCTTCCCGCCGCAGCTCGCCCACGCGCACGCGCGCCACGCTCCGCCATTTCTCCCGCCCGTCCCGCTCGCTGATTTTCAGCCGGGGCGTCTCCGCCAGCACGCCCCGCACCGTCGCCACCGCCGGCTCGCCGCCCAACAGCACGCGCAAATCCGCCGGCGACACCACCGCCGTGCGCACGGCAAAATTGGTCCACCCCGCCGCGAGCAGCAACGGCCACAGGAGAATCCCACGAACCT
Source organism: uncultured Bifidobacteriaceae bacterium (assembly GCA_964532525.1). Classification (GTDB taxonomy): domain Bacteria; phylum Verrucomicrobiota; class Verrucomicrobiia; order Limisphaerales; family UBA11358; genus UBA11358. Next base: position 50,043 of record CAZHIM010000006.1, read on the forward strand.
TACGGAAGATCAGCATGCCCGCCAGCAGCACCGCCAGCCCGCCAAACAGGAACGCCAGCCCTGGATGAAACCATTGCGCCGGCAGCACGCCCAGGCCATAAGCCGCCACCACCGCCACCAGCGGATGTTTCCGCGTGAAGCTCACTTAACCCAAGCCCCCACGCGAAGCCATGGCGCCAGATGCTTCATAGGTTTATTCCGTTCTGATGCCGCCATTCAACCAACTCCCGCCCCGCCCGCAACTGAAAAAAACAATCGCACCCGCCCCCAATCCCCGCTTTGCCCCACTCGCCCCCGCAATTCCGACGCGCCCGGCAACCCCGTTCGCGTCTTGGACTGCGCCGGCAAAGCGCCAGCGGCGACGGCGCTTTCGCACGCGCGCGCGGGCCGCGAGCTTTTGAAGTCCGTCATACGCACGAAAGCGGCGTGGCGCTAAAATTCATGGTGGACAACATTAATCCACCCTTGCTAGGGTCGCTTCCAGTGAAAGAATCAGGCTGCGAAATCCCGGGAACAGGCTGCGAAATCCGCCGCCCGTTCGGTGCGATTCGCTGCTCTCCGCACTGTCCAATTGATCTGACAAGCAACTTCAAAGCCACCGACGGCTTCACGCTGATCGAGTTGCTGGTTGTGATCGCTGTCATTGCCATACTCGCCGCATTGTTATTGCCGGTCTTGAGTCGTGCGAAAGCCAACGCACAGCGAACGGTCTGCCTGAATAACCTGCGGCAAATCAACCTGGGAGTGCGAATGTATTCGGACGACTCAAATGACAAGGCGCCCCAACCCGCCGTTGCGGTTTCGAATCCGTACGCTGGTTACCGGGAACTGATGAAAAGCTATGTGGGTATGGGAGGCACATCCTCCAATCAAGGCAAGTTGTTCGCTTGCCCAGCCGACACTTTTTATTGCGATTATTTCCTGGGACATTATCCGTCTTCCGCTCCCATGGTGGGATATGTGTCAGGGAACATCTGGGCCCGCCCCGATTGTGACTATTCAAGTTATGCCTTCAACGCGGGGAATCTGATCGCCGACAATGTGAGCCCAAACGGCAGGCCGGGCATTGCCGGTGTGCCCCTCGGTTTCATCAAACACCCCGCGAGGACGGCTGTGGTGGCCGAGGTGTCGGCCTTCGTTCCGTTTTCCTGGCACACGCCGAAGCGGCCTCCGTACGTTCTTTCCAACCTCATCTTTGACAATGCTATGAACATGATTAGTTTCGTGGACGGGCATGTCAGCTATGTCAAGGTGTTTTGGAAAGCTTCCTGGCCGCTAACCTCCAGTTACGATCCGCCAGGGGGCTATGCCGGCAATTACGATCCACCGGATGGCTATGAGTACCAGTGGAGCGCAAATTGATTTGCTGTTCGCGTCGTCGCGGAACGAGGTGCGGCGTCAAGCGCCTGCCAAGTGGTAATTTAAAAACGCTTGAACAAGTTTCGTGATGGTGGGTCGAACCTTCGATGAACATTACCGCCGTCCGCGTCCGCCACTGGTGGCAACAGGAAATCCGTCCTTTGCTGATTCTTGCCCTGGTGCTGTTTTCCATCCGGTCCTCCTTGGCGGACTGGAATGACGTGCCGTCCGGCTCCATGCAGCCAACGATTCTGGTGGGCGACCGCATTTTCGTAAACAAGCTGGCTTATGATCTCAAGCTCCCGTTCACCACCTGGCACCTGGCCGAGTGGGCGAATCCGCGGCGGGGCGACATTGTGGTGTTCTTCTCGCCCCACGACGGCACCCGGCTGGTGAAACGCGTGGTGGGCTTGCCGGGCGACACGGTCGAATTGCGGAACGAGCAGTTGCTCATCAACGGCACCCCGGTTGATTACACCCCGTTGAGCGCGGAGTTATCGGACCAGTTGCCCACGGCGGAGCGGCCGGGCAGCGAATTCGCGACGGAGAAATTGCCCGGCCACGACCATGTGGTCATGGCCAGGCCCAGCCTGCCCGCCAAACGGACCTTTGGACCGGTGGCGGTGCCCGCGGACTCCTACTTCATGATGGGCGACAATCGGGACAACAGTTTTGATTCCCGGTATTTTGGCACCGTTGAACGGCGGCGGATCGTGGGCCAGGCGACAACCGTCATGTTATCGCTCAACCGGGATGATTATTGGATGCCGCGGCTGCAACGCACCTTGAGACCGCTGGATTCGACGACGAAGTAGCGAGTGGAGACATGCCGTAAATTCGTCCTGCCGGAACACCGTAGATTCAACCGGCCAACCAGACGTTTTGCCGGCAGTACGCACCTCCATCTATTAGGGCCGCAGGCCCGTCATGTTACAGCCCGGGCTGAAGGGCCGGGTTGTCCGTCCCCGCGGATTCTCCAAGGCCTGTAAGGCCGCCACTTTATGTCACAATCCCTCGCCAACCTTGTGATCCACCTCGTGTTTAGCACGAAGGGACGTCGCCAGCTTTTGCGTGATGAAGAGCGAGGCCAGCTTCACGCCTACATCACCGGTGTCCTCAAGAACCATGATTCATCGTTGATTGAGATCAATTCCGTTCGTGACCACGTCCATATTCTGTTTAGGCAATCGAAGAACCACGCGCCGGCAAAGATCGTTGAGCAGGTGAAAACCGCCTCGTCGGCTTGGATCAAGACTCTTGACGCGTCGTATTCGGATTTCGCGTGGCAGAGCGGCTATGGCGAGTTTACTGTCAGCCCAATGCACATCGAACCGGTGCGGAACTATATTCGTAATCAGGCGGCGCATCACACGCGGGAGGATTTTCAAACGGAGTTTCGGCGGATTTGCGAGAAGAATGGCGAACGGTTGAACGAACGTTACGCGTGGGATTGAATTTGATTTTTGAATTGGCGTAGTGGTTCCGGCCTTACAGGCCTGGCAGGTTTTTGGGTGACGGGTTCCTGGGCCTTCAGCCCAGGCTATAACATTGCGGGCTTTCAGCCCGCGCACACAGTCATGACGCCGTCTGCCCGGCACCGCCATGCCACAGCCAGAGCAGCAGCAAACCCACCCGGAGGGAGCCAGGACGGGCACCATCCCGCCTGCTCCTTTCGGTTCCAAATTGGAGCCCCGGCAACATCAGCCCGCAACGCGCTGGAACCAGATGTCAGACAGGTCGGATCGCCGCGCGCGGTCCGATTCAAGTGTAATTCATAATACTACAATCTGAAGTTCCTTCAATTTGCTCAACCATCTGACGATTTTTTCGCAATAAATCACGTAAATGGTGTGGTTTTCAGGATTATTTGGAGCTTATATCCGTTTCTAAACCTAACGCAAAGGTGATTATTTGTTTGACAAACTATTTTCTTTTGCTTTATTTGTACTACATCATTTCCCCCAGCCGATGCGTGATTGCGCGCTTTTGAGTCGGAAAATGGCTGTGGACAATCAGTTGTGCCGGAAACCTGAAAAACTGAAACGAGTCATGAAAATCAAAACCGTCTCTAAAAACACCAGCGCAGGCAGTCAACTATGTCGTTTGGGGAAACGCGCCGTATTCAGCGCGATCTGCGGGCTGGGCCTTTGGTCCAGCGCCTCCGGCCAGACGGTCCTCCTGCTGGATCTCGGCAGCAACGAGTCGGCGGCGAATGCTCCGGATTTTACCAAGGTAGGGCTTAACAATTATTCCTGGAACAATGGCACCTACTACGAATGGGATTATGTCGCGGGCACCAGTTTCACGCTTTCGATGACCAATGTCGGCGACTGGTCGCCGGGAAGCGAATCGCTGGCCAGTGACGGGTTTTATAATCTGTCCGCCACCGGCCCCGCTTATTTCACCTTGAGCGGGCTGCCGGCGGGCCAGACGGTGACGATTTATGCCTGCTATGGTTGGGATGGAGCCACCCGCGGCGCGGTAATGGAATATGGGGGCGAAACGAATATCATCAGCAACCCGGGCACCACCGCCAACCCCGGCACCGCCACGCTGCAAAACCTGGGCCGGGCCCTGGTGGATGCGAATGGCTCGGTGAACGGCCGCTGGTATGGTCAGACCGGCTTTGACAGCGAGGGCCAGGTGGGGGCAATGATTTTTGACGTCGAGCCCTGCCAGCCAGTGCTCACGCTGAATGGAGCGAATCCGATGATCATTCCCATCAACTCCACTTTTACCGATCCGGGAGCCACGGCGGTGGAATCCTGCTCCGACACCGCGCTCACGGTCACCACCACCGGGAGGGTGACCAACACGGTTCTCGGCACGTACACCTTGACTTACAGTGCGCTGGCGGATGGCATCAACAATTCCATCACCCGCACGGTCAATGTGGTGAGCAGCGATTTTCTTAACCTGGATCTGGCGGAAAACGGCAGTGGCGTGCCCACGCCCGCCGGTTTCAACCGCCTCAATTGGTATGGCAACAACATGAGTTTTGCCGGCGAGCAGAGCGTTGCCGGGGGCGCTTATACGGTGGCGTTCACGAACATCAGCGGCACCTGGAGCCCGGGCGGCACCACCCTTGACAAGGACGGTTTCTATGAAAATGCCGGCCAGACAGCGGGTTTCTCGGTGTCCGGCCTGCCCACCGGAAGTTTGGTCACGTTATACGCCTGCTGGGCGTGGGATGGAGCCGCCAATGCGGCCACGATTACCTATGCCGGATCGGCCACCACGCTCGCGGTGGGGTCGGGCATCACGGATCCATCGAGCACCACGTTGCAAAATGTCGGCACGGCCGTGGCTGACAGCAGCGGCACGGTGAGCGGCACTTGGACGGGGGGAACGCATCAGGGTCAAGTGGGGGGCATGATATTCGGCATTCAAGCGCCCGTCGGCCATAGCCTCTCGGTTTTGCCGCCCGGCTTCACCAATAACTGCCCGGCGGCGGTAACCTTCACCGCGGCGGCGGAGGCCGGCGCCAATTTGCAATGGTATAATAATCTTAATCAGCCCATATCCGGCGCCACCAACGCCTCGCTTGTCTTGACCAATTTGCATCCGTCCGCCAGCGGCAATTTCGAGGTGGTGGCTTCCGGCGCCGGCTGGTCGGTCACCAACCTGGTGCCCGTCAGCATTATTGATGTCGCCGCGCCCGTCATGACGATGAACGGCAATGCCACCATGTTGGTGCCGCTGAACAGCCGGTGGGTTGACCCGGGCGTAACCGCGTTTGATGTCTGTGCCGGCGGCAGCCTGACCGTGAGCATGAGCGGCACGGTGGATACCAGCGCGGCCGGAGAGTACGACCTGACGTATTCGGCCACGACGGGCGATGGCGTGCCGGGCAGCTTGACCCGGGCGGTCATCGTGATTGACCCCGCCAATCTCCAACCGGACGTGCAGGTGGCACTGGACTTCCAGTCCTTATCCGACTACCAAGGCACTGCGAGCGGCTTCACCGCGCTGCAACTGTTTGACATCTCTTACGGCTTGTTTGGCAGCACTTCCGTCCAGGACCCCACCGGCAGCGGTCTCGGCTACACGTTGAATTTCGGGAATATCAGCTCCTGGGACCAGTCGCCTTACCTGGGTTACAATGATATTTCGACGGCTGGTTTCTATAACTACGGCGGCAATCCGGCGACTTTCTCATTGACCGGTTTGCCCACGGGCATGCAGGTGCAAATCTATGCAGTCTATGGCTGGAACGGGCCGGCCGACGCCGCCCAGATTATCTACGGCGGCGCAACCAACCAATTGACCACTGGCATCACGACCAACTCGCCAAACCCGCCCACCGAAGCTGACTTTCAGTTGGTGGGGTCGGCCGTGGTGGTGGATGGCACGGTCAGCGGCATCTGGTATGGTCCCACCGGCCCCACCTCGGAAGGTCAAATCGGTGGCATGATTATCAACCTCCAGTCCGTGCTGGTCCATGATGTGGCGGTTACTCCCGCCGTGACCATGCCGCTGTGCGGCAGCAACGTCACCTTTGTGGCCAGCGCCGCCGGTTATGGGCCGTTCACTTATCAGTGGTACGACAACCACACCAACCTGATTACCGGCGCCACCAACGCGACCTATACGTTGGCGAACGTGCGGGCAACCAACGCGGGCAATTACACGGTGGTGGTGCATAACCTCAACAACGCCGGTGCCGCGACCAACCTGGTGTTCATCGAGGGAGTCTCGGATTCAGGAGCGCCGGTGATGACGCTCAACGGCTTGAATCCGGCCAATGTCTTGGTGAACAGCGGTGCGTATGTGGATGCCGGGGCCACCGCGTATGATCTTTGCGGCGAGGCGTTCGTGCCCGTCCATTCCAACAATGCCGTGAATGTCGCGGTCGTGGGCTCCTATACCGTGACTTATACCGCAACGACCGGGAACGGCAATCCCGGCAGCATCACGCGCACGGTGAATGTGGTCCCCAACCAGACGCTGGACCTGGACTTCGCGCCGACGGGTGAAGTGGAGCCCGCTCCCGCTGGCTTCACCAAGATCCAGAACGGGGCGGCGTTGACGCCTGGAAATTACGATTTCCCCGCGGTGGCGGGCTCGCTCTTTGACCTGAGCTTCACCAACATCGGCAGTTACAATACCGCCAATACCAATGAGCCGCTGACGACGGACGGGTTTTATTCTTATGCGGCGGACGGGCCGGCTTACTTCACCCTGGGCAGTCTGCCGCCAGGCTCGAAAGTGGCGCTCTATGCGATTTATGCCTGGGATGGCGCGCCCAAGTACGCAGACGTCTTTTTCGGCGGCACCAATGTTCAAATTGTTTACACCACGGACCCCGGCACGGCTCCGACTTTGAGCAGCTTTACGCGCATTGGAGCGAGCATGGTCGGTTCGAGCGGGACGCTGGGTGGTTATTGGCAGGGACCCGGCGGGCCCAACACCGAAGGCCAGGTGGGCGCCATGGTAATCATGATCGGAACCAATACCCCGCCGCGGGCCGTTCCCATGTCCCTGAACGCGACCAACGGTGTGCCGGCCACGTTGCAGATGGTTGGCAACCCCGCGGGGCCGAGCGACCCGGACGGTGATCCGCTGACCGTGACAGCGGTGCAAAGTCCGACACCCCACGGTGGCTCGGTGATCAATGGCGGAACCGGCGTCACCTATACGTCCGCGGCCGCGTTTGCCGGCACGGATACGTTCACTTATTCGGTAGGCGACGGCTTTGGTGGATTTGCCACCAATCTCGTTACGGTTTCCGTGGCGGCCTTCGTGGCCAACAACCCCACGAATATTACCTTCGGCGTCAGCGGCTCCACGCTCAAGCTGGACTGGCCGGCGGATCATTCGGCGTGGATTCTCCAGGCCCAAACCAACGGTCTCTTGAGCAACAACTGGTTCGACGTGGGCAGCGGCGGCGGGACGAACGCAGCCATCAGCATCAATCCGTTGAACAAGACGGTGTTCTATCGCCTGCGCCATCCGTGATTGGCGGCGGGAGTTTCGCGGATTGCCTTGGAGCCTTTCTGAAAATTGAAAGGGGGTCGGCGGCCGGGGATTTTGGCTGTGGCCCAGGCGGCAAGAGCCGCCCATCCCCGCAGCGGGCTGGCAGAATCGAGCCAACGCCGGTCACAGCCAAAAGACCTGCCGCCGGAGAGTTTGCGCGAAGAGCCGGTTTGCCTTTCCATGAACCTGGAAAACATTCAACATTCGACAATCAACTTCCAACCCTGAACGAAGGCAGCAGCGCGAGCCCCTTCGATATTGGGCGTTGAATGTGGAATGTTGAATGTTTCTTTTGCAGTCCAGGGGTTCAATGCGCGAACGCTTTAGGGGAAATCTCACCCCGCCCGGGATAGTTTCCGCCGCAGCCAGGACACCGTCTGCCCGGCGCCGCCATGGCACAGCCAGAGCAGCAGCAAACCCATCGCGCCGCCCGACGTGTCAATCATCACATCCGTAACCAGCGGCGTCCGGCCCGGCACAAAGATCTGGTGAAACTCATCGCTCGCCGCATAGGCGAAAACCACCGCCAGGGCCAGCCCCGCCTCCCCCCAACTCCACGGCCGCGGATCATGCCACACCGGCCGGCGGACAGCCCGCCAGAACAGCCAGAACAGCACCGCATATTCGGTGCAATGGCATGATTTGCGGAAAAGATGATGCAGCACCTCAATCGTCACCATGGACATCCCGGGAAACAGCCAGTGCAGCAACGGCTCAAAGAGCGCCGAAGAGTGGTGATAAGATTGCCGGTCGGCCGAGGCGGTGAAGACCAGCGACATCCAAATCAATACCGGCAGCCAATAGCGCAGAAAACTGGCGATTGGCTTGGCCGCATTGGATTGCACGACAGAGATCGGCACGCAATAATGTTGTACCGTATTTGCCCGCCAAAGTCCATCCGCCAGTCGAGAATTCACAGAAATGAAACCTGGGCGCTCATTCCCCGGCAAACGGGGAATTGTCGCGAAGCGACAGCGGAAATTAGTCCTCTGAGAATGTGGCCCATTCTGCCAGCCGCGAGTTTCAGCCCAAAGATTTCCGTCTCTAAAATTTCGCGTAAATTCGAAATTCGCGTCACAATTTCCCTATCCCTCAACACCTTACGCATTTTCCGTTAGCCGCTAACTTTGTGAATCCGCCGCCAAACCATCCCGGCAACGGGGAACGGCGACGGCGCATCCTCATAGCGCGGAGCGTCATGGACCGCGGCTGTGTCCCGCGCGGCGCGGGATCAGCCGCAGCGCGTCGGGCCCGCAAGCCGTGTTGAGTATCTCCGACGCGGTCATTCCTGCGAAGCTGCTGCGGCTGGTCTGCGACACAGCCGCGGTCCGGGCGCGGGGCGTCATGCACTGCGGCGGGAAGCGCCACGCCGCTTTCGCTCGGACAACCGTGCTCAAAAGCTCGCCGCTCGCGCGTGCGGGCGAAAGCGCCGTCGCCGCTTCGCTTTGCCGGCGCAGTCCAAGACGCGACCGGGTTGGCCGGGCGCGTCGGAATTGCGCGGAGCGTCATGAACCGCGGCGGCGTGTCACCGCTTTCCCACACGATGGGCTTCCATCCTTCCTGCTCAATGCCCCGGTTTCCGCACTTTTTGCTTTTGCCCGCGCGGATTTGCCGTTTCAATTCCCCGCCATGCCGCACGAATATGTTTTGAAACCGTTCACACCGGAAGTCCGGCTGAACATTGACTATCCGCGCGAGCTCAACGAACAGCAGTTGGCCGCCGTCACGGCCGCGCCCGGACCGGCCCTCGTCATCGCCGGCGCCGGCTCCGGCAAGACCCGCACCCTCACCTACCGCGTGGCCTACCTGCTGGAACAGGGCATCCCCGCCGACCGCATCCTCCTGCTCACCTTCACCAACAAGGCCGCCGGCGAAATGATGCGCCGCGTCAGCGACCTCCTGGGCCACGAACTCCGCGCCCTCTGGGGCGGCACCTTCCATTCCATCGGCGCCCGCATCCTCCGCCTCCATGCGGACACCCTCGGCTATCGCCGCGATTTCACCATCCTCGACCGTGACGACGCCAAGGACCTCATCAAGGCCTGCATCACCGACGCCAAAATCGTGACCAAGGGCACCCACTTCCCCAAGCTCGACGTTCTGAACGAGATCTTTTCCCTCGCCGGCAACACCCACACGAGCATCCAAGATCTGCTCGCCGGGCAATTCGAATTCTGCTCCGAGTTCGCCGACCAGATCGCCGCCCTGGCCCGGGCCTATACCGCCCGCAAACGCGCCACCAACGCCATGGATTTCGACGATCTCCTCGTGCTCTGGCTCAAGCTGCTGCAGGACCATCCCGAAATCTGCGAGCATTACCAGCGGCGTTTCCAGTTCATCCTCGTGGACGAATACCAGGACACCAACAAGCTCCAGGGCGACCTGATTGATCTCCTCGCCGCCCGCCACCACAACGTGACCGTGGTGGGCGACGACGCGCAGAGCATCTACGCCTGGCGCGGCGCCAATTTCGCCAACATCCTCAACTTCCCCAAGCGCTACCCCGGCGCGCGGGTCTTCAAGATCGAAACCAATTACCGCAGTACGCCCGAGATCCTCGAGGTGGCCAACGCCGCCATCGCCGCCAACGTCAAGCAGTTCGCCAAGGCGTTGGCCCCCGCCCGCAAATCCGGCCTCAAGCCCGCCCTCGTGCAATGCCACGACGCCGGCCAGCAGGCCGCCTTCATCGCCCAGCGCGCCCTCGAACTCCGGGACGAAGGCACCAGCCTCAACCACATCGCCGTGCTCTATCGCTCCCACTTTCACGCGCTCGAACTCCAGCTCGAGCTCACCCGCCAGCAGATCCCCTTCTCCATCACCAGCGGCATTCGCTTCTTCGAGCAGGCCCACATCAAGGACGCCACCGCCTATCTCAAGTTCGTGGCCAACCCGCGCGACGAAGTCGCCTTCAAGCGCCTCGTCCAGATCCTCCCCGGCGTGGCCGCCAAGGGCGCCGACAAGTTGTGGAAAAATTTCAGTCTCCAATTCGCTGACGCCCTCAAGCGCGCCGGCGCCGAACCGGACCAGCCCAACGCCGCCGCCGCGGCTCCCGGCGCGCCGGCCGCCGCCAGCCCCGAGCGCCGCCTCAAATGGCCCATCGCCGCCGCGCTCCAGGCCGCCATCGCCGCCGTCCCCAAAAAGGCTCTCACCGATTGGGCGCAATTCTCCGCCACCATTTCCCAACTGGAGGAAACCGAGGTCCGCCAGAGCCCCGCAAAAATGCTGCGTCTCATCCTGGACGCCGGCTACAAGGAATATCTCCAGGAAACCTACGACAACCACGAGCGCCGCCTGAACGACATCCAGGAACTCGCCGAGTTCGCCTTCCAATTCGGCAACGTCGAGGATTTCCTCACCCAGCTCGCCCTGCTCACCAATGTCGAGGCCGAGGAGGATCCGAAGGACGACACCGAACGCATCCATCTCTCCACCATTCACCAGGCCAAGGGCCTCGAGTTCGACGTGGTCTTCGTGATCATGCTCTGCGACGGCATGTTTCCCTCCGGCCGTTCCACCGAAAGCCCCGATGGCGAGGAGGAGGAGCGGCGGCTGTTCTATGTGGCGATCACCCGGGCGAAAAACGAGTTATACCTGAGTTACCCGATGGTGCGCGGCGGCTTCGGCGCCTCCGGCGTGGACGCGTATCAATCACCGTCGCGCTTCCTGGCGGAAATCCCCGAAGCACTGGTAAACAAATGGACTTTGCGTTAGCAGCCTGGTGGCATGGCCACCGTGCCAGCCGAACCGGGCGATTCAAAAATGTTTATTTCGCCGCCTGCCGTATGACCCATCCAAATTTCAGATTCATCCAGAAATTCCACAGGCTGGCCACAAATATGGCGACCATGTTTGCCAGATAAATATTCAGATGCAGAAAATGAACCTGACCATCCAGCAGCAAAACGCTGATGCCAATCCCGGCCAGGCAAATGAGGTTGAACCGGCCAAAGCGCCGTGTCCGCTCGCCCCAACCATTTTGCCGCGCGGCAATATCTTGAAAAGTCCAGCGGTCGTTCCAGATGAAGTTGTTTGCAATGGCGGTTTCGGCGGCGAACATTTTGCTCACGGTCAGCGCCCATCCGAGCATTCTGGGGTCGGCCAGCAAAAACAGCATCCCCATGTCCACCACCACGCCGCTGGCACCCACCAGGCCAAAGCGGATGAGTCGTTTGCAGGTCTGGAGGTGTGAAGGCTTCACGTCAATTTGTGCCCTGCGTGTGTTCCCAGCGCTTTAGGCAGCCGTGCCCGGTCCTGCCGCATGTCCGATGATTTGATCATTGATGCTCCATATTTGGACCAAGCAGGTTTTACAGGATGGATGGTCCTTGTCAAATATCTTTGCATACGCAAAGGCGTCTTGATTCCATAGTTCATTTCCAGCAGCATTCGGCAGCCATGTCCCCGCTCCCGCTCTCCAAAAACCAACTGCGCGGTATGATCTGCCTGATGCTGGCGGTGGGCACCTTGGTTCTCTACTGGCCGATGACTCATCATGATTTCATCAACGTTGATGATCCGCGTTTTGTCCTTCAAAACCCGCATGTGCAGGGCGGTTTCACCTGGCAGTCGTTCGTCTGGGCTTTTAAAAGTTTATACGTCGAGACCTGGCAGCCAGTGACCTGGTTCACGCACATGTTTGACTGCCAGATGTATGGGCTGAAAGCCGGTGGGCATCATCTGACCAGCCTCCTGTTTCACCTGGCCAGTTCATTGCTCCTGTTCCTCTGGCTGGACAATCTCACGAGGGCCACCGGACGCAGCGCCTTGGTGGCGGCTTTATTTGCCTGGCATCCGCTCCATGTCGAATCCGTCGCGTGGATCTGTGAGCGCAAGGACATGGTGAGCGCATTTTTCTGGCTGCTGGCTTTGCTGGCCTACGCCCGTTATGCGAGGAAACCGGGCGCGGGAGGCTATCTGCTGGTCCTGGGATTGTTCGCGATGGGGCTGATGTCCAAACCCATGGTGGTAACCTTGCCCTGTGTTTTGCTCCTGCTCGATTTCTGGCCTTTGAACCGGTTTGGGCTGATACGGACTGCGGACGAGGAGAAAACCCCAAGACCGGATGCGGTCCCGAATCCGGCGGCAAACATCAATTTCCCAGCCCTGGTTCGAAAAACCATCGCTTTGACCATCGAGAAAATTCCGTTTTTCGTCCTCGGCTTGGCGATGACCATGGCCACCATTTACGCGGAAAAGGCCGGTGGCACGCTGGTATCGCTTGCCAGCCTGCCGCTCCGCACCCGCGTGGCCAACGCGCTGATGAGCTACCAAAGTTATCTGACCGAGACGTTCTGGCCGGCCGGTCTGGCTTTTTTTTATCCCTACTCGTCCGATCTCCCGCTGGCTTTGGTTCTCGGCGCGGCGCTGTTGCTGCTGATCTGGACGGGCCTGTTTGCCATGCGCGCCCGCCAGCAACCGTACCTGCTGACCGGATGGCTCTACTTTTTGGGAACGCTGGCTCCAACCATTGGCTTGATTCAATACTGCACGCAATCCAAGGCCGACCGCTACATGTACATCCCCAGCATCGGATTGTTTATTGTGATCGTGTGGGGCGTGAACGATCTGTTTGGGCGCTGGCGCGCCGGCCGAAAATTTCTTCCGGTGCTGGGCAGCCTGGCACTCGCCGGCTGCTTTGCCGTCACCTCCATCCAGCTTTCCTACTGGCAAAACAGCGTCACGCTGTCCGCCCACGCCATTGACGTCACCCGCAACAATTACGTGGCCTACGAAAGCCTCGGCCGCGCCTTCTATGAACGCGGCGACAAAACCAAGGCGTACGCCTGTTACGCCCAATCCATCAAGCTCGAACCGGACTTTCCCCAGTCCCAATACAATTACGCCCTGCTCCTGCGCGAATTCGGCCGCCTCCCCGAGGCCGCCGAACACTTCGCCGCCACCGTCAAACTCGTCCCCGACCGTTACGAAGCCCGCACCGCGCTCGGCTCCACCCTCCTGTTGATGCCCGGCCGGCCGGCTGAAGCCGCCGCCCAATTCGCCGCCGCCGTCCGCCTGAAGCCCGACTCCGCCGAAGCCCATCACGGCCTCGCCCTGGCCCTCGCCCGCCAAGGCGACCTCACCAACGCCCTCCCCGAATTCGCCGCCGCCGCCCGCCTGGCCCCCACCGATCCGAATATGTGCTTCGATCTCGGCCTCACGCTGCTCAACACCCGGCAGCCCAAAGCCGCCGCCGCCGAATTCACCGCGGAACTCCAGCTCGCACCCAACGAAACCCGGGCCCATTTCCGGCTCGCCCAAGCGCTGGAACAGCAAAACCAGTTCGCCGGCGCCCTTGCCCATTATCAGGCCGCCTTGAACCTCACCACCAATTTCCCCGAAGCCGCCGCCGCCCTCGCCCGGATCCGCGCCGCCCATCCCGATTTGCCGCCGCGCGATCCGCTCGACATCCCCCGCTGATTCTGAAAGACTGCGCGCCCGTGAAACAGTCAATTGTCACCTTGGACATGGAAGGCGTGCTGACGCCCGAAATCTGGATCGCCGTCGCCGAAAAGACCCGGATTCCCGAGCTCCGCCGCACCACCCGCGACGAGCCGGACTACGACAAGCTCATGCGCGGCCGGCTCGCCATCCTCGATCAGCACGGCATCAAGCTTTCCGAGATTCAGAACGTCATCGGCTCCCTCCGTCCGCTGCCCGGCGCCAAGGAATTCCTCGACCAGCTCCGTTCGCTCGTCCAGGTCATCATCCTCTCCGACACCTTCGAGCAATTCGCCGCGCCGCTGCTGCGCCAGTTGAATTATCCCACGCTCCTCTGCCACCGGCTCGTCGTGGAAAACGACCGCATCGTCAATTACCAGCTCCGCCTCCCCGAACAAAAGCGCGAGGCCGTGGCCGCCTTCCGCCGCCTGAATTACCACGTCATCTCCGCCGGCGATTCCTACAACGACACCGCCATGCTCAAGGCAGCCAACGTCGGCTTCCTCATCCACGCGCCGGACAACGTGAAAAAAGAGTTTCCCCAGTTCCCCGCCGTGGAGTCCCACGCCGAATTGCTCAAGCTCATCCAAGGAGCCCTGTAATGCCCACCCGCCGCGGCTCATTCAAAATCTTTTCGCTCGCCGGCATTGGCGTTTACGTCCACTGGCTGTGGTTCCTCGTGGCCGTCTATTCCATCCAGTTCCGCACGCACGAGTATTCCTCCCTGGTCTGGAATGTGGCGGAATACCTCGCCCTGTTCCTCATCGTCTTGATTCACGAATTCGGCCATCAATTCGCCTGCCGCTCCGTCGGCGGCCAAACCCACGACATCATCCTCTGGCCCCTCGGCGGCGTGGCGTACGTCACCCCGCCGCAGCGTCCGGGCGCCCAGCTCTGGAGCATCGCCGCCGGGCCGCTCGTCAACGTCATTCTCGTCCCGGTCCTGACCGTGCTCCTGGTTCTGGCCGGCGGCCATCTGAGCCTCACCTCGGAGCCAAATGAACTCGCCTTGTTCCTGAACAACGTCTGGTTCATCAATTTCGTGCTGCTCGTTTTCAATCTCATGCCCGTGTATCCGCTCGACGGTGGACAGATTTTGCGCTCGCTCCTGTGGTTTGTCTTTGGCCGGGCCAACAGCTTGTTCGCCGCCAGCATCATCGGCTTGTTCGGCGTGGCGGGCTTGGTCCTGCTCGCCATTCTGGATCGCTCCATCTGGCTGGGCATCATGGCGGCGTTCATCCTCATGAACTGCTGGAGCGGTTTGACGCAGGCCCGCGCCCTCGCCCGCATCGCCAAGCTCCCCCGCCGCGCAGGCTTCGCCTGTCCCTCCTGCAAAACCCCGCCCCCGCTCGGGGAGCTCTGGCGCTGCGGCCAGTGCGGCCAGCCCTTCGATACCTTCCTCACCCAGGGCCTCTGCCCGCATTGCGGCGCCCACTACCAAGCCACCCAATGCCTCGATTGCGGCAGTTCCGCCCCCTTCGCCGCCTGGAACCCCGCCAGCGCGGAGTCCGTGCGGAACCAGTGAATCAGTCTTCCGCCTTGAACGCCCGCGAAATCAAATCCCGCACCGCCTGCCGCGGATTCTTGCCCTCGTATAGCATCGCGTAAACCTCGTCAATCACCGGCGTGGACACATTCTTCTGCCGCGCCAGCCGGTACGCCGAACGCGTCGTGGGATAGCCCTCCGCCAGTTTCGGATGCGACTCCATAATGGCCGCCAGCGATTCGCCCCGCCCCAGCCGCTCGCCCAAATCGTGGTTGCGGCTTTGCCGCGAAAAACACGTCAGCATCAGGTCCCCCAGGCCGCTCAAGCCCGAAAACGTCTCCGGCTGCGCGCCGCAAGCCACCCCCAGCCGCCGCAGCTCCGCCAGCGACCGCGTCACCAGCCCCGCCTTGGTATTGTCGCCGTACCCCAGCCCGTCGCTCACCCCGGCCCCAATCGCGATGATGTTCTTCAGCGCCCCGCCGTACTCCACGCCCACCACGTCCCGGCTCCGGTAAATCCGGAATTCCGGCCGGTGAAACAGCCCCTGCACCGTCTTGGCCGTCCCCTCGCTCTCGCACGCGCACACCACCGACGTCGGCACGCCCAGCGCCACTTCCCGCGCAAAACTCGGACCCGACAGCGCCGCCACCCGGTCCGGCGGCGCCAGCTCGCGCAAAATCCGGCTCATCGTCTCCCCCGTCTCGTACTCGATCCCCTTGGTCACGCTCACAAACACCGCCGGGTGCCCCTTCAACCGCGCCGCCACCGCGCGGAAAAATTGCGAGGGAATCGCCAGCACCAGCACTTCGCGGCCGCCAACCGCCTTGGCAAAATCCGGTTCCGTCTGCCAATCCGTCGGCAGCGCCACGCCCGGCAGCAGCTTTTCGCTGCGGCCCTGCTGCAACTCGGCCAGCAGCGGCGCGTTGATGTCCCACAACGCCACGGAATTGCCGTTTTCGTGCAGGACCTTGGCCAGCGCCGCGCCCCACGCGCCCGCGCCCAGAACACAGATTTTCATAGTTAAATTATTTTGCCGCTTCCGACTTTTTGCCAAACCGGTTTTCCGTGCCGGCCAGGAGCCGTTGAATGTTGGATTTGTGCTTGTAGATCGCCAGTGCCCCCAGCGCCGTCGTCACGCTCCCCAGCAGCACATTGTGCGGCGGCATGGCCCAGACCGCCGCCGGCAGCGCCACCGCCGCGGCGATGGACCCCACGGAAATATACCGCGTGGCCACGACCGCCAGGAGGAACACCACCAGCGCAATCAGCAACGCCCACGGCGCCAGCGCCAGAAACACCCCCGCCGTCGTGGCAATGCCCTTCCCGCCCTTGAATTTCAGCCAGCACGTGTAGTTGTGCCCCAGCACCGCAAAAACACCGCCCAGCACGTAAAATCGCATCTGCAGCTCCGCCGGCTCATTTTGAAAATAAACCGCCAGTCCGGAAGCATGCGCCGCAAATTGATTGAATATCCAGGGCGGCAGACCGGCGCACGCCACGTAACCCTTCGCCGCATCCAGCAGCAGCACCAGCACGCCCACCGGCTTGCCCAGCACGCGCATGGCGTTGGTGGCGCCGATATTGCCGCTGCCCACCGTGCGAATATCAATGCCCCTGGCCTTGGCGGCCAAAAACCCAAACGGTATCGAGCCCAGCAAATAGGCCCCCACCGCCACCGCTATGTAACAAAAAACCGGCACAACCGATTCTATGAACCCCGCCTCCCAACTTCAAAGTCCAAAGTTGCCACCCGGTTCGGATACGCTGCCAAAAACGCAATCGAAAATCTGTCGTAAAATTCGGTTTGCAAAGCACAGTCAATTTTGTATAGGAGTAACCGTTACCTATGACGGATGGCCCCAATAGCCTGCTTCCCATCTTCACGTTTGACGGAAATGACGGTTGGGATGAATTGAAACAGTTGGCGCAGCCGGAGCTGGATAGCGGCGGCACGGCGCGTTTAATGTCCGCCTTGGGCGAAAAGGCCAAAGCCGTGGCGGTTGAACGTCACTACATTGACAAAGATTACCGGGACACGTTTTCCAATTTTCATTCCAAGCGATTTAGCACACCTAATTCTCGTTGCTTACGGCTTCACTTTTTTAGCAAAGCAGTCACTCGTGAGGACATTCGGCACGCCGAGAATATTCAGTCAGATTATCTCGGGTATGCAATCATTCGGCCGACTCGCCCCAACTGTCTCGGTCGCACTCTGTTGAAGCCGGAATCCCGCAGCAGAGTTTCAGGTTCCATGCGCCTTTGTAAAGAAACGCTTACCCTGCAAGGCACAGAATTAACGGTTCAGGGGTTTCCGTTCATCAGTCAGGACGCAGACGTGACCGTTTGCGCTCAGTCTGCCCTGTGGATGTTGGTCCGCTATTATAGCAACCGCTACCCGCTTTACCCAGAAACGTTTCCTTATCAGTTGGCAAAGCTCACCGAGGATTATTCCCTTGGCCGGGTTTATCCATCATCGGGACTTTATCTTTGGCAAATGACCGAGTCGCTGCGACGGCTCGGCTTCAGCCCTGTCACCTATACTCGCGACCGGTTCAAGAACGATTTTGACCACTTGCTTTATACCTACATTGAATCAGGAATCCCGGTTTTGGCGGCGACAGAACGGCATGTGGTCGTTGCTTTCGGTCACAAATCGGAATACGTCAAGCCCGATCCATTGCCAACGGAAATTTCCTTTTCGTCACAATTCAACCACGCGCTCGTGGTAAACGATGATAATCGGATTCCGTATCAGTTGTTGCGCAAAAAGAAGGTGAAAACGCCTGATGAGTCAAATTACGAGTTTGACGACATCACGTCCTTCGTTGCGCCATTGGCTGAAAAAATATTTCTGTCAGCGGAAAGTTTTCAGAAGGTCGTGACGACCATACTCAATCGGGGCGACGTTGGATACAAGGCACTGTCGGCAACGCTTTCGTCGGAACCGTTGGTTTTGCGATTATTCCTGACCACGGGGAGGTCGTTCAAAAAGCGTTTGACCGAACGCGGGATGGGCAACGTTTTGGTCGAGCAAGTATATCGAAATCTTCCGCTTCCCCACTTCTTTTGGGTCTGCGAGATTTCGCACGTGGAGGCATACTTGCAGCATCGGATTTATGGCGAAATTCTGTGGGACGCGACCCGCAATGCGTCCGAGCCGGACGGCTGGATCGCACTCCACTATCCTGAAGTGCTTGTGGTGGATGTGGGCTCAGCCCTGAACGAAAGCCAAAAACTCAAAAAATATTCTTTGCAAAATTCCGAAATTTATCCACTTTATCGCAGTAATTTAACAGACATCCAGCTATGAACGACCAGCTTGAATTGATCCCCGGGCAGGGAAAACCGCCGGAGCCGCTGTTCAAATCCGAGCACGACTATCAAGAGTTTCGTCGTACTTACACTGAGGAAATCGCACCCCGCTTGGAACAACTTCGCGAGGCTCGCCGCCAAAGTGAGGAGCAGTCCAAAAAGCATTGGATGAGCTGAAACCGTCGCATCTTTTTTATACCCGGCAGCTAATCGAACGGCTGCCTTTTTTTGGAAACAGACCGTTACCCCTACCGGACCAGCACCGTCCGGTAAAACTGCGCCGCCGGGCTCCCCGCCGCGGGCAGGTTGAAATCAAACACCCCGTTGACCGGTGAATTCGTGCTCACACTGGTCCAGCTCACCAAATCCGGCGAAGCTTGGACCGCGTAATCATGCCCGTCATACCCGCTGAATTCCACCTGCACCTGTCCGTTGGCCGAAACCATTGTCCCCCAGGGGTCCATCCGTAACCGTGGCAGGAGCTGACTCGGAATCGCTTCGTAGGCCTGATCGTTAATCGCGTATTCCTGCTGTGCCGCCGGATTCACATTTAGAAACGGCGATTCCACTGTCAATTGCGGCGCCGCCAGAATATCGCCAATCCCGTGGAACACCTGACCGAGGAACACCGCCTTCGCCGATTCTATGGCGTCCGCAATCATCACCGCCTGCGCCGAATTGGACGAAATCACGATCGGACTGAATTCGGGGGAGATGTAGGCGCCCGGATACTCCACGATGTTGGTCAAGGCAGTAAGCCCATCCAGCTCCATCGCCCAAGCATTGGGATCCGGATCGCTCACTGGAAACTGGGTCCGTAAATCATTCGTGTTGAGGACTGCCGCCAGCAAACTCACCAACTGCCAGTCGTACACGGGCGCGGATTCCGTCGCATCCAGGTATGCGCCCGTGGCTGCATCTTGCAGCAGGTCGCCGGTCCATGCCGCCCACGTCACCAGACCGGTTGGAAAACCACTATTAGAGTAAGCCAGGATATTCGTGGATTTGAGATAAATCGTCTGCCACGGCGTGCCGCGATGCACTTGGCCAAGCCAGCTCAGATTCCACGTCTGCCCCGTTGGAAAGTTCCAACCATCCGCGGTCCAAACCAACGGGTCTTTGTAAGCCAGGTTGTACGCGTTTTGATCCACTGTCGCGCCCATTGCCGCCATCTGCCCAAGCTGGCCCCATGGCTGGTAACGCCCTTTGAGGGGCGTTGCTGGCGGCGTTGGCATCGGCTGCGTGGCGCCCGGATCGTCACTGTGCGTCCACACACAGTTGGTCGCCACCTGCTGCGCGGCCCAGATGGCCCGCGTGCCGGTCTGTCCGTTCAAATCGCTGGCCAGATAGTGCACCAGCGGATCATTTGCTTGCAAAAGCAAGGACACATACACTGTTCGCGTTGGCGTGTACGGCGCCTGCATGCTCATCTGGCGGTTCACATACGTCTTTCCCTGATAGTCGAAACTGGCCGTAAAAAACCCATCGAAGAAAGCCGCTTCTGCGCCCGGCGTGATTAGCCCCATCACCGTGAGCGCAGTGCTCCATTGCCCCCCAAGCGGTATTTCCGAAACCGGTGTCGGACCCCCGGGAGCCGGCGGATGGCCCGATATGTACAGTTGGTTGAGTACCCCAAACGGAACCGTTGACGCGGTTCCGAGAGTATTTGTGCTCCATTGATAATAGACGTTACCGACCTGGGGATAATTCCAGTCCGCCAATGCCTGGTTCAAACCGCCGCACACGGCCGAACAAAGCTCCACGTAATCTATCACGTTGCCGCCATCCAAAATATACCCCTGCAAGTAATTCGTAACCGACAGTCCAATCTGATCCAAATTGCTCATCTCGGGGTTGAAGCATGTGTAGTTCAAGAAATTGTGGGTGGCGAAATCATAGGCCAGCGGGCTCTGGTACAGTACGCCCCAATTAAAGGAGAAAAAGGACGACATCTGTGGCAGCATGTTCGGCGGGGTGCCGCTCCATTGTGAACCCGGCCACGCATTGATCACTACATTTGTGTAAAAATTGGTGGGCGAAGCGTCCGAGTGCAAAGGCCATACGTGATACCCATTGGTCATGAATTCGTTCAGGGAGTCCGACACCACCACTTGCAACGGCCGCGGGTAGGCCGAACTGTACGGGTTCCAGAACGAAATCCCCACCTCGTTCGTGATGGGACCGATGATATACTCCTGGTTCGTGCTATAACTGGCCGTGGCGACGTCCAATGACGTGCGCGTCAATTCCAGCTTTCGCGTCACTTGCGCGGCGCTAATCAGGGAAAGTTGGTTAAAATTCGGCAGGCCCTGCTTGGCCCCGATGACCCAAGGCACGCCATACACATTCACCAGGCCGTTGCCGTCGGCAACCGGGTCCATCCCGGCAAAATCCACCAGCTCCGCCGGCGCATACGGAGTGGCCAACTGCGGGTCGGACGGCCCGGACACATTCGTCACCTGCGCATAACCGCAAATATAAACGTCGCCGGCCGCATCGGCCGCAAACAGCGGCCGGAAGACGCTCGGGTAAAAATTCGTGTTTTCCGCGTCCAGAATATTGGCCGTCACCTGCAGCAGCCGATGCACCGCCGGCGTGTATTGATTCGTGGGATAAATTTGAAGCTGGGTGAGATTGACGTTCAACTGCGCCGACAACAACCGGCTGGCCACATTCGTAAAGAAACTGATCGGGGTGGTCGTATCGAACGTGGGATCGGCCGCCGCCGGCCCCGGCCGGAAGAGGAGGATCGCCACGCCCAGCGTGAGCCCAAGCCAACGCCAGCCCCGCACGCCACGGTTGTCCCGGGGCCAACTTCTGATTTTCTCCGGTGCGTTGCCGGCGCCGTTGCGCATTTGAAGCCCATTGAATCCCACCCCCCGGATAAAGCAATCGAATTTCGCCACTCCGCAAGCCTCCCCGGCCATCCAGAACGGGTCGAATTCTCGCTTGAACCGTACTTTTGGACGTGGCGTCCACGGCCGATTGTTAGCCGCTAACGAAAAATCGTCCAAACGACACATTTTTCGCTCCCGACGGCCGTTGACGGCCCTCAAAACCTGTTAAACTTCCCTTGGCGGGACCGCTTCCCGCCACGATGGAAATGCCTCGTGCCATCGTCGAAATCGGCATGGCGGCTCTCCCCGCCAGCGCTCCCTCGTTGTTTTCTTCCCCCCGCATGGCCGGCGCGCTCAACCGCGCCGTAAGCCCCGAAAAACCCCCGAAAAGCCAAGGCAAAAATTTTGCAAAACCCCTGCAAAAACCCCCATCGTCAACCCCCGTCAACCCTAAAAATCTTTTGCCTCTCCCGGCCGGCGGCGCCGGCTTCCCGGACCGACCGGCCCGCACCCGCCATTCCGACTTGGGAATTTTTTGGGCCACCTTCGTGTTGTGCCTGGCCCTTTGCACCTGCGGACACTGCGCCGAGCCGTCGCTCGCTCCGGATGCCGCCCGCCTAGCCCGTTGGATCCTCGCCCAGCAATGCACCAACTCCGCGCTCCCCAGCTACGGCGGCGTGAAAGCCTCGCCCGACCCCGCGGCCATCGGCCCGGATGGCCAGCCTTACTGCGGTATCAGCCCGTATTTTGCCAATCTCGCCATGCGCGGCCTCCTGCGCGCCCATGCCCCCGGTGCCGTCCGCGCGGCGGATTTGTGGCTCCGCTGGTACCTTGCGCACCTCGATCCCCCAAGCGCTCCCGACGGCGTTCCCTGCGACCATTTCTGCCGTCCGGATGGCACCAGCGAAACCAACTGCGTCAAGTCCGGCGACCCGCTGCTGTGCCGTCATAACGACGCCACGGACAGCGCCGCCGCCACGTTCTTCTCGGTCCTTTGGGCCGCGCATCAAGCCGGCCAGCCCGCCGCCCCTTCCACGCCGGACCAGAAGCGGCGGGTGGAAGCGCTCGCCGCCGTGCTCCTGAAATTGCAGCAGCCCGATGGCCTGTGCCGGGCCAAAGCCGATTACCGGGTGAAATACTTGGAAGACAACAGCGAAGTGTTTGCCGGCCTGCGCGATCTCGCGGCCTGGGAACGCGCGGCCGGGCACGATTCCGCACATGCCGCGCTCTATCAGCGGGCCGCCGACCGCGTCCAACGCGGCATTCTCAGCGAACTCTGGGACCCGTCAGCCCAACTGTTCCGGGTGGCCAAGTTTGAAGACGACCGCCGACCGGACACCGATCTCGATAGGTGGTATCCGGACACCCAGGCCCAGTTCTGGCCCGTGCTCTTTGAAGTGGTGGCCGCGGACGCTCCTTCCACCCGGGCCGTGGTGGCCGCCGTCAACGCCCGTTGGAATGGCCGTCAGAAGCCGGACTGGGCGGCGGATCCGGGACAGGTCAACCAGGGCTGGCTCGAAGCCGGCGTTGCCTGCGCCATGCTGCGCAGCGGCCAGGTTCTGCCGGTCCAGACGTTCGTTGCCGCCGCCCGGCCCCTGAAATTCCGCGCCGCCGGTTTTGCCGGTCCCTTCAACGTGGCCGACGCCGCCTGGCTTTTGCAGATTTTGACGCAATTGTCCCCACAATCCGCGCCCCAATGAACCCGTGTCCCGCCTCCTTGGTAATTTTGAACGGGCGCCCCGCGCCCTTCCCGAAAAGCTTTGCCGAATCACCCTCAGTTGGGCTTCGGCTCGTAAGCCGCCTTCGACTCAAAATGGAGCAATTCGCCGATTCGCTTTTCCAGGCGGCTCAAGTCGAGCGGCTTGGTGAAGAAATCCTCCGCCTGCATCGTGGCGCTGCGTTTGGTGACGTCCCCGGTGAGGGCGCTCATGAAGATGATCGGGATCTTCTTGGTGGCCGGCTGGCGCCGCAGGATCTCGCACACGGACAGTCCATCCAAGTCCGGCAGGAGGATGTCCAACAGGATGAGATGGGGCTTCAACGTTCGCGCCTGGCTCAGGGCATGCACCCCGTCATTGGCCACAATCAGCTCGTAGCCGTGGCCCGCGAGCTTGTATTGCAACAACTCGATAAAGTCGTTTTCGTCATCCACGATGAGTATGCGCGGAACCATGTTTGGAATCTAGCTTATGCCCGGCGAATTACAAAGTCGGCCAGGTTAATTATGCGTTACGAACAGGTAACGGAAACCGATGGGAAGATTCAGAAAATTTAATCGGGCCCGCCGGTCGCTCTCGCCTTTCGTCCTGTGCCGGCGGCAGTTGCGCGCCGGCACGGCTCTTCCGCGGTCCGGCCCGCGCCTCACGCTTTCTGGTTCTGCACCTGCCGCGTGATTTCAAAGGCCAGGTCCAGCGCGCGCCGGGCGGACTCGCCGCTGACGATGGGCACCTGCCGTTCCCGGACGCATTCCACAAAGCTCTGCAATTCCAGCTTGAGCGGCTCGTCCTTGGCGATGGGCACCGGTTCCCGCACGATCTTCTTGCCCATGAACTCGGTCACGATGGCCGAGTCCTTGCCCACGCCCAGCTTGGCGGCGAGGATCTTCTTCAACAGCGGCGTGGCCGGCTCGCTGTCGCGGGCGATGCGGGTGATGAACCCTTCCTGCGCCCGGTAATCCAGCGAGATGTAGCACGGATTCGTGGGGCCGCTGAACACGCGGATTTTCCGCATCCGCTCGGGGCTGATGCGGCTGGCGGTGAGGTTGGCGATGCAGCCGTTGGCGAAATGGAGGCGCGCGTTGGCGATGTCCGCGCTCTTGCTCAGCACCGGAATGCCCACCCCTTCCACGCTGATGACCGGCGACTTCACCAGCGCCAGCACCACGTCGAGATCGTGGATCATCAGGTCCAGCACCACGCCAATGTCCGTGGAGCGGGCCGGAAAGGGCGACAGCCGGTGGCACTCGATGAACTTGGGCTCGGTGGCCGCCTTTTCGAGATATTTCAAAATCGGGTTGAAGCGCTCCACGTGGCCCACCTGCAACAAGCAATGGTTCCGCTGCGCCAGTTCGCACAGCTCGGCCGCCTGCTCCGAATCGTCGGTCATCGGCTTCTCCAGCAGGATGTGCTTGCCTTGGGCCAGCAGCCCGCGGGCGATCTCAAAGTGCGTGGACGTGGGCGTGGCGATGTTCAAGGCGTCGCTGGCGGCGGCGGCTTCGGCGATCGAGGCGAACACCTTCAGCTTGTGCTTCTCGGCAATCTTGCGGGCGGTTTCGGCGTTGGCGTCGAATATGCCGGTCAGTTCCACCTGCCCGGCGGCTTGAAGTTCGGAATAAATGCGGGCGTGATGCTGGCCGAGCGAACCGGTGCCCAGCACGGCGACTTTGACTTTGACCATGGGCGGAGTTTGCCAGAATCGCCACAGCCCGGCAAATCGTTCCCGCGCGCGCGGCGGATGTTTGAGTCTCCCCGCGCCGGGCGGTACACTCCCGGCCGAAGCAACACACGAAACCAAGCTACCTGCATGAGCATGAAATTATTTACGGCCGGCGCCCTCCTCGCGGGGGCCATCCGGTTGGCCGGCGCGGCGGACTGGGTGAACATCTCCGATCCGCTCGTCGCGGCCGTGGCCAAAGACGGCCCGGCCATTCCCTGGCCGGGCAACACCGCCGGCGTGGCCGTGGATCGCACCCGCGGCACGCTGTACGTGGATGTCTGCAACGTGGGCCTGTGGCAAAGCGCCGATCATGGCCAAACTTTTCAACGCGTGGCGCCGGGGCAAATCAGCGGACGCTGCGAGTTCGGCTGCGCGCTCAACTGTGATCCCGCCGGCGGGCGCCTGGCCTGCCTGCTGCTCGACGGCAAAGGCGGCCTGACCTTGGACGGCGGCCTGACCTGGCAGCCCTTCGCTCCCATGGGCCGCAATTGGGATTATGGCGCGGTGGACTGGTCCGATCCCCGGGCGCGCGCCATCTTTGCCGCCCGCCATGAAAGCGACGGCGAGACCTACGTGTCCGCCGACGCGGGAGCGTCCTGGCGGTTCATCGGCAAGCATCCGGAGTTCACCTCGCTGGGAATT
Source organism: uncultured Bifidobacteriaceae bacterium (assembly GCA_964532525.1). Classification (GTDB taxonomy): domain Bacteria; phylum Verrucomicrobiota; class Verrucomicrobiia; order Limisphaerales; family UBA11358; genus UBA11358. Next base: position 75,528 of record CAZHIM010000006.1, read on the forward strand.
TTTGACGCCCGCACGCTGGTGGCCGGCACCGCGTCCGGCATTTTGCGCAGCACGGACGCCGGCGAGACCTGGACCAATATTTCCGCGCTCCATCCCGCGGGCCGGCTGGCCGTTTATTTCAACGGGGCGACTTACTGGCTGGCGGCCGAGGGACTCATTGTCAGCCGGGACAAGGGCGCGACCTGGCAAACGCTCGGGGCACCGGTGGACGCCGGCTGGGGACCGCTCTTTGGCAAGGATGCGCAGCACATCGTGGTGGCGGACTTCCAGGGCTTCCTGCAAAGCGCCGACGGCGGCCAGACCTGGCGGCGCCTCGCGCCGTTGCCGCCATTCGCGGGAGGATTGGTGCCGAAGCTGCCGGGGCAGTTCCTGGGCATCGCGTGGGATCCAAACGCGAACCTGCTTTATGCGTCGCGCATGGGGAGTGCCGCCTACCGGCTTCAGCTTGACGCGACGGCGAAACGGTGAATTTGACGATGGGCCAATTTTTGCAAATGACGTGGCGGCCGGGACCGGATTTGCTAAATTCAACGGGCAATGAACCCACACACACCCTCGAACATTGACCCGGCAACCCGCCGCGTCAAAATTCATTTTGGAAAACTCTCCACCCTGCCGTGGCGCGCGGCGGTGCTCGCGCTCAGCCTGGCGCTGCTGCCCGCGGCGCAGGCGGAACTGAAGCTGCCGAACGTCATCGCCGACCACATGGTCTTGCAGCAGCAACAGGCCAACCCGATCTGGGGCTGGGACAATCCTGGCACCAAGATCACGGTGACCTTCGCGGGCAAGAGCTATGACACCACGGCGGGCGAGGACGGCAAATGGCAGGTGAGCCTGGATCCGCAACCGGCCAACGCCGCCGCCCAGACGCTCACCGTGGCCGGCACGACGACGCGCGAAGTCCAGGACGTGCTGATTGGCGAGGTTTGGCTGTGCTCGGGCCAGTCGAACATGGAAATGGGCATCGGCATGGCGGCGAACGGCGCCGATGAAATCGCGCATGCCGGCCATCCCGAAATCCGCCTGTTGATGGTGCCCAACCGCTGGACGCCGGAGCCGCAAACGAACATGGACGGAAATTGGAAGGTGTGTTCTCCCAAAACGGTGGCGGAAGGCGGCTGGAATGGTTTTTCCGCGGCGGCCTATTACTTCGGCCGGGAACTTCATGCCAAGCTGGGCGTGCCGGTGGGGTTGATCGAGCCGGATTGGGGCGGCACGCGCATCGAATCATGGACGCCGCCGGAGGGTTTTGCCGCCGAGCCGGCGTTGAAGCACGATTATGAGTTGGTGGAGCTCGGCAACGCCCACACGGCGGTGCACCAGCAGCGGCTGGCGCTGTTTCTCGGGCAGACGGCGGAATGGCTGGAGGCGGCGCGCACGGCTTTGACCAACCAGACGCTCGTGCCCCAGATGCCGGCGTATCCCTCCGAGTTGCTGCCGCCGCACGACCTGCAAAATGCCACGGCGCTGTACAACGGCATGGTTTTCCCGGTGCATCCGTTTGGCATCCGCGGCGCCATCTGGTATCAGGGCGAAGCGAACCTGGGCGAGGGCATGCTGTACGACACGCGGATGAAGGCGCTGGTGGGCGGCTGGCGGCAAGTTTGGAACGAAGGCGCGTTCCCGTTCTATTTCGTGCAAATCGCGCCGTTTAATTACGGGGACCATCCGCAGGCGGAGCCCGAGCTCTGGGAGGCGCAGGCCGCCGCGGCCAGGGAGATTCCCAACTGCGGCATGGCGGTGATCAATGACATCGGCAACCTGACGAACATTCATCCCACGAACAAGCAGGAGGTGGGCCGGCGGCTCGCCTTGCTCGCCCTGGCCCAAACCTACGGGCAGACCAACCTGGTTTACAGCGGGCCCACCTTCAAGGATCTGGCACTTGAAGCCGGCAAGCTGCGCGTCAATTTCGATCATGCGGACGGGTTGGCCAGCCGCGACGGCAAGCCGCTGACGAATTTTGAAATCATTGATGCCACGGACGGCGGATTCGTGAAGGCCGATGCCCAGATCGAAGGCTCGTCGGTGGTGTTGTCGGCCCCCGGCGTGGAGCATCCGGTGGCGATGCGGTTTGCGTGGAATCAACTGGCTGAACCCAACCTGATAAACGCGGCCGGCCTGCCCACCAGCGCCTTCCGCGCCGGCACCTTGCCCGCGCACGATTTTCTCAAAAATCACGTGCCGGAAGCGCAGGGTTACCAACTGGTGTACGACCTCGACCTGAACCAACTGGGCGCGGACATCCACTGGCAGGTGGACAATCGCAGCCAGATTCACGGGGCGTTCGACCGCGTGGCCTATTGCCTGGAGCTGGGCGATGCGAACGGCGCCTGCCACGCAGTGTATGTTTCGATGGACGCCTTCACGGATTCGCCGGATAAGATCGGCGTGCCGACATTCCAATCGGGCGCGCACTTTCAACAAAATGTGACGAACCTGACGGTGATTTCCGACGTCAAGGGGATCGTCACCGGCACCCATCTGGCGGGCGGCAACATCGAGTTCTGGCCGAACAATTACGGGCCGGAAAACTCGGCCAAAGTGCCGAACGCCTCGTCGTCCACGTTTGACTTCGGCGACCAGCCGAACGACCCGGCCGACGGCTACGGCTCCATGCAGGTCCACAACCACGACGCCCGGCAGACCCTGTTCGCCATCAACCACTGGCGCGAAGGCAGCCATGCGGATATCGGCATTGGCAACGCGCCCACGGGCAACCCGGACTGGACCTTTGCGGGCAACGCCGGCAGCTACCAGACCAAGCGCCTGCGCATCCTGGTGCATTACGCGGGATCCTCGAATCCCTGAACGAATTCCACCTCCGCCGGCGCCGGGACGCGAATGCGGTTCCCGGCGCCGGCGTTTTTATTTTAATTTCTTGAGGATGTCTTCCAAGCCGCCTTCAACGGCCTCGATCTCGAGGGGTTGGCCGGGCTGGGGCGCTTCGGCGGCTTTGGGGCTGGCGGCGGAGCGACGGGGTTTGGCGACGGAGTGCACCAGCAGGGGCGCGGGATAGGCGGGAGGCTCGGCCGCCTCGGTGTCCGGCGGTTCGGCGTTCTGGCCGGGGATGAACCATTGCGTGCGGGCGTCCAGCCAGCGGGTGTATCGCTGGAAGGTCCACATGTCGTGGTCGGCGCCGGTTTCCAGGGCGGAGACGATTTTGAAGAATTCGCGGGTGCGAATAAAATTTTTCACAGCGTGCGTGGGCAGCAGAATTTCGCATTCCGGCACGCGGATGTTCAATTCCGGACGGAAGCGGAGGCGCTGCGAAACGACCCCGACCAGGCAGTCGGCCAACTGGGCGCTGATGCCGCCCTGAATTTCCGCGGGGAAGGAGGACACGATGCGCTGCAAGGCTTCGGCGCAGGTGGAAGAGTGGACGGTGGCCAGGACCAGGTGGCCGGTTTCGGCGGCGTTCAGCGTCAGGCGCATGGTCTCGGGCTCGCGCATTTCGCCGATCATGAGCACATCCGGATCTTCCCGCAGGGCGTCGAGCAGGGCCTGCTCGAAGCCGGGGGTGTCGCGGCCCACCTCGCGCTGGCGGATGTAGGAGCGGCGCGGCTGGAAGGAGTACTCAATGGGGCTTTCGATGGTGATGATATGGCGGGCTTCCGCGAGATTGATCTCCTGAATCAAGGCGGCCAGCGTGGAGGACTTGCCGCTGCCGGTGGGGCCGCAGACGAGAATCAGGCCGTTGGTGTGCTTGGTGAGTTTCTTGAGGTCGGGGTGCAGGTTGAGCTTGTCCACCGTGGCTTGAAAGGCGGAGAGCAACCGGATGGCCAGGCCGATGCCGCGCGAGGTTTGCAGGACATTGATCCGGCAACGCACGCCCTGGATGGTTTTGGACAGGTCAAAGGAACGCCGCTCTAGAAAAACCGCCCATTGGTCTTCGCCCAGGAGGGAACGGGCCATTTGCGCAATGTCCGGCGCCGGCACCGGCTCACCGGCGATGCGCAAGGCGCCGCGGACGCGGGTGGCCGCGGGCAGGCGCGATTCCAAGTGCAGGTCGCTGGCGCCGGCGGCGGAGGCGGCGCTGATTAACGATTCGAGATCCATGGTTGGTCCACTGGGTTAGTCAACACTACTCAGGCTTGAAAGTTGCCACACCCAGGGAATTTTTCCAACCGGCAACGGCGGAGCGGATTTCCGCCGCACAGTTGGCGCGGGGCTTCACAAAACGCGGCGTGAACCAGGGGAATGAGCCGATCAAATCGGGCGTCACCAGAATCTGGCCGTCGCAGTCGGGTCCGCTGCCGATGCCGATGGTGGGAACGGAGATTTGTCGCGAAATTTCCCGGGCGACCGGCGGGCTCACCAGCTCCAGCACGATGGCAAAGGCGCCGGCCGCGGCGAGGGCCTGGGCGTCCTCGATCAGGGCCTGTTGTTCGGCCTCTATTTTGCCCTTGATGTGGTAGCCGCCTTCTTCCAGCACGCGCTGGGGCAGCATGCCCAAGTGACCGCAGAAGGGGATGCCGGCGGCAACGATGGCTTGCACTTGGGGCAGGATGTCGCGTCCGCCCTCGGCCTTGATGAATTCGGCGCCGGCGGCGGCGAGCTGGCGGGCATTGGCCAGGGCGGCGTCCGGCGTGTCATAGGTTTTGAAGGGCAAGTCGGCGCCGAGCAGGGCGCGGGGCTTGGCGCGGGCGGCGGCGCGCGTGTGATGGATCATTTCCGCCAGCGTCACCTGGGTGGTATCCGGATAGCCGAGCACGACCATGCCGACGGAATCGCCCACCAACAGGAGGGGCACGCCGCATTCGTCCAGCAGCCGGGCCATGGGGTAATCGTATGCGGTGAGGGCGGGGATTTTTTCGCCCCGGGTTTTCATGGCGCGGATTTCGGCGACAGTGACTTTTTGAGCATTCATTTTTACCACGAGTGAGGGAAGGTTAACAAAAGGGATCAATTCTTGTCATGGTATTCCTGATCATTAGCGGCAAGGATTCTTGACGCCGGCGGGGCGGAAGCGACGAGCGTATCCGCAGGAATCTGGACCCAAGCCACCCAGGTTGTCCAATTTGTGACGATAAAACCTTGCTTTTGTGAAACCGGAGGCTTTCTTGGTGCGGCCGTGAATGCAGCGGAAAACAAAATGAACGGGAAACCGCCGGTGGTGAATTATTGGCGCCTCTGGCTGTTTAATGCCGTGCTGGTGAGCGCCGGGATGCTGGGCTGGCTGGCGACGCAATATGGCACCTGGGAATTCTTCGGGGTGGCATGCCTGATGGCGTTGCTGCCATTCATCCCGGCCCTCGTGCTAGTGGGCGGCGGCGGCAGCACCGTCTTCATCCTGACCCGGGTGAGGATCGAGAAGCGCTCGTTGCCGGCGGCCGCGGCGCGGGCGTTGTTGCTGGGGCCGGGGCTGGTTGTGTTTCTGGTATTTGTGCTGCTGGCCGCCGGCCAATCGCCGGAGCGCCGGCTGGCCTACATTTGCCACGGGCACGCGCCGGCGGCGCCCAGCCAGGTGCGGGTGGCCGGCTATTCCACTTTCCTCAACGAAGAATGGCTGGCGGTGTTCAACGTGGGGCCAACAGAATTTCAAACACTGGTCGCCCAGGCGGAACTGGTGCCAGCCGACGCCTTTGAATTCAAAACCGTGATCGAGCGGTCGTCGCTCAAAAACAGCAAGTTGCTGCGGAGCTTTCCGTCACCCGACGAGTTGCTGTGTTACCGGCGCGTCTTCAAGCCGGGCGAGGAACATGAGCGCGGCAGCCTGTACGCCGTGTTTGACCGGGCCACTGCCACGGCGGCGGTGTTCCGGGAATGCCACGATTGACAGGCGCGCCCGGCCGCTCGCCGTCAGGATGCGAAGCTGGCGAGCAATTCGGCCGGCGTGGTGATGGCGGTGCCGACCTTGCCGACGACGATGCCGGCGGCGTGGTTGGACAGAATGGCGGCCTCCATGGACGACGCGCCGGCGGCAATCGCCAGCGTAAAGGTGGCAATGACGGTGTCGCCCGCGCCGGAGACATCGAACACTTCCTGGGCCACGGTGGGAATATGAAACGGCGCCTGGCCGCGCTGGCAGAGCAGCATGCCCAGCTCGCCGAGGGTGACGAGCAGCAGGGCGGGATGCAATTCGCTGAGCAGCCGCTCGGCCACGAGCAGGAGATTCTTGTCCGCGAGCGGATCGGCATTCTTCGTGTCGTCGGGCAGGTTGGCCAGCTCAAAGGCCTCCTTGCGGTTGGGCGTGATGAGCGAAAGGCCGGCCAGGTTCAAACGATGCACCGGCTTGGGGTCCACGCTCAGCCAGATGCCGCGCTCGTGGCAGGTCTGTTTGATCTCATCCAGCAGCGGCTGCACCACCACGCCCTTGCCGTAGTCGCCGACGATGACGGCGTCCGCGCGGGTGATTTTTTTCTGGAATTCCGCGAGCAAGGCGGCGGTGGTCTTGCCATCCAAGCCGCCGCGGGTTTCGCGGTCCACGCGGACGACCTGCTGCTGGTGGGCGACGATGCGGGTTTTGACGCTGGTGTGGCGGGCGGAATTTTTTACGAGGCCGTCGCAGCCGATGTTTTGTTCGGACAGCAACCCCAGGAGCCGGCGGGCGGCATCGTCCTGGCCGATGACGCCGAACAATTCGGCGGGGGTGTCCAGCGAGACGAGATTGCGGGCGACGTTGGCGGCGCCGCCGGGCATGAAGCTCTCGCGCGTAAAATCCAGGACCGGCACGGGGGCCTCGGGCGAGATGCGCGAGACGCTGCCCCAGATGAACTGGTCGAGCATGACGTCGCCCACCACGAGCACTCGGGTTTTTTGCGCGGCGGACAGGATCTGACGGACACGGGCGGCGGAAAGTTTTTTAGCGTTCATATTTTGACCCGGGGCAAACGGATGACAAAAGGCAGAGCGGCGTTAACATTCCCCTGCGGCGCCCGGATTTCCTTCTAAATCATCGGCCAGAGTCATGGCCAGAAAATGTCAGCAGTCGCCTGGGAAGTCAACCCGGCGGAAACCGGTCAATCCAGGAACCCGGTCAAGGGGCTGGTGGCGCTGGCGGTGTCGCCGGGAGCGGCGAGGCCGCATTCAAAGGCGGCGCGGCCGGCTTCGACGGCGGTCTTGAACGCCACGGCCATCTTGCTGGGGTCGGAGGCGACGGCGATGGCGGTGTTGACGAGCACGGCGTCGGCACCCATTTCCATGGCTTCGGCGGCGTGGCTGGGGGCACCAAGCCCGGCGTCCACCACGACCGGCACGGTGGCCTGTTCGATGATGAGGCGGATCTGGTCGCGGGTCTGGATGCCGCGATTGGAGCCGATGGGCGAGCCCAGCGGCATGACGGTGGCGCAACCGGCGTCCTGCAAGCGCTTGGCCAGGACGGGGTCGGCATTGATGTAGGGCAGCACCGTGAAGCCTTCCTTGATGAGGATTTCCGCGGCGCGAAAGGTCTCGATGGGATCGGGGAGCAAATAGCGGGGGTCGGGATGGATCTCGAGTTTGATCCACTTGGGCAGGCCGGCGGCGGCGGCCAGGCGCGCCAAGCGGACGGCTTCCTCGGCGTTGATGGCGCCGCTGGTATTGGGCAGCAGCAGGTATTTTTGCGGGTCAATGAATTCGAGGATGTTCGCGAAAGGATCTTTTTTGCCGCTCAAATCGGCGCGGCGCAGGGCGACAGTGACGAGTTCGGCGCCGCTGGCGGCCAGGGCGTCGCGCATGGTTTCGGGCGCGGAGAATTTGCCGGTGCCCAGAATGAGGCGCGACCGGAAAGTTCTCCCTGCGATGACCAGAGGATGACTGACAGACGACATTGGAAATAAGGTAAGAAAACACGGCGGATTGTCGAGGCGGGAACACGGCAGGTGGAGTCTGGCAAACTGCGCGTTCAGGACGCATGAATTCGTTTGGCGCGAGACCAGCCACTTCGTGGCTAATATCCGCTGTCGCTTCGCGACCCAACTCAAACCGAAGGCACAACCGGAGATTAGTGGTTCAACTGCCGTTCAACGATTTACTGCCTGCCGGTGGTCACCGAGACGTTTTCGAAGAGCGTGGAATTTAACAGGCTGTTATTGTGCGCGGTGAGGGCGAGGCCGGCGGATATTTTTTTGTTGAGGTCAACGGTCACACTGCCGGCGGCGGTCCAGTTGGCACCGTCGGCGGACAGGTAGCCGCGGAAAAGGTTGCCGGCGCGCGTGAGCTTGAGCCAGTGCGGGGGCTTGGTTTCCGGACCGTCGGCGCTGGCGGTGGAAGCGCCGGTGGCGGCGCGGGATTGCAGCACGGAACCGCCGTTGCCGGTGAGGCCGAAGAAAACATATTTCGCGCCGGGAGCGTCCGATTCGCGCAGCATCACGCCGGCCTTGGCCCACGGGTCGGTGTACTGGATGGAAACGACGCGCGCCACGATGGCGCCGTCGCCGGAAAGCGGGCGGCTGGCGAAGTGGAATGAATCGGCGGTCTCCCAGATATCGCCGCCGGAGGCGAGCAAATTGAAACGGCCGTTGAGAAAATCAGCCTCGCCGGCCACGCCCACCTTGCCAATATCGGCGCTGCTCCAGCCCTTGGGCAGCTCGGGCGGGCGGACCGGCAGCGACAGGATCCATTCGCCGATGGCGGCGACGGCGTTGGTATCCACCAGACTCCGGGCGAGCGGCGGCATCTGGTTCTCGCCAGTGATGCTGAGGCGGTGGAAAATGAGGGAGTGGATGAGGTCGCCGGGCGTGATCACCCGCGCGCCGGGAATGCCCAACTGGTTCGCGACGGCGCCGTTGACAAGGTTTTGCCGGGCGAGGGGCGTGTCGAAGCGGGCATCGAAGAAGACGCTGGCGGCGCCGGGGCGATGGCACATGGAACAGTTCGCATCGAGGTAGGAGCGGGCGCGCAATTCGAGCGCCGCGCCGGCATTGGTCACGTTGACGAGATGCGGGTAACGCGAAAGCTGCCGCGCATCGAACGCGGCGTCAAAAACCCCGATGTGGCCGAGCGTCCGGAGCTGGTTGGCGGTGACGCCGTCGGGATAGGTGAAATCGCCATTGAGTTGGCGGGTCTTGATGCCGAGCACGCCGCCGGACGCAAACGTGTGGCACGTGAGACAATCCTGCCGGCCCGGGTAAAACCAGTGTTGCATGCGCGTGCCGTCGGCCGTGCGGATGGGGATGTCCTCGATGAAACCGTTGGTGACGAGGTCGGCGTCGGAATTATCGGTCCGCCATTTGTAGGTGGCGCCATACACGTAGCCGTTGGTGTCGCGGACGAGCAGGCGGGTTTCGAGCCGGCGGAGCGCCTGCGGATTTGTGTCGTCCTCGGGCAGCGCGAAATTTTTCACAAAGACGCTGCCCGCGGGGAAGGTCCATTCGCCGGTCGCGGCAAAGCTGATCGTTTGGCCCGTGGGCACGGCGAACCAGCGGGTTTTGGCGGCGCCGTCCGACCAGAGTGGGGAATTCACGGTGTACGGCAGGAGAAAATCCGCCGGCTGCAAATCGGGCAGGCTCTTGAAGAGGCCCGTCTGGGACAGGTGCAGCGGCAGGGTCTTGGCGGGGGGCGGCGGGCCGCCGCGCCGGAGCTTGAAAATGCGCCCGCCAATGCTGCTCATCTGGCAGAAATAGATTTCACCCTCCGCATCCGTGCCGAACGACGAGAGGCCGGTGTAATCGGTGCCCGCGTTGGGGCCGGTGCCCTTGGGCATGACGCAGAGGAGGGTCTTGTTGATGGGCGTGGCGGACTCATCGAGCGCCCAGACGATGCGGAAGACGTTATCGCCGAATATATATTTGCCGCCGAGGTCCCGCGCGAATTCGCGGCCGCGATAGAGATAGCCGCCGATCACCGCCCGGCCATCCGTGTGCGGATAATCCAGCAGCGGGCCGCGGCTGATGCCGATGTAGGGCGGCTGCATGGTGCCCAGGTTGCCCTCGCAGCGGTTCCATTGGAAATTCAGGCCAGATTCGCCCGGCTCGATGACATCAATCTCCTCGCGCGAACTTTCGCCGACGTCGCCGATGAAAATCCGGCCGCTCGGCCCGTCAAAGGTCATGCGATGGGGATTGCGCAGGCCGAGGCAGAAGAATTCCTCCAGGACATTGGACTGGCCCACGAACGGGTTGTCGTTGGGGATGAAATAATTGGCGGTGAACCCGCCGGTGGGCTGGCGGGGCGGCGGATGGCTTACGCTGCCGCCACGGCAATCCACGTCCACGCGAAAGACGCCGGAGTAGAGGCTTTTGGTGATGATCTGAGCGTTGTCGCCCACGGAATTATCGCCATCGGTCCAGTAGAGAAAGCCGTTGGTGGGATGGAAGAACATGCCGCCGCCGTGGTGCCAGACGGTCTGGTTGGTGAGGTCCACGAAGACCTTCACCGAAGCGGGAAGGGCCACGCCGTTGGCGTCGAGCGTGTAGCGTTCCAGGCGGTCATGGTAGGTGTCCGGGAGATTCGGCACGGGGCGGGCGGTGGGCGAACCGGTGACGCCGCCGGGCTTGACCCAAGTATAATATACGAACAGGAAATGGTTGGTGGCAAAGCCGGGGGGAAAGGCGATGCCGAGCAGGCCGGAATCATCCCAGCCCTGGCACTGGTTGCTGACGTCGAGCACGAGCTTTTTTTGCGCGGCGCCCGGGGAATTCTGGAACATCCAGACGCGGCCTTCACGCTCCCAGACGCACAATTGACCGGTGCCCGGGACGGCCGTGAGGCCCACGGAATTAGTGAAGAGCAGATTGGTGAAGGCCACGACGGCCGACCAGTTGCCGGAAATGGAGGGAGCGACTTCGGGCAGGGTATTGTTGAGAAAGGCCCCGACAGGCGGGCGGGCAGTCAGGCCGTAGGGACGGGCGCCTGCCGAGCAAATGAAAGTGCCCCACAATGCGAGAACGAGCAACGTCCGGCACTGATTACGAAATCGAAACTGGAAGTTTCGTACCAACAAAGCGACGATAAGATTCTTCTGCAGTCGCGAACAGTCAAAGTTTTTATGTCAGATTGACAAGGCGGGCGCGGCGGCTATGATTTTGCGCGGCGCTGCGCAACGAGGGACCGGCGCAGTTGCGGGTGTAGTTCAATGGTAGAACGGCAGCCTTCCAAGCTGCATACGTGGGTCCGATTCCCATCACCCGCTCCAATCTTCACAGTTCATCGCGATCAAAATGGGCTTCATTGTCAAATAAGAAAAAGATCCGGAGTCCCTGCGCCTGGCTGAGGAACTCGCCACCACGTTGACCCAACACGATTGGGAAGTGCTTTATCAGTGGCTTCGGGTGTCAAAACTCGAAATCATCGAAAGAGCGACTGCTTCCGAAATTGATGTCCGCCACCTGCCAGATGCGGCCAACGGTCGAATGATCCCATTCGTGGAAGTCTTTCCGTTTGGCTTGCTCTTCTATTTTGAGCGGCAGGGTGCGGTTTGGGCGGCGGTCTTCCCGCTCTTTACTTTCCGCCGGTTGTTTCATGGCTTGCCCTGCGGACTTTCGCCGCCGCGGCGATTCTGGCCATCGCGGCAGGGCTCATTTTCCGCTTGGCCGGCTGACGTCGCGCCGCCGGTTTCGTGGCTTTGGCCCAACGCGCCCGCGCGGCTGCCGCCATCTTTGCCCTGGCCGCTGCACTGATCCGGCGCTTGGGCTTTTTCGCCGGCTTGGCTGTTGGCGTTGGAACGGCTGCCGGCGGGGCCAGCGGTTTTGGCGACTCCGCCGGTTTTGTCATTTTCGCAGCCGGCTGGACCGGGACTTGTGCGTCAGCCAATTCAATGCCGAAAACATCCGTCAACTCCTTGTCCGTCAATGCCGGTGCGCCGTCGGTCCCCGCCGTTTGGCGGACGGCTTCGGCGGCGGAAGCTTGACTGATCAGGTCGGCGGGATCCACGCCGCGCAGCAGAAAAAGCAGTTCGGGACTTTGATCCAGCCGCGCGCCCACACCATACAACGAAGCGGCGACGTGTTTGCACAAATCGGCCCAATCGGGGCAGGAGCAATCCAAGTCAATTTCTTTGGGGGTCGGAAAAAGCCCGCCCGCGGGGCGGGTCACTATTTGCATCACCGACGAGGAGAGTTTGCCCTGGAGCAATTCCATGAGGGAATCAATTTTCCCGGCGCATTCGGTCTGGATGGATTTCCAGAGGCTGGCCGCCAGCGGCTTGATTTTGATTTCGATCTGGTACAGCTCCGAGCCGGAAACTTGGGCGACTACTTTGCCCCGGCTGATCTGGAGATCCACCACCGAGCCGTTGCGGACATAGGTGCGGCCGCGGGGCAGGCGGTTGGCATAATCGCTGTATGCCTCCAAATTATCGCACCACGCCTTGCCCCAAAAAGTGCTGGCAATCTTGCGGCTCTCCAAGCGGACCGGCGAGGCAACCGCGCCGGTCTTTTTGGCCAGCTTGGCCAGTTCACGCGCGGCCCGGGCGCGGCGTTCCGCCACCGGCACATACGGCCGCCATTCAAAGCCCCAACTCATGGTTTCTCCTGGAAAAGGGTCATCCGCATTCGCCGGAATTTCTAATCTTCGGCGGCAGCTTTTATATCCAACGCCACAAAACGAAGCAATTCGGAATTGTTCATTTCCGTCATCAAGCGTTCCGCGCCTTCACCCAAGATGTCCTCGGCCAGCGCGCTTTTGCCGGCAAGGATGTCGTGAATGCGTTCTTCCAGCGTGCCGCGGCAGGTGAATTTGTGGACCATGACATTGCGCTTTTGGCCGATCCGGAAGGCGCGGTCGGTGGCTTGGTTTTCGACGGCCGGATTCCACCAGCGGTCGAAATGAATCACGTGCGAGGCGGCGGTCAGGTTGAGGCCGGTGCCGCCGGCTTTGAGCGAGAGGACAAAAAAAGGCGGACCGCCATCGCGCTGAAAGGCATCCACCAGTTCCTTGCGCTTGGCCACCGGTATTCCGCCGTGGAGCACCACCCCGGGTTGGCCAAAGACGGATTCCAAATAGCGCGCCAACGGGTCCGTGACTTCCCGGTATTGGGTGAACACCAAAACCTTCTCCTGCTTGGAGGCGATCTCTTCGCACAGTTCCCGCAGCCGATGGAATTTGCCGCTGTCTGCCGGGGCATAGGCCCCATCGCCGAGCCATTGCGATGGATGATTGCAAATCTGTTTGAAGCGGGTCAGGAAGGCCAGGATGATGCCCCGCCGCTGGATGCCCTCGGTTTCCGGCGCCCCCAGCCGCTCGGCCAGTTCCTCCACGGATTGCTGATAGAGCGCGGCTTGGCGGCGGGTCAGCGGGCAAAAGGCGGTCACCTCGGTCTTTTCCGGCAGATCGCTGATGATGCGTTTGTCCGTTTTGAGCCGGCGCAAAATGTAGGGCCGCACCAATCGGCGCAACGGGGCAAATTGGTTCTGGTCCCCCTGGGCGCGGCTTTTCAAAAACGCCGCGAACTCTTTGGCGCCGCCCAGCAGCCCGGGACAAAGGAAGTCGAAGAGCGACCACAAATCCGAAAGCCGGTTTTCGATCGGCGTGCCACTGAGCGCGATGCGGTGCCGGCAACGCAGTTCCTTGACCGCGCGGCTCTGGCGCGCCCCGGCATTTTTGATGGCCTGGGCTTCATCCAGGATGACCAGGTTCCAAGTCATCTCCTTGAGCCAGGCCAGGCGCACGGCCATCGCATAGCTGGTAATCACCAGTTCGCTGCCGGCCAGGGCCAGGGCCGGATTTCGGGAGACCGCCGCCAGCTGTTCCGTGGAGGTTTCCGCCGGATGCGCGTAGCGGACCGACAACGACGGCGAAAACTTTTGAATTTCGGCTTTCCAGTTGGCGATGAGCGATGCCGGCACAATCAGCAAACTCGGCCGGGACTCATCGGCGTTTTTCGCGGCGCTCCGCCGGCGCCTGAGGGCGAGCAGCAGCGCGATCACTTGAATCGTTTTGCCCAAACCCATGTCATCGGCCAGACACGCGCCGAGACCGAGCTGGTTCATGAACCAGAGCCAGTGCAGGCCCTGCCGTTGGTACGGACGCAACGTCGCGTGTAAATCGCTTCCCGGATCGGATTCGGCGGAGGCTTCCGGTTGCTGCATTTCCTCGAGCAAGGTTTTTAATTGGCGGCCCGCGATGACGCTCGACCAATCGGCCCGCGCCGCTTCCGCTTCCGGCTCGACTCCCTGGCCGGGTTGAAAACCAGACAGCAGCCGCAATCCGTCCAACAACGGCAAGCCGGCCGGCCCGGCGGCGGCTTGGACTTTTTTCCAGTGTTCCAGGACCTGTTGGAGTTTGTCCCGGTCCACTTCCACCCATTTGCCCTTGAGCAACGTCAGACCGCTGGTGGATTGCAGGATCGCCCGCAATTCCGATTCCGTCAGCGGTTCGCCCTCCAGCGAAATACCCACTTGGAAGTCCAACAGGCTGTCCTTGCCCAGAAGATTTCCCTTGGCTTCGCCAATGCGCACGCTCACCTGCGGGCGGGGCGGACGGCCCGCCTTCCACCAATCGGGAATGCGAACCACCAAACCGCTTTGCTCGAACAGCGGAATCTCCTTCAAAAAAGCGAAGGCCTGGTCCGGCCGCCACACCTGCGGATGAAAAATGGCGCGGGAATCCAGCATTTGGCGGGCGACTTTGCTCGTTTCGGCGGCGCGTTGAACCGGCGAGAGCAAGGCCGCCAGCGCCGCCCGGTTTTTGGCCCCGGCATATTCCTCCAACGCCCGGCCCAGCGGCAGATGCTGCACCTTGCCTTGCTCGGAAACCCGATTGGTATAGGTGGCCAAAAACGCGAACGGATGGGCCGGATTGCGCTTGTTTTCCGCCAGATGAAACGTCACCCGCCCCACCGAGTTCCAGAGCGGATTGCAACTTTTGAGGTAAGCCGCCGTCCCACCGGACGTTCGGGCGATGGCGGCATGAACCTGAGCGTCCAATTCATCCCACAATCGCGCCAGGGTGGGGCCGTTTAAATGATCGAGCCCCTTCATCGGCGGCGCCGATTCGGCCAGCGCCGCAAAATCCGTCTCCGTGGGTTTGGCAATCGTCAGGTGGGACGCACCATTGAGATCCGGATGGTGGCAGAGTGCCGTGAACAGCCGCTGGGCAAACCCGCGCCAGAACCCGAAGGTCGGTGGCAGCGGTTCCCGCAGGAAATCCGACGCCAGCGTTTCCAAGCCGCGCGCCGTCGAGACAGCAAAAGCCTCGTTGAGCCGCGCGCCGGCCGCGGCGCTGAGTTTCGGCTCCGCCTGGTCGTCGGGTTCGAGGAATAAATGTCCGGCTGGTGACAGCGCCAATGCGTGCGACACGCTGGCGAATATACTGCGACTCCAGGCAGTGCCGAGCGAAAAATGGCCATGCCTTGGCGGACTAAATCCTGGGACATGGCTTTCCGGAGGCTTCTAAAAGGCCTCGTTTTTTCTGGCGCCATCGGTGATTCTGTCCACGTGCCGGTTCCTGAGACAACGTCTGCCGAGGCCTTCGAGCGTTATGTGGGCGGAAAATGTCTGCGGGTGGGCCGCGGCGAAGCCTGGCGGGACATCAAGGCGTGGACCGTCGCCCTGCCGCGCGTCGCCGATGTCTTGCACCTTCCCTCCGTCAGCGAACCGTTTCTCGCCTGGACCATTTCGGGTGAGGTGGAATTCCAGGAACGGGAAGACCACGGGCCTTGGATGACGCGGCGGATTACGAAGGGTTCTTTCTTTCTCACGACGGGAGGCGCTCCCTATGATTGCCGCTGGAAAGCGGTGACCGCCGAGCCCTTTGAATCCATGGCGGTCTTCATCGCGCTGCCGCTGGTTCAGCGCGCCTTGGCGGAAGTTTTCGGGGAAGCCGCGGATCACGCCCGGCTGCGGAATATCTCCGGGTTCACCGATGTGGCGTTGAATTCCTGGATGGAGCGGCTGCGCGAGGAGTTGCTGCGCCGGCACGCCAGTCCACTTTTTCTGGAAGGCATCGCGCAAGCCATCGCCATCCATCTGGCGCGCAACTATGCCGAAACGGCCAAGGAGTCGCCCAGCGGCAGCCCGTCCCTGCCAGGTTTCAAGCTCCAGCAAATATCCAACTGGATGGCGGAACACCTGGCCGAAGACTTCAGCCTGGAGCAACTGGCGGCCCAGGCGGGGGTCAGCAAGTTTTACTTCACCCGCCTGTTCAAGAATGCCATGGGCGTGTCGCCCTCACGCCACCTGCTGACCTTGCGGATGGACGAAGCCAAACGCCTGCTCCGTGAAACAAAACGGAGCGTGGTGGACATCGCCCTGGATGTCGGCTACGCCAATCCCAGCCACTTCGCCCGGTTCTTCCGCCGCGAAACCGGCCTGGCTCCCAGCGATTATCGCCAGCAGCGTTGACGCCGCCGCGCGGGGATTTGGCCGTGAAACGGTTTGGAAATGCCATTCCGGAACTTGGGGGGTAACACCGTATATCTTCACACAACCCGCCTGATATCATCCAAAGCATGAATGATCAGGTTTTCGCCGGGCCACACTTTTGAGCAATATCAGAACAGGTGGAGCAACCCCGTGTGCGACAGCCGGGCCATCGTGGCGTAGAGTCGTTTCAACATTTGAATGCAAAGATTGAAATTATGAACAGAATCAAAACCAAAGCCTACGCCGCGCAGAGCGCCACTTCACCGCTGGCCTCCGCCACAATCCCGCGCCGCGAGCCGACTCCGCGCGACGTGCAGATTGACATCCTTTACTGTGGCATCTGTCACTCCGACCTCCATTACGCCCGCAACGAGTGGAGCAGCGTGATGCAGACCGTTTACCCGTGCGTGCCGGGCCATGAGATCGTTGGCCGGGTCACCAAGGTCGGCTCAGCCGTGACCAAATTCAAACCCGGCGATCTGGCCGGCGTCGGCTGTCTGGTGGATGCCGACCTGTCCTGCCCGCACTGCCGCGCGGGCAACGAGCAGTTTTCACCCACCCAGGTCTGGACGTATGGCGGGACTGACAAACACCTTGGCCTGCCCACTTACGGCGGCTATTCGGAAAGCATCGTCGTGGACGAGCACTTCGTCCTCCGTGCGCCGAAGAATCTCCCGCTGGCCGGAGTCGCCCCGCTGCTCTGCGCCGGCATCACGACGTGTTCCCCGTTGCGCCATTGGAAAGTTGGCCCCGGCCAGAAAGCCGGCATCGTCGGCCTCGGCGGTCTGGGGCACATGGGGGTTAAATTCGCCCGCGCGTTTGGAGCGCACGTCGTGGTTTTCACGACTTCGCCCGCCAAGAAAGATGACGCCCTCCGCCTCGGCGCGCACGAAGTCGTGCTCTCGCGCAATGCGGAAGAGATGAACAAGCACGCCGGCAGTTTCGACTTCATCCTCGATGCCGTCGCCGCCACGCACGACGTGAACGCCTATCTGAATCTGTTGAAAGTGGACGGCAACCTCACCCTCGTCGGCGCACCGGAGAAGCCTCACGCCATCTCCGCTTTTTCGCTGATCATGGGCCGCCGCAGCCTGTCGGGTTCGCCCATCGGCGGCATCGCCGAGACGCAGGAGATGCTCGATTTCTGTTCCCAGCACAATATCACGGCGGACGTCGAAGTCATCCCGATCCAGCAGGTCAATGAAGCCTACGACCGCATGGCCAAGGGCGATGTGAAATACCGGTTCTCGATTGATATGGCTTCGCTCAAGTCGGAGTAACGGACGGCATACTTGACGAAGAAAACACACAGCCAAGAAATTGCATCATGCAAATACGCCGATTAGGGAAAAGCAACCTGGAAGTCTCCGCCATCGGGCTGGGCTGCATGGGAATGAGTTCTGGTTACGGCCCGGCTGCCGACCATCGGGAGATGATCACCCTAATCCGGGGAGCCGCAGACCGTGGCGTGACCTTTTTCGACACGGCCGAGGCCTATGGCCCTTTTACAAACGAAAAACTGGTCGGTGAGGCGCTCGCGCCCTACAGAGACCATGTGGTGATCGCTACCAAGTTCGGCTTCGACATCAATCTAAAGACGGGTGAGCGTGGAAGCGGCGTGAACAGCCAGCCCAAGCATATTAAGCTGGTCGCGGAGGCGTCGTTAAGACGCTTGGGTGTCGATGCTATTGACCTGTTCTATCAGCATCGGGTTGACCCCGCTGTGCCGATTGAGGACGTCGCTGGCACGGTCAAGGAGTTGATCAAGGAAGGCAAGGTCAAGCACTTCGGGCTTTCGGAAGCCGGGGCACAGACGATTCGCCGCGCTCACGCCGTGCAGCCCGTCACGGCGGTTCAGAGCGAATATTCGCTGTGGTGGCGAGGTCCGGAAAGCGAGATACTGCCGACCTTGGAAGAGCTGGGCATTGGCTTTGTTTGCTTCAGTCCGTTGGGGGCGGGCTTTCTCACGGGCAAGATTGATGAAAACACCAAATTCGACAGCTCGGATTTCAGGACCAAGGTGCCCCGCTTTGCCCCGGAAGCGCTGAAGGCAAACCTGGCGCTCGTCGAGCTCGTTCGCCATGTGGCGGCACGCAAGGGCGCCACCCCGGCCCAGATTGCTCTCGCCTGGCTGCTGGCTCAGCAACCATGGATCGTGCCCATTCCAGGCACCACGAAGCTGCATCGTCTGGAAGAGAACCTGGGAGCGGTTGCCGTCGAACTCACCGCTGGCGACCTTAAAGAAATTGACGCGGCGGCTTCAAAAATCACGCTACGGGGAGCCCGGCTTCCTGAAAGTGCGCTGAAAATGACAGGGTTGTAAGGCAAACTAAACTTAGAAAATCAAAGAATAACATGCAAAAACGCAAACTCGGGAAAAGTAATCTGGAAGTCTCCGCCATCGGCTTCGGCTGCATGGGCTTGAACTTCAGTTACGACCACTCACTCAGCAAGCAGGAGAGCATCAAGTTGATCCGCCAGGCGGTGGAACTGGGCGTCACCTTCTTCGACACGGCCGAGATTTACGGGCCCTTCACCAACGAAGAAATTGTCGGCGAAGCGTTGAAGCCCGTGCGTGACCAGGTGGTGATCGCCACCAAATTCGGCTTCGTGATTGATCCCAAGACCGGAAAACATACCACCATGGACAGCCGGCCCCAGCACATCCGGGAGGTGTGCGACGCTTCGTTGAAGCGGCTCGGCGTCGAGGTCATTGATCTGTTCTACCAACATCGCGTTGATCTCAATGTGCCGATCGAGGACGTGGCGGGCGCAGTCAAAGCGCTCATCGCCGAGGGCAAGGTCAAGCATTTCGGGCTGTCGGAGCCCGGCGCACAAACCGTCCGCCGCGCCCATGCGGTGCAACCCATCACGGCGTTGCAGAATGAGTATTCGTTGTGGACGCGCGGGCCGGAGACGAACGGCATCCTCGACGCGTGCGAGGAACTCGGCATCGGCTTGGTATGCTACAGCCCGCTGGGCAAAGGCTATCTCACCGGGGCCATGACCAAGGACACCAAATTCGGCGACAGCGATTTTCGCAAGAATCTCCCGCGCTTCACCCCGGAAGCGATGGAGAAAAATCAAGCGCTCATTGAGTTGCTCAAGCGCATCGCCGATAAAAAGAAGGCGACGCCGGCGCAGATTGCACTCGCCTGGCTGCTCGCGCAGAAGCCGTGGATTGTGCCGATCCCCGGCACCACCAAGCTGCCTCGGCTGGAGGAAAACCTCGGCGCGGCGAACCTCAAGTTGACGGCGCAAGACCTCGCCGAAATCAAGCGCGCAGCGGCCGGGATAAAGGTGGAGGGCGAGCGCTACACCCCGCAGGTGCTGGCCACCACCGGCCGCTGAGACCGAAACCGGACGAGCGTACGATGACCAACATCCTCATTCTCGGCGCCCACGGCCAGATTGCCCGCGTGGCCACCGGCCTGTTCTTGAAGCACACCGACGCGCGGCTGACGCTTTACCTGCGCCATGCCCGGCGGCTCAAGTTAACGGGCCGCGCCGACCGCGTGCGCGTGGTGGAAGGCGATGTCCTGGACGCGAAAACGCTGGAATCGGCCATGGCCGGCCAGGATGTCGTGTATGCCAACCTTGCCGGTCAGTTGGAGCAACAGGCCCGGTGTATCGTGACGGCGATGAAGAAAGCCGGCCTCAAGCGTCTGATCTTCATCAGCTCGATGGGCATTTATGACGAGATTCCAGGGGAACGGCATGGCAGCATTCTTGAACCCTACTGCAAGTCAGCCAGCATCGTCGAGGCATCCGGGCTCGACTACACCATCCTGCGGCCCGCATGGCTGAATAACTTGGACGAAATCGCCTACGGGACAACCCGAAAAGGCGAGCCATTCAAAAACGCTGCCGAGGTGGTTTCGCGCAAGAGCGTGGCCGATCTTGTCGTCAAACTGGCGACGACACCGGGGCTCGAAATCCGGAGCAGTTTGGGCGTGCACAAAACACCTTGAGGCAATCAGCCGAGGCGCACAGGAATAAATTCACCAATCAAAACGACTAAATTATGGAAATAAAACGAAATGGCTCACAGCCATCCCAAAAAGGCCCGGCTGACTGGTTCACCGGCACGGTGCGTGTTGACTCACCGTTCAAGGGGAGCGATGCCGCGCGGGTCAGCGGCGCAATCGTCACCTTTGAACCCGGTGCCCGCACCGCGTGGCACACGCATCCGCTGGGGCAAACGCTCATCGTGACCGCCGGCTGTGGACGCGTGCAGCGCGCAGGCGGACCAATTGAATCAATTCATCCCGGAGATATTGTCTGGTTTCCGCCCGGCGAAAAACATTGGCATGGCGCCGCCCCCACCACGGCCATGACGCACATCGCCATTGCGGAGTTGCTCGACGGCAAGGCCGTGGACTGGATGGAAAAGGTCACGGACGAACAATACGGCGCTTGAGCGGTGCCTTCGCCGCCTTTCGCGCAGGCTTTCCTTGCTTTAAACTGTCGAACTAAATGAAAATACTAATTATCAACGCTCACCTCACGTATCCCGGATGGTCTGAGGGCAAACTGAACCTTGCCTTCATGGAGCTTGCGAAGGCGTTTTTCGTGAAACGCGGGCACCAGGTCGCCGAGACTTTTATCGAGCGGGGCTATAAACCAGAAGAAGAGGTGAACAAACACCTTGCCGCCGACATGGTCATCCTCCAGACGCCAGTGAACTGGTTCTCTGCACCCTGGATTTACAAAAAATACGTGGACGAGGTCTTCAATGTCGGCCTGTCCACAAAGATCCTGCTCGAAGGCGATGGTCGCACGCGCAAGGATCCCAGCCGGCAGTATGGCACGGGCGGGAAAATGCAGGGGAGGAAATTCATGATCTCCGCGACCTGGAATGCGCCGAGAGAAGCTTTCGATAACCCCAACGGCAAATTATACGGTGGCAAGGGGACGGCCGACCTGTTCCTCCACATCACTTCCAACTACAAATTCTGCGGCTACGACATTCTGCCGGCTTTTGGGATTTTCGATATTTTCAAGAACCCGGACGTCCCGCGTGCACTGGAAGATTACAAGCGGCATTTGGAGAAGCACTGTCTCTGATCGGTTTCATAGGGAACATCTCTTACCCTCAGTAAACGCCAAACATCATGAAAACAATTCACCTCACCAAGAACGCCGTCAGGAACCACGAGGAGCTGTTCCCAAATTACGAATCCAAACTGCAAAAGACGGACCCGGAATTCATCGCGCTGTTCGACAACTGGGCGTTCGACGAAGTCATCCGCCAGAGCCGGTTGGACACCAAAACCCGGGTGATGATGATTCTGGCGTCAACCATCGCTTCGCAGGCGCTCGGCGAATACAAGGTCATGGTCGGCGCGGCGCTCAACGTCGGCCTGACGCCGGTGGTGATCAAAGAGATTCTGTATCAGTCCGCGCCCTACGTCGGCGTGGCGAAGGTTTTCGACTTCTTGCACGCCACCAACGCTGTCTTCCAAGAAAAGGGAATTGGACTTCCCCTGGAAGGCCAGTCCACCACCACGCCCGAGACACGCTTTGAGAAGGGAGTCGCGGCGCAGAAGGCAATCTTTGGCGAGGCAATTGATAAGATGCGGCAGCAGGCACCCCAGGACCAGTTGCATATCCAGGACTTTCTCGCAGCCAACTGCTTTGGCGATTATTACACTCGCAACGGGATTGATCTCAAAACGCGGGAACTGCTGACGTTTGCCATGCTGATCTCGCTCGGCGGCTGCGAGCCGCAGGTCAAGGGCCATGTGACCGGCAATCTCAAGGTTGGCAACGACCGCGCACGGTTGATTGACGTTGTCACCCAATTGCTGCCATACATTGGCTATCCTCGCACACTCAACGCGCTGCGGGTCATAGATGAAGTCGTCCCGGCCAAGAACCCGGCCAGTGCCGCGCACCGACCATTAAAACAAAAAAACCCACTATGAAACAACGCACCTGGTTTATCACCGGAGTCAGCAGCGGCTTTGGCCGTCAACTCACCGAGCAACTCTTGCATCGCGGCGACCGCGTAATCGGCACCGTTCGCGACACCAAGAAAATCACCGATTTGATCGAGCGTTATCCGCAGACTTTCCACGCGGAACTGCTTGAAATGACCGACCCGGCGGCAATTCATGCGGTGGTCGAACGCTCGTTCGCGCAGCACGGGCGGATTGACGTGCTCATCAGCAACGCCGGTTACGGCTTGTTCGGCGCGGCCGAGGAACTCACCGACGAGCAAGTCGAACACCTCGTGGCCACCAATCTGGTCGGCCCCATCCACTTCATCCGCGCGGCGCTGCCGCACCTGCGCGCCCAGGGCGGCGGACGGGTCATTCAGATTTCCTCCTACGGCGGGCAGGTCGCCTTCCCGGGAAACTCGCTTTACCACGCCTCCAAATGGGGCATTGAAGGGTTCGTGGAATCCATCGCGCAGGAAGTCGCGGCTTTCGGCATCGGCATGACCATCGTCGAGCCCGGCGGCGCGCGCACCGAGTTCCGCTACGGCAGCGCACAGGTCGCGAAACTCACGTCCACCTACGACCAGACTCCCGCCCATGGTTTCTTGCGGATGTTGGATCCCAAAAACGGACTGGCTCCCGGTGACCCGGCCCGAATGGCGGCGCGCATTATCGAGAGCGTTGACGTCGAGCCTGCGCCGCTGCGCATGGTGCTCGGCTCACAGGCGCTGGAGGGCACCCTGGCGACTCTGCGCAAACGGATCGCCGGCTTCGAAGCCCAGACTGAACTCGCCGCTTCGACGGACTTCCCGCCTGGAGCGTGACGGCGCAAGTTATCAGGCCGTGTTCGCACTGGAGCGCCAAGCGGATACCCCGCGCGGGCGAGCCCAGATGTGCGCCCACCATCAATCCATCCGGCGGGCTGCATGGTCGTGGCGACGGTGGTTCCGTCGCGCAGGCATGGCGGCCCGGCGGTCACGACGGTTTGCCCCGGGCCGCTCGGAATAGTCCCGCCAGCCCGCCCAGGGCGGCCGGAGGCTTCACCCGGCGTTGGGCGGCCCGATCCAGAATCTGTTGGATATGCACCTCCACCTGTGTGATGAACGACGGCCCAACCGCGTAACCGTCACTCTCGTAGGTCAGGATGGGCATGCCTTGCTGGATGCTGAGCGGCTTGAGCACGGCTTCGGAGATGCGGTAGGGCAGACAATTGAAGGGCCCAATGACGATCAGTCCTTCGTAACCCTGGTCGGCGGCCTCCAGTCCCTTGCCGATGGTCGGAATCACTTCACCGTAAAGCGCCGGCGAGACATGTTCGGAAGCCTTTTCAAATTGCAAAGGAATCTGGTTGGTGTCGCCCACCAGCAGGCCGGTTTTGCGGAAAAGATTGCGGTAATAGACGTCCGCCTTGCTTTCCGCCTGGTAACTCAACCAGTGCTGCAAATACTCCTTTCCGTCTGGCTGGAACATCCGGGTGCAAGCCTTGGCAAAGGCCCCGGCTCCGGGTTTCATCCCCCAGTCATGGGCGGCGCCAGCCACCCCTTGATAGGCCGCGTACAGCAGCAGATCGCTCACGTCCACCGGTTTGAGAATGATCCCGCGCTGGGCGTAAAGCTCCGTGATGCCTTCCATGAAAAACGGACTGAACCGCGTGAAAAAATCCCCCGTGACCGCCACCCGCGGGCAGCCCAGCGGATCTCGCGTGCGCGGCAGCGCCGTCAATTGATCAATGAATGCCGGAAGTTGCGCCTGAAACTGGCCATAGGTGCCCGTGGTGGCCGCCAATTGCTCCCACGCCCGCACCAGATGCTTGCCGCTGCCATTGACACCCACGACGCGGAGGACGTGCTCGATTTCCACGAGCATGTCCGCCACGGGCACCGCCGCGGACAAATTCCGCGTCAAGTCGGGCAGGCCGAAGCCGCAATAGGCGTTGTCCTCCCGCAGATCAAACATGAAAACGTCCGGCAACTGGTGCTCGGTAATGAATCGTTCAAAGTAGTCCATGTAGGAATCCACCACGCAAGGCGCGCCGCCCCGCACCATGAAAAACCCCAGGATCTCGCCGGGCTGGCGGCGATCAATGGCTTGTAGCAATTGCCCCAGGCAGATCGGCAGGGGCAGGCACTCGCGGCCCGAAGTGTGTTGCAGACCGCGATCAATCTGGCTGCGCTCCAATGGCATCACCTCCGCCGGATGCAACCCCAGCCAGCGCGCCACCATCGCCAAAGCCTGCGTGTGAATCTGCGAAAAGTTGGGAATGACAATGCGCACGCGCGGATCGGTGATCGCCACCGTTTCGCCGCTCGACCGGACGACGTAGCCGCCGGAGGCCAGCCGGCACGGAATAAAGGACCGGGCCCGCGTCGTTTCTCCGGCCTGATGATTCCGGATAATGTCGAGAAACGCCTCCAAGCGCGTCTGCACGCCCGCGTCGGCCGTGTGGGCGTCAATCTCCAGAATCAGATGGGGTTTCGAGCCCAGCTCGGAACTCAGCCTCGCCTGGGTAAAGGCGTCAATGGTGCAGCTAAAATTGCTCACGCACAGCAGGAAGAGGTTGGGGTATTCGCGGGCGAGGGCGGTGGCATTGAGAATCTGATTTGCAAAATGCCACGCAGTCGGCCCTTTCCCCACGGGTGCCAGGCAGTCCGCGGGAATCACCGTGATGCCCATGCTGGAAAGTTTTCTGCCAACCGATTGCGACGCCTCCGGGGTGAACGCATTGTAGCTGTGGCCGGCGAGCAGGATCGCCGGTTTTCCCTCCGCGATGGCTTGCGCCAAGGCCGCCTGGCCCAACTGACGCAGCGCGCTTTCCACTTCCGTCTGGGCGCGCACCGCCGCCGCCCACGCCTGTTCCGCAAGCACACGCGGCGTTCCCAAATCCCGCACGGCCATCTCGACCAGCGCCAGACAGGGCGCGTAGCCGCGGGTGAAATCCAGCACCGGAGACAAGAAACGGATTTGCGGAAACGCCTTCGCCAGAAAATACGGGCCAGCCTGGGTGATCGGACACAAATAGGAATCCCGGCATTCGCCGGCCTGCGGCATCCGCGTGACATGCGGCAGAAAAACCAGATCCAAGCCGCGCCGGGCCAGATCCATGACCGCGCCGTGCGCAATTTGCGCCGGAAAGCAAAAGCCGGAGTTCGATTTCAATTCGCCCCGCGGGTCCACTTCGGACAACACCAAGTCCAGGCCTAGTCCGTCAAAGAACGTCGCATACAGCGGGTGCAGCGAGTGCGTGGTCAGCGCCCGGGGCAGGCCGATGCGCCGCCGGCCGCCATTGGGTTTGTCCTGGGCGCCATCGAAGAGCAACCCGGCCCGCCGCTCCACCAGATCGGCCGCGGCCGCCGTGCGGGCCTTTCGTTTCCACACATTCTCGTACAAGCTGCAGCGGCCGCCAAACGGGAATCGCCGGCCCGCAACCTCGAACCGGTCAATGCTGCAATACAGCTTGCACGCCCGGCAGGTGAACCGGCTGACGAGCTTCATTTCCGGCGCCGCCAGATTCAGCAACTCCATCGCGCTCGACGGGGTCGCAGCCGGCCCCGATGGCAGCTTCGTCCGGTCGAGCGCCAGCAACGCCGCCCCCAGCGCGCCGAGCAATTCCGGATGCGGCGGAATGACGACCGGCCGGCCCGCATAATGGGCAAAGGCATGGCCGAGCGCGCGGTTCAGCGCCACCCCGCCTTGCAGGAAAACCTTTTTGCCCACCGGCCGTTGTCCTTTGACCTTGGTGAGATAATTGGCGGCGATGGCATAAACCAGCCCGGCGACAATGTTTTCCCGGGAATGACCTTCCTGCTGGGCCAGGCGAATATCCGAGTTGATGAAGGCCGCGCACGTCGCTTTGAATTGCACGGGGGCCGGTGCCGTCAAGGCGATGTCCGCAATGTCCGTGACGGCGATGCCCAGATCGCCCAGCGCGCTTTCTTCCAGAAACGAGCCGGTGCCGGCGGAACACGCGTTGTTCATGGCGTAGTCAATCGGCACGCCGTTGCGGAGACGAATGTATTTTGCGTCTTGGCCGCCAATCTCAAAAATCGTGTCCACGTCGGGGGCGAAATGGCTGGCCCCGGCGGCCTGCGCCGAGATTTCGTTAAAGACGTATTCCGTGCCCAGATAGGCGCCCACCAACTCCCGCGCGGAACCCGTGGTGGCGGCCAGACCCACCCGCCGGTTGCCCGCTTGCTTCACCAGGGCGTGGAGACACTCGCGCGCCGCCGCCACGGGATCGCCCTGTGTGCGCGTGTAATGCGCGGCCACCACCACGCGGGTCGCCGGGTCGAGCAGCACCGCCTTGGTGGTGGTGGATCCCGCATCCAAACCCAGCGCCAGCGCCCCGGCCGGCGCCGCCGGCCGGGGCGGCGCGGCGATGACTTGCACGAGCCCGGCGTGGGTACTGAGCGGCGGAAGTTGACCAAGTCCCGGCTGAACCGAAAGCCGGGGCGTCTGATAAAGCGGCTGATCCCGCGTCAACCAGGCGCTGCCCCACGCCTCAAACCAGGGGCTTTCCGGCCGCACCACGAACTCCGTGCCGGGCTGCTGCCGGCGCAACGCCGCCAGCATGGCCGCATTGCGGGTCATGCCGCCGATTAACAGCACCCGCTTGCAATCGCGCTGGCCTTTCTCCAAAAGCGCGATCACCTTGCCGGCCATGCTGTCGTGCAGCGTATGCAAAATATCTTCCGGCGTGGCCTCCTTCCGGTTGAGCTTGTGGGTGATGTCGGATTTGCAGTGCACCGAGCAGCGGGACGCCAGCGGCACCACCCGGCCCGCAAACGAACGCCGGATCGCCTCCTCCAGGCTCAGTCCCATCCGGCCAATCTGCTGCACAAAAAACTCGCCGCTGCCGGCGGCGCATTTGTTGTGGGAAATCACATTGCTGATTCTCTTATTGGTGATCAGGTAAACCAGGAACGACTCTCCGCCCAACGAAACCACGGCGTCGAAATTTTCAGGGAGCTCGCGCAACGCCCGTTGAATGGCCGCCACTTCCGAAAGGTGCCCCAGATGCCCGGACACGCCAAAGAAATGGCCGCCCCGGAAGCCGGCTTCCGCGAGCATGGTTTTGAGAACCTCCAACGGCCGGCCCAGATGCGGCCGGACTTGGGCCACCGGGTCGTCACCGCGCAACATCACCACTTTCACGGTGAGCGCGCCGATGTTTATCCCCACGCAGGCCATCGCGTTTTCTTTTGGCTGCCCCTGGTCCGGAACGGAGGAGGCGTTGTTTCTGATGGTCCAACCTAAGCCCGGAAATCACCGGTGTCCAAGACTGATTGGCGGAAAAATTCCACCGGACACTCGGTGGCGGCTGGAAGCGAAGCTCCGGCCGGCCTTGGCTGCCGCCAACCAACCTGGCGCCGTGTCCCTCAATGCCAAACCTCTATTTTGGAACGCTCCATTTCCAGTCGCGGATTTCCGGCATGTCTTCCCCGTGTTTATCAATGTATTGCTTGTGCTCGATCAACTTGTCCCGGAGTTGTTGCTTCAGGTAGATGCCCGCGTCGCCGGTCTGCGGCAGGCGGTCAACGGCATCCATCACCAAATGAAAACGATCGAGATCGTTCAGCACGGTCATGTCGAATGGCGTGGTGATCGTGCCTTCCTCCTTGTAGCCGCGAACGTGGATGTTGTCGTGGTTGGTGCGGCGGTACGTCAGCTGGTGGATCAGCCACGGGTAGGCGTGGAAGGCGAAGATGACCGGCTTGTCTTTGGTGAAAAGCTCGTCGAAATCGAGATCACTCAGGCCATGCGGGTGTTCGGATTGCGGTTGCAGCCGCATCAGATCCACCACGTTGACCACCCGGATTTTCAGGCTGGGCAGGTGTTCGCGCAGGATGGCGACGGCCGCGAGCGTTTCCAGCGTGGGCACATCGCCGCAGCAGGCCATGACCACGTCCGGCGTGACATTCTGGTCATTGCTGGCCCATTGCCAGATGCCAATGCCCTCGGTGCAGTGCTTCACCGCGGCGTCCATCGTCAGCCATTGCGGCGACGGATGTTTGCCCGCGATGACGACGTTGACGTAATGGCGGCTGCGCAGGCAATGATCCATGACTGACAGCAGGCAGTTCGCATCCGGTGGCAGATAGACCCGGACGACCGAGGCCTTTTTGTTCACGACATGATCAATGAAACCGGGGTCCTGATGCGTGAAACCGTTGTGGTCCTGGCGCCAGACGTGCGAGGCCAGCAGATAGTTCAGCGAAGCGATCTTTTGCCGCCAAGGCAGATGCGAGGTGATCTTGAGCCACTTGGCGTGCTGGTTGAACATCGAGTCCACGATGTGGATGAACGCTTCATAACAGTTGAACAAGCCATGCCGGCCGGTGAGGAGATAACCTTCCAACCAGCCTTCGCATTGATGTTCGCTCAGCATCTCCATCACGCGTCCGGCCGGCGCAAGAAATTCATCGTTGGGCACGGTCGCGGCGTCCCATTGTCGTTTGGTGACTTCAAACAAAGCTTCCAGGCCATTGGAGAGGGTTTCGTCCGGGCCAAAGACCCGGAAGTTCCGCTGGCTTTGATTCAACTTGGCCACATCGCGCAAAAAGGGGCCAAGCACATGCGTGTCGCCGATGCCGCGAGCCCCCGGCGCCGGCACGGCTTCCGCGTAATCGCGGAAATCCGGCATGCGCAGATCCCGGAGCAACCTGCCGCCGTTGGCATGCGGATTCGCGCCCATGCGCCGGTCGCCGGTTGGCGCCAGTTCAGCCAGCTCTGGCTTCAACCGGCCTGAATCTTCAAAAAGTTCTTCCGGCCGGTAGCTTTTCAGCCAATCCTCCAATAATTTGAGATGTTCGGGATGGGTGGCCGGGTCGGAGAGCGGCACTTGGTGCGCCCGGAAGGTGCCTTCCACTTGCAGGCCGTCCACGACCTTCGGCCCCGTCCAGCCCTTGGGCGAATTGAGCACGATCATCGGCCAGCGCGGGCGCGTCGGGTTGCCGTTCACGCGGGCATCGTGCTGGATTCTTTTGATCTCCTCCACCGCCGCATCCAGGGTCGCGGCCATGGCCTCGTGCATCAGCGCCGGTTCGTGGCCTTCCACGAAGTAAGGCGTCCAGCCGTAGCCGCGCAATAATTGCTCCAATTCCTCGCGGGTGATCCGGGCGAGCACGGTGGGGTTGGAAATCTTGTAGCCGTTGAGATGCAGGATGGGCAGCACCGCGCCGTCGGTGACCGGATCGAGAAATTTGTTGGAATGCCACGCCGTCGCCAGCGGCCCGGTTTCCGCCTCGCCATCGCCCACCACGCAGGCCACGACGAGCTCCGGGTTGTCGAAGACCGCCCCGAACGAATGACTCAGCGAGTAGCCCAGCTCGCCGCCTTCGTGAATCGAGCCCGGACATTCCGGCGACGCATGGCTGGGAATGCCGCCGGGAAACGAAAATTGGATAAAGAGCTTCCGCAGCCCGGCTTCGTCCTGGCTGATGTCGGGATAGATTTCGCTGTAAGTGCCTTCGAGATACGTATTGCCCACCACGGCCGGGCCGCCGTGGCCGGGACCGGAAACGTAAATCATGTCGAGGTCATATTCTTTGATGACCCGGTTCAGGTGGGCGTAAATGAAATTCTGCCCGGGCGTGGTGCCCCAATGCCCCAGCAGCATGTGCTTCACGTCCGCCAGCGCCAGCGGCCGCTTCAACAGCGGATTGTCGTAAAGATAAATCTGGCCGACTGACAGATAATTGGCGGCGCGCCAATAGGCGTCCATCTTTTGCAGCAGCTCCGGGGTCAGCGTGTTGGTTTTCATAAGTCAATTTGGTTGGAGAGAGGATTACTTTTCAGGTTGCACCATGAGGCAAAGTTGCCCGGGCAATCATCAGCTCTTCGTCGGTACGAATGACGCGAACCTTCACCCGGCTGGTGTCGGCCGAAATCACCGCCGCGTTTTCCGCGTTCCGCGGCCCGTTCAGTTCAATGCCCAGAAAGCCAAGCCCGTCACAGATGCGGGCGCGAATGGGCGGACAGTTTTCCCCAATGCCGGCGGAGAAAACCAGCGTGTCCACGCCGCCGAGCGCGGCGGCGAATGCGCCAATCCACTTCTTCGTCTGATAACAAAACAGGGCCACCGCTTCCGCCGCCCGCACGTCCTTGGATTCCTGCGCCAGCAGATCGCGCATGTCGGAGCTGGTTTCCGAAACCCCCAGCAGTCCCGACTCGTGGTTGACCATGTGATAAAATTGTTGGTTGGTCATTTGCTCCGTTCGCGCGAGATACGGCGCGAGGCCGGGATCCAAATCGCCCGTGCGGGTGCTCATCACCAATCCGGCTGTCGGCGTGAAGCCCATGCTGGTATCCATGCTTTTGCCGTCGCGCACCGCCGCCAGGCTCGCGCCGTTGCCGAGATGCGCCAGGATGATGCGGCCGGTGGTGGCCGCCGGGTCGCCCAGGCGCGCGAGCTCCGCCATCAGATAGGCATAGGACAAGCCGTGAAAACCGTAGCGCTGGACGCCCTTGGCGTCGAACCGGCGGGGCAGGGGCAGCAGCTTGGCCACCCGCGGCATGCTCTGGTGAAAAGCCGTGTCAAAGCACGCCACCTGCGGCAGTTTCGAATGCCGCTGACGGAACACCTCGATCAGTTCAATCTCGCGCGGCAGATGGTCCGGGTCGTAGGGGCGGAGGCGGTGAAGTTCATCCAGCAAATCCTGGGTCACCACTTCGGGCTGAATGTGTTTCATCCCGTGGACCACCCGGTGTCCAATCGCCTTGACCGAAGCGAAATCGGGCCGGCCTTCGAGCCAATCGATCAGGAAATTCGCCGCGGATCGGTGATCGGCGGCGGCCAGACTGAGGCTCTCGGCCTGCGGCTTCGCCGCCTCATTAAAGGTGAGGTTTGTCCCGCTCAACCCGATGCGGTCCAAATTCCCATGCAGCCCGCGCCGGGGCGGTTCGGCCGCCTCATAGAGCGCGAACTTGATGCTCGAGGATCCGCCATTGATGATCAGGACGGAGTGCATTGTCTATATTTGGATCGGGTCTCGCTTGGCCACTACGAATTATAAGTTGAATTTCGTTTAACGGCAACTTCAAGAGGCCTTCCCGGGATGGCATGCGGGGGTTTCCTCTCGTTCCGACCGCAGAGCATCCGCTGGCGGGACTGCGAATGCCATGGGGTGAAACCCGAATCCTGTATCCTCAATCCCCCCTTTTGCGGCCGCGGCTCCACCCAATCTTTATTGGCCCAATGTCTAGCACACAAATATTGCCATCAAGAGGCCAAGCAATGGCTAGGCAGAAATCCAACAATTCTTGACAAGGTCTCGCGCAGGGTATCTATTATTCTTGGCTGATTTGCAACCGTCTTATCTCGCCTCATTTCGAGTTTCCGAGCCGCGATTCCATTCCGCCTCAAGAGAGTGTCCAGGCAAAGTCTATGAGCAAAAAAGTATTGTTGACCAGCGTCTGTCGTCCCATGGGTCCGCATCAAGGGGATGCGGCTTCCGTGGGCTACGAACTGCTTTACCGCCAAGTCACCCGGGCCCAGGGAATTTTCAGCCCGCGCACGGTGAACGTCCATTTTGGTCTGGACTACATTGCCGAGAATCTCGACACCCCGGCGGTGGTGCTGCAATACCCGTCCAAGCGCGAACTCATCAAGGAACTCAAGCAGGGCTACGATTACGTGGGCATCAGCTTCATGATGGCGCTGATGCACAAGATGAAGGAGATCGTCGCCCTGATCCGCCAATACGCGCCCAACAGCAAGATCGTCCTGGGCGGCTACGGGACGGTCTTGAAGGATGACGTGCTCAAGCCGTATGCCGACTTCATCTGCCGCGAGGAGGGCGTGGCCTATTTTCGCCGCCTGCTGGGCGAGCCGGAAATTCCCATGCCCTACCGGCACCCATTGATGGTCAGCTACCTGAAAGTGTTCGGCTGGAAAGTGTCCGGCACGGGCAAAATCTTTGCCGGACTCGGCTGCCCCAACGGCTGCGACTTCTGCTGCACCTCGCATTTCTTTTCGCGCAAGCACATCAAGCTGCTGCCCAGCGGGCGCGATATTTACAACGTGGTGCAACGCTATTTCGATCTGGATCCCAGCCTGGTCTTCCTGATTCTGGACGAGGACTTCCTGCTCAACAAAAAACGCGCCATGGAATTTCGCGAGTGCGTTTTGCAGGGCGCCAAGAAGCCCTCGATCTTCGCCTTCTCCAGCATCAAGGCCATCAGCCAATACACCGTCGAGGAAATCCTGGAGATGGGCATTGACGGCTTTTGGATCGGCTACGAAGGCACGCGGTCGAATTATGCCAAGCAACAAGGCCGGCCGGTGGAGGACATCCTCGCCGAATTCCGCGCGCACGGCATCACTGTGCTGACCTCGATGATCGTCGGCTTTGATTACCAGACGCCGGAAGTCGTCGCGCAGGAACTGGACGGGCTGATGAAGCTCAAGCCCGACCTCGCCCAGTTCTTGATATACGGCCCGGTGCCCGGCACGCCGTTTTACGAACGCGTCATCAAGGAGAATTTGCTGCAGGACGTTTACACCAGCGACAAGGATCTGTTTTATCGGCGCGCGGACGGCTTCCACACCATGATCAAACATCCCACGCTCTCGCCGGCGGAGATTGAGCAGCTCCAGACCTGGTGTTTTGAGCAGGATTTTCAACGGCTCGGCCCCAGCATCTACCGGGTGCTGGAAACACGTTTCCTCGGCTACCTGAAACTCAAGGATTCCTCCAATCCGGTTTTGCGGCAGAAGGCCGAATACTATGCCCGGGAATTGCGCTTCGCGTATCCGGTGTTTCTCGCCGGCCGGCTGCTGGGACCGAATGCCGCCGTGCGCAAATGGATCGGCGATCTGGAGCGGCGCATCCGCGCGGAACTGGGGCAACCGAGCCTCGCCCAGCGATTAAAATCCGTCCTGGCCGTGGGGGCGGCGATCTGGACGGGAGTCACTTTGCGATTCGATTTCTTGCAGCATCCCAAATTGCAGCGGACGACCTACCGCCTGCCGGAAAAGGGTTGGAGCGCCTTTGAGCTGTGGGAACAATTCCAAAAGAAGCATTCCGCCCGGAATTTTTCCATTCAGGTCGAGTTGCAACACGCCAAGCAGCAAGTCTGGATGCGCCTGGAAGGCGGTCTATCTTCGTCGGACGCGGAACACCTCGGCGTGCGGCTGCGCGATTCCCTGGCCCGGAGCAAGAACCGGCTGGTGCTCGATTTGCACAAGCTGCACTGGGACAAGGCGGAAGATCTCCGGCCGTTGACTGAAAAGCTTGCCGCCTATCGCTCGCGCATCCGGGTGGTGTTGCCCAAACTATCGGCGGCCCACCCCGAACTGCTCCTGCTGGCCAGCATGTTTCATCATTACTGACCTGGCAGTTTAACCCCGTGGCTCGGTAACTGGCGCCATATTGCAGGGCGTGCCGTTGGTGGTCAGGGATTCGACGGGATGTGGCAAATCGCTTCCCAGAAGACATTGCTGCGCTCTGCTCCGATGCGTGGCAGGGTTTGATTTCAAGCGGCGCCGTATGCAAATGCACGCATCCGCAAGGTGATGCGCCGAGGTTCCCAGGGTTCGCTTTTCTTCACCCGCCACGGTAGCCACAACGATGCACGGCTCGATTCAAGGCCGAAAGATTCGCGCATTCAGCCATGCTCCAATCGTGACATTTTCCATCAATTCAGCCCATACTCATATCCTTGAATGTCATGGGCGACGAAAGCGCAGCTTTGCCAGCCGGCCGGGAGCCAAAAGCTCTGGGCGAAAGGCTGGTTTCCATCTTGGACGGAGGATTTTTCCGTCCCTTGTCGCGCCCAACGGCCGCCATCTACATTGACTGCGCCGACCGGCTGGCCGAGGCGGCGGATGAGGGCGGGCAGATCCCCCACGCCGAGGCCCGGGCGCTGATCCGGGAGGTGTTGTCGCAGCATCCGGACCTTGAACTGGACGCGGACGAGGGCGGGCAGTTTCGCGATCTGAACCAGCGGGCCAGCCAGTTTTTTAACAAGCTCATCGAAGTTCACTGGCTGGAGCCGCGCCGGGTCAGCCTGGACGAATATTACGTGCTGATCGTTCCGGCCCTCCGGCAACTGCTGCGCCTGCTGCGCGAACTGGCGGAAAACCGCCCCGCCGAACTCAAGGATTTCGCAGCCACCCTGCGCTCGCTCTGCCGCGATTTGCTGACCGAAAAGGCGCTCGATCCGGCCCAACTGGGCCCGGAGGAAATGCGCCAAACCATCAAGGATCTGCTGGAACGCACGGGGCGCGCCGGGGACCAGATGCACGCGGTGGAGACGCTCGTGCTCCAGCACGCCACCGCGCAACGCACGAGCCTTTCCGCCCAACAGACGCTGCAACGCTTTCTGGTGGATTTCCACCTGGGCGAACACATGGTCTGCTACGACGCCTTGCAGGAGGCCGGTCTGCTGCCGCGCCTGAATCAAGCCCGCACCGTCGCCCAAGACGCGCTTTACGATCCGTTCACCAAACAACGACTGGCCGAAGGCCTGGCAAAGCACCTCAATCTCGGTGCCACCGCCGCCTTTGAAGAAGCCGAGCGCTGGCTCGTCCGCCTGGACCGTCAGCTCGCGGCCATTCCGGTCAAGCAGCGGCTCATTGACGGGCGCATGGCGGAGTTCAGCCGCCTGTCCGCAGCGCGCTATTCCTATCAAACCGAGATGCGGGGAGCGCGGCCCGAGCAGGTGAAGGCGTATCTCGACGAAGCCGCCCGCGCGCATGCCGGCCGGTCTTTTTCCGATCTCGCCGGCGAACCTGGCATGAACCTCCTCTCGCCGGTGGTCGAAGTTTTCTTTGGCGCCGACTCGCTGTCCCGCCCCCGCCGCCCGCGGCCGGCGGTGGACCTGAGTTTCGAGCAGCGCGATTCCGCGAATGATCCCGACGCCGCCCGCGAGGAAATTCGCCGGCGCAACTTGAGTGTGCTCACGCCGCAACGGGCCGTGCGGTTCATCGAAAAACACCTGCCGGCCAAGGGCGCCCGTATCTCCACCGACCAGCTTCACGTGCACCTCGAAGACGACTTGCTCGACCTGCTGGCCGCCCTGGCCTTTGATCGGGGCCGCGCCAACGGGTCGCACCACATTGTGCGCTGGCGGCTGCACCCCATGCGCGCGGACTTTGGAACCGAACCCGACCGCATCCCGCGCGACCCCGAGGCGGACCGCCTCGTCGAACGCTTTACCATCGAACGCATTGCCTGATATGTCACTCCCCTGGCCCACCTTTACGACTTGGAACCGCATCCAGGAACCCGATCGCGCCGCGCTGTCCGAGATTCTGGGCGAACTGCTCGCCCACGGGGCGCTCATCGGCGACACCGGCCGGGATCGCGAGTTATACCTGCTCGCCCGCGAATATCAGCGCGAGCTGGCCGAATACCTGGCGCCGCTGCAACTCGAACTGCTGCCCGATGCCGACCGCCCCATTTTTCAACTGCGCCCGGTGCCGGGCGATTGCGCGCTGATGGCGCGGTTCAACAAGGCCGAAACCCTGCTCGTGTTGACCCTGTGGCGCATGTACCACGACGCCCGGATGGACAACGTCGTGGCCAGCGTGGTCGTCACCACCAATGAGATCTGGGAGCGGCTCCGGCTTTATTTTGAAAACATTGCGCCGCCCACCGAGGCCCAGCTTCGGGAGATGCTGGGCAAACTGCGCAGCCGCCGGCTCGTGCGCGTGCAATGGCATGAAGACCCGGCCAGCTTCGGGGAATCGCAAGTGGAAATCCTGCACACGCTGCCGCGCGTGATTCCCTTCGAGAACGCCGCCGCCTGGCAGCAGCAGGCGGATTTGTATCAGGCGCCGGCCGAAGCCGCGCCCGAACCCGCCCACACCGAGGAGGAGGCATGAGCCAGCGCATTTCCCTCACGCGCGTCGTCGCCATCAACTGGTATGGCTTCCGGCAGATCTTTGACGTGGATGACAACGTCCTCATTTCCGGC
This sequence comes from uncultured Bifidobacteriaceae bacterium, assembly GCA_964532525.1. Classification (GTDB taxonomy): domain Bacteria; phylum Verrucomicrobiota; class Verrucomicrobiia; order Limisphaerales; family UBA11358; genus UBA11358. Next base: position 111,610 of record CAZHIM010000006.1, read on the forward strand.
GCGTTCGGCACCGGCAAATCCGCCCTGCTCGACCTCATCCAATACGTGCTGCTCGGCGGCGAACGGCAATTCAACCGCGCCGCCGCCGGCAACGCCCGCGGGCGCGACCTGGTGGGCTATTGCCTCGGAGATACGAATCAAATCCGCAACGGCCAGCGGCATTTTCTCCGCCAGAGCGGCGTGTCGCTGGTAGGCTTGGAATTCACCCGGCCGGCCGACCCCAGCCACAAGGAGCCCCAGCGCGAGACGTGGGGCATCCGCCTGGAGTTTTCGAGCGCCGACGCGGCGCCGCGCCCCACGTATTTCTGCATTCCCGACCGGCTCGAATACGCCGCGCTTTCGCCCGACGGCAAGGAACTGCTTTCCGACGACGCCTTCCGCACCTGGCTGCGGCGCGAATATGGGAATGAAAGCATCTTTGCCCGCCAGCGGGATTACCTGGAAGAAATGGCCGCGCCCCGGCACCTGAACTTCGACAGCGCGGCCTTTCACCGCACGTTCCCCAAGGCGATCGCTTTTGAACCGGAGGAAAACGTCGAAAAGTTCATCCGCGACTTTATTCTCGAAGAAAGCCCGCTCGACGTCCGCGATGTGAAAACCGCGCTGCGCGCTTACGATGACACCCGCAAACGCCTGGAGCAGCAGGAGGACGAAGCCGCGTTTCTTCGCCGCATCTGCGAACAGCATGACCTGTATGAATCGTCGCGTCGCACCGAAGCCATTCTGTTGCATACCACGCAAGGGCTGAAACTGTTGCAGGCCGAGGAACACCGGGAACGTCTCGCCGCCAATTTGCAGCGGCAGGAAGAGGCCCATGCCGACGACCTCAAGCAATTGGCTGAAGCCACCCAGACAGAAGCCGGCGCCGGCACCCTGCTAGGCCAGGTGCGATTCGAAATTGAAAAGGACCCCGACGCGGTCAAAATCGCCGGGCTCGAAAGCACGAAGACCGCATTGCAGGAGAAAGTCACCGCCCTGCGACTGGCACAGCAAACGGTGCGCAAACAGCTCGACGACCGGCACTATCGCTGGATGAACTGGCTCAAGCACGGCGCCGCGCTGCCACTCGAAGGTCTGACCGAAGCTCTGGTCGTGGATGACCGGTGGCTGGCCGACCTGCGCTCCGGCACCGATGCCGAGCGCCTGGCCGCGCTGCAGAATCTGGCCGCGCGTTTCAGCGAGTTGTGGCTTGGCGTGGATAAGCTGCTGCACCCGTTGCGCAGTGAAATCACCACCGCCGAAAAGCGGCTTCGGCAGTTGGCCGAAGACTTGGAGAATTTGTCCAAAGGCCAGGCCCCCGGCGCGTTTCCGCTGTTCGCCGCCCTGCGGCAAAAGCTGGGCAATCGCGTGGAGCAACTGGGCCGGCTCATCGAGGTGAAGCCGGAGGCCGAACGCTGGTGGCCCGCCCTGGAACTTTACCTGGCGCGCAACCGCTGGGTGCTGGTGGTCAATGACGCCGCCGATTACCGCGAGGCCCTCGAAATTCTGCGCCGCACGCCGCCGGGGCGCGACCTGGAATCGCTGCTCAATCCCGCCGAAGCCCGCCAATTGCGCGTGGGCACGCGGGAAGATTCCCTGTTCAGCAAGGTTGACGTCATTCACCCGGTGGCCCGCCTCTACGTTGAACACCTGCTGGGCGACGTCCTGTGCGTTGAGTCGGTCGAGGAACTGGAAAAATGCGACGCCGCCCGCGCGATCACGCCGGAAGGCATCTTCAAATCCGCGCCGCTGCGCAGGCGGTTGAAGCCGGCCACGTCGGTGGATCTGACCTTGGGCCGCGAAGGTCTGGAACGGATGCGGGCCGCGAAACAAAAGGAGCAAGGCGAGACCCGCGCGCTGTACGAGGCGTTGAAGCAGCAGCTCGCCGACGTGCAGACGTGGCTCGACAACGGCCGCAAGGGCGGCTTGGCGGAAAGCGCGTTGCCGGATTATTCGGCCGAGTTGCCGCACTTGCCGGAATTCGAGGCGAATCTAGGGCGCATTCGCGAAACCATCGCCTTGTTGACGACCCCGGAACGAGAGGCCCGGCAACAACGGCTCCGCGAACTGGAACAGCAGCACCGGAATGCGCTCTCGAAGATGGCCGTCCTCACCGAGCGGAAAAACAATTTCGAACTGGGCGTCCGCCCGGAACGCGAAGCCCTGGAACGGGCCAGGCAGGAGGCCGAGGGCGCCCGGTTGGCGGTGGAGACCAGCCGCGTGGAACTCAGCCGCCAATTCAGCGGCCTGCTCGACGCCGTGTTGAATCAGGAGCGCGACCGCTTGCGGGCGGAATTTCCCAAATGGCTGGAATGTTTCGAGGCCGCGCAATCGCGCCTGCGACTCGCCGGCGCCAACGCCATTCAAGCCCGCGCGCAACGGAAGGCGGAACGCGAGAAAATCGCCACCATCCGCGACGAAGCCGGCAACCTGCGCCACCCCGAGTATCAGTACGATTTTCCGGCCGACGACGAGAGCAATGAACGCTGGGCCAACCGCCTCCGCGACTTGGAAAAGATTGAACTGGCAAAATCCCGCGAACTGGCCGCCGACCGCAAACGCGATTGGGAACGCCGGCTCGAGGAGAGCGTGCTCAACGAACTGAACCGCCGGATCACCGACGCGCAAAACACCATCCGTTTGCTCGACCGCTTCCTGAGCCAGCCCATTGGCAAGTTCCGCTACCGCATCAGCCAGAAGAAAGACACGGCCGGCTTCAGCGCCATCTGGCAATTGCTCGGCAGCGGCCTGGAGCTGACGGACCCCCTCCTCGGCGCGGAAGTCGAACGCGCCAAACAGGAGTTGATGGACGCCGTCAATAGTTCCGACAGCCAGGATGCGCGCGCCCTGCGGCTGCTCGATTACCGCAATTATCATCATTACGACCTGGAAATGGTGCCCGCCGACAAGCCGGATGCGCCGCCGATTTCGCTCGGCCGCAGCGGGCGCAATCTTTCCGGCGGCGAAAACCAGGCGCCGTTTTTCATCTCCATGCTGGCCGCCTTCCGCCGCGTCTATGATCGCGGCGACCGCAGTTCCACGCGCTCGCAACAACTTGGGTTGGTGATCATGGACGAGGCCTTCTCGAAGCTCTCCGGTGACGGCATTGAGGACTGCCTGGCCCTGGCCCATAGTTTCCAACTCCAGCTCGTCATGGCCTTCCCGCCCGAGCGGCTCGGCGTCATGGTGCCGCACGCCCAGACGGTGATCATGTGCCAGAAGGACGTCGAGCGCGACGCCGACGGCTATGTCACCAGCATCAACAACATCCCCCTCCTGACCACAATGGCGGAGGCGCTGGAGGCGCTGGGCTGAGTCATGAACCCAAGCCTCGTGCCGGTCGCCCGCGAATTGTTCGCGCAATGGCAGCGGGCTCGCGGCGGCCGCACCGAACCCGCCACGCGCCCGTTTTCGCGCGGCTGGGAAGACTTGCTCGAAGACGCCGGCCTGCTGTCCGCCCTGGAACGGAACGACGCCGAACGCGACGCCCGCCTGTTGGCAACCGGCGGCTGGATTGAGCTCCGGCCGGTTCGCTACAAAGCGCACTTGATTGACCGCATCGCCATTCCCCTCGCGGCGGAGGCGCGTTGGCGGGAAGCCTTCGGATTCGTGCCGCCCTCGGACGAGGAGGCCCGGCTCATCCGCGAATTTCCGTGGGAGCCAAAGCTGGCCTTCCTGCGCGAATTTCGTTTCACCATTCCATTCGCCGACTTGCGCCTGTTGAATGATTTCCTCAAAAACCAGGCCGGCGCCCGCGACGTCGTGCCCGTCAAGGAACGGTCACTCCAAATTTTTGGCGACGAGAAACGGCTGGACACCCTGCTGGGTTCGTCGCTATTTCGCTTGGAACGCCTCGATCTGGCCAACGATTTGCGCTGCGCAGTGGTGGGCGAACCGCCGCCGTGGAAACGCGGCCCCGCGGCCGCCGCCCGGCAGCCGGTCATGATTATCGAGAACGCGGCGACGTGGCATACGTATTGCCGTTGGAACGCGGAGCAGAAGCTGTTCAGCGCGGTCATCTACGGCTGCGGGAACCGGTTTGTGGACGGCATTGGTTACCTCGGAGATATTTTTGCCGAACTGGGCGGCCCGCGTCCCCTGCTCTATTTCGGCGACCTCGACCCGCAAGGTCTTTGGATTCCCCAAGAAGCCTCCAAACGCGCGCAAGCCGCCGGCTGGCCCGCCATCGAGGCGCATGTATGGAGTTATCGCCAGTTGCTGACCCTCGGCGCCGGCCATGGCCAGCCCTGGGAAGGGGACCCGCCCGCGCCCACGCTCTGCGATTGGCTGAAAGAATGCGCGGAACCGGCGCGCGTGCTGTTCGCCGCGCGCCAGCGTTTGGCCCAGGAGCATGTGGGCTGGGAATACATTCAGACCCAGATTCTTCGACGTTTATAATGGGTGGGAAGATCTCCGCTCGAACTTTTCAAGGGTCGGTAGCAGGCGCGGATAGTCTCTTGAGCAGCCATGCGCCGTTCCCCCTCACCCCAGCCCTCTCCCTCGGGGAGAGGGAGGCACGCTCCCCGCTTGGCAAGAAAACCTGCGATGGGATGGATGCGAGCCGCTTTCGATTTCCACGCCGGCCACACCACGCGTTCCTTCTCCCCGGGGGAGAAGGCCAGGATGAGGGGGAAGGGGGTGTCCAACAGCCAAGGCGCGATCTGCTCTTTGAGAACCCACTGCCTTGGCTTTACCTATTATAAACGTCGAGGAGCCGTATGGGCATTATGGACACAAAGTCACAAGCTTGTTGGCCCTCTGCGGGGCTGGTTCAGAAGCTATCCGCAGCCGTGCGAGGGCGAAACTGGTTTACTTTAAACTGATCTTTTGGCTGGCTCCCGCTTTGACTTGGCAGCTTAGCCGCGGGCCGGTCGGCGTATCGGTGAGGCTGTCAAAACCCTGAACCGTCAACAAGTTGGTTCCGCGGGCCAAAGTCACCGCCCCGGACTCTGGCTGGCCGGTCACTTTCACCAACGGGGAAAGCGCCAGTTGAAAGGTGATCGGATCCTTCCCCTGGTTGTGGATCATCCAGTTCATCGAGGTTTCTGCGAACGCCATCCGCAGGGTCACGTTGTCATTCTCGCAGGTCAGCAAAGCCGGACCGTCCTCGTGAATCTCGCTGAGCGCCTGCGGTCCCAAAAATCCCGGAATGCTGCCGCCGCCGGCCGTGCCCGCCTCGTTGGAAATAAACTGGGCGCCACGAAACACGAGGCTGCTGGGCATCCCGCTGGCATTAATCTCGATTTCATACGCCGGGGTGGCCACCCGCCGGGTGACCGGCGTCTTCTGGACTTCCACATCGGTATAAGTTTGTGAGTCGGTTCGAAATGGCGCAGCCGGCAGTCCGGAATGATCACTGAGGGTGGCCAGCGGAACTCCCTCCCAGGCATAGCGCACCGTCTCCGGTTGCGGCACCTCCGGGCTTTGGACCACGACCGCGTCTCCGTCAATGCGCGCATCCGCAAAATGATAAATTCCATCCCGTCCCGCCACGGCAAAACCCTTCACGCCGCCATCGCCCGCGCCGGCCAACCCGTCATGCTCCGTGTCGAAAGCCACGCGCAGGGCCGACCCCGTGACGGTGGCGCTCCGGAACACCGGTCCTTGCCCCGCGAGGTTTTCGCCGTACGCCAGCCGCCGGGCTAACCGGGCCGCGCGCCGCCCGATCTCCAGTTTTCGCTTGGGGTGCAGGTTGAAGCCGTCGGCGGTACCGAGCGAGACCACCAGCCCGGTGTGCGGGACCGACTGCGCGACTTTGGCCTGGCTTTCGCGAATCCACGACCAGTAATAGTCTCCCCACATTGGCGCAAACTCGGGAAGTTGAATGATCAGGAAGGGCAGCCCGGGCTCTTCGAATTGATTGCGCCATTCCCCAATCATGGTCCCCAGCAGGGCCGGATAGGTTTCCGGATGCCCCGCGTTGCCCTCGCCCTGATACCAGATGGCCCCCTTGAATGCCGTGTGCCCCAAAGGGGCAATCATGGCATTGTAAAGATACGCGGGTTTGATGCCGAACATGGAGTCATGCAAATCGTTGGTCTGGAAACCCGCCAGCGCGGGATGCGGAATCCACGCCTCACACATGGTGCCGCCGAAGGAGCTGTCCATGACGCCGATGGGCACCTTGGCAAGCGCAGGATCTTTGAGGAGCTCGCAGGCGAAATAGCAGCCAACCGCCGAAAACTCCCGGGCGGAATCCGGGGTGCAGGCCCGCCAGCGCATATCGGCCGTCGCCAGCGGTTTGTCGCTAAAGGTTTTGGCGACGGTGCAAAAACGCAGATTCGGCCGGTCCTTCAAGGCGGACTCCTGTTCGCCGGGATCGGTCTCCTTGACCGCCAATTGCATGTTGGATTGGCCGGAGCAAAGCCACAGATCACCGCACAGCACGTTGGTGAGGGTGACCGTCTCGGTGCCGTCGCTCACCGTGAGCGCGTACGGGCCACCCGCATCCAAGGGAGCCAACGAAACCTGCCAGGCCCCATCAGGTCCGGCTTTGACGTCGGCGTGCCGGGGGCCGAATCGAACCTGCACGGTGGCTTGCGGCGGACTTTGGCCCCAAACCTGAACCCGCTGATTCCGTTGCACCACCATGTTGCTGCCAAAAACTCCGGGCAGTGAAAGTTCAGCCCGGAGTGGCAGGGCTGTCTGGGCCAGGGTGACGGTAAACGTCGCCGCAATCAGATTTAAATATTTAAGCAGTTTGAGTTTCATTGGTTTTCCGGTTTAAAGCGTTTCGATCCCACAACAACTGAAATTTGCCGGCGTTCACGGTTCCGGCCCCGCTGCTCCTCAGGGGCGCGCGAAGCAATCGCTGAAGTCGTAAATCGGCGCACTGTGTCCATCCACATAATTGATGGCGGTGTTTTGCGCGTCCAGGTAGCCGGCCGGGATGGCATTGGTCTGGTAGGCCAGCCCGAACAGCTCGTCCATCGTTTTGAGATAGGAGGAGTGGCTGTAGGCCGGCGCGCTCGCATAGGCGTTGCCCTTGGCCAGCGGCGAGATGATCACAAACGGCAGCGTGGTGTTGGTGTCATCCGTGCTTACCGTCTCGTCGGTCCAAATGATGATCACGCCGTGGTCCCGGTACGCCTGCGACGCCATGATCTTGGGAATGACGATGGAAAGAAAGTTGTCCCCTTCGGCGATGCCCGCCTGGTTGCCGGTAAACTTGGTGCCGTGGCAGGTGAAGCCGCCCGGCAGGGCACTGTGCATTTCGTTGAATTGGTCGGGCGTGATCCAGTTGTAGCGTCCGACGCGGTTGCTGGCGAGGTCGGCCCAGAAGTTCGTGAACGGATGACAATTCTTATTCTGGGTGTCGGTGAAGAAAGCCATCGGGTTGTGTTTCACGGCGTAATTGTACTGGGTGGTGCCGTTGTAAGGATTCACGAACGCGCCGGAACCAGAGACGCTCACCTCCTCGGACGGGCTGAATTCCACGTCTTCCTCGTAAACGCGCCAAGGGATGCCCGCCGCCGTCAACTGCGCGGACAGATGCATTTTGTTGCTGAACTGGTTGCCGGCGGCGGCGCTGGGATCGCGGTCCGTGCGCACGCCAAAATCCGTCCCGGCCTCGCCCCAGATGTAATTCGGTTCCGATGGATGCTCGCCCTCAATGGTCGTGCTGAAATAGTGCGTGGCATAGGCCGTCTGCACCGAGTTCGGGTTGCCGGGCGTGATCAGGCTGTTGAAGTAGGGACAGGCCGGGTTGCCCAGGAGTTGCTGCGGCTTGCCGGTGGGGTTGGCCTGCACCAAATCATGATTTTCCAGCGGAATGATGAAGACCGTCTTGATTTGCCGCAGGCAGGCCAGCGCGGCTGAATTGGTGGCGGTCACCTGCACCACGCTCGAAGTGCTCATGCTCCCGCCGTCATCCGTCGCCACGGCGGTAAGGGTGTAAACCCCCGTGGGGGCGTTGGTCCAGACAAAGTCGTACGGTGCGTTGGCCACGCTGGCCACCGGCAGAAATCCATTCAAATAAAAGGCCACGTTCGTCACCGCGCCACTCCCCGCGGCCGCGGTCGCGGACAGTGAAAGACCCGACGCCACGTCGAGGGCCGCGTTGTTCACCGGGCTGTTCAGGTTGACGGTGGGCGCCGCCGCATCGGCGCGGGCGACCCCCGGCGCCAACAGCGTGGTGAGGCAAAGAAAACAGCAAAGTCTCAGAGTCATGACGCGCCGAGTATGGCAACTCACGCGGGCGTTGTCATTTCTTTGGTTTGATTTGGTTTTGGTCGCTTTGCGACAACTCCCTTTACCCATGACAAACGTCAAAGATCTCAGGGTTGGAAGTTGATTGTCGAATGTTGAATGTTTTCCGGGTTCATGGGGAGT
>CAZHIM010000007.1:0-112847 GCA_964532525.1 uncultured Bifidobacteriaceae bacterium
CAAGTTAGAGATTCCATACTATGGCTAATTACCCATTATAAACGTCGAGGAACCAGTTTAATTAATCAAGCTCACTTTTGCACCTGCACCCGGTAAAACATCTGGGGCTGGCTGGGCTGGTTGGTATAGGGAGAAGTGGCATTGTTCGTAGCCCAGGGTCCGCCCACATTGGTCGCCTGCAACAGTATTCCTGAAGGCCAACTGAGCACGAGATTGCCCGCCGCTTGCTGAATATTGATATTTACCGGCGGAAGGATGGGCGGGGCGGTAATCCGCACATTGTCAATAAAGATCGTATTATCGCCACCGGCCAAATCCGTTCCCACAAACGCCACGGTTTCGGTGGCCGCCGTAGCCGTGAAAGTGGTTGTGTAGTTCACATAGCTGGTCGCGCTCGACCCCGGATTAAAGCTCGCGATGACCGCGCCATTGACCGTTACACTCCACGACTCGTTATTGTTGAAACGTTCTGCGGCGAGAAAACTGAGCGTGTAGTTTATCCCCGGCGTAAATCCGGAAATGGCCTGCGAAATAGTCCCATGCTCCTGGACGAACGCCGCCTGAACGCCCTGCGGGGCATTGGGATTCCCGAAAAGACTGCCGTTGCCAACAATGCCCGAACCGTTCGGGCTGGCACCACTGAAGCTCCACAAGCCGCCCGGGGGATTATACTGGTAGCCATTGCCGATGCTGGGCGTCTCAAAACCGAAGTTCGCATTGGCAGCATAGTTAAACGTAAATGGCGAAAGTTGCCAAAGGTTGGCCGTGACGAAATGCGGGTTATACCAGGACTTGTCTGAATAGGTTTTGGTGAACCAGCTTTCGGTGCAACCGTTGTCGGAATAACCGATGGTATAAAGGCCATTGCTGCCCGTGCCGGCGCAGATATTGGGCATATAGGCCGTCTCGATGCCTTCGCCGCCTTGGTCCGGGACAGAGGCAATCACCAAATCGCCCCCCCAGGGCCCCATGGGCGTCGGCGCAAATTGCGCGTAGATATCCAGACTCAAAACCGGAACGTACACCGCGCAATAATTGCTGGGTCCGAGCCGCGTCACTGACCAGCCTTGAAAATTGGTTATGGCCACGTTTTGCGTGTGATTCGTAACCCAGGTGCTCCCGTTCCAATAGGTCCAGGCCGAATCCACCGTGAGGCCTCCAAACGGCACGCGCGCCACCTTGCCTCCGTTGTATATATAGTAGTAGCCATCATCCCCCTTGATGAAGGGGCCAAAATTATCGGTCCCGGGCGATGAGAGCGTCGTGATGCTGTCCAGCGTCAACTCCGGCAACGACATCGTGGCCACCGCGATGCGCACATTGGTGATCGCGCTGGCGCTGTCCTCGTTCAACAACACCAACAGCTTGTTGGACTCCACCACACTGTCCCCAATCCAATATAAATTGGCGGTATTGGTGGGCACAAAAAACGTATTGGCGCCGCTGTTCATCCAAACGAGATTGGTGCCGATCTGATGCACCACGGAGTTGCGCGGCAAGGAACTGTTGCCGCGGATGTTGGAATAAAAACTATTGCTGCTGAGCGTCGTGGCGTAAGAGTCATTGAAAATCCAGGCCACCGTGCCATCCGGCAGCAGGCGCGACTTGTCATTGTCCCCGCCGGTCCAACCGATTTTGAGGCTGTTGGTCTGGACAAAATTCAACTGCCCCCACTGCCATAAATACGTCATAGGAATGTCAAATCCGTCATTGTTCGCCATCTCCAGCACCTCCACGTCATCCAGCCAGTATTTTGCTGCGGTCTGGAAGTTAAAGGCAATCGAGACCGTGCCCGAGGCACGGAAGGCATACAAATACTCCTGATAGTGTTCATCCCCGGCAGCCAGAGAGTTGGTGGAGAGCTCAAAGGGAATCTGCGGATAGGCCGGCATCGCCCCCACCAGATTAACGCCCAGGTTGGCATCCAACGTATCGGTATTAGCCCAAAATCTCAGGACGTAAGTGTCCGAATTGCTGGCGGCAAACGAACTGCTGACGATCTGCACCGAATTGGAAGCCGGGCCGGGATTGCTCACCGTAACCAGCAAACAATTGGTCCCGTTGTGCATATTGGCCGCCGCGTTGGCAAAGGTCGCCAAACCGCCGCCGGACAAATTGCTGCTCCAACTGGCCAAGCCCGCCTCAAATCCGCCATTGGTCAAGATCTGCGCGCCTGCGGGGCTGACCAGCAGCAAAACCAAGACGAGCGGCAACCCGGCGCCAACCCGGCGGATAGTTCGATGCACCCGTGGATTTCGGTGGAGTAACAAGGGCGACAATTGATTCATAAATTGGTTAAGGATTAAAGCTTTGTTGTGAAGATTCCATTATTAAGACCAATGTAAAATACAATTGGCATTTTTTTCAATAGGCCAAAGGTCATGTTCTTGCCGGATTTACCCAAGACCGAGCAATAGGGCGACACGGCTTGCGCGGAACCGATAGGTGTAGGGATGGCGCACGGCGCCACCCCCAATCCTCACCATATCGTGCGGGCCTCAATAAGACTTGACGATCAAACGTCAACGTCACGATCCGGGTGGGTTTCGAAATCAATCTGTGCCCATGGAAATTTGCGCTTGATCGTCCTTGGGTTGCGCGGTAGCGTCCTTGCGTAACCCGTTATCCCTACGTGACTTGCCAGATTGCCTGAAGATGTTCGCGCCAGTTTAGGTTCTATGGCTGGGTGTTGGGCGGCGATTTTCGTCGGGGGTTGGCACTTTTCCACCCGACTTTTGGCACGGGGCTCCCGCGATGTATTCTGAGCTTGGTGATACATTGAGTCAATCACTTGAATCAAACGCATGAACTTTCGAGACAATGGCAGCTTGGCGATCCGAACATGCAATGTCGCCCTTATTGAGCCAATGCCACTATGGCCAATCAGAAAATGAACAGTAACCACGAATCATTCTCGACGCGTCCGTCAACGACGAGTTGCAACCGGCGCATTATCGTAGCCGCGGGCAGTTTCCGAACCCACCGAATCATGAATCAGCAAAAAACAAAACTTAGAATAAGTGGTTTTACGCTCATTGAACTGCTGGTCGTCATTGCCATCATCGCTATTTTGGCGGCTATGCTCCTGCCGGCTTTATCCAAGTCCAAGCAGAAGGCCACCGGCATAAGCTGTATCAACAATTTAAAACAGCTTACGCTGGCCGCGCACATCTATGCCAGCGACAATAACGACGCCATCGTGCCGAACCTGGTTATGTCATCCAATAGCTGGGTGGCTGGCAACGTAAATGGCAGCTCGCTCGACCCAACCGGTCCCACCAACATTGCGCCGATCATGGAATCACTGCTTTTTCAGTACGACAAAAGTGTCGGCAACTACAGTTGCCCGGCGGACAAGGTGAATATTTCGGGAATGGGTGGTTTGTCCCGGGTGAGAAGTTACTCCCTGAATGGCATGATGGGCTTCAATGGCGATCCGGGTGGCAATGTTAATCAAGTTCATGTAGGCATCCCGGAAAACACCAAATTCACCTCGGTGCGGGATCCCGGCCCAAGCAGCGCGTCCTTTTTTGTGGATGAACAGGGCGGCAGCACTCCATTAACCACCAGCATAGACGACGGCTACTACGCGGTGGACTACCAGGATATCGGCCCGAGCTGGCGCAATGTGCCGGCGAGCCGCCACGGCAACCGCGGCCAGTTTTCCTTTGCGGATGGCCATGCCAGCGGCATGAAATGGATCGAACCCGGCACCCAATTTTTGCAAGGTTGGGACGGGGCCGCCAGTTCGGGCTTGAGGCCTGACTTGGACCTTCAGCAAGTATGGTTGTCAACTTATTCCATCGCAGGGTATCCGGGGAAGCCAAGCCCATGGCATTGACGCTTCCAAGTGTCCTAAAGTAAGGTTCATGATGGTGCGTCCATTTTGTAGTTTTGCCCTGCTGGGTTTGGCGTTGACCGTGGCGGCGGCGGATCCGCTGGAAACCGGTTTCCTTTGCCCGCCCGATTCTGCCAAGCCACAGACTTGGTGGCATTGGATGAACGGCAACGTTACCAAAGCAGGCATCACGGCCGATTTGGAAGCGATGAAACGAATCGGGCTGGGCGGCGCGACCATTGTGAACGTGGACTGCAGCATCCCGCGCGGCAACGTGCCCTTCATGAGTCCCGAATGGCGGGAAGATTTCAAATTTGCCGTGCAGGAAGCAGACCGGCTGGGCCTCAAACTATGCGTGGAGAATTGCGCCGGCTGGTCCAGCAGCGGGGGGCCGTGGAACACGGTGACCAACGCGATGCAGCGTCTCACCTCCAGCGAAGTGACTATTACCGGCCCGGCGAATTTCAACGCTGAGTTGCCGCTGCCGCCAGTCACGCTCGGTTTTTACCGCGACATCGCCGTGCTGGCTTTCAAAGATCCTTCGGTCGCGGCGGATACTGCCGCCAACACCGCGCCAACACCGGCCAAGCTGGAAATCAAACATGCTGTTTTCGAGAGCGGCGGCGGCTCCGCCGATGTGACGGCCAAAGTCATTGGCCTGATCCAGAGCGGTCAAAAATCAATCATCGCCAGCACCGATGAATTGGGCGCCGATCCGGCCGCCGGGGCGGTCAAACATTTGCGGGTTGATTTCACGCTGGACGGTATCCCCGCCACTTTGACAGTCAATGAAGGTGATGCACTCATCTTTCCCGTCAACACGAACCAATTAACAGCGATCCAAACGTTCGAAAAATTCTTGACGGATCGCACCTTCGTCCGACGGCCGGCGGCAACGACTTTCCGTGCCGGCGGGGCGATTCCACACGACGAAGTTGTGGATTTGACATCGAAGCTGGGACCTGACAGCCGGCTTCGGTGGGATGTGCCGCCGGGCCACTGGATCGTTTTACGCCTCGGCTACACCTCGATTGGGGTGAACAATCATCCCGCGCCCAAGGAAGGGACGGGACTGGAATGCGACAAGCTCAGCAAAACTGCGTTGGATGCGCACTGGAATGGCTTCATGCAGAAGGTTCTCAACGACATCGGCCCGCTGGCCGGCAAAACGCTGGATGCGTCGCTGATTGACAGCTATGAAATTGGCGATCAGGATTGGACGGCTGATTTCCGCGGGGAATTTCAAAAACGACGAGGTTATGATCCGCTGCCATTTTTGCCCACGTTCACCCGCTGCGTGGTGGACAACCCGGCGGTCACCGAACGTTTTCTCTGGGACATGCGGCGAACGGTTGCCGATTTGTTTGCCGAGAATTACTACGGCCATTTTAGTGAACTGTGTCACCAACACGGGCTGTCCAGTGCGATTGAACCTTACACCGGGCCGTTTGAATCGCTGCAATGTGGCGCGCCCGACGATGTCGTAATGGGCGAATTTTGGGCCGGCAGCCAAGGGGACCCCTCCGTGAAGATGGCCTCGTCCGTTGCGCATATTTACGGAAAGACCATCGTCGGCGCGGAGTCATTCACCGGGTGGCCCAACGACGGACGCTGGCAGGACGATCCGTATTCCCTTAAGCCGCTCGGCGATTTGATGTTCTGCCAAGGCATAAACCGCTGCATTTTCCACCGTTACGCGATGCAGCCGTGGACGAACCGGTGGCCAGGCATGACGATGGGCCCGTTCGGCATCAATTTCGAACGCACGCAAACTTGGTGGCATCAAGGCCAGGCGTGGATCCATTACCTTTCGCGCTGCCAATTTCTTTTGCAGCAAGGCCGCACCGTGGCCGACGCGGCATATTTTGACGGCCAGAGCGCGCCGGTGGTCATGCGTGCCGGCAATCCCGCCCTGCCCGCCGGCTACGATTATGATGCCGTGGATGCCGATGTTTTGCTGCATGGGGCGACGGTAAAAGCCGGCCGGCTCACACTCGCGAGCGGGGCGAATTACGCCATCCTGATTTTGCCGCCGGACGACAGCAACCTGACGCCGCCGGTACTGAACTGCCTCCGCAAATTGGTGCGTGCCGGGGCGACGGTGGTTGGTGCGCGTCCGCAACATTCGCCAAGTCTTGAAGGGTATCCTGCATGCGACAAGCAAACGGAAACCATGGCGGAAGAACTATGGGGCCCCTGTGACGGCAAGACCGTTTTGGAGCATGACTTCGGCAAAGGGCACGTCATTTGGAACAAGCCCCTCGCGGACATCTTTGCATCCCATGACTTGAAACCTGATTTTGAATATCAAAGCGCGTCTGCGGATACGCAGTTGGTCTATACTCATCGAGTGGACCGTCAGGCAGACCTTTATTTCATCTCCAATCAACAGCGGCAATCTGATTCCGCCGAATGCACGTTTCGCGTCAGCGGCAAGGTTCCCGAACTCTGGCATCCCGACAGCGGCGCGACGGAACCTGCGCCGGTTTGGAGCGCCAACGACGGACGCACCACGGTGCGGTTGGATTTCGATCCGGCCGGATCGGTCTTCGTGCTCTTTCGCCGAACCACAGGCAGCACGGATCACATCGTCACCGCCACGAGCACTGGCGCAGCTGGTCCCGCGTCGAATTTGGAAATCCAGCACGCGATTTATACGGCCACCGATGGGGCCGGCGAGATGGATGTGACGGCGAGACTTTCCGGCATGGTGCGCGACCGCAAATTGGCGGTCAGGGTCCGCGCCGACGCTTTCGGAGGCGACCCGGCAATAATGCACGCAAAAGAATTGCGCGTGGATTACACGCTCGGCGGCCAGCCAGGCCACGCGACTGTAAATGAAAACGAAACGCTCGCGCTGCCGCCGGACACGACTGTCGGTTCGGCGTCGCCATGGGAAGTAAGCCTGGCTGCCGATGGTTCGCCGGTGGTGAAAGCGTGGGGCAACTGTCACGTCGAATTGCAAACCGCCGAGCGCAAGATTCTGCAGGCGGACGCGACGAACTTACCGGCGCCGCAGGAACTTACTGGCGGATGGCAATTGAATTTTCCACCAAACTGGGGTGCGCCACCATCCGTCACACTAGACAAATTGATTTCCTGGACCGGAAGCCCCAATGACGGTGTGCGTTATTTTTCCGGCACCGCCACTTACGAAAAGGATTGCGAAATCCCCGCCGACCGGCTTTCCGGTGGTCGCGAACTCTGGCTGGACCTTGGCAGGGTGAACAACTTCGCGGAAGTTTACCTGAACGGGCAGGACCTGGGCATGCTTTGGAAGCCGCCGTTCCGCGTGAACGTCACCCCCGCCGCAAAGGCGGGCCTGAACAAGCTGGTGGTCAGGGTCACAAACCTCTGGCCGAACCGGATCATCGGCGATGAACAGTTGCCGGCAGATTGCGAATGGAAGGGCGGCCAACTCCTGGCGTGGCCGCAATGGCTGCTAGAGGGCAAACCCAGCCCCACCGGGCGATTCACCTTCGAAACCTGGCATCATTATTCCCAGACATCGCCGTTGCTGGAGTCCGGCTTGCTTGGGCCGGTAATGTTGCGCACGGCAGAAGTCATTTCGGCCAATTAAATAATGGAGCGGGTGCGCGTCTTTATGACAGCTATCGCCAGGCAGCCAGACTTGGGGTTAGGGAGTGATCCTCAATGTGCCCACGCCGAAGCGGGGCAAAGTTAGATTCAGATGCGCCCGCCCCGCAGTATCTTTCGTCACGGGAATTTCGCGGAGTAATTGATCATTCAACTGCACCAGCTCCGCCTTCGCCAGCGGCCCGTCATAAGTCAGATTCCGCTGTGCCGCTTTCTGGGACGCATTGAACAATCGAATATAAACCCTGCCGTTTTCCCATCGCAGGACCGGCACTTCCCAGCCGTCGCGATCAAATGAAAGCAAAGATGTGTTGGCGAATTCTGGCGCTGTTTCTGATTCGCTGAATACCGCGTGCAAGGGCTCGTTCCACGCGTCGTTTTCCGCCCAAAGCCCCGCTTGTTCCCAATTGCCAACATGCGGGACCAAGGCATAATTCACTTCGGTCGGCCCCCGCAAGGAATAATGGACCCCCCACAGACCGATGCCGGAATATTGCAACGTCAAACCAAGCGGATAATTGGTGCCATGCGCATAGCTGGTCGTGTGATCAGATAACAGCGCCAATCCGGCTTGATGCTTGGAATCGAACACATCCACCCAGTTTAACAGGACATTATTCTTGACGCCGGACCAAGTGCTGAAAAACGTGTCTGCCAGCGAGCTTCGCGTCACATCAAAGGGGGCATTTTTGTAAATCTGTTGCTCCGGCAGATTGATCGGAAAGAGGGCGAGCAATTTATAACTGTCGTCGTAGAATGCCTTGTGATCATCCGCTGGTTGAAAACCGGCCGTCTGTTCAAAATTCTCACCAATGCCGGGACTGCCCTGCCAGTCAATCCGCGCGCCAAAATCAATCCGCCGCTGCCCCTGTATCAGCGTGATCACCTGAGTCACGGCATTGGAACCCAGCCGGCCACTGATACGGACCTTGGCCCGCACCGCGCCATTCTCGATGATTTCAATCCTGGCCGGATTGTCAGCGGTGGAGAAGAATTTTCCGGCCTCGAAGAAAAAGCCCCGCAATTCGTTGAAGCGGCGTGGGCTGGCCCCATCCACCAACTGACGATTCCCCTGCTCTTTCAAGATTAAACTACGAATGGTTCCACCCTGAGCCGGGTCCAGTTCCAGCCGATAAAGATCGTCCTCCAACACGGTGGATCCATCCTTGGCCGCGAAAGCGAGTGGTCGGGGCACGGTTCTTTGGCCGGCGCTTTCCAGTTTAAAGGTGGCGCAACTCAAGGCCGGCACAGAAGCTACGAAAATCAACTCCTTCGCGCCATGGTCAGCGGGCACCACCTGCGAAGGAACCGCATGTCCCGCACGATCACGGACGAGTGGCTCGCCCTGCCAATTCCCGGGCAGGTTCACGCCGGCAATGTCGCTCCGCGCCATACCCAGCGTATTGAACACGCGCAATTGAGATGGCTCATTCGCATCAGCTTCCCCGGCGAAGGCCCCGGCGGACTGTCGAATGATTTCATCGCTGCGCTGAACCGTGTTTTCGGTCCAGCTGGCAACCTTATCGGCCCAAGTGTGACCGTGACTGCCATTGTAAGGCACGATCCAACAGTCGTGATGTTGCGACAGCATGAGCGTGCGCCAGGCTTCATCCAGGGAGGCTTCCGGCCAGGCGGCATGCCGATATACTCCGGCCAGGGCCGCCATTTTTTCCGCGGTCAGGACACGGTTTTCCGCGCGTCTCGCCTCCTGGGCAATGCGCTGCAATACCTGTGCGCCCCAGACGAGACTCACTTGCACATCCTCCTGGCTGAAATGCCAGTCGTCAGCCGTTTTTTGAATGGCCACATTTTGAAAATAATTCCGCCAGGTCGTGACCTGGGTGGGGCGATAAACATCGCGACCGGGCTTCAGCCACGGCCCGTATCGCCAGCCCGCATCCTGAATGCACATGCCGACGGGATGCTGGATTTGCGCGGAGAAGGCGGCCCGGATATAATCCGGCGCATTCGCATTCGCGATGGTTTCCCAGGTGGAGCCGGGGTGAAGCGACTCGATGCCGTAGCGCGGCACGGCCGGGATGGCGGTGCCGTCCGGGCCGACCCAGTTCACCAATTCGCCGCCATGCGCCCGCGTGTAGCCACCCCAGCACGTATTGGGATTCTTAAGAACGGCGTTTTTAAAACCAAACGAGCCTAAAATACCCGGCAGCGCGCTGGTGAAGCATGGCTCTTCGGAACTGTACGTCGTGAACGACGCGTTGGTGAAATGCTCCCGGATCTTGCTCATGCCGCGAGCCAGTTGTTGGATCACGCATTCGCCGGGAATATTCCACAGATAGCTCTGGCCATAGGCAGGATTGATGAACTCAACCCGCCCCCCCGCCGATTGATCGGCGGCAAATTGTTTCAGCTCCTGATACGGCCCGGGCTCGTTGGTGCAGACCCAATCCCAGGTGGGGGGCTCAATCTCGAGATTGATTTTCCAATCCGGATGCGCGCGCAACGATTCCACGATGAACGCGGTGAAATTCGTGGGATAATGCCCGTAAACTCCGCCATGATAACCGTCCACGAAATAAGCCGTCTGGGCCGGGGCCAGCGCGGCCGGACCGCACGCGATGAAGATCGCGAGACCTGGCAGCCATGCGCGGTGGGTCAACATTAGTGCGCAGCCGGCGGAAAGTTCCTGGGGGGCAGTTGGTCCGGTTCGGAACCCCAGTTCAGGTTCGGGTTGGCCCCCATTACCAGCTCAAGGGTCCCTCCCGCCACGACCTCGGAATGGCGCAGCCAGGCGCGATTCAGCGGCTGGCCGTTCAGCCTGGCCGATTGCACGTACATGTTTTGCACCGAGTTATTGCGGGTCTTCACCGTAAACGTTTTGCCGTGATAATAATGCGGATCCAGTGTCAATGTCACTTCATCAAACAGCGGGCTGCCGATAATGTAAATTCCATCCACCGGTGACACGGGATGGAACCCGATCGCGCTCAAAATATACCAGGCTGACATTTGGCCCACATCCTCATTGCCGCAGAGGCCTTTGACGCCGGCGCCGTAGGCGTGGTCCATGATGACGCGCGCCCATTTCTGCGAGAGCCACGGCTTGCCGGCGTACGTGTAAAGGTACGCCGTGTGATGCACCGGCTCGTTGGCATGGTTGCAATAGTCGTTCCAGCCAAAAGTCAGCGGCGTTTTCTCGAAAAACTCCGTGAGGTACTGCACAAAATAGTCCTTGCCCATCAAATCAACCAAGCCCGCCGGGTCCTGCGGCGCAAACCAGCCCTGCTGGTACGGGTTGCTCTCCACGCAACCCTGGCCGTAATGGGTGGCACCTTCCCATGTGATCCATGATCCGTCCGCCTTTTTCGCGCGCATGTTGCCGACGGCTGGGTCGTACATGTTCCGGTAATTCAGCGACCGCTTCAGCAGGCGCGCGGCATCATCCGTCTTCCCGAGGGCCTCCGCAAAGCGTCCGGCGCAATAGTCGAAATAGGCGTTTTCCACGGTGATCGAAAGGCTGCCGGGAACAAAGCCCAGTTGCTGGTATTCTTTGCGATGGTTTCCATTGTCGCCCTGAAAATCCACCGATTGCCGGCATAATTCAAACGCCTTTTGGACGTCGTAACCGCGGATGCCTTTGCGGTAGGCCTCGGTAATCACCGACACCGCCGGATCGCCAACCATGCAACCGGATTCCGCCGCCACGATTTCCCAGCGCGGCAGATAGCCGTTCCCGCTCAATTCCGCCTGCTGCATCAACGAATTCACCGTGTCATTCACCACGTCCGGCCGCACCAGGCTGAGCCAGGTATATTCGCTCCGGTACACATCCCAGCCGCTGAAAATCGTGCGATAGGTGAAATCCTTCGCCCGATGGACTTTCCCGTCGGCGCCGGTGTAATTGCCGTTCAGGTCGGAATAGGCGCGCGGATCCAGCATGGAATGATAAATCGCGGTCGCGAACGCCTCGCGCCGGCTGTCGCTGCCGCCCGCAACCGAAACGCCCTGCAAGGCTTTCTCCCAAAGCCCCCTCGCTTTCTGCCGCACCGCCGCAAAATCCCAGCCCGAAATTTCGCGTTCCAGATTTTCCCGGGCGCCCGCCAGATCCACAAAGGAAATCCCCGCCTTCAACAGCACCGTTTCACCGTTCGTGGTGGAAAATTCACTGTAGAATCCCAAGTGATCGCCTGCCAATTCCTTGCAGCCAGGCAGCACTTTGGCCGCCGCGACCACCTCACGATAACGCTGGCTTTCAATGTCCTCGCGCTTGCGGGTCCAGCCCGCCGGGATTTCCGCCGACCAGATTCCGCAGTTGGTGATAGGCCGGCTGAACTGCGCATAAAAATAAACGGTGTAATTCGCCTTGCCCACCCCATCGCCCCAGCCGCCGCCCGCGGGCGGACACTTCATCCAGCCTTGAATCGTATGGTCATCCACCACCTTGACATATTGGCGCGTGGAAGTCCCGCCGATGCGCCGCGCCAAATCAATCTGCAAGCGGCTCTGATCATTTTGCGGGAACGTAAAGCGCAGGATGCCCGCGTGCGGTGCGACCGTGGCCTCGGCGCGAACGCCGTAGTCGTCCAGCGTTACCGCGTAATAGCCAGCCTGGGCGATTTCTCCGTCGTGCCTGAAGCGGGACCGGTAGCCGTCGCCGCCGCCTTGGACGCCCCGCTCAGTCTTCAGTTTGCCGGTGGTGGGCATCACCAGGAAATTGCCCAAATCGCCGTACCAGCCGATGCCACTCATGTGCGTGAAACTGAATCCCTCAATCGTCGTGTGCTCCCACGAATAGCCGGGACCGTTGTCCCCGCCGGTGATGGTGTCCGGGCTTAATTGCACGAGCCCAAACGGCGTGGCCGCGCCGGGAAAGGTCTTTCCTTCGCCATACGTAACGCTGGTGCTGGCACCAACCATCGGGTTGATACTATCCACCAACGGCGCGCCGAAAGCCGTGGCAAACGGCGCCGAGGCCGCCAGTCCAGCCAGCAGGATGACTTTGGGGAAAAAGATGGGGTTCATTCGGGGGAGATTTTCAAGGTGTAGGTTACGGGGGCGTACGCGATTCGGATGACATTTTCCAGTGCGGCGTGCTCCCGTTCGGTGTCCTCCAAAACCTTCTCCGTCTGCTCCGCGATCTGAGCCGCAGTGGCTTTATCATCGGCCGGACGAAACAAAACCTTGATCTGGCGCGTTTCAAAATCTTGTTTGGCGGAAACGGCGGCATCGATCAACGCAAAGCGCCTGGAAAACGGATTGAGCGTGAATTCCGCAGCCAGATTGATACCCCGGGTCAACTGTTCGCCGCTAAATTCCCTGGATTCGTCGCCCCAGGTAACCCGATATTGGCCGGCCGTGGCATTCCGGGCGGTGAGTACGAAACGATTCAAATCCTGGTTGAAGGGCACCAGGGTCATGCCCGAGCGAACATTGTCATTGTTGGTGACGTTGTCGTGGCCGGCAGTCGGATACCAATTTGCCGCCAACCCCAGCGGACAGCCGGAACAGAACGGATACCGTGTGCTGCGGATGACATATTCGCCGTTCTTCGACGAGAGGAGTTTGTGCCCAGCGGAGACCGTCATCCGGTTGGCGGAAAGATCCGCCGTGAAACTGGCAATGTCGCCGCGAAGCCCCAGGGCTTTCAAAAAGGCATAAGCCATGACGGTATGCCCGGCCCAATTCGGATGTATGCCGTCATCGCCGTTCAATTCATATTTTTCGCCATATTTTTGCCGGCCGGCGGCCCCGCTCCGCAGCATCGGCCCAAAGACGTCCGCAAAGCCCACCTTTTCCTGCTCGGCAATCTCGACGGCGATGTTGCGCAACTGCCCCAGGCTTTGGTTCAAATCGCCTATTTGATATTTGCCCGCTTCCCACCAGGGAACTTTGGTAATCGTTCCCGGCGAACCCACGACCACCTGAACTCCGTGGGCCTCGAAGGCCCTGACCACCGCTTGCATGTTCGACCGGTACGCATCCCCGATGCTTTCCTGGTAAGGCTGGTAACCGTGATCGTTCATGCCGTAGGAGGTCGTGGCAATTGTGGGATGGAATCGCAGACAGTCATTGGTCATGCGTTTCAAAAATCCATCGGCGCGCTCGCCGCCCCACCCGAACTGCCGCACGGAGACCTCCAACTCCGGCGTGCAGGCCGTCAGGTAATCTTCGATGATCCGCGAATATATTTTCTGTTCGGTGATGGAATCGCCGCAGATCGCCAAGCGATCTCCTTTTTGCAACAGCAGCCTGGCAGCAGCTGGCGCCGGCAAAAGATGGTAGTTGATATTATAGAGATCGCCGGGCCTGGCTTCCTCCACGGCAGCGTTCGATCTGAGGGCTAAAAAACAGGCGATAATTAGAATTTGGGTGCGCATAAGGGCCAGCGCCTATTCTTGCGCAAACGTCCCGTACAGTCGAGGGTTAGGAGTGCCAAAACAGGGGTGTCAACGTGCCATCGCGAACTGGAAATCCAACATTCCCTATCGCCACACTTGAACCAGCAGCCGGAAATCAATTCCCCGAAATACGATAGAACTCCTGTGCGCTGGCAGCCGGCAGGTTCGTAAAGCAAACATTCCCGGCGCTGTCCGTCATGTTCGTCACCAACGGATGCCATTGCACCGGCGGCGTCAAATCATACGTCTGTTCCAACACATACGGATTCCTGGGAATGCCCGCATAACTGAGAATCACGTTGCCACCGGCCGCCGCTGTCAAAATCACATTATAGTTCGATCCGCTATTGACCACATTCACTGTCACTAATGCGCTGGCGGAGGCCCCCTGCGGATCGCTGACTGTATAGATGAAATTGTCGCTGCCCGAATAATTGTTAGTCGCCGTATAGGTAATGTTCGTGCCGTCGGTAGTCGCCAGGCCGTGCGCCGGCGCTGTCACTCCACTCACCGTCAAGGGCTTGCCGCTGGAATCGCCGGCCGGCGGGTTCGCGCCGCCGACGATTTGAACCTTGGCTGGAATCCCGCTCAAAGCGCCGAGGATGATGCCAGACGCGACCGGCGGGTTGTTTGTAAATAATGAGTTGGTGGAACTGAGCCAGATGGCATGTTGCCCTCCGCCGATGTTAGAAAGCGTCATCCATCCGTTGGCCACCGACCCGCAGGTGGTAACCCCGTCCAGCAGCGCCACCGGATTAGTAAGGCTCAAGGTCGGCAACATCACCGTCGCCGTGACATTGCCCGGGATCGTCAGCAGCATCTGGTACGTGCTCGTCCCGTTGGTCACCGCAACCGCGACCGGCCCCCGGATTGTCGGGACCGTCCCCTGGACATAACTCAACGTCTGTCCCAATTGCGGTTGAATGAGAATCTGGCCATAACCGGCGGCGAGGGGTCTCACGCCCAGCACATATCGCGGAATCAAATTGCCCGGCGCCGCGCCCCAGGCATGGTTCCAATCCTCGCTGAAATTGTCCGCGGTGCTCCAGGCCTCGCAAGTAATCGTGGACCCGATATTGATCATGTTCATCCAACTGCGCGTCGTGTTGGTCGTCATCAACGCCAGCGCGGCATCCGCGTCTCCGGCCAAGAACATCCCTTCCAGCAGGTACTGCGCGCCATACACCCCCGCCGGCATGGCGCCATTGGCCGCTATCCGCGAATGCAGATAGTTGATCGTCGCCGTCTGATTGGTGGCCGGCACCAGACCGAAGGCCAGCGGAAAGAAGTTCGCATCCGCTGACGAATGGGCTGTTCCTTCCCCGTCGAGGTAGCTTTGCGAATTGCTGTTCCAGAATTCATTGTTGTAATTGCTGTACACTTGGCCGGCCCGCGCTGCAAAATTGGCCGCATCCGCCGCATGACCTGTCAACCCGGCCGCATTGGCCATGATGGTCAGGCACCGGTAATAAAACGCGTTGATGACGGCATTGGTCGCCTCCGCCACGTAGCCATCAATGTTTCCCACTCCGTCGCCGGAGATCCGAAACCAGTCGATAATGTCACCCGCAAGTGTGAGAGGGTCGCTTTCCGGGGTGCTTTGCAGCAGGCCATCCGGCCCGGCGCTGGCGAGCATCATGCAGTTGTTGGTCAGAAAACCGTAATACTTGGTCATCAGGTACGGGTCGCCGGTCTGCTGGTAGTCGGCCCAAGCGGCTAAAATCAAATGGAATTTCCATTCGGTGGGCCAAGTCATATGGTTGGTGAGATATTCGAAGGTGATGCGCGGGCCGGTGAACTCGTTGTCCACCCCATACGAACTCATCATATGGATGTAAGTGTCCGCCTCGTAGGGCGACCGCTCCCGGTCACCGTCCACATAAATGCCGTCGAAGGTCAATGCTTTCATCGAGTATTTGCACAAGGCCCAGATCTGGTTGAGGTTGGTATTGGAGCTGCCAAAGGTGGCGGCGGTATCATTGAATTCAGTTTGGAGCCGCTGCTGCGCCACACTGTTGGTGGTAAGGGTGACGCCGGCGGGAACGCCAGTCAGCTCCAGATATCTGAAAGGACAAACGATACCATAGGTTGCCGTTGGCGGGCTGATGTTGCCAACGGCGGTGGTTGACCGGAGGGGATAGGTGACATTGCCGTTCTGCAATGCCACACTGCCCGACCAGTAGCGGATCGTGGATCCTCCGGGGTTGGGATTGGTGTTGACGTTGGCACCGCTGTTGAGCTCACCCAGGCCATAGTTGACGGCCGTCCCGCTGTAGGTGCCGTTCAAAGTCAGGCTGGCATAGCCGAAGCCGTCTTTGCCGAAGTCAATGAACCAGGTTCCGGAGGCGGTGTTGGTCACCAGCACCGGGGGCACCGCCACATACCGCAACGGATAACAGTTGGCGGAGCCGGCGCTGGGCAGTTGGTAAATCGCTCCCGGCTGGATCACGGGATTGAACAACTGTCCGGCGGTGTTGAATTGTTGAATGCCGGAGAAAGCGCCCATCTGGCCCAGACTGTTGACCGTCTGCACCCGCCAGAAATAACTGGTGTTAGGCTGGAGGGTCGTGCCGCCATAGACCACATTGAGGGAGTTGGAACTCGTGACGATGCCAGAATCCCACATATCCCCCGTGTCCGCACTGGCCAGGTTCTGGCTGGAGGCCACTATGATGTGATAACCCGTCTGCACGTCATTGCGAAAGGCCGGCAGGTAATTCCAGGTGAACCGCGGATTCTGGGCGGTAATCACCGTCTCCTCGGGATGATTCAAAAACTCACAGAACATGCCCGTGTTGGTGATGAGCGTCATCCCACCGCCGTTGGTGGTATAAACCAGTATTCTCGCACTGCCCGTGGCCGTGCTGTAATCACTCCCATCGGTCGGCGTGAACGTCACAATTTGGCTGGGCATGCCCACTGCTGGCGCATTTGTCGGCGTGGTCCACGCAAAACTGCCCGCCACGGCCACGCCCGCCGCATTGGTGGCTGTGCCGCCGCTCAAGATCGAACTGGCCAGAGTCTGGCCGTAGGCGATCGCCGTAGCCGCAGGTGCGGTGGACTCGGTCGGCGTCTGTTTGTTCACCGTCACATTTACATTGCCCGTGGCCGGGAGGTAACCGGGATTGGTCGGCGTGAACGTCACCGCCTGGCTGGACGTGCCCACTGCAGGCGCGTTCGTCGGCGTGGTCCACGCAAAACTGCCGGCCACCGTCACGCCTGACGAGTTGGTGGCTGTGCCGCCACTCAAGATCGAACTGGCCAGGGTCTGACCGTAGATGATCGCCGTGGCCGTGGGCGGGCTAATTCCTGCCACCACCGGCGCCCCAATCACCGTCACATTTACATAAACGGTGACCGTGTTGTAATCGGTCGTATCAGTTGGCGTGAACGTCACCGACTGGCTGGACGTGCCCGCCGCCGGCACAGTCAATGGCGCGGTAAAGGCGAAAGTGCCCGCCACCGATGCATTACTTACCCCATTGGTCGCAGCCCCTCCACTCAAGGTTGAACTGCCCAGGGTCTGACCGTAGGTGATCGCCGCGGCCGTGGGGGATGTCAACGTCGGCGTCTGTTTGTTCACCTCCAGATTCACATTCCCCGTTGCCGGGTGGTAACTCGGATTGGTCGGCGTGAACGTCACCGACTGGCTGGACGCGCCCGCCGCGGGGACATTTGCCGGCGTGGTCCAGGCAAAACTGCCGGCCACACTCACGCCTATCGAGTTGGTCACCACACCACCGTTCAAAATCGAACCGGCCAGGGTCTGACCGTAGGTGATCGTCGTCGCCACAGGCGCGCTTGCCAAGACCACCGTCGCACTCACATTGGTGATCTGGACGTTGTCAATGAAGATGGTGTTGTCGCCACCGGCCAAATCCGTTCCCACAAACGCCACGGTCTCGGTCGCCGCCGTGGCCGTAAAAGCGGCCGTGTAGATCCCATAACTGGTCGCGCTGGCCCCCGGATTAAAGCTCGCGATCACCGTGCCATTGACCGTCACATTCCATGACTGGGCATTGTTCGGACGTTGGGCAGCGTAAAAACTGATCATGTAAGGCGTCCCGGAAATAAAACCGGGAATGGCCTGCGAAATAGTTCCATACTCCTGGACAAACGCCGCCTGAACGCCTTGCGGAGCGCCGGGATTCGCAAACAGACTGCCGTTGCCGACAATGCCCGCTCCGTTCGGACTGGCCCCACTGAAGGCCCACGAGCCGCCGGAGGGATTATACTGGTAGCCACTGCCAATGCTGGGCGTCTCAAAACCGAAGTTGGGCACATTAACAGCAGAGGCGCGCCAAGGACTGACTGCCATTTGCAGCAGCACGAGCAGGACACCCGGCAGGCATATCAGTTTTCGTGGCATAGTTGGGGTTAAGGCTAAGGTCTGAGGTTGATCGAATTCACGCCGCCGTTCAACTTTAGTTCCGTGCCATGCCAGACAAAAACTCCGGTGATGCTTGGCGGCAATTCAACCGTTCCCCGGCAGCGCCCATCCGAAAAAGTGAGATCAAGCACAATGAAGCCGTCTGGATGCGGAGTGCGGCTGACAATTTTCGGCAGTTGTCCCGGCTCCGGCGCGATCCGGACGGTGCGGAAACCGGGCGAGGCGGGCCGGATGCCAGCGATGCTCGCGTGCAGATGGAACAGCGGGTGGCTGCCCCATGCATGACAATCCGAGCGCGTATTGCCCGGCTCTTCGACTGGCGTTTTGAGTCCCTGTTTGACCAGGTCTTTCCAAAAGTCCAGCCGCTTAAGAATAAGATCGCCGCGTCCGAATTTTTGCCAGGTTTCCATCAGATAAAAGCTGAAGTATATGGTCGTGCGCTTGAGATCCGGCGCAGTCAACAATTGTCTGAAGCAAAGCTGGGCCTGTTTTCCGGTCAGGGTGTCGGTCAGCAGCGCCAGGCACTGGCCGTGTTCGCTGAATTCGGAGTGGGCGAGATTATCAGCCATGAGTCCCCGTGACTCGTCCCAGAACTTGGCGCGCACCGCGGTGGCGGTGCGCCCGGCCATGGCACGCCAGCGCTGTGCCAGCAACGGTTCGCCCAGGTAATCTTCCACCTGGGCGGATTTTTGCAGGGCATAAACGTACAGGAGATTGTTAACGGATGAGACGCCGGTGGCGCCATCGGGCGCATCGCCGCAGCTCCATTGCGGCACCCAATCCATGAACGACCACCCGGGCAGGTTTTCGAGCAGACCGTCATGGTTCACATAAGGTTCAAACTGCTCCAGCATGGCGCGCAAACCGATGGACTGGGCTTTGACAAACACCGGGTCATTCCGCCAGAAGGCGTAGTCATTTAGCATCAGCGCCCAGATCAAAGAGTAGGTCGCGGAATATTGCGGCTGATAGGAGGGGTAGCGCTCGTTGACAAACCCTCCGTTGCGGCGCGAGAAGTCCAGTAGCTCAATTGCACGCCGGGCCAGGCGGTCGTCGCGCGTCATGGCGTAGGTGGTGAGCAGCTCCAAGCGGGTATCGCCGACGTATTGGAGCTGCTCGTAATAGGGGCAGTCCATGCAAGTTTCGTGCGAGCTCATCTGCAGGCCACGGATCGCCAGCGCCAATACCGCGGGAAGTTCGCCGTCGCCGCCATCAAAAGCGCCCTCGTTCTCACACGGATACCGGCTTTCGTCCAACGCGAGACGGTGCAGGGTCAACGGTTCCTTTCCGGTTTTGATGGTGAGCAGGCACCAGCGACCGGCCCGCCACCACAGGGTGCTGAATTTCTGGTGCGGGGCGCCACCGGGCAGAAACGTATCCGTCATGCCATGAAAAGTTTTCCCCACAAACTCATCGCGTTGTCCTTTGGCGTCGGAATTCGGCAGATAGAGCGACTCAGCCCAGCTCCAAGTCAGCTTCGCGCTCGCGCCCCCGCTGACTTCGCACAGCGGATAGGCGCAGTAATAGTCACCAAGATCCCAGAGCAGAAACCGCTCGGTGTCGGCCGGAACAACCAATGGCGCCGAACCCTCAATCAGCGCCTGCCATTGGGGCAAATCCGGATGCTGCGCTGCATCCGCCTTCACGACCTCGTCCTTGCCCGGCGCGCCGTTTCCCAGCGCCTTGGCATGGCCGGGGGTGATCTCGCGGTCGAGCTGATCAGGCAATCGCGTGGGAAACAATTTCCAACCGACTGCGCTATCGCCCCAGAAATTCTCGATCGAAAGCGGCTCCCGGATGACCTTCGCTGGGACGTAATCACCTTCCTTCCATTGCGGACCGCAGCCATGCGCGGTCAATTCCGCCCCAACCCCAATGAAGCTTGGTCCAAATTCATAGCCGTCCAGCTTGGCTACTTCCCACGTTGCGTTGCCCGTGGTGAGCTGCGAATCGTAATTGCCTTCGGCCTTGAGGATGAATCCTCCCCGCCAGGACAACTGGGCGATCGGTGCAGAGGGGCCAATGCTCCAGACCAGCGCTTCGAGGCGGTGGCTGCCCGGCGGGAGATGAAGGTCATAGGTTGCATAGGCCCAGTGTTCAACGTCGGATCGGTCAGGACCTCTCGCAATCCGGTTGCCATCCAAGAATAACTCAAACCGTTCATCGGCACTTACATGAATGCGGACTGGCGAGCTGTCCGCCTCAAACTGTCGGCGAAAGCGCAACAGGACCGGCTCACGCCACCCGCCGCCAAAAATATCCGCGTGCGCCGCGGGGGCTGGGTCGGAAGCTGACGGGTGCCAAATCCAAGCGGCTGAGTCAATGGGTTGAACCGGTAATATTCCGGTATTCCCCATCTGCAAGCGCGGCGGCAGAAAAACTTTTTGGACGCTTGGCGCATTTTCTGACGCGTCCGCGCAGACGACCATTGCAGCGATCACCAGTACAGAACTGACTTTCATCCAAATCTTCAGCTTGCCCATGACTTTACATTAAAACAGCCTGGCGCACCTGTTTTCGCAAGAACCTGCTGCCGGATTCCAGAGCGTTGGTAAATGGAGATTTGTGTGGGTCTGGCTTCGCATAAATTTATTGGTGGCTCATATTCTGGTCAGAATCCAGGGATTGTCGCGGGATGGATGTGCCAAAATAGCGGGGGTAAAGTGCCAACAGGGGAACCGCTGCGCTCCTGGCGGGGGAAAGCCCGGCCTGCGAGCATCCGCTCTGGTCATCGCGTTTTGGAACGTTTGAGATATTCTCCTGGCGCCACCCCGAACTGCTCTCGAAAAATCGTGCGGAAATACTTCAGATCCGAGAAGCCGACGGCGTAAGTGATTTCGGTTACTGTCATTTGGGATTCCATCAGCAATTGGGCGGCCCGCCTCAGGCGCAACGTGCGAATAAAAATGTTCGGGCTGCAGCCAGCGGAGGCGTGAAGTTTACGGAACAACTGTCTCCGACTTACGGCCAGCTCGCGGGCCATTTTTTCGAGGTCAAAATCCAAATCCGCCATGTTTTCCTCAACCAGATCAATAACGCGACGGATAAACTTGGCGTCGGTTTGGTTGGCGGCAATGTCCCGCGGATACAACTGTTTGACCCGCCCGAAGAGTTCCTGCAGCTTATGGCGGGATTCCTGCAGATTGTCAACTCGTGCCTTGAGCACGGATAATTTAAAAGGCCTGAGAAGGTAATCATCCGCCCCTGCCTCCAAAGCCTGCAGTTGGCCTGATTCCGAATCTTGAGCCGTTAGCAAAATGACGGGAATGTGGCTGGTCAGCTCGTCATTCTTGAGCGTCCGGCACAGTTCGATTCCATTGCGTATTGGCAGAGTCACCTCGGCGATGATGACGTCCGGCAGCATTTCGCGGGCATGAACGAGCCCCTGAGCCCCATCCTTAACCAGGATCGTCCGATAATCCGGGTGAAAGCTTTGCTGGATACTGAGCGCCAGGTCGGCATTGTCTTGGACCAGCAGAACCAGCGGTTGCTCTTTCATCGAGGACTCTTCCTCGCTCGTCCCGGCCGGCACGGAATCAACCGGAGAGATTGCGGGCTCGGACTGGACCGTGGGTTGGATTGCCAGACCGACCTCCGGTAATGGGAGGTTGATGAGAAAGCGTGTTCCTGGATATTTAGAACCTGCCTCGGCATTGGAAACCGGGCTTTCCCAGATAAAAGTACCACCCTGGAGGCGCATCAATTCCTGCGCCAAGGCCAGTCTCAGCCAAGGAAGGCGTTGGGGAGTTTTGGGACTGGACGGGCCCAACGGTTCGGATACCACCGATGGCTCCTCCTGGAGCAGTCCGATCCCGGTGGTTTGAATCACCAGTTGCATGGTTTCCAAACCAAGTTGGGCTTGGACGGAGACCCGGCCATTTTCCGCAGTCATTTCGAGCGAATGAGACAGAATATTGAAAAGAACTTGTTCCAACTTTCCCGCATCAAAACGGGCTGGCCAACTGGTCTTGTTGGCGTGGAATTCAAGCTGTACCTTCGGCTGCTTTGCCAAAGCCTTAAACCGGGCCAACACCTTTTGGAGGAACAGCACCAGATCGTCATCGGCGATCCGCAGTTCGAGATCCGCTTCGCTGAGGTTGCGCAGGTTGGAACACTCTTCAACCAAGTGTAACAGCCGTTCGGTGCTGCGGCGCACCAGCGTCTCCTCTCGTCCTTCCGGCTTCTGCCCCCGCATCCGCTCCAGCCGGTTGAGGATGACGACCAGGGGATTACGGAATTCTTCTGGCAGGTCGGTTAAGAGCCGGAGCTTCATCTGCTCCAGTCCGTCCGGGGACCGCGCTTCGCGGCGTTGCAAATCGAGAACACGTTGCGTGCGCTGTGCCACCAGCAGTTCCATTTGCTCGAATTTGAGTGCCGCTTGGCGGGAGAGAAACCATTTTTCACTCAGGGTGCTGGCCAATTGAAACGCCTCGATGTGATCGAAAGGTTTTTTCAATACCAACAGTTTGTCGCTTTGTCCCAGGCGGCGGGCCAGGTCTTCCCAGCTGTAATCGGCGAAGGCGGTGCAGATGACCGCTTGAATGCGCGAGTCAAGCGACCAAATCCGCTCAATTGTTTCAACCCCATCCAAGCCTGGCATGCGGATGTCCACAAACGCGACTTGATAGGGGCGGCCTTCCGCGACTGACCGCTGCGTTTTCTCTATCCCCTCGTCACCGGAATAGGCATGATCCAGCTCATATGCGGGTCTGGAGACAGCCGGTTGCTCGAACCGCCCGTAGATCTCCTTTTGGTCGGCTTCCAACTCCAAGTCGCGTTGACGATTGAAGAACACCAGGTCGAAATCCTCGTGAATCCGGCGGTTATCGTCCACGACCAATATGCGCGGCGTCTGGGTGTTTTCCCATTTCATGTTCGTTTCCGAGTTGGACTAAGTTGACGGGCTTGTCGGCGGGGGTGCCATTTGGTCCGCGGGCGGGCTTTGTGGTTTGCCGCAGTGAGACGGATCGGGTTGCGGAGTCACGGGCAGCTCCAGTGTGAAGGCGGCGCCCCGGCCTGGTCCCGCGCTAAAAACTTTAAGGGTGCCTCGCATATCCTGGGCCATCAGCATGCTGCTGTGCAGCCCAAATCCATGGCCGTCTTTGCGGGTGGAGTAGCCTTGGGCAAAGATACGAGTAAGATTTTCCGGGGCGATGCCGATGCCATTGTCCAGCACGCAAACCGCCACATGCTGATCCTCCGTGGCGCGGATGCGCACGATGATTTCTTTTTCGTCAGCGGTGCTCTTGTCACAGGCGTGTTTGGCGTTTTGCAGGAGATTGAAAAGGATTTGGAGCACCTTGTGGCGGTCCACCAGTAACCGGGGGGCATTGCCGTAA
Organism: uncultured Bifidobacteriaceae bacterium; assembly: GCA_964532525.1. Classification (GTDB taxonomy): domain Bacteria; phylum Verrucomicrobiota; class Verrucomicrobiia; order Limisphaerales; family UBA11358; genus UBA11358. The sequence goes on from CAZHIM010000007.1 coordinate 23,524, forward strand.
TCGCGCAACAGCTTGATATTGTGGTGGGCCAGGATTTCCCCCTGCATGCGCAAGGCATCTTCGATTATATCTTGCAACATGACGTTTTCCAAAACGCCCGAGACCTTCGCATAGGCGTGCTGGGTGGCCACGATCTCTTTGATGTGTTGAATATTCTCGGTCAGGGATTCGACTTTATGGTTGAGATCCGATTGTTCCTGCGCCAAGTGGTCCCCCAGCCGCTTAAGGTAATTGGGAACCTTCACCCCGCGCGGATCCTCGGTCACGAATCGGCCCAAATCCCGCCCCTGGGACCCCAGCAATTCGCCCAGCTTTTTGACGTCGCCCACTTGGGAATCGTGAATATCCTTCGCAATTGCCGCCCCCAGCAGATTGACGCTGTTCAAGACGTTGCCGACGTTGTGGAGCACATAGGTGGCCACTTCCGCCATGCCGGCCAAACGCGAGGTGGTCAGGAGTTGCTGATGCGTGCGCTCCATTTTCAGCTCAATGCGTTTGCGCTCCTCGATTTCGCGCTGCAACAGGATGGTGCGTTTTTCGACTTGGCGGCGAAGCAGCCCGATCCAACAAACGGCAACCGCCAGAATGCCGGTCAAGATGCCAGCCACCACCAGGGTATGCTTGAAGTCCCACCACGGCGGTCGCTGCAACACGGAAAAGTTGGCCTCTTGGCCGACCAAAATTTTAAACGAGCTGACGCTCTTGCCAAACTCTTCATACGGGGTGGGTTCAGTCTGGCAGACACCGGTCAGGCGCACTCGGCTGCCCGGAGCGATTGACATAACCGGTTCCTGCACGAAGGCCTCGAACACCCTCTGCTCGTCCCGGAATTCCATGACGGTTTTCCGCCCGAATATTTGCTTGCTTAACAGCACCCCTTCAAGGCTGACCAGGGTGGAATCCAGGTTCCCGGCAAAAATGCCGTTAGCGTCGGTTTGGACAGGCATTTCTGGAGCGGAGTGCCCCAGTTTTTGGAACACCGCCTCGGTCAGAACCGGAGAGTAGCCGCGCAACTCCGGGAAGCCGACAGCTTCGATCCGATCACCCGGTTTTATTTGAGAATCCGCGCTGGCTTCATGGCCCTGAGTGCTTTGCCAAAAAACCCAATGGGCTGAGCGGGTCAGGACGATGTTCTGCTTGGCGACGGCCATGGCGCTGCCGGTTCCATCCTGGAGGAAATAATGACCGCCATCTTGCAAGGTTAGGACGCCCTCGATCTTGACCCGGCGGCGGAGGGCCTTGGTGCTATTGCCGAGCAGCAAACTGCTAATTTTCCTGGTCGGCAGCGAAAAGCCGTCCACCGGCGCCTGATCAACTTCTACATATTCCAGAGAGGGCACGATCAAGGTAATGCCACGCACCGCGTGTTCGTCGCGCGCAAGGGTCCCGACTCCGCGCATGCGAACGACCGAATCCACCAAATTGTCCACGAGAGATGCCGGGGCGCTTCGGATGGTGACCAGGGCTTGCTCGCCTTCACATTCCAGCAGCACATGCGATCCATCCGAGGCATGCACCACTCCCTTGATTTCAACCCATTGATCCACCCCAAGACCGCTGGAGAGTTCGCTCCACGAGGATGGCTTGGCGGGGGGTAAACTGCCCTTGCCCATGGATTTCACACTCTCGACGTGCACGGCCATATCGCCTTGCACCCCATCGGCGGTGCCTTCGATGACGACATACTCGCCTAAAGTGGGTATTAATTGAGCCTGTTCTGGGCGGAAGACAAGTTCGATTCCGCCGGTCTCATCTTCGATGTAGGTGCCATATAAATCAGTCACGACGCCCCGCAGGCAAACCTTGGGGTTTTGGCTCAACTTGTCAGACTCCAACTGGCGAATCTGATCAATGGTAGTAAAGGATACGGCATCATTTTTGCCGGTGCTAGTGTCCGTGGAGTAGGCTGGTGACGGCGTTTGCGCGGTGAGCGGCTCCAAGGGAATAACGTCTTTCAAGGTTGCTGCCCAAACAATCCCCACAACCCGTTGGCCCTGGCTGTTGACAACTCCCTCGCAAACCCCGTTCACTTGTACGCGCATTCCGGAAGCAATCAAATTCTCGACAGGTGATGTTTGCAGCACCTTTACACAGACAGAGTGGCCATTTTCGGCCATTTCAAAACTTAATCCTTGGCCCAGTCGTCCAACGAAATCAATTTTGCCGCTCACCCGCACCCATCGCATCTCAGCGTGAGGCGGCAGCGGTTCTCCCAGGCTTACCGACACTGGGTCCGGGGGCGCGGCCGGCCCCTGCAGAGTCACTCGGGCATCCGCTATTTCGGCCCGCTGGCCGATGGCGCTGCTGACGCCGTCCACGCAGACACGCTGGCCCGGTGACAAACGGGGCCGCAACGGCATGGCTCGGAGACCAAGATTGCCAGTGGCATCCATCAAACACCATTGGTCGGCCGTCTCCAATGGACCAATAATCCACCCCTCGATGTGCACCGCATATCCGTTTGCCGCCTGGCTCCGCAATTCCGCGAGGTGGACGATGTTCGAGATTACCAAGCCCGTGTGGTCGGTGTATTGCCACTGAATCCAAGAGGCGCGGGTACTGGGATTCTGACGGGCGAAATCCAGCCACTTCGTGTCGATTTGGCCGTCAAATGCGTTGAAGACTTTCTCCAAATTCGGGTTTTCTCCCTGGGCCGTAATCCGGTCGGCAAAGATGGGGACTGGATTCCAATCGTCTTCGGTCTCTCCCAGCGGCTCTATAGCCGCGAGCTGGACCGAATCCGCCTCCGCTGGTTCGCGAACACGTTCGATCTCGAGACGATATACGTTAAAGGCTTTTCGGTTAGGTATCTTGAAAACCTGCCGCTCGTGCCGTTTGGAAAACAGCACGCCTTTTCGTTCATCCAAGAGGCTCCAGGTCTTGCCCTCATCGTTTGACCCAAGCAAACGCCAGTCCATGGGATCGCGTTGCGGAAAATCGTTGGCAGAGGTCAGGGCATATTGCTGGACTATTTTGGCTGGCAAGTTTGTGCTAATGGCTGACGCGCCAGCGCCGGAAGTGAGAATCCAGAGCAGCAAGACACCCCAGGCACATAGCCATACCCGGCTCCAAAGAGGAACTTCGCGGCACCGGTGGCTTTGCATGGCAGCCATCTTAAGACGGCGTCATTAAACGTCAATACCGCGGTAGATATATACGCTAGGCAAAGAAGGCTGGACCCCGGCCCGTTAGCATTGGACCAAACCCGGCCCGATTGGCAACCGCTTGGCTCATCTGTGCTGTAAAACGGGCCACCCACCGATTCTCATTCCGCCTGCGTTTCGCGTAAATCTGACTGGCAATCACCCGCAAATGGAGGCCGATATTGAGATTCGGCAACATGCAAGTGGCTTGCCCTGAAAGACGTGCATACTTCCGACTGTGTGAAATTGTTGCGCTCTTGGCACTTTTCCACCCGCTTTTTGGCACGAGATTCCCGCGAACCCTTCCAAGCACTGTGATAGAGTGAAACCAATTACCGAACCAACACATTTTGAAACGCAACCTGTTTTTTGAATCCGGCCAAAAAAGACCAGGACTCATGATCGCCAAAGCCAATGACAACTAATTCCTCCCCGCCATCCTCCGCCCGGGGCAGCGGTCCCCAATGAATAAGCAGACCCGACCAACAGAATAACCATAACTATGAAAATAAACAAAACAGTTCTGATAGCCTCCAGCTCAATGCTTGCGGCGGGCATGGCTCAAGGAGCCATTCGTTACGTTTACGTCAATCAACCTGTGGTCCCCAGCTCCAGTGGCTACTCGTTTGATTTAAATGGGGACGAAACAAATGACTACAACGTGTTATTCGACTCAAATAACACCATCAAACCGTGCGTGGTGGGTGCCAACAGTTCCTCGGGATATCCCGGAGTATTTCCAAATCCAACCCCGTATGTCCTTAACGAGTTGGATATGAACCCCGGTTATCCGGCCAATGCCGCGAATAACGATAGTAACGGCGTGCCGGTGATCCCCACCAACACGATGATTAACGCCCAATTCACTGTGGGCCCCAATACTCTCTCCATAGGCGATGCCGGCGGCGACACGCATGGCAAGAATGAAGGCTATCTGTATCAAAACGGCGAAAAGGATTTGGTGGGCCAGTGGCCGCCGAGTGCGGACACCCTTGGGTATGTGGGACTGGCCATGGTGGACAATAGCGTTACCCCCGCCATTACCAATTATGGCTGGCTGCATTTGGAGTTGAATTATCTCCCCACCCCTCCGGTGATAACAGTAATTGATTACGCTTATCAAACCACACCCAACGTCGGCATCCTTACCGGCGATACCGGGCTCACTGTTCCCCGAATTTTTGAGTCCCCAACCAATCAAACCGTTGTGGCGGGCGCCACCGTAAATCTGAGCGTGCTCGCGGCCGGTATTCCGACGCCGACGTATCAATGGATGGCGGGCGCGGTTGGCTCCGGCAATTACACGAACCTGCCGAACGCGGATAACTTTTTTGGGGCCAACACGCCCACCTTGACCATTTCCAATCTCACCCCCGCAGACCAATTGGATTATGTGGTGTACGTATCCAATGCTGATGGCTCCACCAGCAGTCCGCCCGCGACATTGACCGTGCTTGACGCCGGGGTGATTGGGCCGGTTCCCCTCCAGCAAGTTATTTACGCTGGTTACCCGGCACAATTCACTGTCACCAATCTGGGAGGTGGAGCGATCACCAACAGTTGGCGGTTTAATAACGCCAACCTCAACAATGGCGGGGGGTATTCCGGCGCCACCACCACCAACCTTTGGATCTCAAGCGTGGCTCCCGCCAATGTGGGAAACTATCAAGCGTTCGTCAGCACGGCTTACGGGGCGGCCGCCAGCGGTGTGGCTGCCTTGGGCGTGGCCTATCCGGACGGTTCGCTTTACGAGTCCGCCGTGCGGGCCTACGGGGCGGTGGACTACTACCGGATGGACGAAACGTCCGGCACAAATGCCTGGGATTTCATCGGCGGGAATACCGGCACCTACGAAGCCAATCCGACTTTCGGACAATCCGGGCCAACACCAGACACCGGCTTCCCCGGATTTTCCAGCACGAATTATGCGGGAGCATTCTCAATCCTCGACACGAACGCCTTTATCACGCTGCCGCCGTGGAACCTGACCACCGACACCGTGACGATTACGGCCTGGATTTATCCGGAATTCAGCCAGGGCAACGCCGGCATCGTGTTCTCCGCCGGTAGTGGCACTAACGTTTTCGGCATTCGTTATGACAAAACGTACACCAACAACACCAATGGCATTGATGACGGCGACATCGGCTATAGTTGGAACAACGACTATAATAATGCGAGTTGGGATTCCTACATTACGGCGCCCCACGGTGAATGGTCGCTGGTTGCTTTGGCGATTTCTCCGAACAGCGCCACACTCTATATCATAAACGCCGACTACGGAGTCCAATCCGCGGTCCATGCCTACCCTCACCCTCCGGCGACTTTTAATGCCACGGAATACATTGGAACCTATCCTTTGGAGGGCGCGCTCGGCAATAATAACTTCAATGGGAATATTGACGAGGTTGCGATATTCAATTCAACCTTGTCTTCCAACCAGGTCTATTCTCTCTACGAGAGTGCGCTGGGGCAGGCTGTTCCCCCGGCCCTCTCAATCACGCCGGTGGCGGGTGGCAACCAGGTTCGCTGGAGTGGCGGGGCGCTGCTGCAGGCAACCAGCCTTTTGGGCCCGTGGACCACCAACACGGCGGCCACGTCGCCCTACCTCGTCAGTCCGACGAGTCCCCAGCAGTTCTTCCGCGCCAAACAATAAGCGGCGCTTGAGATGGATTCAGAGTGGCGGTTGGAGCGATCCAACCGCCGCCTCTTTTCCAAGGGCGGCGATCAAAGGCTCCGGGCGAAGGTATGGCGTGGTGGCAACTCAGTTCCCCCCATCCTCAAGGCGAGGTTTGCGGTTTCGCGATGTTCCGTTTCGCCGCCGCGAAACTGAAGGCGGTTGACGTCCCGCCGCGCCAATCCATACGTCACGGCGGTGTGGCGGAGCAAAGCCACGTTTCCCAGTGAGTTCAATAACAGGTTTCCAGTCTGCACCACGCGGACATCCACGCACAGCACGTCCAGCTTCCGGCGCATCAGGAACGCTCCCAGCGGCCGCGCACCGTCGAAAAGGATGGCGGACAAATCCAGATCAAAACCGTTGGGACAATCGTCACGCCAACGGTCACGCAGTTCATCAGCCGGCATCAAGTGATAGGGTTCAATGAAGTCCAATATGGTTTCGGGGCGGTGATGCCGAATGGAATCAGTGCGCCAGGCGTGGGGGAATTTATCACGCATGCGTTCGGCGATCTCCACCGTTCGCGCCCATGACTCCCGGGCCGACACTTCAAAGAATCGCTCGGAATGCAAAACAACGAATCCGTTTTCCTTCAGCAAGGGAACCCATTCACTATTGTCGAGCAGCAGATCAGCATAGCGCAGGCTTCTGACTCCCAGCGCGCGTCCACCTTCGGCCAGTTGCCGGACCAACCGGCTGCTGGCCACCAGGCGATCCGCGCTTCCTGGCTGGACGGCGAGCCGGAAAAGAAGGGTGTCGCCCGCCGGCCACCAGGCCGCCGCGGCGATAAAGCGTTCCAGCGGCCGCGTCTTTACCGCCGCCAACACGCGCGCCTGACGGGGCAAGGGGACGGCGCGAAACAAGTGGAGCGCCCGAACGGACTCCGTGCTCGACGGTTCGCGCGTAATCAAGTCGGATGGCTCTGGTCCGGTCATAGCTTGGCGCAATTCGCCGGCGGCAACCCAAGGCGAATGAACTGGATTTTGGAGGAAAGCCGCGTACGATCAAGGGAAATAGTTTCCTGATAGTTTTCCCTATGCCCGGGCGCGTATTATTAGTTGAATGGGATGCCGCTGATTGGAAAGTGCTGCATCCCTTGATTGATGCCGGCAAAATGCCGACTTTGAACCAGCTGGTGGAAACAGGGATTTCCGGCGAATTATTATCCGTGCAACCCTTGGTGCCAGCAATGTTATGCACCTCAATAATGACGGGAAAACGCGCCTGGCAGCACGGAGTTTGTCACGACGTGGAACCCGGCCGGGATGGCCGGCCGGTGAGAATTTCTGCAACGGCCCGGCGGGCAGCGGCGCTTTGGCAAATGCTGGCGCACACCGGCAGACGGAGCATTGTGGCCGGATGGCCGGCCAGTCATGACGAGAAAACGGGCAATGGCATCTTTGTTTCCGACCGGTACCCAGAACCGACCGCCGGCCCGGGCATAAAGCCATGGCCGCCTGCGGTGCCCGGAACCTACTGGCCCGGGACGCTGCGGGCACTGCTCGATCCCAAGCGGTCAAGCCCGGAACAACTCGATGTGTCGGTGATTTCCCGTTATATCCCAGAATGGCGACGCATCGACCAAAAACGGGATCATCGTATCGGGCAGTTGCGTCTGTACTTGGCGGCTGACTATTCCTACCAGACAGCCACGCTGGAATTGTTACAACGGGAACCGTGGGACTTTGCGGCCGTGCGCTTCCCCGCCCTCGGTCCCATCAGCCAGGTTTTCATCCCGCCTCATCTTTTCGAGCAGGGCGACCCCGCCCCGGCGGAGTTTGAATTTTACAAAGGGGTCGTGAACATGACCTGCCGAACACTCGATAATATGTTGCATCAATTGGCGACACTCGCCGGGAAGGATGCCACAGTGATGCTGGTATCGGCTCATGGCGTGCGCACCCAAGGCGTGCCGCCCGCCGGCTTTGGCCGTGGCGACGAGGAATCTTGGAAATCGCCTTACGGTATTTTTGCGGCCCGTGGTCCCAACCTTGCCCGCGATGCGCTCCTTCACGGGGCCGGGATTTTGGATCTGGCTCCCACCATTCTGACCTGTTTTGGATTACCCATTGGCGACGACATGGAAGGACGGGTCTTAATTGAAGCTTTCCGCGCCGCTCCTGAAATCACGCGGGTGGATTCGTGGGATGCGCAGCTTGGAATTCAGACCCGGCATCAGGTCGAGAACACGCCGCCATCCCCGGATAATCCGGCTACGGCGGCATGGCGCCGCGAATTCGACTGGCGGTTCGTCCAATCCGCCATGGACGCGGGACGTTATTTGGAAGCGTTGCCGGTGTTGAATCGTTTGTTTCGGGAATTTCCCGAGCGGATGGAACTCGGCTACTCGCTGTTCCAGTGCCAGCTGGCTTTGAATCAATTGTCCGGCGCCGCGGACACACTGGAGGTCGTGCTGGAATCAATCCCGCCAGGCGTCGCTTCGCTTTTGCCGCGCGCGGAACTTGCCATGGCCCAAAAAGATTTCCGCCAGGCGCGGGCTTTGGCTGCCGAATTGAACAAGCTTAATCCAACAGACCAACCTGCCTTGCGCCGGCTGGGGCTGCTGTTGCTTCGGCTGCGCCAGTGGGATGCGTTAGAGCAAATCGCGCGTCGTGCCTTGGGAATGAATGAACAAGACCCCTTGGCTTGGTTGGGGCTGGCGGCGGCGCAATTACGGAAGGGCAAACCGCAGGAAGCGGAAGCATCGGCGGCCCGGGCGATCGGCCTCAAATATTTTCTGCCCGACGCCCACTTCATCCGGGCCCGGGCGCTGCTGGCGCAAGGACGCTGGGAGGACGCCCATGACGCCATGCAGGTGTTGTTGAAGATCCAGCCGCAAAATCGGACGGCAGCAACCTACCTGAAACGAATCCCGGCAAAGCCGGCCAGTTGACATATTCTCAAATGATTGGTGTCTGCATAAATGAAATTCTCCCCCTCCGCCGGTTCCAGTAATATCCGGCGAGTCTCTATGACTGACAACGAATTCAAATATTGCGCGTTCCTGAGCTTCAGCGCACAGGACAATGGGGCGTCGTCCGCGGGCGCAATCGAAGTGGGCCGCCTCCAATGGGGCAACTGGCTGCGTGACGCGCTGAACACATTCCCGGTCCCGGCGGATTTTGCGGGCCACATTAACGCGCACGGCGAAATTGTGCCCGAACGCATTGCCGCCATCTTCCAAGACGACCAGGAATTGCCCGCGGGCGCGGGCCTGAGCGTGGCGGTGCGCGAGGCACTGGAGCAATCACGCTGCTTGATCGTCATTTGCTCACCGCGGTCGGCCAAGAGTGCTCACGTGAACGAGGCGGTGCGTTACTTCAGGCAACTCGGACGCGGCAGCCGTATTTTGCCCATCGTCATCGCCGGCGAACCCAACGCCAGCGCCGCCCGTCAGCCGGGTCTCTTTCTGGATGACGAGTGCTTCGTGCCCGCAATGTGTCATCCGGTGCTGCCCGATGGAACCTTGGACACCACGCGGCAAGAGCGCGGCTATATTTTCGCGGACGCCCGCCACGGCGAGGACAAGCGCGAGGTGCTTGTCAAAGATTATCACAATGTGGAAACGGAATTAGAGCGCGCCAAAATCCAGTTGATCGCGGGATTGATTGGCGTCGGCTTCAACGGTCTTTGGCAGCGCGAACAAGAACGCCGCTTTGCGGGCTTCGCTGAGGCGCAAGCTCAGATTCAGGAAGCCTGGCATCAGGCTCGCAAGGCTCAAAAGCAGGCCGAGGAAACCCAGAAGCAGCTCCAGGCGTTGCAACAGGAGGCGCGTGCCGCCGAGGGCAGAGTTTTGGCGGCGCGGCAGCAGTTGGAGGAAGCTCGGAATCAAGTGCGCGCCGCCGCGAACAAGGCTTTGGACATCCAAAACCTGCCGCCGGACGTGCAGAGCCAGATTGAAGAGGCGCAGAACCGCGCACAGGCAGCAGAAAACGAAGCCCGCGCTGCGCAAGGCCAGGTTCAGCAGTTGCAGGATCAAGTGCGCCAAGCTGAGCATCAGCTCGAACAGGCGCGGAATCAGGCGCGGGACGTTCAGCGTCAGCTCGACGATGCCCACAACCAGTCACGCGCGGCGCAGACCAAAGTGTTGGAGACCCAGCAGCAACTCGAGGAAGCGCGGAATCAAGTGCGCGCGGCGCAGCACCAGGTTCTGGAAACGAAAAACCTGTCGCAAGCCATGCAAAGCCAGCTTCAGCTCGCCCAAGCCAAAGCGATCGGAGCCGGGAATAACGCGCAGGAAGCGGCAGGCCAGGCCCGCAGCGCGCAAGACCAGATTGGACAACTGGAAAGAAAAGCGTGCGCCGCTCAACGCCTCACGAAGGTATTTGCCATTTTGGCCGCGCTCGCGCTGCTGGCGGCCGGCATCGTTTGGTCTCAGCGCAAAATGGCCGGCCCCGAGGCCGCCAAGATTTCCCCAGCGCCCGTCGCAAATTCCGTCTCAGCCACGAACGCCTTGGATTCAGACCAAATCCGGCAGGCCCTGCAAATTGCGAACGGCGGCGGGCACTCGCAAGATCTGGACGAACTCGTCGCGCGCATTTCGCGGGAAAAGATCTCCGAAACGCTGAATCTCGCGGCCGTGATTTTGAACGATCCCCAGCGTCGTCATTTTCAGGAGCAGTTGCTCGACAGTTGGGTGAAGGCGGATGTATCCGCTGCGTTCGATTGGAGCCGGCAGTTGACCAATGTCGAATCGCGTCAATTCGCATTGGCAAAGTGCGTCCCCGCGATGGCGGCGGACAATTCAACCAATGCGCTGGCCGCGTTCAACTGGTTGCAAAGCCAGACGAACACCGACGCACTGGCCACGCACAATTGGCGTGGCGCGATCATCGCCGATCTGTTCAAAAGCTGGGCGGCGAAAGATTTGGACGCTGCGGCGACTGCGAGCGGGCAATTATCCGGGGACGCAAACAAAGAACAGGTCAGTGAAATCATCCTGAACCAGCGCATCGTCCAAACTCCGGCGGCGGCGGCGGACGTCATCACGAATCTCCCGCCCGGCGACTTCCGGCAAAAGGCGATCACGGACCTTGGCCAACGCTGGGGCAGCAACGATGCGCCGGCGGCATTGGCTTGGGCGCAGACGCTGACGAGCGAGGCCGAGGGCAGCAACGCTGTCGGACAGATCATCGGCAGTTGGGCGCGAATTGATTTTGCCGCGGCCACGAATGGCATCGCCAGTTTGCCGGACGGAAGCAAAAAAGTTTCCGCTCTGCTCGCTCTCGCCGAACCGTGGGCACAGCAGGATGCACAAAGCCTGGCCACGAACGCGCTCGCGCTGCCCGCGGGGGAGGTCCAGACGGGGTGGCTGACGGCTGCCTGCCGACGGCTGGCCGTTCAGGATTTCGCGGCCACGGCCGAGGTGCTGCGCCCATTGTCCGATGCCGCCTTGCGGCAAACTCTTTTGGAACAGGCCGCGCGCAACTGCGAATTGCCGCACTGGGATGAGGCCGCGACCTACATCGCTGCGATGTCCCCGGGCGCTGACCAAAGGGCCGCCATCAAGGGTCTGCTGGCCGGTTGGACCCAGGACAATCCGGAAGCCGCGCTCAACTGGCTGTGTGCTTTTTCCCAAACTAATTCTCAGGCTGAACCGATCCGGTCCGTCATCAGGAGTTGGTCGCAAGCCGAACCCGCAGCCGCGGCCAAATGGCTGGCGAATTTGCCGGCGGCCACCGCCAGCGACGAGGTGACCGGCGCCTTTCTCCAAGGCGCCGTGGAAAAATATCCCGAATTCGCCGCGCAGTGGACCCAGGCCGTAAGCGAGGAAGCCAAGCGACAGAAATTCCAGATCCAAGTTGCCCGGCAATGGCTGCAAATAAACTCGCCGGCCGCCTGGAAATGGATTGACACTTTGAATTTTCCGGAAGAAATCAGGCAACGCCTCAAAAGCGGCTTGGATTTTTGAATCCCCAAACACCCAAGACGCGTTGCAAATGGAAATTCCGCAGGCCCGGGCGAGCCGCTGGGTGATCATTGTGCCTCTGTTTCATCCTCGGTGCCGCAGGCGCCACCAAGCTTTCAGGTGGAAATAAAATGGGTTTGCGAACATTCTACGGTTGAGTGATTGTTGAGGTGAACCGGTGAGGAAAGCCAACTACGATAAATCGCCCTTCGTGGCGGTGTCCAACGCCGTCCACGGATGCCGCCTCGGCTGGCCGGCGATTGCCGACGAATTGCAGCAGGCCATCGCCCAGGGCCGAAGCGAAAAACCCATCCTCGTTGTTGACTGTTATCCCGGCGTGGACGAACTCACGATACTGAAGGAACTGGAGTCGCGGCTCTCCCCCGCCCTCGCCATCCATGCCGCCGAAGCGCTGCTCCCGGCGGCGAAAATTGATGCGCTGGCCGCCCCTTTTCTTGGCGGGGATGCCCCAATGTCCGGTTGTCTTTCCGGTCTTTCGTTGGTGAACTTCTTCTCAGCCGAACCGTTGTGGCGCTTTCGGCGGATCATCGCCGAATGGAAGACCGGCCTGATCCTTATTGTGGGCTGCGGCGCCTCACTAATTGCCTGGGGACACATCCTGGTTTATGCCGACCTCACCCGGCGCGAGGCACAACTGCGCTTCCGCGGCAACGAAACCGCCAATCTCGGCGTGCAAAACCATGCCGCTCCCGCCAGCCAGCAATACCAGCGCGCCTTCTTCGTGGACTGGCGCGTGGCCGATCGCTGGAAACGCCCGCTGATCAACCGCTGGGACTTCGTGCTCGACACCAACAATCCGCAGGAACCAAAACTGGCTGACGGCGAAGATGTGCGCCGCGGCCTCAAGGTGGCGGTCAGGCGGCCCTTCCGTTTGATGCCGTCCTTCGGTCCGGCGCCGTGGGGCGGCCAATGGCTGAAGAAAATTTGCGACCTCGACGATGCCGAGATCAATTTCGGCCGGTGTTTCGATTGTGCGCCGGAAGAAAACAGCCTTGTGCTGGGCATCGGCGAAACCCGCTTCGAGCTTCCGGCGCTTGACTTGATATTTCACCAACCGGAGGCGCTCCTCGGTCACAACGTCCACGTCTCGTTCGGCGGTGAGTTCCCGATTCGGTTTGATCTTTTCGACACGATGGGCGGCGGCGATTTATCACTTCAGATCTATGGATTGGCAAACGGCCAGTGGAAACGCAATACGCGTTGGGTACAACAGAATTTGGCAAACCGTTTTGAGCCGGTTTCCGCCGGCGACGGATGGCGGGAAGAAAAAACCGGTCTGCACGAAGACCATTTCATCGAGACACGCCGGCACTGGTTCCGCAAGCGGGTCCCTCACCACACGCGCGACGGCGTGAACGTGCTGAACCTCATCGAGGGCGAAGAGGTTGTCGTCGAAAGCCCGGCTGGCGCCTTTGCTCCATTCATCGTGCATTATGCTGAAACGTTTATCGTGCCCGCGGCCGTTGGCGAATACACGATCCGCCCCCACGGCCTCTCTGCCGGCCACGAGTGCGCCACCGTCAAAGCCTTCGTCCAAACTTGATTATCAGCGCCGAATTCATGCATGAAAGCGAAAAAGAATGATGACCGAACTGATTAAAATAATTGACCTCATGCCGAGCACTCGAACCGTATGAACCTCGACCCGCAGCACCACGGATTCACGACGCTTTGCGTTCACGCTGGCACGCATCAGGACCCAACCACCGGCGGCGCGTGCAGTCCCATCTTCACTTCCACGGCCTACGCGTTTCCCAATCCCGCCAACGCCAACATCTACCCGCGCTACTTCAACACCCCCAACCAGCAGGTCATCGCCCGCAAACTGGCGGCGCTCGAAAAGGGGGAAGCGGCGGCCGTCTTCGGGTCGGGCATGGCGGCGATTGCCACGCTGTTGCTGGCCCACCTCCACCCCGGCGATCACGCGATCTTTCAGAACGACCTCTATGGCGGCACGATGCAGTTCATCACCCGGGAACTGACACGCCTCGGGGTGCAAGTCTCCTGGGGCGCGAACGTCGCGGAGTTTGCCGCCGCCCTGCGGCCCGAGACCCGGCTGATCTATGTCGAATCACCTTCCAATCCGCTGCTGCATTGCGTGGACCTGGCAGCAGTGGCCGCGCTCGGCAAAAACCATGGCGTTCTGACCGTCGTTGACAACACCTTCGCCACGCCGATCAACCAGAACCCGCTTACGCTCGGCATGGACGCGGTCATCCACAGTGCCACCAAGTATCTGAACGGCCACAGCGACGTCAACGCGGGCGTCGTCGTGGCGTCCGCTGAAATCGTTCGTCGCGTCACGGCCAGTGCGGTGAACTTCGGCGGCATGCTGGATGCCCACGCCTGCGCGCAATTGGAACGCGGCCTGAAAACGCTGGCGCTGCGCGTGGAACGGCACAACCAAAACGGCCTGGTCCTCGCCCGGTTTCTCCAATCCCATCCGGCCGTGGCCCGCGTGAACTATCCGGGCCTCCCCACGCATGCCGACCACGCCCTCGCGGCGCGCCAGATGCGTGGGTTCGGCGGAATGCTCTCGTTTGAACTGCATCAACCCGGCGAGGTTGATCGTTTGTTGAGCGGGCTGCGCATTATTATGCCCGCGTTGAGTCTCGGTGGTGTCGAAAGTTTGATCTGCGTGCCGAGCCGCACCTCACATCGCACGTTGACCCCGGCCGAGCGTCAGCGCGCCGGCATCAGCGACGGCTTGGTGCGCATCTCCGTCGGCATTGAGGACGAGGCGGATTTGCGGGAAGATCTTGCCCAAGCTCTGACAACCGGCTGATCGCGGGACAGAAATTTCATCGGCTCGCCGGTAACCGGTGATGTTTGTGCCGCCGCCGCCTTCACTCCGGCAACGGTTTGAGCGCACCGGTGACCACGAAATTGGCCACGCGTTGGTTGGCTTCGGCTACCTCTGCGCGGGTCATTTTGACCGTCAGCGGGGCGTAGGCGCCTTGTGAATCTTTGTAGCCTTGCGCAGCCGAGAGTTGAAACCATTTGTAAGCTTCGATACGCGCTTCGGGCGCGTCGGCAGGCAAACCGTCCATGCTGGCACGCTGGCAGCTTCGGCCCATGTAATACTGACCGCCGGCGTCACCGAGTTTGGCCGCCCGGCCAAACCAGACCAACGATTGCGCATCGTCCCGGACGACTCCCTGGCCCTTGGCATACATTATGCCCAGATTGAATTGCGCGAGACGGTGGTTTTGCTTCGCCGCCTTGCCATACCAATCCCGCGCCTGTTCGTAATTCTGCGCCACGCCCGCGCCCGTGGCAAATTGCAACCCCCGATTGAACTGCGCCTCCGCATCCACATAATCCACCTGGGGACTGGCCGCTGCCGGCGGGGATTTTTTTGACGACCCAAATATTTTACCGAGCCAAGACTTATCCATGCTTGCCAGCATGGGCTGTTTCGAGGGGAATACAAGCCGCATTATCGCCGGGACGCGGGCGGAAACGGACCACCGGTTGGCGAAATAATGGTTGGCACGGATTCGGCAAAGAGGGAAACTTCAACTGCATGACATCACCCGCGTCGCATCCCCGTGATCCGTTGCACGGCATCACGCTTGAAAGCATTCTCAACCAACTCGTGCAACGGCACGGCTGGCTGGAGATGGGACGGCGCATTCCGATCCGCTGTTTTCAATTCAATCCCTCCGTGAAGTCCAGTCTCACATTTCTGCGCAAGACGCCTTGGGCGCGGAAGAAGGTGGAGGACTGGTTCATCGGCGAACTGTAAATATCGCCCGCCCGTGGCAGTTGAGCCCAAATGGCTCATTGACGGCGGGGCATGATGCCGTATCCTTCCCAATTCATCGCCGGAGCCAAAACCAATGCTCCGGCGCCCGCGCCGTGGTGGTTGCCCTCCCCTTCGCGCAGCAGTGGTCCCGCCGCTGCCAACCCATTTTATTTTATGCTGACAATTCGAGATTTGAAGATGACCTTCGGCGGGCGCGTGTTGTTTGAAGACGCCTCGTTCACGGTGAATTACGGCGACCGCGTGGCACTGGTCGGGCCGAATGGCGCCGGCAAAACCACGCTGTTCTCCATCATCCTCAAGCAGTTGGAGCCGGACGCCGGCGCGGTGGAGCGCGATGAGTGGACGATGGTTGGCCATCTGCCGCAGGAGGCGGAAGCCAATGGTGACGAAACCATCCTCGACGTGGCCACCGGGCGGGTGGATGAACTGCCGCGGCTGGAAAGGCGGCTGCGCGAATTGGAAGCGGCCGGCCAGGTCTCCGGCCCGGAATATCTGGAGGCGCACGCCCAGCACGAAGCCTTGAACGATCCGCAGGTGGAAACGAAAGCCAGGAAGATGTTGCGCGGTCTGGGCTTCCGCGAAACCGATTTTGATCGGCAGGCGAAAGCGATGAGCGGCGGCTGGATCATGCGGGCGCGGCTGGCGCGGCTGCTGGTCATGGAGCCGGACCTCCTGCTGTTGGATGAGCCCACCAACCATCTCGACCTGCTCGCCCTGCTCTGGCTGCAAAATTATCTAAAAAACTATTCCGGCGCCGTGCTGCTGATTTCGCACGACCGGCAGTTCATGGACGAAGTGGTGACGCAGGTCTATGAAATTTGCGAGAGGAAACTCATCGCTTACACCGGCAATTACGAGGATTACCTGCGCCAGCGCGGGGAACGCTACGAACTGCACCTGGCCGCCTACAAAAATCAGCAGAAGGAAATCCAGGCGCTCCAGGAATTTGCCGACCGCTTTCGCGCCGTGCCGTCCAAGGCCTCGCAGGCCATGAGCAAGCTAAAGCAGATCGAGCGGATGGAGCTGATCGAGAAACCGCCGGCCCCGCGCAAACCGTTCCGTTTCCAAATTCCGCCGCCGCCGCGCGGCGGGCAGCGCGCCGTCACGCTGGAAGGAATCCACATGGCCTATGGCTCGACGAAAGTTTACGCCGGCCTCGACCTGACCATTGAACGCGGTGAACGCACCGTATTGGTCGGGCCGAACGGCGCGGGCAAATCCACGCTGATCAAAATCCTGGCCGGCGTCGTGGAGCATCAAAGGGGTGAACGCAACCTCGGACACAACGCCAAGATCGGCTATTTCAGCCAGCATCGCGCCGCGACGCTCGATCCCGAAAAAACGGTGCTCAATGAGGTCCTGGCCAGCGCGCCGGCCATGCGCGAGGACGAAGCGCGCGGAGTGCTGGGCTCCTTCATGTTCCGCAAGGACGACATCTACAAGCTGACGAAGGTGCTCAGCGGCGGCGAAAAGAGCCGGTTGAATCTCGTCAAGTTTCTGGTGGATCCGCCAAACCTCCTGCTCATGGACGAACCAACCACGCACCTCGACATCCAAACCGTCGAGTCGCTCATTTTGGCGTTGGAACGATACGAAGGCACGCTGGTATTCATCTCGCACGATGTGCATTTCATCCGCCAACTGGCGACCAAGGTGTTGCACGTCAGCGATGGCCAGGTGACGCCTTATGTGGGAGGTTATGAATATTTTCTGGAGAAAACCGGAACCGCTGAGGATCCCCGTGCCGCCCTCACCGCGGGGTGAGCGCAATCCCGTCCGGAGTCATTCATGGTCATGAACGGGCTTTGAGCCGGTGAGTTTGTTGGGCGTTGCAGACCGCAAGTCCCCTGGGCATTATGCAAAATCCCGCCCAGCGATGACCCTTCCGGCTGGCTGGGCTTGTCACGCTTCGTCAAGCGCACTGTCATGCTGCGAGTGAATGCGTAAGTGCCAGCCGAAGGGTGGGCGCCTGAATGTCTCCTTTGCGTGGCCTCCACGGAGTCGCTCGCTCCGGCAGGGTTATACCCCATGGCAGCCATCCGACCGGGGCATTATCTTAAGCCCATGGAAGCCATCGAAAAAAGTTCCGAGCGCCGGCTCGCCCCCAGCGGCGCGGTCATTTCCGCCCAATCCACTCCCGCCGTATGAAACATGCCGAATATCTGCGCGCGCCAACTGCGGCGAACCCCGCGGATGCCCCCCTGACCGCCTTCGCGGCCATCGTGCAAACGCCGGTTTTTCCGAAAACCCTCCACCAAATCCGGCCGGTTCGCCGGGCGGCCAAGGATCCAATGCCGCCAAAGCAGGACAACCTTTTTTCCAAATCCCGCGGCGCGCGCGATACGAAAACGTCGTATAAAACGCAGTCGTTCCCCCACGTCCGATAATCCCCTGATCTGGAATATCAAGCCGGCTGAGAGGAAGATACTGGCACCCCCGAGCCCCACCAGCCATGAA
Organism: uncultured Bifidobacteriaceae bacterium; assembly: GCA_964532525.1. Lineage (GTDB taxonomy): Bacteria > Verrucomicrobiota > Verrucomicrobiia > Limisphaerales > UBA11358 > UBA11358. The sequence goes on from CAZHIM010000007.1 coordinate 41,502, forward strand.
TTGGAATCCATTGAATCTTACCGTCCGCGTCGGCTGCAATCTGGCCTATGAAACGACAGTGCAGACGCCCGTGTTGTTTATCCTCCGGCCACGGCTGGACGGCCGCGTGCTGGTGATGCAGGAACGACTGTCATTCGGCATCGGACTTCCGTCGTATGAATATCAGGATTCGCACGGCAACATCACCTATCGCTCGACATTCATGCCGGGGCGCAACGAGATTCGGCATGACGCGCTGGTGGCAGTTTCTTCCCTGCCCGACAGCCGGCAAATCATCGGCGACCTCATGTCGGTGGGACAATTGCCGCATGATTTGCTGCGCTACACCATGCCGAGCCGCTATTGCGACTCCGACAAGCTGATGAATTTTGCGTGGAACCAGTTCGGCCAGATTCCCCACGGCCTGCCGCGCGTCCAGGCCATCTGCGACTGGGTTCACAACAACATTGAATACCGCACATTGTCCGGCCGGCCTGACCTTTCGGCGTCCGAGGTCATCGCGCGCCGTTACGGCGTCTGCCGCGATTTCGCCCATGCGGCGATTGCGTTATGCCGGACTTTCAACCTGCCCGCGCGCTACGTGACCGGGCATCTCCCGGACATCGGTTGTATTGATCCGGGCTCGCCGATGGATTTCCACGCGTATTTCGAGGTTTTTCTGGGTCAGGAATGGCTCACCTTCGACGCGCGGTATAATGTTCCGCGCATCGGCCGCATCAAGCTGGCCCAGGGAGCGGACGCGGTGGACGGCGCGTTTGCAACGATCTATGGCGAGGCCAACCTGACCTATTTCCAAGTCTGGGCTTACCAAGTGAATCCGCAACAGGTTTCTGTCGGCGACCCTGTTGACCTGTCAAAACGCCTTGATGGCACTGAAATGTTGCGGTTTGGCTGAAAACCTCGAGGTGCCCTGCTGCACGAATTTTCTGCCGGCTGGGACTGGCCGGAAATGAAGTGCCGGGGACTCACTTGGCCTGTGGGGTGAACACCCCATGGTGTTTCGGACCGGGCTTTGCTATTGTTGTGGATTATGTTTAACAATGAACGCTGAACTCTGTAAGCGGGCTGCTGAATTAATTGGCAACCCCAATGTGCTGGTAAACCTCATTTCACGTCGGGTTCGCCAGCTCAATTCCGGCGGGGGCGGCGTGTGCCGTCCCCTGGTGAATGTGCCCGCCAGCATGGGCCTGGCCGATATTGCGCTGACGGAAATCGTGGAAGGCAAGATGGGCTGGGAAGTGCCGGAAGAAACCCCGGCGGTCCGCCCGCTGCCCAAAAAACCCCGCAAACGTTGAGCCTTGCTGCGATTGACGGTTGCTAAATTTCAGTGCGGGTTGATTGCCTTTGAGCTGGCGGATGAAAATTGCCGGTGAGCCCACAGTTCATCGGCAATATCACCCCGGCGGCACAATCACCGCAGGCGTTGCCGCGTGCCACATCTTGCCCAGTCGCCGGGTTGATTTGTCAAAATCGTCTTCGCGTCTTCCGTAGCGAGAGGCACGAATTTCCCGAGTGACAGAAAGGCCGGCAAAGCAATATCCCCAAACATTCACGGTCGGGTTACACCCCATGGCGAAGAACCGCCCCTTCTGCCATTGTGTGCATCCAAGGAAAAGAACAAACAAACAACAACCAAAAAAATTATATGAAATCCATGTTTCCCTTAACGCTCGCCGCCGTGGTGAGCACAATGTTGATCACCAGCACACCCGTGCGCGCAGCCGATACCGATAGCCGGATCGAATCCTCCGCGGCGAAGTCGTATGTGTTCAAAACCTACTTGAAGGATGATTCCATCAAGACAGAATCCAAGGACGGGGTCGTCACCCTGACCGGCACGGTGGCCGAGCCGTCGCACAAATCACTGGCCGAAAACACCGTGGCGAGCCTGCCCGGGGTCAAGAGTGTGGATAATCAACTCGTCGTCAGCGGCGCCCAGCCGGCCGAACATTCCGACACCTGGATCACCATGAAAGTGAAAACCGCGTTGCTGTTTCATCGTAATGTGAGCGCCAGCGGAACCACGGTTTATACGAAAGACGGCATCGTTACCCTGCAAGGCGTGGCGAGCAGCCAGGCCGAAAAGGAACTGACCACCGAATATGCCAAGGACATTGACAATGTCAAAGAGGTCAAGAACGACATGACCATTGACAAGGCGCCAGCCACTCCAGACGCCACCATCGGCGACAAAATAGATGACGCGTCCATCACTGCCCAAGTCAAGTCGTCGTTGCTGTCGCACCGCTCGACCAGCGCCTTGCAAACGACGGTTTCCACGGCGGACGGGGTCGTCACCGTGGGTGGCGTCGCCAAAAATGATGCGGAAAAAAGCCTGGTTACCAAGCTCGCAACCGACATCAAAGGCGTGGGCAGCGTGATCAACAACATGACCATCGCGGTACCCATTGCTGCCACGCAATAGACGAGACACTTATTGTTGGCGGGGGCGCCGGGCCGCCCGCCAGCAAGCAATCAAAGGAACCAAGCGATCCAACATGAACACCAAGACCATCATTTCCGTCCTGCTCATCACCCTGGGCATTGTAGTGCTGGCTTACTCGGGAGTGAGCTTCAAGACCCCGGGACAGCCGATCGACATCCTGGGAATGCATATTGCCACCACAGAAAGTCATTTTATTCCGCCGGTCGCGGGCGCGCTGATGCTCGTTGGGGGCGTCGTGCTGCTATTCGTCAACCCCAAGCGTGTCAAATGAGCGAAAACGGTTCATCTGCCTTGCCCATCGTTCCAGAAAGTTTGCGACCGCTGAAATGGAATGAATTGGTGAAACGCGGCGACTTTGTCAAAGACGGACGTGCAGGTTTCGAACCGTGGGTGGGGCCAAGTGGATTCCGGGCCGACGCGTTCGTAAAACAAATTTACCGGCGCCTGAGCCGCCCAGCGGCGGGGGCGCTTTGACCGTTCCGAGGGCAACATCGCGGCTCCGGCCAGCCGCCCGGCGGCGGCAGTAGTGCCTTTTTGCCAATGAATTTCAAAGCGGGTTCAAAACTCCCAGATAGCGCAGGCGCATGTCATCGCCCCCCAATAGGCCATCCCGGCATGCTCCGCGATGGGGTGTTCACCCCATATCCCAATGGGAACATATATCCGACATTAGGTCTGACCTGACGGTTCGCATTCATTGAGTTGCCGAGCATTTCACCGCATCCGCATTCAAGCGGCCATCACCGTATGAAACAAAATCTGATCCGCCTATCACAACAATATGCGGCCGCATTGGAAAAGCATCTGCAGCAGGCGCCGCCCACCAGTTTGTTGCCGGCTTTGAACTTGGGCCGCCGGGCGGTGGCCCACGGACTGGAGACGCTGGACTTGGCGCGAATTCATGAGCAGGCGCTGGTCACCCTGGAGCTGGCCAACACAGAGAGCAAACTCACCCGGCTCGCCGGGAGGTTTTTCACCGAGGCCAACACGGCGATCGAGGCGACGCATTGTGCCGCCCGGCAGAACCGGGTTGATTTGAGCAAGCTAACGGCCGCGCTGGGGCGGCGGACCGAGGAATTGGCCGTCTCGAACCGTCAATTGCAACAGGGCGTGATTCGACGCAAAGCCATGGAAGACAGTTTTACCAAACGCGGCAAGGACCATCAGAGGTGTCTGGAGGAGTCGCTTGAGCTGCAGAATCGGCTGCGAAATTTGACGCACCAAGCGCTGATCGCACAGGAGAACGAGCGCAAAAGAATCAGCCGCGAACTGCGGGATGAAATCGCCCAGATGTTGTTGGGCATCAATGTCCGGCTGCTGTGCTTGAAACAGGAGGCCCGGAGCAAAGCAAATGGGCTGAAAAATACCATCGCCAGCACCCAGGAGTTGGTGGCAAAATCAGCCCGATCCGTGCGGCGGGCGGGTCGCAAAATCGGCGGCTCATGAAAGCGAAGTTTCTCAAATTGTCGCGGCGCTATCGGGCGGCGTTGCGAGCGCACCTGAAGCAGGGGCGGTCGGCCAGCTTGGACCCGGCGCGCGGCCTCGGCGGCCAGGCGCTGGCCGCCGGCCTGGAAACACTCGACCTGGCCAAGCTGCACGAGCAGATCCTGGTCACGGAAGTATTGCCAGGCTGCCCGGCCCGCAAACGTTCCGCGCTCATCCGGCAGGCGGGAATTTTCTTTGCCGTGGCCATCACGCCGATTGAGCAAACGCATCGCAATGCCCGGGAGGCCGCCGTCCAATTGAAGAAATTCATCGAGACGCTGAGCCAGCGCACGGTGGAACTCGCTGCCTCGAATCTGGAATTGAGCCTGGAGATCGCCCAGCGCAAGGCCGCGGAGGCCGCGCTCAAAAAAAGCGAACACCACTATTCACTGTTGCTCAAACAGTCGGACGACTTGCAGGAACAATTGCGGCGGTTGTCCCGCCAGATTCTTTCGGCGCAGGAGGACGAGCGGAAGCGCATCAGCCGCGAACTGCACGATGTCATCGCGCAGACCTTGACGGGCATCAACCTCCGGCTGGCAACTTTGCAGAAGGAGGCGGCGGGGAGCACCGACGGCTTGGACCGCAACATCGCCAGCACGCAGCGACTGGTGGAAAGATCCGTGGACATCATACACGAGTTCGCCCGCGTGCTGCGCCCGGCGGTGCTGGACGACCTGGGCCTGATTCCCGCGCTGCATTCCTTTGTAAAACTCTTTTCCAAGCGGACCCGCATTCACGTCCATTTGAAAGTCTTCGCCGACGTGGAAAAACTGGACAGTAACCGGCGCACCATCCTTTACCGCGTGGCGCAAGAGGACCTCACCAACGTATCCCGGCATGCGCACGCCAGCCGGGTGGAGGTGAACATCCAGAAACTGGCGGACGGCGTTTGCATGAAAATCAGCGACAATGGAAAATCCTTTGAGGTGGAACGCGTGCTGAATACGCGGGGCCAGAAACGCCTGGGCCTGCTCGGCATGCGCGAACGCGTGGAAATGGTGGGCGGCCGCTTTGGAATCGAGTCCGTTCCGGACCAGGGCACGACCATCACCGCACTGATTTCCGGAGCCGACACCGTGTGAGATGCAACTGGGAAATTCCCGGGAATGAAGCTTTGAATGATCATGAAAAAAATCACGGTTCTGCTCGCTGAGGACCACACCGTCGTGCGCGAGGGCTTTCACAAGATGCTCGAGCTTGAAGATGACTTGGCAGTCGTCGGCGAAGCCCAGGACGGGCGGCAGGCAGTGGCGCTGGCCGAAAAGCTCCGGCCTGACGTCGTGCTGATGGACATCGCCATGCCCCGGCTGAACGGCTTGGAAGCCACGCGACAGATTCTCAAAGCGTTCCCCGCGACCAAGGTGCTCATGCTCTCCGCGCACAATGACGACGCCTACGTGGACACGGCCATCGCCTCCGGTGCGGTGGGCTTTTTGCTCAAACAAAGTTCCTCCAATGAGGTGTGCCGGGCGATCCGGGAGGTTTTCGGGGGAAAGACATTTTTCAGCCTGCCCATTTCCCGGCGGCTGAACCATCTCCGTCCCCAATTACCGGGTCACGGGGGCCTGTCCCGCCAGGAAATCGCCCCCCTGACTGCACGCGAGATGGAGGTGCTCCAATTGATCGCCGAAGGCAAAGCCAACAAGGAAGCCGCCTCGGAACTCGGCATCAACATCAAGACCGTCGAGAAGCACCGCGAGCATCTCATGCAAAAACTCGACATCCATGATACGGCCGGCCTCACGCGTTACGCCATCAGCGCGGGCATCATCGAGAGCAGCGTGCAGTTGACCATCGTTTAGCAACGCCTCGCAAATTCGATTTTTGCCCGATAATCAGACCACCCATTTGGCAGGTTCTGCATATCTCGCATGGGTAGAACACCCCATGGCAGCCGCCTGTGTATTGTCCTATCGTGATTCCTGAACAATCCATTGCCAACCGGCGAGCCGGCAAATGAGCCACTGCTAACGCAGACGATAGAGGCGATCCAAACCTTGGATGGCCGGGTCATGCCGGTGGCCAGTAACGGGAGCGACCCGGCGGATTGGAAAAAGATCGTTATCCGATACCAGCAGCCCTCCCGTTGGCGCGGGAGCTTTCAGATCATCAACTCGCTCGTTCCGCTTGCGGTTCTTTGGTATTTGATCTATCTCACCCTGCCGTTGTCGTGGTGGCTCGCGCTGCCATTGGTGGTGCTCGGCGCGGGATTTCTCGTGCGGTTGTTTATTATCCATCATGACTGTGGACATGGTTCATTTTTTAAATCCCGGAAAGCCAACGATGCTTGGGGATTCATTACCGGTGTGCTGACGTTCACCCCTTATCAACTCTGGCGCCGGGAACACGCCATCCACCATTCGGCTTCTGGCGATCTGGACCGGCGCGGTCTTGGTTCGGTGTGGACGATGACCGTCCAGGAATATCTGGAAGCGTCCCGATGGAAACGCCTGGCTTATCGGCTGGTGCGCAACCCGTGCGTGCTCTTTGTAATTGCCCCCTTTTTCCTCTTCGTAGTCCAACAACGGTTTTGTCCCAAAGACGCAACCTGGCGGGAGCGGCGCTCGGTGTATTGGACGAATCTGGCGATTTTGGGCACGGCTATTGGCTTGACCACCGTTTTCGGTTTCAAAGCGTATCTGGTCGTCCAGTTGACCATGGTCGCGGTGGCGGGATCGGCCGGCGTGTGGTTGTTTTATGTGCAGCACCAATTCGAGGGCGTTTACTGGCAACGGCACGGCCAATGGGATTATCTCGCAGCGGCACTGCAAGGCAGTTCGTTTTACAAATTACCCAGGATTCTCCAATGGTTTTCGGGCAATATCGGCTTTCATCACATTCATCATTTGAGCCCGCGAATTCCCAACTATAATCTTGCGCGCTGTCACCAGGCTGAACCCCTGTTTCAAACCGTGCCGCCCATCACGCTGTTTGCCAGCCTGAAATCCCTGACCTTTCGTCTCTGGGACGAGGAACGGCACCGGTTGGTTGGTTTCAGCCATCTGAGAAATCTCCGGCCCGGTTGAGCCGGCTAAACCTTCGCCGCCGAGGGGTGGGGTAACACCCCATGGCAGCGTCCGGCATTTTGAACTACGATCTTAGCATGAATAATAAACCATCCGTACAAACTGGAGGCACCACATGTCACTGATCTCTCTCATCGTTACACTAATCGTCGTCGGCGTTCTGCTCTGGCTCATCAATTCCTATATTCCAATGGACGCCAAGATCAAAAACATCCTGAACGTCGTCGTGGTCATTTGCGTCGTGCTGTGGCTGTTGTCGGCCTTTGGCGTGATTGGGCATTCAGGCGACATCCGTGTGCCACAACTGCACTAAACGCCGTCGCCCGCCAGGCCAAAGTTTTGCTTAAAGAAATCAAGGTCACACACACACTGAAAGGAATATTATGTTAGGAACTGTTTTATTGGTGGTGCTCGTCCTCATGCTGCTCGGCGCTTTGCCGACCTGGCCACACAGCCGGACTTGGGGCTATTACCCCAGCGGTGGGCTGGGTTTGCTGCTGGCCATTCTGCTGGTCCTGCTTTTGCTGGGCAGAATTTAAAACCAGCGGCTCAGAAAACTTCAAAGAAAACAAACTATGTTACAAAGCCTTAAAAACCTGTACGGAAACAAACTTGGGGCGTCGGACGGCGATATCGGTCATGTGAAGGACTTCTACTTCGACGATCAGAACTGGACGGTGCGCTATGTCGTCGCGAACACCGGAAACTGGCTGACCGGGCGCCAGGTGCTCCTTTCGCCCCATGCCTTCCGCGGCCACCCGCCCGCCGGGCCTGCCATGCTCGTGAACCTGACCCGGAAACAGATTGAGGGCAGCCCTGCGATGGAAACGCACCAGCCGGTATCGCGGCAATACGAGGAAGAGTATCATCGTTATTATGGCTGGCCCTATTATTGGGAGGGCGATGGATTATGGGGCGGCATGCGGGGTTTCCCCGTGTTGGAGCTGCCCCCCAAGTTCTCTTCCACTGAACCGGCGGAAGCGGAGCGGAAGCCCAAAGGTGCCGATTCCAACTTGCGCAGCACCCAGGCCGTGACCGGCTATCATGTCCAGGGCCCGGATGGCATCGCCGGCTACGTCTTTGATTTTATGATGGATGACCAGAGCTGGGCCATCAATCAACTGGTCGTCAAAACCGGGCACCGGTTCACCGGCAAAGAGGTGCAAATACCGATCAGCCAGGTGGAGCGGATCAGTTACGAGGAATCCACCGTCTTCGTCCGGCTCAACAAGGAAGCGGTCGAAAAAAGTCCCGAACACCGCCTGATACCCACCAATGCGGCCAGTCGCCCTGAACCCATTCCCGCTTTATGAAACACAATAATCACAACCATCCCCAGAATCAGACTCGCAAGCCGGCCGAGGCCGCACGGCCCACTGCGGCCGCCGGCATGACCCCTGCCGAATTCACGTTCACGCCGGCGCCGGAGGAAGTCGCCAGAAGGGCCTACTTCACTTATGTGAACGAAGGTTCGCGGGACGGACACGAGGTGCAGCACTGGCTGCAGGCGGAGGCGGAATTGATCGCGGAACGCCAGCTTACTCGCGCCCACGCGTTTCACAACCGGACCTGAACCCTTTTTCTCCAACCTCAACCAACCAACGGAAACATGACAATAATCAAAGCTTTGAATGCCATGCGGGCGGGAGAATCGCCCCAAATGTATGAACACCCCCATCATTGACCGAGACCTGACCAAACAAGCCCCCCATAGTCCGCGTGAACGCGTCGCCGGATTTGCCATCGCCAGCCGGGCCGTTGACAAATGCCGCGCCAGCGTTGCGGGCACGCTGGGCGAATATCACTTCGATTGCCCGCTGGACAACCTGCTCTTCAGCTTCAAGGGCGTTACCGCTGCGCAGTTCAAAATCGCCGTGGCGACCGCGAAAAATTACGAGGACGTCGGCGCCTGGTTGCTGGTCAACGGCACGGCAAAGACGCCGCCGGAAATCAAGCGTTGGTCAGATGAGGTGGAAGCCAGCAGCCCCATGAAGAATCCGGAGCGGCGCTCCAGCTTCATTGAAAATTGTCACAAGATCGGGTTGAATCCGGAAACCAATACCACGTTCGACTGGCTGGAAGCAGACGACCGTTCGAGTTTTCACCGCAAGTCCGGCTGACATCATTCCACAGCCAAACATTTCCTGGGCGGATATTTTAAACTTATGAACTCCACTCCGCCAAAGCAAGCCGCCCTTTGCCTTGGCCCGAGGCCCGTTATAATAATGTTATGAAAACAAACGCAGGGCTTTGGATTGATCATCGAGAAGCCATTATCGTGAAGCTGACGGATAAAGGGGTTGAAACCAAGCGCATTCCATCGTCCGCGGAGCAACAACTCCGGCGTACCGGAGAGCCTGACAGCGGCCGATTTGAATCTCAGCAAGTTCCAGCCGACGACTCGCGCCAGAGAGAATACACCGGGCAGCTCGCACGTTTCTACGACACCGTCATTGCGCATCTTCGCGAGTGCGGACCAATCCTCATCTTTGGCCCCGGCGAGACCAAGGGCGAACTCAAAAAGCGATTCGAAAAACAGGCGGGTTCCCCGCATCTGATCGTGTTGGAAACGACCGACAAAATGTCCGAAGCGCAAATTGTGGCGATGGTTCGGCATCATTTTTTGCCCGATCCGCTCAAACAATGAGTTGCATCCCGGGGCCGACCGCTCCCGGGGGAAGGCCCAACGGCATTGTTGGAGGCCGGTTGCGGCTGCTGGTGCCGGGCTCCAGCCTCCACCACCTGGTGCTTGCACTGCGCACGCTTCCGTTTTAAAACCCGATGGCTGATATCCTGCGCCTCCGGATTCGTGCGCCAGACGATTTCGCGCGCGTTAACCGTTTTCACATCGGAACGATGGGCCAGCAAGACATGTTTGTGCCTCGCAATCCCCGGGGACCGACATTTTCTGATATTTTCTGCAAGACGTGGCTCATGATACAGTATGAATTGATGAGGCTTGAAGCGACGCAGGTGCGTCAGGGATTGATTTGATTGACCGCTGAATTTATGAAAACAACGAAATTGCAGAGAATGGTGGCGATTATGGCCGTCACCGGTCTGGTCTGGTCGGCGCCAACCGCGCCGGCGCAAGATGCATCTGCCGCCAACTTGGCGCCACCTGCGGCACCCAGTCCGGCCGCGCCGCCCATGGCTTACGGCGTCCAACAGATCCTGCGACTTGCCCAGGCAAGAGTCGCTGATGACACCATCATTGCCTACATTAAGAATTCCGGAAACGGCTACGCTTTGAACGCGGACCAGATCATTTATCTGCGCCAGCAGGGCATTTCTGACGCCGTTGTCACGACCATGTTGAGCCAACCGCGGCCCGGCGTGGCGCCGGCCTTGCCGGCGGCACCCGCGCCGGCACCGGCGTTGGCACCAGCGTTGGCACCCTCGACCGTCTATGGCGGGCAGGTTCCACCGGCCGCGACGGCGCCCTCCGTCACCTATGTTCAAACTGCGCCGGTGGCGAGTTATTATTATCCGGTTGATTACGAGCCTTATTACTCTTATCCGGATTATTATTGGTATTCACCCGTGTCATTCTCCTTCGGCTGGGGCGGCGGATATTATGGCGGCTGGCGTGGCGGCTATGGCGGCTATGGCGGCTTGCATGGCGGCTACGGCGGCTGGCACGGGGGCGGTTATGGGAATGGCTGGCATGGTGGCAGTGGCCACGGCGGCGGTTATGGCGGCGGTGGACATGGCGGTGGCCGCCGTTAAAAAAACGGTCACAATTTCGTGATCCAAAAATGCTCGGCGGTTGTCGCGACCAGCGAAACCGCCGAACTCCTCCCTCCGGGCCGGAGAGAGATAACGATGTCGTGGCCGATTCGAGCGGTCCGCCGGATCAGGTTCACCCCCTTCAGCATCGCTGGCCTGGCCGGCAATCAGTTCTTCGTCCGTATTCTCACCTTGATAGAGTTTTTCCATTGACGTATGGGCGATGGGGAAAACACCCCATGGCGGCGGGGAGGCTTGCGCGCGTATTCTACCCGATATGAATAGCATGAATGCGTTGGCCGGACGCGTCAAAATCGGTCTGGCAGTTACCGCGCTGGCCACCTTGACGGGATGTGTGGGCTGGGTTGGCGGAGATGTGGGTTACGTTGGCGGCGGAGGATGGGTGGACGACGGTGGATGGTGGGGTGGCGGACGAGTCTATGATCGTGGACACGATGTGCGGGGTTATAGCGCCCGCGGCGCTGCCAGTCGTGGAATAGCCCATGGCGGCGGGGGCGGCGGACACGCTGGCGCAGGAGGAAACAGACGGTGAACCCGAGAATTGATTGTGTTTTGCACAATTTCAAACCTCGTCAAATGACATCTATGAATTTCTCAAACTTTTGGCCCCACTCCCCTGCCCTTTTGGCCATCGCATTTTTGGCGACCATTGTGCCGACACCCCATTGCGCGGCAGAGCCGGACACCAATTCCGCAAATTCGGCAATTGCTGAACGGCTGTTCGCATCACCCGAGGACGCGATAACCGCCTTGCAGACCGCCACGGCAGCCAAGGACCAGGCGGCCTTGCAGAATATCTTCGGCCCCGACTTTCAGCAGCTTCAAACCGGTGACAAAGTGCAGGACGCGAATAATGCCCGGCGGTTCGCGACCGCCATGGCCCAGGGTTGTAATCAGGTAAACGAGGGTGACGGGAAAATCACGCTGGAAGTTGGCACGAACAACTGGCCCATGCCGATTCCGTTGGTCAGAGCGGCCGGGCAATGGCATTTCGACACGGCGGCGGGCCGGGAGGAGATCATCAATCGCCACATCGGCAAGGATGAACTTTGCGCCATCGGCGTTTGCCGGGCTTACGTAACCGCCCAGCGACAATATGCTGACGCGAACCGGACCCCGGACGGAACCGTGATGTATGCGCAGAAGTTCAAAAGCACTCCTGGAAAAAAGGACGGGCTCTATTGGCCGGCGGCGGAGAACGAAACGCCCAGTCCCTTCGGTCCCTTGGTGGCGGAAGCCCATGCCGAAGGCTACCACACGCATAAGAACCCAGGCCCGCACCCGTTTCACGGTTATTATTTCAGAATTCTGACCTGGCAGGGCGAAGCGGCTCCCGGCGGGAAAATGGATTACTTGATCCACGGTAACCTGACGGGGGGCTTTGCCCTGGTGGCTTATCCCGCGCACTGGGATCAGTCGGGCATCATGACCTTTATCGTCAACCAGGACGGCCAGGTGTTTCAGCGCAATCTGGGCGAAAAAACCTCCCAAATTGCGGTGGCGATGAAGGAATATAATCCGGACAGCGATTGGACACTCGTGCCGGATGAAGGCGTCACGAACGTGGTATCCGAGAAATGATGCCGGCGGTCTGGTCATCATTGGCTTCGTAGCTTACCGGTTATCAGCTCCGCGGCTGGGCAAAAATGTCGGTTTCTATCTCGCTGATAAAGTCACGGCGAAAAACTTTTGACTGCCCCATGAGGTGAAATCATGTTTGGACTTTTCAGCAAAAACCGGATGGGCCATCCAGGATCAATCCCATATGCGCCCCGAAACGACAACGTCACCGCCAGTGGCGGACATGAGGCTGTGAACCCCGTTTCCCCCACGCTGCGCGGGGTCCGCTTGTCGGTCCGCGGGTTGCGCAAGAGCTACCAGGGAACCGAAGTGCTCAAGGGCATAGACTTTGAGGTCAAACCCGGAGAAATTTTTGTCATCATGGGACCCAGTGGCGGCGGCAAATCGGTGTTGCTCAAGCAACTCATCGGTCTGGAGCAGCCAGACCGGGGGGTGGTTCTGATCGAAGGCCGGCCGGTGCAGCCGCCGGACCTGACCAACCGCTATCGGACGGCCATGGTTTTTCAATCTGGCGCCCTGTTGAACTCAATGACCGTGGGTGAAAACGTCGGTCTCTATCTGACCGCGCATCATTTGAAAACGCCCGGCGAAATCACGGAGATCGTTGCCCGCGGACTCGAACAAGCCGGTCTGAAAGGCGCCGAAAATAAGATGCCCGACGAACTCTCGGACGGCATGCGCAAGCGCGTGGCTATCGCCCGCGCGCTGGTCGTCGAACCGCAATTGATTCTCTATGACAAGCCGACCAGCAAACTGGACCCGGTTTCATCCGTGAACGTCGCCAAGGATATTGTAAAATTTAACGACCGGATCCAGGCCACCACCGTGGTGGTCTCCCATGAACGCGACCTGGCGTTCGGCATTGCCCATCGCATCGCAATGCTCGCGGCCGGCCGCATCATCGCCATCGGCACGCCCGACGAGATCAGGCGCCACCCGGACCCGCAGGTACAACAATTTCTCAACGCCGGCATTTTCCGCAATTTCTCTGCCGCCGCCCGTTTGCCTACGCCAGTCCGCCTCCGCGGCCCCGTGGCCGTCTGACAAGCCCGACCACGCGATTCGCACGGCGCTCCAGCGAGGCTACCGGCCCCGAGAAAAGATCTTCCGGCCAGCCCAAATGGTGGTTAACGATCTGCCCCTTCCCCACAAGGTAATTCTGCCCGTTGCACTCAATGTTTCCTCCCGCTGGTGCACAATTCATGCGATACCATTCCCGGCCCTTCAGCAGTAGCTTAGACTTCGACACCATTGGCCCAGATTGATTGATGTTCCTGGATTGGGGTGGTGCCAGTTTGGAGCAGTAGCGCGGCGCGATTGTGAACCACCATGCCGGGTTCTGGCTCCGGTAAAGCAGATTGCAGGTCAATCAATTCCGTTTTTGTTATGGCAACCCAACTGCGAAAGTTTCAAGGCGCTCAGAGGCTGAATCGTGCAGCCTTCACACTCATTGAGCTTCTCGTTGTGATTGCCATCATCGCCATTCTTGCGGCGATACTGCTGCCGGCCTTAAGCAAGGCCAAACAGAAGGCCCAGGGAATTTACTGCATGAACAACCTCAAGCAGCTCCAACTGGCCGTATTAATCTATCCGAATGATAATCAAGATAAATTCGCCGAAAATACCGGCACCGGCACCGGACCGACCAATTGGGTGGACGGCATAATGTCCTGGGATTCTCCCTTCCAAGCCAACCGTGAAAACACGAACACCGCGCTCATGCTCTCCGTCGAAATCGGTCCTTATGCTTCACTCCCGGGCATATTCAAGTGTCCGGCCGACATTTTCCCCGGCGTCGACGGGCCGCGCGTCCGCAGCTATTCCATGAACGGTTTTGTCGGCGATGTTCATGGCATCATGAGCAACCCCGGTTATGGGCAAAATATTGGTTACCGGACATTTTTGAAAACCGCCGATTTGGCAAGCATAGGTTCGGCGAATTTGTGGGTTTTGCTCGACGAATGTCCGGACAGTATCAACGACGGTTTTTTCGCTATTATCATGGCGGGCGGCTCCACGCAAGTGTGGCATGATGTGCCTGCCTGCACTCACAATGGCGCCGGTGGTTTCTCCTTTGCCGACGGGCACGCGGAAATCAAAAAGTGGCTCAACGACCACACCCGGGCACCGGTCAGGCACATGGTCGGGCTGGGGTGTCCCGATAACAACCAGAATTCACCCAATGACGTGGTCTGGATGCAGCAGCGATCCAGTGCGCTTCAATGACCGGATTTCTGGCTCGTACAGAATTTGCCGCAGGCTGGCAACCGGAATCATCGTGTCCCGCGTTTTAACATTTGGATTTTAGCCAGATATTCCCGAGCCTTGGCGTAGGTGGGGTCGAGACGAAGGCTTTCCTCAAACTCATGCGTGGCGGCATCAAGCCGGTTCTGCTTTGCAAGCAATACGCCGTAATTCAAGTGGGTTCGCGCGCTGTTCGGATTTAACCGCGCCGCCGCGCCAAATTCATCGCTCGCGGCAGCGATTTGGTTGGCCAGATCCAGTTCCCCGCCGAGCTCGTGGTGGGCCTCCCAATCCGCCGGATTCAGGTGGATGGCTGCGCGATATTTTTCCATCGCCTCGGCATGGCGGTTCAATTTTGCCAAGGCCAGACCGCTGCGGAGATAAATCTCCGAATCCCCCGGACGCTGCCCTTGAGCCATGGTGAAGCTGGCAAGCGCCTCCGCATATTCCTCCTGGCTGGCCTGGACCTTGCCCAGTTCAATCCAGCCTTCAGACAAAATGGGGCGCAATTCCACCGCGCGGCGGAACCAGGTTTCCGCGTTGGTCCATTGCCCCTGCAATTCCATCATTCTCCCCAGCTCGAAACAGGTGATGCAATCCTGCGGCACCAGGGCGTGGACCTGCTGCCATTGCACGGTCGCCTGCGGCAAATTGCCGGTGGCGGATTGGAGGAATTCCGCATAATTTCCATGCAGGTAATAGTCATCCGGTGTGCGCTTCAACGCCGCCTGAAAATCGGCATCGGCTTGGGCGGTGGCAGCGGCATCCATCCGGGACTCAAGTTGCTCCACGCGGGCCTCCAGATTTTTCACCCGGGCGGCGTTGTTCAGTTGATCGCGCA
The DNA here is from genome assembly GCA_964532525.1 of uncultured Bifidobacteriaceae bacterium. Lineage (GTDB taxonomy): Bacteria > Verrucomicrobiota > Verrucomicrobiia > Limisphaerales > UBA11358 > UBA11358. The sequence goes on from CAZHIM010000007.1 coordinate 56,878, forward strand.
ACGGTGACTGTCCCATCCGGCCCAACATGTGGTTCAAGGACAGTTTGCGATTCCAATCCGACAAACCGAGCCGCAGGTCGCACGCCGGCTGCGAAGCCCAGCGATTGGTGGCAGCCGCCTGGCTGATTTTTTCCGGCAGCATCGCCGTCACCTGTTCCGCCCACGCGCAGCCGAGCCGATAATTGCCGTCGAAATTAAAATGGACGTGTTCGAAAAAGGTTTCGTCGCCACAGAGTTCAGCAGGCGTGTTGGTCGCCAATGCGCCAGCAGCATCAAACAAGACCAGTTTATCATTCGCCAGTTGCCGGCCGGTGGCTGCAATCAGGGAATTGATCCGGGTATCGGCCCGGAACGGCAGCGCATCGTCATCGCACGCCAACTGCAAATGTTCGCGGGCCAGGGCCACATTTGTCAACCACAGCAGACTTTGGCCCCAACGAAACTGCAACTCGGCAACCTGCGCGTCGAGTTTGGCCGCCAACTCAAACTGTTGCGCCGCCCCCGCAAAATCACCCAGGTTTTGGGCCTGCACACCCTCCGCAAAAAGCTGGTTGAACCGGGCACGATCCGCCGGCGGCAGATTGCTGTTAACCAGGGAGGCGAAAGGGGCGCAGTCCTTGAGGTTGACCGCCACAGTGCTGAGCAGAACCTTCGCCCCGGAGCTCAAGCCCGTTTTTACGATGTCGTGCAAGTTCCGGGAAAAATGCCGATACACCACCTCCCGGCGCGGATCATCCGCGGGTAGTTGATTGCCGACGAACATTTCCATGCCGCCCCACGATGGGCCGGCGGCCCTGGCGCCCTCGAGTTTGCGGACGAGATTCACCAACAACTGACCCAGACGTGTTCTTTGGAGCGCGAGGTTGAACCGGATTAGCGGCAGCGGCGGCGTCTTTTCACCAAAAACCGTCGCGGCCCCGAACGGCCCCACCATCTCGTTGTTGCCCATGTAAATGATCCATAGGTCGCCCCGGCACCGGGCGCAGTCGCGCGCAATGGGCAGGATGACGTGCGAGTTGATGGCCGTGATGCCCAGATTGATGATCTCAAAATGCGTTTGCGGATAACGATCCGACAGCAAGGCTTCCAAGTAGCGGCCCGCGCCGTAGGCCGGCTCCGGATCACCCATCGCCGCGGACTCACCCAGGATGAAAATCCGGTAGGTGTCCGCAGCCTTGGTTACCGGCATCCGGATCGGTCCCAAACTGCGCGCCAATTGCGGCGGAAAAAACCGGAGGCCGAAGGTTTCGTTGTTGACGAAGAACTCGCTGTTGCCAATGGTGATTTTCTTGAACAGCCCAGGATCGTAGCCGTAGCCCGACAATCGCAGCCCCGCTTCAGCCGCCCCGAGCAGGATCGCCGGAATGACCACCAACGCGGTCAATCGGAAAAGCCATTTGCGAAACGGTGACAGCGGACTTTGAACACCGGCGCGGGCACCAGCAAGCCCCTGCGGCAGCACCGGCCTCGATGGCCGGCCGGACCTTGAATTTTTGGGCGGGCGTTTCAATCAACTTTGAGTTCACAGAGGATGAAAGCAATCGCCATGGCAGCCAAGAAGAATTGTTGGAATTCCCGGATGCATGAGACAGTCCCTCTATGGAAAAACCTGGACGCGGTAGAACCTCATCGGGGCGGTGGAATTGTTGGTGCTTTGAGTTGACGGTTCAGAAGCAGTAATGACACCGCCAACGGTCGAGAACGGAACACCCAAATTAGTGGTGGACCAGACCTGATACGTCAGGCCGGAAACACTCGTCCAACTCAACACATTATTCCCCCGCAGGCTTGGAACCGGGATCCAACTCGGATTTACCAACGTCACACCAGCACTGCTGCCACTGGCAGGCCCTTGAATTCCAGCGTTATTAATCGCAGCCACTTCCGCGTAAAGCGTCACGCCATAAACATTCGTCACAGTTAACGTTGTTCCCTGAACGGTGCCGCTAAAGACATTGGAAGCCCCTGGCGAAGTCCCGACAATAACCTGATAGCCCGACACGCCGCCCTCCGAATCGTTCAGCGCCACCCAGGTGAATCTGACGCTGTTTCCAATGACATAAGAGCCGGTCGTCGTAGGCGCGGCGGGGCTTGCCGGCGGGGTCACGTCGTAAAGCTTCTGATATTGTGCTTCAAACGGCATATTAGTCCAACCGGCGCTGCCCGTGGGTACCGGGTTGAGCGAAACCGACACACCATTGGCCAGCAGATTGCTACCCGCAATCCCACCAGCGCCCCAAAGCCAGTAACTCCGCCGGTTTGGATCGGCGCCGACATACGCGGCGATGTTCTTCGCATTATACAAGCGACCTGGGATAATGCCGAAAAGGTTGGTGCCGTTCACCGGGACGTTCACGTTAAAATCAGCCGCGTGTCCGTTGGTAACGTCGAGATTCACAAATGCGAATACCACGTCGTTAAAATTCGGGGGACCGTTGGTGGTGGTGAACTTGGCAACCGCATAAATGTTTGGCTGCAAAACAGTCGGGCTGAGGAAAATGCGGCTGGCGGCCTGCAGCGCCGGGCTGGACTGGCGGGCCTGCCCCACGGCGGAGAAAAGCGGATAAAGTTGATCCACCCGCAAATTGCCCGCTGCCGCCGCGACAGCGGGCTGCAAGGAGTTATACACGTACATGCTTGGAACATCGCCCGAATACACGGAGAAGCCAAAGTCCTCATAAGTGCCCAGCTCCTGGCCATATAAAATATGGGGCATTCCGTCAATGGTTCCGCCCACCATGAAACGGACCAGCGCTTCGTAGGGATCCGTGTAATAGCCGCCCGCATCGTGAGAGGTGCTGTTCCACAACATCAAACACTGGCCGTAGGCACTGCGTTCCTCATTGAATATGCTCTGGTAGCCACCGGCCGTTGCGGTCGTTTGAAACGCGCTGTAAACACTGTCACACAGAATGTCAAAATCGCGGCCCGACCGATAGGTTGGCGCATAGGGCGGTGGCCAGCTCAAAGATTCAGCCAGGAAAACAAAGTCCCATTTCCGGCAGCGCACGGTGTTGATGATGTATTCCCACATTTGTGGCGGCAGCCCCTCTGCGTAGTCCGCGCGAATCCCGTCAATGCCCACGGAGGTCTGATTGGCTGGCGTGCCATTGGTGCAGCCGGTCTGGTTGAGCCAATACAACAGACAGTCGGCATAGTATTTCCAGACATTTTGCGTGATGCGGTCGAAGCTTCCCGTGTTGGTGCTGTAATCAAACCAGTCGTCGGCACTCAAGTCGTTGTTGTCGTCCTCGGGATTTGAACAAACCAGCGCGGCCGAGGCACCTTTAAAAACATCATTTACGTCGGTCCATTTCGAAATGTCAATGTCGGGTGCCAGCGCAATGTTGGTGAAACTGGTCGCGCGACTGCACCAGGCATTGGTCAGCGCATAGAATTGCGGCACCAGCTCCGGGATCCAATTGGTGGCCTGCCAATTTCCGGGATTCCCGGCCCCCCAAAAATCCATGACGCCTTCAGTGTCCAGTTCACAATCATGGGAAGTGTGATCAAACGGGACATCCAGCATCACATTCACGCCGGCGGCATCCGCCGCCGCAACGAAGTTCGTAAATTCCGCCATGGCGGCGGGCCGCGTGTTGGCCTTGCTCATCGTTGGATTGACTTGAAAATAATTTTTGACGCAATACGGACTGTTGATGCTGTCCAGCATACCAATGGGGTGGATGGGCTCAAGCCAGAGCCAGTTTACGCCGAGATTGGTCGCGGTATTGAGATTAAAACGACTGCCACTGTTGGTAAGGTCACTGAAAGTGCTGCGCTGGGATCCATTTGCTGCCGCGCCTGACGCGTTGATATTATTAACTGCCAGCTCATAAACCACGGCACCCAGCGCCTTTTTGGGTGAAACCACCACCATGAAGTCACGCCGCCTGCCGGTGGTGTAAGGGGAATTCGTGCTATACCAGTTCCAGTTGGCGGAACCGGAAACCAGCCATCGCGCCGTCAAACGATAGACCCCGGTCTTTTGCGCGTAGAGGGTCAGCGAATACTGCCCCGCAGTGGTGGTCGGTGACATCGCGTAAGCCTCATAATAATTGTTGGTGTCGCCGGTGGCGATGGTGTTGCCATCCGGCGGCAGGATGCCATCGGGAACACCGTCCCCATTGGCATCCAGGTTCGCATGGTCGCGTCGGTTCAGATTTGAAAAGACGTCGGCCTCGACCACGTTGGTTGAGGCGTTGGGCGATAACAAAATCGTCAAGGGCACAACGTCATTCGACACTTCATTGATGAAAACATGCGTCATCCCATAATCCGCGTCGCCGCCATTGACGGTCAAAACCGGCGGGGAAGACGGAACCGTGAAATATTCACCGGGGGTCGTACTGAAGTTAAAACCGTCACCGTTTACTGCGGTATAGGTTCCCCCGGCGCCCAAATTAGCGGTTCCAGACGGCAAGCCCGGAAGCAATTGATTCGACATATAACCCTCCTGGTAACCGTTTATGTCTGCCAAAACTTCTATCGGACCGCTCGGATTGCCGAGCAATGAAAGGGGAATGCATAGCTCCAAGCCCGTTGCCCCTGGGCCAATATTGTCCGCCTGGCTTTTTGAGTTATTATTGTTAAACCCCACGACCACTGAATGGTCCACGGTGGCATTGGACACGATATTGCCGCTTTCCGTCATGCTGCCCACAGCGTCCACCGCGGTATTGGCAGTCAGGTTATATTGGCTGACAGTCAGTGTCTTGTTGGTATTGTTTATATTAAAGGCATAAACCGCCGTAAATCCCGGACTGAACTGCGAACCGTTCATGACCGACAAATTGTTTAGCCCCTGATTTCCGGGATTTGCCGCGCTCAAAGTGGTTTGACCATTCGGTCCGCCAATAAAAAGATTAAGATTATTGCCGTTATTTTGCAGGTTGCCGGAAAAAAACAGGTAGAGGTTTCCATTGGTGATTAAACCGTAGGCCCCGTCCAGCTCCGACTCATTCAGCCCAAAGCCGGTTGCATCGGTTTGCACGCCAAGCGCACTGCCGAATGCCGGGTCGTAGCCTCCGTTTATGCTCGCGGGTTGGGCGTCGGCAACTGCCGCGAACATACCGATCAAGATCAGCACGATTAAGCGGCGCGATAGAGCAAAGGCCGACGCGACCGCGCCTGAAAGTGCCTTCCCCGCCCCCCAGGTTGGAATTGCTTTGTATTTCAGTATTGTATGGATTGACAACCAAGAGAATATATCACAGAAAAGTTCCATCGCCATCGCATGGATTGTGCGGAGTTCGCAAGTCGTCTGCGGATCTATTGCCGGCCATCTTCAGTCGCTTTGTTTCATTTCAACAATCTTAATTGCCCCTGGCAGGAACGCGCGACGCAGAACGCGCTGAGCCGGATGCCCGATGGTAGATGCGCCATTCGTAGCGGTTCAGCTGGAACACCGGCGGCACGCCGCCCCCGGAGTGTGGCACGCCGGAAATCTCCACCGGCGCAAAGCCGTCCACGTCCTTTAAATCCACCGTGCCGGTGAGCGGGTGGTCGGAGAAATTGATCACGACCAGCAGTTCATCCTTGTCGTCCGCGCGCAGAAAGGAGAGCAGCTTGGTCTCGTCCGAGTTGTCCAGCCAGTCCACCCGTGAATTACGCAGCGCGGCATATTGATGGCGGAGTTGAATCAGGTCGTGGTAGATGCCGCGCAACTCTGCGTGATCTTTCGAATGCCAGACAATGTTCCGCTTGTCGAAAAGCGCGTCGCCGCTGGAGGAGGTGGCGTCGCCCGCTTCCATACCGTTGTAGATGAGTGGCACGCCGTCGAGGGTGAACATCAGCGCCGATGCGGCCAGCGCGCCATTGAGACCGTAGCGGGCGATGGCGCGATCTTCGTCATGATCGTCCGAAATCCGCATGTGCAGCGCGGCTTTGGGAAACCGGGCGCAACTATCTTCCCACGAGCGCCGGATGTTTGAAGCGGGCGCATGGTGGGTAAAAACGTTGTTCACCGCTGAAAGCAATGGCCACGAGTAATCAATGTCGAACGCGTTGGTCAGCAACTCCGGCTTGCTGGCCTCGGCAAGCATTATGATGTCAGGCTTGGCCATGGCAACTTCGGTGCGGATCTGTTCCCAAAAATCCGTCGGCAGCATGGCCGCGGCATCGCAGCGAAAGCCGTCCACGTTGCACGTTTTAATCCAGTATTTCAGCATGCCGATCATGTACTGGCGCAATGCCGGGTTGCCATAATCCAAAGCCGCCACATCCGTCCAGTCCGGATTTGGCGGAATTATTTTCCCGTGGGCGTCGTGTTTGTAATATTCCGGATGTTCCATCATGACGCTATCCCAGGCCGTGTGATCTGCAACCACGTCCATGATTACCTTCATGCCGCGTTTGTGCGCCCCGGAAACCAGCCGTTGGTAATCTTTCACCGTCCCATAACTTGGATCCACGGCGTAATAATCCTTGATGGAATACGGACTGCCCAATTCGCCTTTGCGGGCTTTTTCGCCGATGGGATGAATCGGCATCGTCCACAGGATATTCACGCCGAGACGCTGCAAATCATCGAGTTTGGCGGTGACACCCTCAAGGTCGCCCGCCGTGGAAAAATCGCGCGGGAAAACCTCGTAAATGGTGCCGTTACAGAGCCAGTCAGGCGAAGGCCGGGCGCTGAGGCCGGAAACATCCACATCAGCCCACCCGCGCAGCGAAAGCAAAACGAGCGCGGCGGCAAAGGTCACCGGGATTTTTCTCAAAATGTGAAATCTCATGATCAAAAATTAAAGTTCAGAGAACTTTGCGCAACCGCACGGATATGCGGATAAATTGGCACAATAAAAAACAGAACAGCCAAATTAATTCAACGGCGTGTGCGCAGCTAAGTAAGCTATATCCGGGTCGCTTGAATCGCTTGAACCAGTTGACACCTGATTAATCCATGTTTGTGGTGGTAGCGATAAGTTGACCGCCTGGCGCCCGCCCAAGAGCGGTCCGATCCATTTGTGAATTTCCGCATGGCCGTCGGCAAAGGCCATTCCGCAGGCACCGGCATGCTGGCAGCCGGGCAACTCCGTAAACTCACTCACCGGAAGGTCTGCTTGGTTTGCTGTATACATAAGCGCGTCGTCAATGCTGTCGGGATGCTCATCGGAGAACACCCAGACATCGGCCGGGCCGGGAGTGTGAAAGTCCGTTGATTTCTTTGCATAATAGAAGGAGCTCCAACCAAAAGGGGGACCACCGCCACCAGGGGGTGGGGCGCCGGGTGTTTGGCCGAATTTGTAACCATTTCCCACCGATCCGTCCATGGCCACGCTCCGGGACCGCCGACTCCAGCCCAGCGCTGCCATCGCTGGATTGACATAATTGGCCGCCGGACAGGCAAAGACATTCGCCGACCGGGCCAGATAAGCTCCAAATAGTGAGTATTTGTCATTTATAAGATAATTCTGATTGGTATTTGCCTGGCTGGTGCTCCAATCCAAAACGCCGGAAATCCAAGATGGTCCACCAGTCGGAAATGGGAATACCGTTGACCCGCCGTCCACCACGCGGGGGTCACAATTGATCGCCAAACGATCATTGGAATCACCTGCATACATGACCCAGGCCAAATCGAGTTGTTTGTTATTGCTCATGCACTCGGCGGCCACGGCCCTTATCTTGGCCTTGTTTAATACCGGCAGCAACATGGCGGCCAGAATCGCGATGATGGCGATCACCACCAGCAATTCGATCAACGTAAACCCAGCGTGGCGGATTTTCATATCTTTCTGTCCCTTGATTCTTACCGGATCACAAATAAACCCGCCCAACCGCTCTTTCGCGCGGTTGGGCGGGAGCAGTTCACGGCTTAACCAGGCGGAAGAACATCTTGCCGCCTGCGGGCCAGTTCGTGACACTCACGAAACCGTTGGTGGAACTGAACCCCGCCGTCCAGTCAGTGCCATCGGTTGCCGGATTATTCGTCCAAGGACCAGTCAGGATGGTCGTGGATTGCAACTGGGCACCCGGACGCCCAAGCCAGGAAACTGGAATTTTGCCGGCCACCGGTTGTCCAACCGTCAGATTGCCCCCCACCGGGCTGCCATAGCCGCCAATGTTCCCGTCACTGAAGATCGGCTCTACATACGGAGTATTGGTAAAGGTATCCGTCGCGAACACATACGGATTGGCACCAACATTCTGTGTACGCACCACGCGAAAGTGATTCGTGCTTGGAGCCGTCTCGTCCTCCAGGGGACCGCCGTTAAGGTTGTAAGGATCAATACCATACTGATAGCTCAGACCCACCGGCGTTCCCGCGGGCAGAATGATGATGTTGGTGTAAATTGTCGTCGCTCCCATCTGCATCATTTGAAATCCCGCCGGCGCCGCAACCGGATTGGCGCCGCCTCCCCACGCATACCAGTTTTGCAGAAAGCCGCCGATCGGCTGAGACTGGGGAACGCCAAACATGCCGTTGATATAGAGACCATCACTGCCTGCCAAAAACGCATGTCCGTCATTTCCAACCGCGTTAGCCATGTCCACGCTGAACTGCACCGCCGTGGGAACTGTCAACACGTCGTTGGTGCTGATGTCATCGAAGAAAAAGTAATAGTTCGTCGTCACCGGAGTGCTGGTGATCGGCACATAAAGATTATGCCGGAAATTATTGTTGTTGGCGGGGTTGGGGCCGCCGTCCTCGCCATAATCGTACACCCAGCCGCCGGTATAAGAGTTCGTATATCTAAACTGCACGATATATGGCACGCCCTCGCTCATGTTGATGGTCCCCTTGTACAAATTCGTGTTCCCGGTGGTTGGATTGTTGGTCATTTGCAGCGGCCCGGACCAGCCATTAAAGGTGCCCCATGCCGTTACGCTGTTGGGCTCGAAGTTGGAATCAGCCGTGGGTATGACCGACATGTCCACGCTAATGTTCACTGTGGCAAGATAACTGGGGACCAAATCATCAAAGCTCACCAACGGCAGGGTTTGGTTGCCGCTCATGGTGTAAAACCGGTTTCCACTATCCGGATCCGAGTTGGGATATTGTGGACTATCCCAATTGTATTCGGGCATGATCACATACTTAAATTCCTGCCCGCAATTGACGGTTGCCACTGGCCTCGACGAATCCGTGCTGATGGCCGCGCTTCCCTGCCAGACGTTGGCCTCCACCAGCGGCGGATTGAAATTATTGTTCGTTATCAGAATGTTGGGGTTGTTGGTCAACACCAACGCACTCGGATCCCCGGGGACAAAGTTTTGATAGCTGCCCGCGACGACCACGTAGTCGCCACTGCTTGGGTGAAAGGCGCCAAGCTGAATCTGTTCGGTCATATCCACCTGAAACGTGATGATGTTTGTGGTCGCCGGTCCGCCATCATTAAAATATGCGGTGGGCAGCACCAGGCTGGCATTGTTCCCTTTGGGCAGATAGGCCATTCGGTTTGCATAATCTGACGTGCCTTCGTATGTGAGATTGCCGTTCTCATACGCAACATATTGAAAATTCACGTTTCCGTCACTTTGCTCCGCCGTGTCATCCGCAGTGTTGGTATAAACCGCGCTGCTGCCGACTTGAACCAACTGGAGTCCCGGAGACGCCCAGCCGTCAAAAATTCCACGGGCATAGACCGTGTCCGATCCCGTCCCGCCGTAAGAAGTCCCCCCAACGGTCGCCGAAACCGGCGGATTGAAGGTTCCAGCGACGAGGTTCGACGACATATCCACGCTGAAGGTTACATAGGTGTTTTGACCTTGAGCGGTGAGGATTCCGGCTGCGCACAGCAAAAGCCCGGCCCCGACCGAGATTATAAGTTTTCGTTTCATAGGATACTCAATTTGCAGGTTCAATTGACATGGTTTGCTGACGGACTCAGCTACGATTGAACGGCTGTTTCGTCATCAATCATTCAATCGGGGCTGGATAAACGATAACAGACGATAGCGGATGCCGCCATCGCATGAATTGTGCGCCCTGGCCTGGTCGCGTCTGCCCGGCCGGCAGTCCGGCTTCAACCCGGATTTGCCCGTGGCCAGCGTCGGGGATTGGCCCCCAGGAACCGGGGCTTAAAGAGGGGTGACCATTAAAAACGGCAAGGATTTCAAAATGGCTGGACCTGCCGGACGGGGAATCAATGGCGAAGGTATTTTGCGACCGCTTCTGTCCGCGACTGCACGTGCAGCTTCTCATAAATGTGCCGAAGGTGCGTGCGGATGGTGTTGATGCTGATGCCAAGTTGGTCCGCGATTTGCTTGTAGGCCAGCCCTTTGGCCAGGCAATCCAACACCGACTGCTCCCGCTGGGACAGCGAATTCTGCCTTTCGCCCGCCAGATCGGCCGCCTGAAATGAAGCCACCACTTTGCGGGCGATGGAGTTGGACATCGGAGAACCGCCGGCATGAAGGTCCCGGATGGCCTGCAGCAGTTCCTCCGGCTCCAGCCGCTTCAGCAGGTAACCGGTGGCGCCAGCCGCCAATGCCTTGAAAATTTGCTCCGCATCCTCATAGACCGTGAGCATCATGATCTGTATTTGCGGGGCGGATGTCTTGAGCCGTCTCACGCATTCAATCCCGTCCATGCCCGGCATGTTGATATCCATCAGGGCCACGTCGGGATTATCCGCCGGCAGATGTTGCAACGCGGCCGCGGCGCTGCCATAGATGCTCAGGCAACGAAATCCCGGCGAGCTGTTCAGAAAGGTGGCAATGGATTTACAAAGCTTTTTCTCGTCATCGACGATGGAAACCGAAATCATTTGATTACCCATACTTTATTGGTTCATTGAAGAAAAGTACAAACCGGATGGTCGTCCCGTGTCCCATTCGGGACTCGATGGTGCAAGTGCCGCCCAATTCTCCCAGGCGCCGGCGCATGTTGCCCAAACCATTGCAAAACCCGGCGGCTGAATTCGGCGAATTGGATTCGCTGGACACCGGATCAAAACCGCTGCCGTTGTCAGAAATGACAATTCCGAAATCGGCGGAGCTGCAGGCCATGCTGATCGAAGCCCGCGTGGCTCGGGAGTGCTTGAGAATGTTCGCGAGCGCCTCTTGCACCGCCAGGAACAGGTGGTGACGCGATTGCGACGAGAGCGGGTGGACCGGAATTTCTTCGGGAATCTTCAACTCACATTCGATGCCGGTTTTCCGAAAATATTCCTGGGCATACTGCCCGATATAGGACATCAAATGGTCGAGCGTGTCGTTTTGCGGGTTGACCGCCCAGACCATTTCGTCGAGCGACTGAAGCACCTCGCGGGAATCGTCAGATATGGAGCGCATCTCCTGCTGATGTTCGACGGTAACCACCTCGCAACGCCTGGCGTGCTCGCTTAAGAAGGAAATTCGGCACAGCTTGGCGCCCATGATATCGTGCAAGTCCTGCGCGATGCGCGTGCGCTCCCGCTCCAACACGCGCTCCTGCTCCAGTCGCTTGACTTGCCGCTGCAATCTCCGCTGCTCCAAAAGCCGGGCGCCGCCGGCCACCATCATGACCGTCCCAAGGGCCAGCGATCCGATGAACCACCACGTCTGCCAGAAATGGCGGCGCACGATCAACGAGAGGCTTGCGCCATCCTCATTCCAGATCCCATCCCCATTGCACGCAATCACCCGGAAACGATAAATGCCCGGCGGCACAAAACTATAAAAGGCCATGCGCCGCGTTCCTGCCTCAACCCAGTCCGGATCCAAGCCTTCCAGCCGGTAGCGGAAACGCACCCGGTCGGGGGTGTCGAAATTCAAGCCGGTATAGCGGAATTCAAGCACGTGTTTGCCCGGAGACAGCCTGAGGGATTTTACGGGTGACCCAATGATTTCCTGGCTGGCGTTTATGTGGTCGTTATCCCGGTCAAGCACTGGGAATTCAGGCACGCCATCAACCAGCGTCTGTTCCAGCACCACGGCGGGAACCGGTGAACGCACGGCATGATGCGGGTCAATCACCACGATGCCTTTGAGGGTCGGAAACCAAAGCAACCCGTCCTGGCTCCTCAACCCGGCCGGGGAAAACCCTCCCGAACATTCCTCGGATAACATGCCATCGGCGCGACTGTAAACTTGCGGATAGACTGCCGGAATCTTATGCCCGGTCAAATCGTCAAAATCGCGCTTTTTTACCCGGGCAATGCCCCGGTTGCCACCCAGCCATAGGTTGCCGTCGTCATCTTCAAAAATCTGGGAAATCGTATTGTCCGGCAGCCCTTCGCGCATCGTGAAGGTCGCAATCTGCCCGTTCTGCAACCGGCTTAAGCCGCCGCCGGCGGTGCCGATCCAGAGCGTGCCGCGGGCGTCCAGGAACAGGGTGCGAATCCATGCACTGGGCAGCCCGCTCAACTTCTCGCACTTGGCGCTCGCGCTTTCAGCCAGCCGATACAACCCATCACCTTCCGTGCCAATCCACAACCCCCCATGCGTATCGGGCACCATTGCCGTGATCGCATGACCGCGTGGACAATTCGTCCGGCTTTGCCATTCCCCATCTGAAAAATGCCAAAGCTCGCCGTCGCGCGTGCCGGCCCAAACCCCACTCTTTATCCCCTGCCCCAGTGCGCTGATGCTCAAATTCGTCAAGGCCGGCTCGCCCCCCTCCGTCTCGGCGATCCGCGGATGCTTGAACCGGAGCAATCCGCCGGCTCCGGCCACCCAGCAACTGCCGTCCCGGTTCATCAATAGCGCACTGACGCGCGGCTCCTGTGACGATAGGCCGCCCAGCACCAGCCGCCTGAACTTCTGGCTGTCCCAGCAATAAACACCTTCGTTTGGTTCTGCGACCCAAATCACGCCCGGTTCGACTTCCGCCAATCCCTGGACCGAACCGTAACCCAATCCCTCAGTATGGCTCAAAACATACAAGTTTCTGGGACTGATCCGATTCAACCCTCCGTGTGTGCCCACCCATAGTTTTCCTTCCCGATCCATCAATAGCGCTTCGACCAGATTGTCGGACAGCCCGCTGCTGGCGTTGATCGCCACCAGCTTGCCGGACTTAAACTGAAACAAACCCTCGCCCACCGATCCCGCCCAAACCGTCCCATCCGGCTCTTCCGCCAAAGAACTGATGTAATGTGTGGCCAAATGACGAGGGATGCCGAAGCGCCGCCACTGGTCGCCTTCCTTGCACAAGACAAACGCGTCTCCCGCCCCAATCCAAATCCGCTCCGCTTGATCCACCAGCAGACAGTGCGAGTCTTGCAGCAGTCCCTCCACCGCCTGGTCTTTGAGCTGCGTGAACTGGTTCCCCGAATACGAAAAAACTCCCAGCCCGGCCGCCCCCACCCACATCCTGCCTTTGTGATCACTGAAAAGTGTGGTGATGGATTTTCCGGAAAAAATGCCAAGGTCATTTGTCGAAGTCAAACGCCCGTCCAGCCACATTGCCAAGCCGCCTTGCGTCCCGATCCATAGCCTCCCTTGGTTGTCTTCCGCCAGCGCGGTGATGGAGTCGGACGGCAAACCATCGCGCACCGATAAGGTGGTCAGTTTGCCTCCCTGCCAGCGGCTCAACCCGCCGCCCTCGCTCCCAATCCATAACGCGCCCCGGCTGTCCCCCAGCAGCACCTTCACCGGACCGCTTTGAAAGCCCTCCTGCAGACCCAATGAAAAAAAGCTCAAGCCATCGAACCGGCTTACGCCCGCATCACTGCCCACCCACAGGTAACCATCGCGCGTTTGCGCCAGGGCCCGCACATAGTTCTCGGGCAACCCTTGCTCCCGCTGCCACGAACGAAATGTAAACGGCACCTCCCCATATCCGATGCCGGGGCCATTCCCCTGCGTGGTTGATCCATTCCGCGTCACAAAGTCGTCGAACGACGTGGCGATGGCCATCTCACTGAATATCCACCCATTGCCACCACCACCGTGGCGAAGGTGGATTTGATCAAAAGAGGCGTTGGCCTTGAATTGAGTCGTCAGGTTTGCGGGTTGATTCGTTTCTGTGGCACCCGGGCGCAGATCAGGGTTCAACCAGACTGTCACCAGGTCGTCGCCGCCCACCCCGTATTGAACCTTGAAGACAATCGTTCGCTCGATGCCCGAGTGGACCAACTCGTAATTGAAAAAGGTTCCGGCGCCGGAGGAGTCGGGATTGGAGGATTTAAAATCAATATCTCCGACCGCGCGGTTGGACTGCCCGGTTTGCCCCGTGGCAAAGGCGCTGTAGGCAAAAGCATTCAGGCCGTTTCCCACCGCCAGGCGTTCGCTGTTTCCTTCAAACAGTTGAAAGGCCGCATAATAAAACTCGGTGTTCGCGTCCGAGATTGGATCCACGTGAAATTTAAAATAGAGCGTATCGGTGGACGATTCGTCCCGTCGCAAAACGCCTCCGAGAATGTCCATGCCCGGCCCGGTCTCATGCACCTGCGTGTCGCCGAGGTCGCTCCACAAAAGAACCGCCCGGCTTGAATCCAGCCCGGCCACCCAGGCGCAAGCCGTCAGGGCGATGGCCAAGGTCCGGCCATTTTTGCCGAGGCCGCCACGAAAACAAATCCCGGCCGGCCTCTTCAGCAAGTCATTCAAAAAGGCAACAATCGAGTTCCAAGCCATACGATCTAAACAATATCCAGCCCCATGATTTTGTCCCGGTTTTTAAACCAGTGACTGCTGAAAAATAAGCTGTGACTTTCTGCGGCTAACGGAACGTCTGGTTGACCATTATTGGCGCGCTCCCCGGGGCTATTGGGAAGGAAGCGAGGATGCCGCAGCACCGCTTTCCCCCTGCCGTTTTCTTGGGGTGATTATTTCTACCACTATCAGTGACCTGACTTCAAGTCCAGCTTGCGCGTTTGGCGCCATGCGGTTCCCGCGCACGCCATGTCTGGATCAAGCGATGAAATACGGCGCTCCCACCAGCAGCGGCCACGATTGGTGAAAACGGCAGGTCCCGGCGCACAGTTCGGTCTTCTCTCCTTGGACCGCGCCGCAGACAGCGCCGATGGAACTTCGGATCCGCGCCATGGGTCACGGCAAAACGGGCGCGGACCAGACCAGCGAATCGCTGACTTGAACATGGTTCCGGCTGCCAACGGCCCGGACGTTGTTGCTCCCGGCAGACAAGGTGACCGGCCAGGTGAAAATGCAATTGGTGCTGGTGGCGACACCGCGTGATGCGCCATTCAGAAAGAGTTCCACCGAATCACAATTGGCATAGACTTTCGCCGTGATCTCATTGGTCGTCCGGTTGGCATCCGTGTGCCCGGTGATATAAACCATGGGATTGGTCGTCCAATTGGCCTTATACCAATAGAACGCGTCCTTGCGAACCTGGCGGTCATACGTCACCAATCCCTTGTCGTTACGGCCGGGTGTGTCGCCTTCCTGGCGGGCCGCTACCGCAAAATCACACAAATTCCAGACAAACTTGCACCAAAGAAATGGACGGGTCTTCATCTGCTGCCATTGGGATTCGTGGTAGAGATTTTGGTATTCTTCCGGATGAAATTTCCCCGTCGTGGAGGGCTGGACAACGGTTCCTTCGCGGTGCTGCCGAATGCTGGCGCCCGCGCCATATTCACTGATGCCGATGGCTCGCCCGGGAAACCGCCGGTGAATTTCATCCGCCCAAGGGCCAAAGTCCTCGAGCTTGCCGTGATACCAGCCAAAATATTTATTGAAGGCATTCAACTCCGTGCACCAACTGGAGGGCTCCGTGTCGGATGAATTCGCAGCGCAGGTTGTCGGGCGGGTCGGGTCTTCCTGTTTGGCGAGCTCGTTCAACTCCCGCACCAGCGCGGTCGGGCGCGGCCCGCGTTTCATGGTGATTTCGTTGAACATGCCCCAGCAAACCACCGCCGGATGATTGTAGCGCTGCCGGATCAGTTCCGTGAGCTGTTGCCGGGCGTTGGCATAAAACTCCGGGGACTCGGTAATGCGGTTGACGAGCGGAATTTCGCTCCAGACCACAATGCCGTTCTCATCTGCCAGTTGATAAGTCTCGTCATGGTGTTCGTAATGCGAAAGCCGGATGGCCGTCGCGCCAATCTCCTTCAGCAAGGCAAAATTTGTCCGCCGTTCCGCCTCACCAATCGCCCAGCCGCGCGCGAACCAGTCTTGATGCATGCTGACGCCGTGCAAATCCAGATAATGGCCGTTCAGAAAGAATCCCCGGTCAGGATCCACGCTGAACCAGCGGAATCCGAGCGGCTGGCTCACGCAATCGGCGACCATCCCCCGGTCAACCACCTCGACATAGACCCGGTAAAGATACGGATCGGCCAAGCCATCCCACAAATGGGGATGCGCGACGCATGTGTCCATCACCACATTGGAAACGGTCGCTGATGGCAACGTCACCTCTTTCGTCAATACGGACACGGTATTGGTGGCGGCATCGGTCACTACCGCGCGCAGCGTGATGGTTTGCGCCAAGCCCAGGGCGTTGGAGAGCACGGTGGTCACTTGCAGTTTGGCGGAATCGGCGCTGACCTCGGTGGCCTTCAGATAAACGCCGGCAGAACCGTAATCGAGCGG
Source organism: uncultured Bifidobacteriaceae bacterium (assembly GCA_964532525.1). GTDB lineage: Bacteria > Verrucomicrobiota > Verrucomicrobiia > Limisphaerales > UBA11358 > UBA11358. The sequence continues at coordinate 73,303 of CAZHIM010000007.1, forward strand.
CGAAATATGGACCGGTTCCATCGCCAACAGATGCACGTCACGATAAAGCCCGCCGAAAAACGTGAAGTCCGCCGATAGCGGTGGAATATTCGTATTGGCCGCGTTGTTCACCTTTACGGCGATGACGTTTTCCCGGCCGAATTTCAGGTAAGGCGTCACATCAAAAACGAACGCGGCAAAGCCGCCCTGGTGTTCACCCAGGTAATCGCCGTTGACATAGACGTCCGTCACCAGGAATGCCCCGTCGAATTTCAGGAAAAAATGGCGTCCGAACCAGGCTTGGTCCACCACGCATCGGGTGCGATACCAGCCGATGCCGCGATAAAAATTGGTGCTGCCGTCCTGGCCGTCAAGGTTGTTCCAGGTGTGCGGCAAACTGATCGCCGCCCAGGATGAATCGTCAAACCCACGGCCCTCCGCTCCCGGAATATCCTGCCGCACAAAGCGCCAACCCTTGTCCAAAAGCAGGTCCACGCGATGGCTGACCGGTGGCTGGTAAGGCTCGGCCGAGACCGGTGCCGCGCCAAATAAAATCATGCCGGCCAGGGCGGCCAAAATAACGCAAAATCTGACTTTAAAATTCATTTTAGTGATCCGGTGTGGCTACGGCACGCCGCGCGTCCGTGCATTTTGAGCTGCTCTTCAACAAGAGCCCGGCCGGGCCGCCGGCCGCATTGCGAATGAAGCAAGGTTAGGCTTTGCCGCGGGGCTTATCATCCCTCTTTGGAGGGGTGACCATGCCGGCGGGAAAAACGTCGGATCGCCGCGGAATTGTCAAGCCGCCGCCGCCTATAGGCGGATGATTCCCCGTTGAATCGCGGTGGTCACGGCTTCCGTCCGGTCAGCCACGCGGAGTTTGCCGAGAATGCTTTTCAAATGCGTCTTCACCGTTTGTTCCGAGATGCTGAGGGTGTCGGCAATTTCCTTGTTGGCCCGGCCTTTGGCCAGTTCGTTCAAGACTTGCACCTCGCGCAAGGTCAATTCTTCAAACGTCTTTCGCGAGGCCAGTCGGCTCGCGACTTCCTTGGGAATCCAGCGCTCGCCCGCCACCACCGCCCGCAACGCGGGAATCAGCTTTTCCCCCGAGGCGTTTTTAAACACATAGCCTTGCGCCCCGGCCTGCAGCGCCTTGTGAATTTCTTCGTCACCATCGAAGGCGGTCAGCATGAGGATGCGGGCCTCGGGAAACCGCGAGCGGATATCATACGCCGTTTGCACTCCGTCTTTGACCGGCATTCGCATGTCGAGCAAGGCGAGGTCGGGTTTATGCCTTCCAAAAAGATCCAGCGCCTCCAAACCGTCGGCAGCTTGGGCCACCACCTCCATGTCCGGTTCCGTGCTGATCAAGGCAATCAGCCCCAGGCGGACGATATAATGATCATCCGCAATCAGGATGCGAATTTTGTCTGGCTTCTTCATGAAAGAACTGCGAACTGTCAAATCCATCCGGGATCGCGGTCCGGGGCGGCTCCAGCACGGGTTCGAGCTGGATTTCCACCTGCACGGTGGTCCCCTGCCCCGGCGCGCTGACCAGAGCAAACTCCCCGCCCAGCCGCTTCACCCGTTCCGCCATGCCCAGTAATCCAAAATGCCCTTCGTCCGGACCGGCGGCCTCCCGCGGGAAAAATCCCCGTCCATTGTCGCGAATTCGCAACACCACCCGCAAGGCCTCAAACTCCAGTTCGAGGTTGACCACGGTCGCCTTGGAATGCTTGACGACATTCACGAGCGCCTCGCGCCCGATGCGCAGAAAATTTTCCTCCACGACTTCCGGCAAGGCGCGGATTTGCCCCTTCGCTCGAAATTCCACTTGCATGCCCGTGCCGGTGGTGATCTGCCGGGCGTTCTCCAGCAGCGCGCTGGAGATGTCAAAATGCTCCTGCACCAGCCGGCGCAAATCCCACACGGACTGCCGCACTTCCAACTGGCTGCGCCCCATCAGATTCCGCGCCAGCTCCAGATGCGTCAACGCGTCCTCCGGATTTTTCCCATGCAGCTTGGCCGAAGTGTCCAGTTGCAGCGCGATGCCGGTGAGGGTTTGCTCAACCGTGTCGTGGAGTTCCTGCGCCAGCCGGGTGCGCTCGGCCAGGACCGCCTTGAATTGCACCTCCGACTCCTTGCGCGCCGTGATCTGAAATTTCAGCTGCTCGGTCCGGGCTTTGACCCTTTCTTCCAACTGGTCATTGGCCTGCTGCAACGCCAGTTGTGCCTTCTCCCGTTCATGGATCAGAAAATTCAAAACGGAATTTTTGCGCGAGACCATGAGTGTCCAGCTCACGACCACCAGCAGCACCAGGCACACGATCACAAACCCGATGAGCAACCGCTGCGGAGTCAGCCAGCCGGGTTTCTGGAGAATCCGGATGTCGCCCGGATTGCCCGTGAGAATTTGAAACGAATTCAGTTTGCCGTCGCTGTCAATCTGCGTGAGACAAACTCCGCTCACATCCAAGACGCTGCCAATCTGAATTGCCGCCAGTTCCGGCTGGCCCGGCGCGTAATCCGCCTCGGCGGTGAAGGTGAAATTGGAGCTCTGCAACAGCAGGACGGTGGTCGTGTTCGCCAGCGGGACTTTTGAACTCCCGCCTTGCCGGATCGTGCGTTCAATCAGCTTCCCCGCCAGGGAGACATATTCCGCATGATGCAAGCCCCGTTGCAGTTCATCCACCGTCACGGGTTTTGGTCTAAGCGGCGCCGGCGGCGCCGCCAGTTTTCGGAAAACCGCATCCTGTAAAACCGGCAGGTAATTCTCAAAACTCGGGAAGCCCACCGCTTCAATGACTTCGCCAGGCGTGCAGCCGCCGGATTGACGGCTTTGAATTTGCAAGCTTCCCAATTCATCCTGCACAAACAGGCTGCCGCCGTCCTTTTGCAGCGTCACCACGCCGCGGACATGAACCCGTTGGTCCAGAGAATTGTCCCGCCGGTATTGCGCCAGGTTGTTGAGCGGCATCACCGGCTTGTCGAAGGGATTGGCCGGCTCGGGTTTTTCCACCACCAAGTCTGCCGGCACCGGGATATACACTTCCACAAGGATGAGCTGTCGCAGCGACCGGTTGTGCGCTTCCGCCGCCGTGCCGCGAATGCGCACCTGCGATCCAACCAGCGTTTCAAATCGAAAATCGCCCGGCACGGTCGCGTACGCCCGGAAGCGGTAGCCTCCCGCAGCCAGGTCAATCGCCAGCCGTGAGCCGTCCACGCGCGCATCCCGCACAATGCCCGTGGTCTCGATGCGCTGGCTGTCCTCGGCGCCGGACATCAGTTGTTCGACCGAGACCGGTTTGGCCGGCGGCAATGGAGCCGTCCCCTTCACCCGCACCCGCGGAGCGGTGATGGTCGGGGCATAGGCGCCCGCGTACGTTATCCCGGAAACTTCCACCAGCTCACCCGCCGTCAAATGCGCTCGATTGACATTGTCCACAAACACTCCGCCGGTGTCATCCTGCACAAAAAACCTCCCCTTCAACGCCGGATCCGAAGCCGTTACCACGCCGGTCACCAATACCTTCAGGGACCGCGAAGCTTTCTCGGCCGGCAGCGAAATGACATCCAGTGCGTTGGTTAAAAGCCCGCCTGCTGACTGGGCAAAAACCTCCAACGCGCCCAAAACCATGAGCAGGACAATCGCCGGCGGCGCGACGGCAACCCGCCGCCAGCCACGACGCCGGATGCGCCAGCCAGGGGTTTTATCTTTGCGGTTGATGTCCAAATTACAGTTTCTTGGTCGGCCAAAGTCCAGATTATTTTCCTGCCCGCTGGCACCCTCATTCCCCGGCGCTCGCGGTCCGCCCGGCTTGCACCGCCGCAGCTTTCGCCGTCTGGTCCACATAGAAGGGAATGTTCACATGCGCGGCGTGACCATTGCCGGCGTACACATAAGCAAACAAACGATAGGCACCCGGTTTGATGGGGGCTTTCAGAGTGATCTGACCGCCCTGCGCCGCTTGAACCAAGTCCGACAGGCTCTCGGGTTTGCTTTCGGCATCCCCGCCTGTTTTCAAGTCCGTGCTCTCTTTCATGACGCTCCAGACAAAGGTCAGGGCATTGCCATTATAATCCACCGCTTGAACTTTCGCCGGGTAGCTCTGCCCGGAGTTGAGATGGATATTTTGATACGCGGTTTTCCCGTCCAGCCAGGCGCCGTCCAGTTGCGGACTGCGAATCGCCGGCCACGTCCCGGTCCAAAGGTATTGCATGACGTCCACCGCCGGGGTCGCCTCGCCGGATTCCAGAAACATGCCATACCAGGTCGGGGTCCGTTCCTGCTTGTGTCCCCAAAGAAAAACATAGGAGCCTACACACTGTTTCCGATCCGCCCCGATGACCGTCTCGAATCGCCTTTTGTAAGCATTGGCTTTGGCGGTGCTGTTTTCCTCAATCGGCGCGCCCCACCCGGTCTTTTTAACCTCCCAATGACCGGTCGCGCCCCACTCCGTAATCAGGTATGGCCCGCTCCAGCCGGTTTCGCGCAAATAGCGGGGCAGGTTCACAATGTCGCCATACATTTGGAATGAGATTAAATCCAGGTCCGGCGCGCGCTCTTTCACTTGCTGAACCACGTTCCGCTCAAAGCCCGCGAGCGGCGTGGTGGTCAGATGATTGGGGTCAACCTGATGAATCATTCTTGAAATCTCATTGACCGCGTCCCAAACCTTGGGATTTTTCGCGTTCAAATTAAGCTCGTTGCCGATCGCCCAAATGATCAAGGCGGGGTGATTTTTATATTTCAAGACCTCCTGCTTGACCCTTTCACACTGGCGGGTGACCGCCGCCTGGTCGTTGTAGTCAAACCCCTGCCGCTCGAGTCCCAAGCCCAGACCGAGCGTGACATGAAGGCCGTTCGTCAGCGCCCGATCAAGCAACTTTGCAGTCCGCCGGTCGTCCGTGCCCCAAGTGCGGAAGGAATTGCCTCCGTGGGCCGCCAATTCCTCCTGGCTCCCCGTTTCCAGCCCGGCGCCTTTGATGTAAAAAGGCTTGTGATCCACGTATAGCTGGTAACTTCCATTGGTTTGCATCATCTCAACTTTAACCGGCCCCCCGGCATTCCCCGGCTCGCCGGCAAAAAGTCTCCACCCGCCGCTCATGACCAGCGTGCCAGCCATTAGAAACACCAGCCATACCCGAAGCTTCAGCAGGCACAGCCCGGACAGGCTGGATGCTTTTTCCGCACGCTCCTTTTGGATATTAAAGCTGGCTGATGCCCGCGCCCGGTCACCGCATCGCGCAAGCCTCAATAAACACCTCTCAAAACCAAAGGAATGTTCAATCGTTTTCATAAGTGGCGTGCCGGATGAACCGCCACCCAGAGTCCAAAAGTAACTCACCGATGATCTTGAAAGTATTGCGCTAAGCGCTGACTTGGCACCAGCGCCCGCAGCCTTTTTGTGTGACAGATGTTCTTGATTCATCCATTCTGCGTGCAGTGGCCCGTCATTGTGGAACCATCGAGCCGGAATCAAGATGGGCGACAAAGGCGGCGGGAAGGTCCTGCCTGTCCTGATAGAAATAACAGAACCGCGTAGTGGCGCTCCAGCTTGTGAAAAAGCGCATTTGATCAATCTTTTTCCATTGCGCCGAACCGTCTATGAACCCTTGATTGCCGCCAGCCGGAAACATCCCGGATCCTTTCCGATGCGGCGGCAGGTTCACATAAAGCGCGGGTTCAATGCCATCTGACGGCGGCTGGCCCCAGCCCGCATCGGTTTTAACCACGGCATCCGCCGCCAGCACCCACCAGGGTTTGGACTGGGCAAGCTTTATCGGGCTGAAGCTCGCCGGCGGAGCCCCGGCATGGCCTCCATACACAGCATGCATTCCATTCGGAGCAAGCGGATTTACCCACTCAGCGATGCCCCCAAAATATTGATAACCGATATCCCATTGGAGATAGGTGGTGCTGTAGGTAGGCAGGGTGGTCCGACCGGGACAGGTCCAAATAGATGCGCTGTTCGTAACGATTCCCAAATTTACCGATTTCATGCCACTGGCATCCGGCACGTCCAACGCGAGCTGCACCCACCCGGGCCCGGGTTCGCCCCCTGAAGCTTGCGAGCGCGCCTTCACCAGCACGTCGTTGTTGTCGCCGGCATAAACCGTGTCTCCCAGGACAATCTGTCTTAGATTCCCCAGGCACTGAATGCGCTTGGCCCTTTCTTTGGCGCTGGCCAGGGCCGGCAGCAACATGGCGGCGAGAATGGCAATAATGGCGATGACCACCAGCAACTCGATCAAGGTGAAACCGCCGCTGCCAGCGCCGCCGACGCCTCTGCAACCACGCCTCCAGTTTCGATCCGGCCCGCAGCCGGTTGTCCCCACCGCCGCCAAGTTTGCCGATTTCGTTTTCATTTTCGTTAAATCAACCACGTTGCCGGGTTTGTACGCCCTTCAACCCCTGCGCATCTAGAAACATCAGGCGCGGCGATCTTCTCCAACGCCGAACCAGCGGCTTTTAGCGCCCGGCTTTGTTAATTTCCATTATTCGTGCTGCTCAGAATGTAAAACGCCCGTCCCTGGTTGGGAGCAATTGCGTTGGTGCCGATGAACGTGAACGTGCCCGCGCTCACGACGTTGGTGGCTACGGCTCGCCACTGGCTGAACGGCGCCGCCACGTTGGTGCTGGTCAGCAGGTAATAGGTCGCCCCGGCTAACGCATTGGTGCCCGTGATGACCACATTGCCGCCTGCCACGCCACTTCCCGCCAGGCTGAAGCCCGTGATGGCGGGCGGATTGGTGGGCACTAATCCGGTCGAGCCGCCCACCGGCACGAGCGTAAAGAAGTTTGCGTTCTCGTTGGCGTCGCCAATCATCTGCAACGTCTCAACGCCGCCGAGCGAAAGAACCACCGGCACACCCGTGCCGGGGTTCACCAGCGGCACGTATTGCCAGGTGGCGAAGCTGGTGCCCGAGCCCGTGAAGCTGCCCAGAACATTGCTGGTCTGCAACGTGGTGCCGGCACCGCTGGTCACTTGCGCGCACGTCATGGTGAAAGCGCCATTGCCGGCCGCCAGCCGGGCGTAAAGATAAAACTTGCCGGCCGGAAATGTGCGGGTGTAGTCAATCCAGTTCGTGAAGAAATTGACATCGTAATCCGCGATGGTTGGATCAAGATTCTGCAATTGGGCGGTCAGGTATTTTTGCCGGGCCGTGTCACTGGTGACTTCCGTGGAGACGGCATCCAACGACCGATAGGGATAGGTGCCGGTGATGTTTTGGAATACGGAAGAAAAGTCAATTCCGATGTCACCCTGCTGGCCGAAATAACTGTTGGCCGCGGAGCTGGAGGTGGGCACCGGATTGTTGATGTAACGCAGGCCGCTGCCGTTGGGAACTGGACTATCCGCGGGGTCGAAGTCGTAATCCTCCGCCTCCCACGTGAAATTGGTTGGGTTAAAGGTGTCAAAAGTCACCGTTGTGGTGTGCACTTGGTTGTTGTTGTCGGTGATGGTAATAACCGCGCTATAATTTGTGTTGGGCTGCAGTCCCGTATAACTCACGTTCCAACTCGAAGACGAACCGCTGAAGGCCAGGTTGGATGAGATATTAACGCCGCTCAGCGTCACTTGAATGTTGGTGGTGTTAAGGCCGTAAACCGGGCTGCTCGCCACAAAGGAGAGGGTGCCGGCCGGCTGCATGAGGGTGGACCCGTCCGGAGAGACGTTGTCAATCCGCGGCAGGTCGGTCCGGGGGGTGAGTAACATGTAGAAGTTTATGTTCAGTCCGAAAGCGGCTGTGTTGGGCAAGTCGGATTGGTTGAACGTCAATTCGGTCGTCCGGAAGGTATTGGTGCCCCCCAGGGTGATCTGCGCATAATTGCCGAACCGGTCAAGCAACGGCACGTTGATATAGGACGAGTAACCATTGGTGCTCGGGATGTTAAACGAACCGAGGTGGCGGGTGATCTGGTTGGCCGTGCCCCACCCGGCAATGACTTGCGACCAGGAAGAGTAGATCGTGCCGATGTTGGCGCCGGATGCCATCCGGCCATAGACATTGAACGTCCCGCTGGGCCAGGTCCGGGTGTAATTCTGCCAGAGGCCGGGCCCGAGGAAGCCGATGTTGTAATCCAGCGCACCGTTGGTGAACTGCCGCCGCGCGGCATCGGTGACCGGAGTGGTGGCGATGGCATCGTAGGGACGGTAGTCGGCGTGACCGGTCGCAGACGTGCCAAACTCGTCAATTCCTGGATTGCCCACCTGGCCTTCATAACTGTTGGCAGCCGCCACCCCGGGAGCCGTGGCCACCGGATTATCAATGTAGCGTAAGCCCGTGCCATCAGGCACCGGACTTTGAGTGGGGTCGAAATCCCAATCTTCGGCCTCGACCTGGAACACGGGATTCCACGTGTCAATGCTGATGGTGGCCTGCGACGGGTTGCCCAAGGCGTCAACCGCACTGACGACCGCGCTGTAAGACTGGTTCGTCAGCAACCCGGCGAAAGTGACATTCCAAGTTGAAGGCCCACCGCTGAAAACCAAGTGGGAGGAAACATTGGTTCCGTTCCAGATCAATTGAATGTTGTTGGTGGTGATGGTGGTGATTGGCGATCGGACCGTGAACAGAAAGGTGTTCGTGGGTTCAAAGAGATACGCGCCATCCGGATACACCGGGGTAATGACGGGCAGATTGACGTTGGCCGGAACAAACATGTAGAAATCCACGTTTCCCCCGCCACCGGAGGTTGCGCGAATCGTGTTGACTCCCGCCAGATTCACAATGGCCAGATTGCCCTGGCTGTCGTGCAACGGCACCCACTGAAACAGGGAGAAGCTGCTGTCGCTGAAGGAGAATGTGCCAAAATTCGTCGTCGTCTGGGTGGCGGTGCCCTGTCCGCTGATGACGTGGGACAGGGTGATCACCGCGCTGACTCCGGCGGACGCGCGGGCATAGACGTTATAATTGCCGCTCGGGAAGGTTTTGGTGTAATTCTGCCACTCACCGCTGGACCAGTCACCGATCATGTGACCCACGATGGGAACATCAGATGCGTCCTGGAGGTTGAAAAATTTCGGCCACGACTGTTCCCCGGTGGCGATGCCCGTCTGGGTCTTGGTGGCAACCCCGTTGCCCGCCCGGTAATCGGTGGTGAAAGAGCCGGCGGCGCCCCCCTTGTGGGTGTCAATTCCTTCCACGCTGTCCAATCCATAATAACTGTTGGCGTCGGCCGGATTACCGTCCGTATAATCAGGATTATCAATGAACTGCCCGCCGTTAAAATCAAACTCCTCCGCCTCGATAACGAAATTATTCTGGCCGAAGGTGTCAAACGTCGCGGAGGCGGTGCTGGAGAGGCCATTGGCATCGGTCGCGGTGATAATGGCGGTATTGACGGGCTGGTTCTGGGCCAATCCCGTAAAACTACAGCTCAAATTGCTGGCCGGGCCGGTGGTGACCAAACTCGCCGAGACATCAATCCCGTTCAAGACCAAGTCCACGTTGGTGATGCTGGCCCCGTTGGGCGAGCTCACGTTGAAAGCCAGCTTGTTGGTGCCTTGCATGAGCGTGGTGCCATCGGGATATACGCCGCTGATGTCCGGCGGTCCGCCGAGCGCCGATTCGCGGACGCTTTCCACGAAGGCGGCCGTGCCGACCCCGCCCGAGTAAAAGCGAAAATCATTGATCCAGCCGTCAAAGCCGCGCGCGTTGGCCGTGGCGCTGTGGCGGTTGCCGATGGCCAAACAAGCGGTTCCGCCAAGGGTGATGGACCGGCCCGGGGTGGAAGCCGTGCCGATCAACTGGGCCGCGGCCGTGTCCGAACCGTAATACATCGAGGCGTTCGTGCCGTCATAGACCACCGCCACGAAGAGCCACTTGTTCGTGGGAAAAGCGCTCGCCAGCGCGGGACCGACCGTGGCGGTATCCGTGCCGAATTGGAAATAGAGCTGGTTGTTCTGCTGGAACTTTAAACCCAGCGTGTTGGCATTGGCGCCAGAGTCCACCCCGGTGGACCCCGCGTTCAAGATCCACAGGCGCGGGCCGATCACGATTCCATTCGGGATCATTGCTTTTTGCTTGAACCACATCGAAATGACAAAGTTATTGATGAATCCGCCATTGCCAAGATTTGCGCCGAGCGTTGCATCCCCCGTGTCCACGGCGACCACCGCGTTGCTTTGGACCGTTTCAGCCGCGTTGCCCACCGGTTGATTGACCTGGCTGGGCGTGAGCGCCGAGGTAAAATCCATGGCCCGGCTGAGGTCGGTCACGATGGCGTTGGTCACCCCGGTCCCGACGGCGCCGTGCAAGTTCACCGCCGTCGTGCCGGCGGGGTTGAACATGGTCAAGGTGGCGTTGAGGGCGCCGGCATTGAGGCTGGTATCGCTCGGCGTGGTTGTGCCGCTCGCGTCGGTGAAGGCGAAATGCAGTTGATTGGTCGGCACCTGCGCCTCGGCCACGCCGCCGGCAAGCAACCATCCGCCCGCCAGCACCGCCGCCCAACCGGAAATCAGCAACGGGGCATGCTTCCAACTTAACTTGGAAGCAACCATTGAACGATCAGATAACCGGCGGGTTTTTAGGTTTTTCATAATGGTTTCGCTGGGTTGAATTAAGTTTAAATTAGTGGACGTAAATTCAGTTGGCGGCAACCTGCTCCGGGCACTTCGATAACGGGTGATTAATGTCGTCATTCTAGCGGCTCGCGCGAATTCCGACATCCCTCTTTCGAGTGATGGCCCGCGGCACCTCTCTGCCTCCTGAAATCCCGAGTTTTGGTTTGCCGGGCTATCACTCTAAAGAGGGATTATTTGGCCGACGGTAATGCTGTAAGATGCAGTGAAATACTCAGTTGTCAGCCAATGCCGGCCAATTCTCACCATTATTTTATGAAGCAGCACCCCGATCACTTAAACCGTTGTTTTTGCACAATTTTCGGCCTCGCCGCAGCCGTGATATTCCTGCTTTGCCAGAATTCGCCGGCAGCGCAAGTCATCCAGACTCTGCCCTTCTACGACAGTTTTGATTACAATCCGGCGACGGGGCTGGCCAGCGCGTCGTCAACGGTCTGGGAAACCTGCTATGCCACCAGCAATATCCAAGTGACCAATAACAATCTGACGTTGGCAGGATATGTTCCGTCCGCCGGAAACGGCGCAGCGGGGGTCACCACTAAAGCGACGAGGTTTGCCGGGACTCAATTCACCAGCCAAACCGCGGCTGATGGCAAGACGGTTTATTTTTCCTTCCTGTACCAAGTCGCCGCTTATCCCACCACCAACGGAGTCATCGCCTTTTTGGATGCGACGAATATTGGCACGAGTTCCAGTGCCCCCATGCCGGGCACAACCGCGCTGGCCCTGCTCATGAACCACACCGGACAGTTGGGAATCAATGCCGGTTCACCCAGTGTCACCGGCGCCCAGTACGAACCGTCCGCCACGCCCTTGAATACGACGATCCTGGTGGTGGCCCGTTACACTTTTCACACCAGCCCAAACACCGATGTGGTTGACCTCTGGGTCAATCCGAACAGCGCGAATTATGGAGCGGCCAGCGCGCCGGCCTCGGATGTGACGCTCACGGCCAAGGGCAACTGGCCCAGCCTGGCCGATTTCACCATGTCGTTCAACAACGGTGATGCGACTTTCGTGGACAAATGGGATGAGGTCCGGATCGGCACGACTTGGGCCCAAGTGGTGCCGTCGAGCAACGTGCCCGGTCCGGCGAACGCGGCTCACTCAGAAATGATTAGTGCCACTCCCGCTTCGCTGGTCGCCGATGGAGTCAGCACGTCGGTGGTCAAGATGCAGTCCCGGGATTTGAACGGTGTCAATTTGACCTCGGGCGGTTCCACCGTCGCCTTCGCCACCACCTTGGGGACGTTGGGCGGCACCACGGACAACGGCGATGGCACCTATCAGGCATCGCTGACAGCGCCCACGACGCTCGGCAGCGCGAAAATCACGGCCAAATTGGGCGGCACCGCCATTGCCACCATTGGCACGGCCACCAACTTCGCTTCGTTGACGGTCAATTTCGTGGCGGGACCGGTGAGCGCGAGTGCTTCCAGCGCCGTGGCCAACCCAACCACCGTCGCCGCCGATGGCGTCAGTCCCTCCACCATCACCGTCACCGCCATGGATGCCAGCGGCCACCCGCTGGCGGGACAAGCCGTATCGTTAAACGTAAGCGGTTCGGGCAATACGGTTTCCACGCCCGCCCCTACCGGCGCCAACGGCCAGACCACCGCCACGCTCACGTCCACGGTGAGCGAAACAAAGACCATCTCCGTGACGATTGGTTCCACCCAGATTAACGAGCAGCCCACCGTCACCTTCACCGCGTTAGGCGTCAGCGCCGTCAAGTCCACCGCCGTTGCCAGTCCGAACACCGGGTTGGTGGCGGACGGCGTCTCGGCTTCGACCATTACCGTGACAGCCATCAGCGGAAGCGGCAGCCCCCTGTCCGGACAGACGGTGACGCTATCCGTGAGCGGTTCCGGAGACATTGTAACGCAGCCGGCATCGCCCACGGATGTGAATGGTCAAACCACCGCAACCCTCCAGACCACGGTGGCCGGCACGAAAACCATTACCGTGAACGTCGCCGGAACGGTCATCAACGTGCAGCCGACGGTGACTTTCGTGGCCGGCCCGGCAACGCAAATCGTCTTTACGTCGCCACCCGCAACCACTGCGGTCGGACTCACCCTGCCGGCGGTGGTGGTTCAAATTGAAGACCAATATGGCAACGCGGTGCCGCAGAGCGGCGCCACGGTCACGCTGGCGTTGAGCGCCGGGACGCTCGCGGGCACCAATCCGCAACTGACCGACGCGGGTGGAAAAGCCACCTTTAACGACTTGTCGGTCCCGGTGATTTCTTCGGGGCTGTACCTGACGGCCAACGTCGCCGGGTTCAGCCCGGTTCAGAGCGGCCTGTTCAATGTGCCGCCGCAGACCTTCTACAAACTCAACAATACGACGGCGCTCAATTCCGCCGCCAGTTGGACGGCCGTTGAAGGGGGCACTGGTCCCGCCGGTCCGCCCGCTGCCAATGGCCTGGGGGTGTGGGATGCCAATTCCACCGGGGGCACCGTGGACATTGGCGCCAGCGCGAGCTGGTACGGGCTCGTCATGGGCGCCAACGGCGCAGTCACCATCACCGACACCACCGGCGGCCACACGCTCACGCTGGGCGCCGGCAGCTTGGACGGGTCTTTCGCCGTTCACAGCTTCACCCTGAACAATAACCTCGCGTTAAGCGCGGACCAGACTTGGAACTGGTCCACCAATTCCTACACGCTGACCATCGCCGGCAGCGTGGACAACGGCGGATACCAACTCACGATCAATGGGCTTAACGGCAACGGTCCCGAGAAGTTTAATGGCGCGATTACTGGCGCTGGCGGACTGACCCTGACCGGCAACGCCGCCTTGACGTTAAACGGCACGAACACCTACTCCGGCGCCACGACGGTCAACGGCGGAAAACTCGTCATCAACACGAATGGCTCAATTGCCAATTCGTCGGGAATTGCGCTCGCTTCCGGCACGACCCTGGATATTTCGGCCGCTTGTCCCTTCACGATGCTTGGCGGCCAGACTCTTTCCGGCGGCACGAACGGCACCGGAACCGCCACCATTTCCGCCAGCACCACAAATGGTCCCGGCAGTTTGCTTCTGGCCGCCGGGGCCCAGGCTGCCTTTACCGCCGTCGGCAATGCCAGCAGCAACAGTGTGACCGTTGGCACCCTCAAAATTCTGGGCGGCGTCACGCTGAATGCCAACGCAATTACCGTCAACGTGGCGGGCGTGCCGCTGCCGGCGGGAAACTATACTTTGATGACCGCCACCAATGGTTTTACGGTCACTGGAACGTTGCCCCTGCCCACCATCACCGGCCAGGGCGTGGTCGGCGGCTCGGTGCCGCAAATCGTAATCAATGGCCAGAACTTGCAACTCGCCGTTGGTTTCAGTGTTTCGCCCCTCACGCTCACCAACAATTGCGGCGATGCGGCCACGTTTACGGCCACGCCCGCAGCCGGCGCCGTCAATTATCAATGGTACAATCCCGCCCTGCAGCCGATCACTGGCGCCACCACCACCACTCTTCTGCTGCCCAACGTCACCCCGTCAGACAGCGGCACTTACCTGATCGTGGCCACCGGCCCGACCGGCGTGCTTACGAATTCCGTGGTCTTGCTCACCACGGACACCAATCCGCCATCCATCACCTTGAATGGAAGCAGTCCGATGGTGATCCCGCTGGGCGGCACCTATATTGAGCCGGGCGCGACCGCTTACGACACCTGTGCCGACAACAACCTTACCCTGACCACCAATGGCGCCGTCAATACCAGTGTGCTGGGCGAATATGACATCACCTATTCGGCAGTTACCGCGGCCGGCACCCCGGGCAGCGTGACCCGCGTGGTGGACGTGGTGAATCCAGTTCTCCAAAACCTGCTGATCACGCCGACGTCCGTGGCGGCCCAATGCGGCAGCAACCAGACGTTCTTGGCGTCGGTTAGCGGCCTTCCGCCGATTGTCTTCCAGTGGTATGATAACAACAACAACGCCATTCCCGGGGCCACCAACGCCACCTACACGCTGGCGGACCCGACCGATGCCAGCGCGGGCAATTACACGGTAATCGCCCAAAATGCCTACAACTCGCTGACCAATATCGCGACAGTCACTTCAGTTCTGCATACCGCCCCGCCGGTAATGGCGCTCAACGGCGCCAACCCGGTGGACCTGCTGCTAAACAGCCCTTATATGGACGCCGGGGCGACGGCGTATGATTTATGCGCCCAGGCCAGCTTGACGGTGAGTTCAAACAACCCGGTGAATGTTTCAGTGGCGGGCACTTATACCGTCACCTACTCGGCCATCACGGCCGATGGCACCCCGGGCACGCTCACGCGGACGGTTATTGTCAGCGCGATCCCGGATTTTGGGCCCAATGTGCTGGTCTTTGACCCGACCGTGACGAACATTCAAAGCCAGATTGACGCCATTTACGCCGAACAGAAATACAACCAATTCGGCACCCAACGCACCGCCATCATGCTCAAGCCGGGACAATACACGAATCTCGACCTTCCCCTGGGCTATTACACCCAGGTGATTGGTTTGGGGCAATCGCCCGACGACACCACGATCGCTGGCGACCTGTATTCCGACGGGGTTTTGGTGAATGAAAACGCCACCGTGAACTTCTGGCGGGGTGCCGAAAATCTGTCCGTCATTCCCACCAACACCGGCAATTGGATAATTTGGGCCGTGTCCCAAGGCACGTCTTTCCGTCGCATGCACGTCCACGGCGAGGTGGATTTGGCAAATCATACCGATGGAAACTATGCCAGCGGCGGATTCCTCGCGGATTCCGCGGTGGATACCACCCTCAGCTCCATCTCGCAACAACAATGGCTCTGTCGCAACGACGTTTTGGGGAAGTGGTCCGGCGGCGTCTGGAACATGGTCTTCGTGGGCGTGTCCAATCCGCCCGCGGGCACCTGGCCCGCCAAGGTTTACACGACCATCACCAACACCCCGTTGATTGCAGAAAAGCCTTACCTGTACCTCGACCCCAACGGCAATTACGCCGTCATGGTGCCTGCCCTCCAGACCAACAGCTTTGGCACCACCTGGGCCGCGGGGCCGACCCCGGGAGTTTCCGTCCCCATCAGCCAGTTCTATGTGGCGCACTCGGACACGGATACTGCGGCCAGCCTCAACGCCGCCCTCGGCGCGGGACTCAATCTCATCATCACTCCCGGCGTGTACCAACTGTCCGACACCCTCGTGGTGACCTCGCCGAATACCATCATCCTGGGACTGGGTTATGCGACGCTGGTTCCAGAAAACGGGACGCCGGCGCTGACGATTTCTGATGTGGACGGCGTAAAAGTGGCGGGGTTGCTATTCGATGCGGGCCCCATGCTGTCCCCCACCTTGTTGCAGGTGGGCCCCACAAACAGCGCGCTGGATCATTCGAGTGACCCGATCTTCCTGTACGATATCTCCATGCGCGTGGGCGGCGCCACCGCCGGCACCACCGCGAGTTGTCTGCAAATCAACGCCAATGATGTGGTGGGCGACAACCTCTGGCTGTGGCGCGCGGACCATGGCAACGGTGTGGGCTGGACCCAGAACGCCTGCAACAACGGGCTCATCGTCAACGGCAACCGGGTGACGATGTACGGGTTGTTTGTCGAGCATCACGAACAGTATCAAACCTTGTGGAATGGCAATTGGGGACGGCTTTATTTCTACCAGTCGGAATTGCCTTATGACCCGCCCTCGCAAGCCGCCTGGTCCCATGCTGGCGTGAATGGCTATGCGTCCTACAAAGTGGCCGACCAGGTCACCAGCCATCAGGCCTACGGGCTGGGCATCTATGCCGTATTCATAGACAGCACGAATATCAGTTGCGACAACGCCATTGAGACGCCTACTGATTCCCAACAGGTCAACCTGCATGACATGATTACGGTGTATATTGGCGGCTACACTAGCGGCGACGGCACCTCGTCCCTTTATCATGTCATTAACGGCACCGGGGCCACGCTCTCCGGTCCAGGCTACGGTGGAACAGCCACAGCCAACTACCTCTGGCAGGAACCCACCTTCAGCCTCAGCGCAGCCGTGAGCGGGACGAACGCCACCCTGACTTTCCCAACCGAGTCCTGGCATTCCTATCAACCGCAATATAAGAACGCCCTCACAGATCCAAGCTGGTCAAATCTGGGCAATCCCGTGGGCGGCAATGATGAGCTGCTGCCGATCAACGATTCAACTCCGGCGCCCGGCCGGTTTTATTGGATAGAGTCCTTCTAATCCCGGCGCAGACGTGGCTGGATTCAAAAACGCAAAACAGTTGTCGGACGTTTCACGTCGGCGCGTTCATCCGGGCGCGCCCCTTCCCTTCGCGCCCGCAGTCCATGAATTTTGCCGTCCGAAACGCCCTTCGGTCAATACCGCCGGACGCTTGCAGTTCACGCCTTCAGCACCTGGCAGGTCTTGCGAAAGTGGTAGCCGAAGATGGAGAGCGTCACGGCCAGCGGTACCAGGCGCGGACGGTGGAATGAGGTCCAAAGCAGCAAGCGCCAATATTGAAACCGTTCGCGGCCAAACACCCCCAGCCGCACATTGGCGTGCAGAAACGCCATCACATACCGCCAGTTGATGGGACTCGAAATCTTGGGACACCGATACTCGCGCAGAAACGTGCGGATGCGCCGGTAATACGGCTCGGGCGCGTAAATGTGTCCCATCAGGGTTCTGTAACCTTCACGCAGCTTCTCCCGGTTCATTCGCGGGACGAAGTTGGTGGTGCCGTCCACGTTGTTCCCGGAGGTCCGCCCAAGCAAGCGGCCCTGGGTCTTCAGGCGGCCGTACAGCTTGGTGCCCGGAATGGCCTGCAGCAGCCCGACCATCGCCGTGACAATCCCGCTCTTTTGGATGAACTCCGTCTGGCGCGCGAATACCGTGGGCGTGTCGCTGTCAAAGCCCAGGATAAACCCGCCCTGCACCTCCAGGCCGGCACGCTGGATGCGTTTGACGTCGGCGATCAAGTCGCGCCGCTGGTTCTGGCGCTTGTTGCACTCGGCCAACCCCGCCGCCTCCGGCGTCTCAATGCCGATGAACACCTGGTTGAACCCGGCCTCCACCATCATCCGCATCAGCTCTTCGTCGTCCGCCAGGTTGATGGACGCCTCGGTGAAAAACGGCGTGCCGCGCCCGCCACGCTGCCATTTGACCAGCGCCGGCAGCAGCTCTTCCTTGAGCACATGCTTGTTCCCAATGAAATTGTCGTCCACAAAAAAGACCGCGCCGCGCCAGCCCGCCGCCCGCAGGCCATCCAGTTCCGCAATGATCTGCGCCGTGCTCTTGATGCGGGGCCGGTGACCAAACATGGCCGTGATGTTGCAAAACTCGCAGTCGAACGGACAGCCGCGGGAGAATTGCACGCTCATCGAATGGTAACGCTTCAGGTCGGCCAGGGCCCACAGCGGCGCGGGCGTTTGGCGCAGGTCCGGGAACTCCGGCGATTCATACACCCGCCGGGCCGATTTGTTGGCGAAGTCCCGCAAAAATTCCGGCAGCGTCACTTCCGCCTCATTGAGCACAAAATGGTCCACGTCGGGAAATTGTTCGCGCCCCAGCGTGAACAAGGGCCCCCCCGCCACGATCTTCTTCCCCGCCGCGCGGCAGCGGGCGATCAGGTCGCGCGCCGAATCCTGCTGCGCAATCATGGCGCTGATGAATACGACGTCCGCCCACGCCAGGTCTTTTTCGCGCAGCTTCCGCACGTTCACATCCACCAGGCGCTTCGCCCATTCCCCCGGCAGCATCGCGGCCACCGTGAGCAAGCCCAGCGGCGGCAGCGACGCCCGCTTGCCGATAAACTTCAAGGCATGCTTGAAACTCCAGAACGTATCGGGGAATTGAGGGTACAACAACAGCACATTCATATTTTCGTCCAAGGGAAGGTGATCTTCTTGCGGCTCCATTACAAGCCGGCATTGTCGTTATTCATCGGACCGGCTCCTCCAGTCCCGCATCAATCATCCGCGCCGGGAGTTCCGGCTTCCGCGTCAGAGCTCGCCGGCGAAACGGGCTGCCCAGCAAGGTGATGAGGTCAATCGTCTTCATGTGGCTGCCAAAATCGCGCAGCAGTTTCCATGTTCGGATCGGCCGCTTGAAAATCCGGTTCAGAAACAGCAGGCCGTAACCCTTCGCCCGCAGCCGGTTCACCATGGCACTGGGCACCGTGGTGGGGTCAATATCCGTGCACTTGAACCATTTGTGCCAATCCCGCCCGTCATCAATGATTCCCCGCGACACATACTCCTGCCACAGCGGCGTTCCGCGGTACGCGCACAGGCGATTAAAACCGAACGTGTCCAGCTCCAACCGCGCCGCAAACCGAAAGCTCTCCAATATGTCCGCCTCGGATTCATCCGGCGAGCCGACCACAAAAAATCCATGGACTCTGGCAATCCCCTGCCGCTTGGCCTCCCGCACCGCGTGTTCCACCTGCGCGGGGGTCTGTCGCTTGTTGAGCCGCTTGAGCACTTTTTGCGTGCCGGCTTCCACCCCAAACGCCAGGAAGGTGCAGCCGGCATCGCGCATGAGCGGCAGTTGTCCAATCCCCACCGAATCCACCCGGCCCTCGCAGCCCCAGTGAAACTTCAGTTTGCGCTCGATGATACCCTGGCAGATTTCCCCAATCCGCTTCTGGTTGATCAGAAAGTGGTCATCCGTCAGGTAAATGGAGCGATACCCCAGGTCGCTGAGCTCCTGCAGCTCGCCCAAGACATGCTCGGGAGAACGGCTGCGCCACTGTCCGTCTCCCAGCGCCGGAATGTCGCAATAGATGCACGAGTACGGGCAACCGCGCGACGTTTGCACCGTGCAAAACTTGTCCAGCGAAAGCACCGCCGGAACATCCAGGGGCAGCGACTCGATGTAGTCAATCGGCAGACTGGTCCGGTCTGGATACGGAAACTGATCCAGATTTTGCAGCAGCGGTCGCGGGACATTCTGGATGGTCTTCCCGTCCCGCCGCCAAACCAGGCCCGCCACGGTCCCGAGCTCGGCAAGATGGGCCAAATAATCGGGCAACAGTTCTTCACCTTCACCCACGCCCACGCTGTCAATGTCCGGACAATCTGCCAAAATGCGGTCCGCGTTCAGCGTGGCAAAGGCCCCGCCGACGATGATCGGCGTCTCTGGCATCCCCGCCTTGAGCCGCCGGGCCATGCTCTTCACGTTGGGATAAGTGGTCGTCGAGAGAAATGAGAGGGCGAACACATCGGGGCGTTCCCGGGCCGCTGCTGCTGCGATGTCTTCCGCCTTCATCTGCGGGTGCGCCGTGTCGAACATTCGCACTTGGTGTCCGTGCTGGCGCAGGACCGGCGCCAACGTCTGGATTCCCAACGGCGGAAACGCCATCACCTTGATCCGCCCGTTGCCGGACTCCGACCGGTCCAGCTCCTTGGGCAGCACCCGGCAGAAATTGTCATCCCCCACATGAATAAGAAATACATTCATGATATTGGTCCTGATTCGTTTATGTTTATTTGCATGGCCAAACCGCTTGCGCCGGAAATTCCGGCGCAATATCCCCGCTGGTGACTGGTCTTAAAACATCGTAGGCAAACGCCTGACTGCGCGCCATGGGGTGTTTACCCCATGGACAAAAGGCCGCCGGAGGCCGATGTTAAGCCCCTGACGCCCGTTGCGCGGCGGGGGGCTGTTCTGGGTGGTTCGTTCCATCGGGCTGACCTGAATGAAACAGAATTCACTTCAACTGTCACGGCAATATGCGGCGACTTGGAAAAGGCGGCGGCGGGTGATGATTGGCGGCCGCTGCGCAAGCGAGCCCCCGCCCGACCAGGGCGCGGGCATCCGCGTGTTGATTCCGGCCGGCGGAGTTGCCGCCGCAACCGCCACGGATTCCGCCACAACCAGACTTTGAAATTATGCTGAAAAAAATCACTGTTCTGTTGGCTGAAGATCACACGGTCGTACGCGAGGGGTTTCACAAGATGCTTGAACTCGAAGCGGACCTCGAAGTCGTTGGTGAGGCCCAGGACGGACGCCAGGTGGTGACGCTGGCCCAGAAGCTCCGGCCCGAGGTGGTGCTGATGGACATCGCCATGCCCCGGCTGAATGGCTTGGAAGCCACGCGCCAGTTGCTCAAGCTCCTTCCCGCCACCCGGGTGCTCATGCTTTCGGCGCACAACGACGACGCGTATGTCAAAAGCGCCACCGACTCCGGGGCGGCGGGATTCCTGCTCAAACAAACGTCCGCCCACGACGTGTGCCGGGCCATCCGCGAGGTTCATCAGGGGAAAACCTTTTTCAGCCCCTCGATTGCCAGGCATTTTGACCGGCTCAATCCGCTGCGGCCCGGCCCCCCCGGAGCGCCCGGCGCCAAAGCGGCCGCGCTGACTTCACGAGAGATGGAAGTGCTGCAACTCGTCGCCGAAGGCAAAGCCAACAAGGAAACGGCGGATGAACTCGGCATCGGCATCAAGACCGTTGAAAAGCACCGCGAGCATCTCATGCAGAAGCTCGACATCCACGACACCGCCGGCCTCACGCGCTACGCCATCAGCGCCGGCATCATCGAGAGCAGCGTCCAGTTGACCATCGTTTAGGAGCCTTCCGCAATTCGCCTTGGCGCTCCGGGTGATCTCATATTCGGTGAACACCCCATGGCGCAAAAAGGATCAGTGGTGTATGCTGGTGCATAATGAGGTTGAAAATATTTAGTGCCGCCGTTGCCGGCTGTGCTGGGCCGCGCCGCCCTTCAGCCAGCCAAATTCCTGACACCAAAACCATCAAAGAACAAAAAATATGAACCAAGAAACACAAACCCCCGGCAGTGACGTAGGACAATTGGCCGAAGACGCGCAGGCGTTGATGGCTGCCACCGCCGATGTGGCGGGTGAAAAGGTTGCGAACGCCCGCAAGCGCCTGGCCGCGGCCTTGGAAAGCGCCAAGGCCATCGCGGGCAACGTCCGCGACAAGGCCGTCGCCGGCGCGAAAGCCACCGACGAAGCCGTGCGTGAGCACCCCTATCAAGCCATCGCCATTGGCGTCGGGGTCGGCGTGCTGGTGGGTTATCTCCTGGCCCGCCGCTCTTCCCGCAGCTGCGATTGATTCCCCTATGGAATCCCCCACCGGCAGCTTCCCAACCCTCGGCAAAACCTCGAAACAGTTTGCCCGACGACTGGCCACTATCGGGGAGAACCGGCTTGAATTGTTCCTGCTGGAAGTGCAAGAGGAACACCAACGCTTCGTGCACGCCTTCCTGTTGGCGCTGGGCGCCGCGGCTTTTGGTTTGCTGGCGGGGCTCACGCTTTCCGCCGCCATCGTGGTTTGGCTCTGGGCCTGCTCCCCAGTGGCCGTCCTGTTTACCCTCACCGGTCTTTACGCCGCCGCCGGCGTTTATCTTTACCGGCGCTTCAGCGGACTGCGGCAAAATTGGCAGTCGTTTTCCGCCTCGCTCGACCAGCTCCGCAAGGACCGCGCCTGTTTGGAAAAAATGCTCGCATGAACGAACTCGAATCCACCAAGCGATTGTTGGTCGCCGAGAGCGAACTCAACCGCGTGCATCTGATGCATGAATGGCAGACCATGGCGGACGAAGCCCATGCGGTTGCCAACCAGCTTAAAGCCGCCGGTCCCATCGCCTCGGCAGTCGCCTCCCTGGTTGCCTGCCTGTCATCCGTCCGCCCCCCAAAATCCACCCCCGCCGCCCAAAAACCATCCCTGTTCCAGACGATGCTAAAGGGCGCTGAATTAATCAGCTCTCTTTGGTCCGCATTCCGCTCGCGGCATCACGCGGGGAAAAATGAATAGCGGCCGCCCTGCCGCCGCTAAATCACCCGGCGCCACCGCCACCGCCTCCCCTATGGCCCCAGAAGAGTTCGATAAAACCGCGTCGCCAACGGCCCCGAGTTCGTATCCAGCCAAAACCACGGCAGGCTCGCTGGCGTCGCTGTCGTGATCGCCGACCAAGACGTCAGGTTCGTCGAGACTTGGATCGTATAATCCGGTCCGGCGTCACCCTGAACCCAGAACCCGTATTGTCCATTGGTCACGGAAACCGCATTGAGCACGGGACGCGCCGGCCTCCCCACGGTCACCAAGAAGCTTTGCGTGGCACTCATGGACGGTGTCCCGCTGTCGGAAACCACCACCGACACGCTCTGTGTGCCCGGTGACTGCGCGATGGTGGGGCGCCAGACAAACACGCCTGTATTGGTATTGATCGTCGCGCCCGCAGGCGGCTTGAGCAGGCCGAACCCCAGCGTCTGCGCCGGAATATCCGCATCGCTGGTCGAATTAGTCACCGTTAGCACCTGCCCCGCCAGCAGGCTTTGATTCAAAACCGCCGCCAGCACCGGCGCCTGGTTCACCGAAACATTGTCCAGCGTGGCCACGCAATTTGAGGCGTTGTTATGCGCCGTCACCGCCAGGCCCGCACAGGCGCTGTTGCTCATGGACAAGGTCGTGCCGGCGCCGATCTGCGTCCAATGCGCACCATCCGATGAATAATATCCCGCGAACGAATTCACCGCGGAACGCGCCAGCCTCACCCAGCAGGGAGCCGTCACGCCGCCCGCCGTCGTCGAAGTGCTCGCCCCGCCCGGGCTGCTCCGCACCTGAAAAGTCACCCCGTTCGCCGGCGTCACCAACACGCTGGCGTTGACGGCCCCCGCGTTGGTGCTGTCGCGCAGCATCACGCCGGCCTTGGCCCAGGGATCCGTCTCCTGCACATTCACCACCCGGGCCCGCACCTCACAGGCCCCCGCCGCCGGTTGCGCCGCCAACTGGCACGCGTCGGCATTGTTCCAAATATCGTTTCCCGACCCGTTCATCGTAAAGATTCCGCTCGCATAGCTCGTGCCGCCAACCAATCCCACCGCCCCGACGTCCGCTGCCGTCCATGGGCTTGGCAGGGGCGCAAACGCGCCGCCAAATTCGAACCAGTTCAAATTTCCCACGCCGCTGCCGCCTTCATAGACCAGGTAAAGGTCATGGACCCCGCTCCCGCCCGTTGCCACGCCCGCCTGATTTTGCCACGTCTGCCAGCCGCCGGTGTCCGGAACAGGCACGCTGCCCAACAGCGGTCCGGCCGGACTGTCGAGCAGGATGTTAATGCTTCCGCCGCTGCTCTCGCTCGCCAGCCGCGCCGTGAGACTCGCAAACCCCGCGCCCAGGTTCACATTCTTGTAAACCGCATAGCTGCCCGCGCTCGCGTAGCCCAGATCGTACCCGCCCAGCGTATCCGAGGTCGGCTCCGTCTCGAGGTTGGAGACCGCGTTAAAGCTCGAAGCCTGGATCTCATTCGTCGCCCCCACCGCCACCGCCCCCGTCTGCGTGCCTGTCCAGGTGAACGTCGCCCCGCAATAGGATGCCAGCGAATAAGAAAACACCCGGTTTCCCCATTGCACCCGGAATGAGATGCTCCCCGGCGAATCATTGTAAGCCACCAACGCCTTCGAACCGTCCGGGTTCAAAAACGCCGCGCTGATGATCCCCGCGCTGTCCGACGAATAAATCCGGTGCGCGCCCGGCAACACGAATTTGCTGAAGTGCCCCAACGTGTAAAAATCCGTCGTGTAGCTCACCGTGCCGGATGTGGAATTCACCACCACCAACGGCGTGCAGTCATCACACCCCCCGGAATGCGGACCGTCGTTCTGATCGCCTGCGAGGTTCCATTTCAAATAACATCTGCCCCAGCTCCGCATCACGTGAATGATTTCCTCGAAGTCCGCCCGCACCTGGTCGCTCACCCACGAACCGCCCGAATGCTCCGTCTCATAATTCCCCTTGGCCGGATACTGCCCCGCGAGGCTGAGCATCACCCCCGGCGTGCCCCCGTAACCATGCCAGGCAATGCCCGCCACCTGCGCCGATCCCGCCAGCGTCGGGTCGGACAACACCGTCTGCGGGTAACTGGGCGTGTCCCAGTTGTGATCGTACACCAGCAGCCGGTTGGTCAACTGGTTTGCCTCCAGCGCCGGCAGCACATAGTCCCGCATCACCACCAACTGCGTGTTCGGATCCATGGACATGCCCGGGTAATCGGATGGCTGGTACAGCGGCTCGTTTTGCAGGCCAATGTAATCTACCGGCACGCCCTGCGCCTGATACGCCTGGATGAACTTCACAAAATAATTGGCGAATGGCCCGTACATCGTGGACAGCAGCGTCCCGCCCACCATCGAGTCCGAACTCTTCATCCACCCCGGCGGGCTCCACGGATTCGCCATCAACTTCAGTTGCGGATTAAGCTGCCGCGCCGACTGGATGATCGGGATGATGTCCACTTCGTCATGCGCAATGGAAAAATCGCTCAGGTTCGTGTCCGTCTGCCCGGCTGGAAGATCATCGTAGGAATATTCGTAGCGCGCCAAATCCGACGCCCCCATCGGAATGCGCATGAAACTGAGCCCGATGCCAATGCCGTTCCGCGTGAACAGGTTGATGAGCGCATTCGTCCGGTCCCCGGGCATGGCCACCTCGTTGAGATTGTATCCCGTCGTGTCGGTAAACGCCGCGCCAAAACCCTCGATCTGCTGATAAAGCTGCGTCTCGTCCACCGCGATGCAATTGGTGCCGCCCGTTCCGCTCCCAAACGTCGCCGGCAATTGCGGCTGCAGCAACCGGCTCTGGTCGTCCGTGGTCAGCCAGATGTTCACCGTTTGCGCGCCCGCCGCCCCAGCCGACCCCAGCACCGCCAGCCACAAACTGGCCAGGCGGAGATGGAGGGCGCTGCGCAGAAACATGGCCGGGTTGCCGTGGCTCGGGCTAGTTCGCCGCACCGCGATCCGCGATCGGCGCCGACGCCATGCCCGAAACCACCAGCGTCATGATCGAATGCGCCGGACTTTCCGTCTGGGCCGCCTGGCCGTCCAGCCACAACATAAACGGTTCGGACTTCTCCGACTGGTTCAGCACCACCGCCGCAATGGTCCCGTCCGGGTTCAAAAACGCCGTCGTCTCCAGCTCGTCCAAGGTTGAGGAACTCACGATCCGCCGCGCCCCGGGATGAATGAATTTTGAAAAGTGCCCGATGTAATAAAACGAATTCATGTACGAAAGCTTGCCCGTGCGCGTATCGGCGTGAATGGGCGCAAAGCAATAGTTCCCCACATGGTTCGGCCCGCCCTGCGCGTCCAGCAAAACGTTCCAATCCGTCCACCCCACCGTTCCGTGGTTGAAATCGCTGATCATGGACTCCGCGTATTGTTCGCCCCCCTGCCAGTCCTTTAACCGGGCCGCGTCAAACGGACCCCGGCAGCCCTCGGTAAAGATCAGTTTGGTCCCTGGATAAGCCTCCTGCACCCGTTCCACATTGTCAAAATGGTCGCCCACATACCAATGATAGGCCACGCCCCACACATACTTCGCCGCCTCCGGATCGTCCAGCACCACCTTCGCCCGCTCGTACATCAGGCTCCGGTTGTGGTCCCAAATCATGATCTTCTTGTCCCCCAACCCGCTCTTCTGCAGCGTCGGGCCCAGGTGGTTCTTCACAAAGTCCCGCTCCTCCTGCGCCGTGTAAACGCACGACTCCCACAGTTGCGACGCCATCGGCTCATTCTGCACCGTCATGCCCCAAATCGGCACGCCCTGCTGCTCGTAGGCCCGGATGAACCGCGCATAATAGCGCGCCCATGCGTCGTAATATTCCGGCAGCAGCGTGCCGCCATGCAGCATGTCGTGGTTCGACTTCATCCACGCCGGCGGACTCCACGGACTCGCAAACAG
Source organism: uncultured Bifidobacteriaceae bacterium (assembly GCA_964532525.1). Taxonomy (GTDB): domain Bacteria; phylum Verrucomicrobiota; class Verrucomicrobiia; order Limisphaerales; family UBA11358; genus UBA11358. Next base: position 99,540 of record CAZHIM010000007.1, read on the forward strand.
CGTGAATCCCTTGCTCGCCGTGGCCAGCACTGCCTTGATGAACGGAATCCGGTACTTCAGGTCCGGCGCAATGTCGAAGCTGTCCAATTCCTTGTCGCCGGGCTTCACATACGTGTAACTCGCACTGGAAAAATCACAACTGTTCATGTGCGTCCGGCCCAGCGTGTAGCCGATGCCCTTGTCCGGGTCGAAGTATGCCGTCAGGATTTCCTGCCGCCGCTCCTTCGGCAGCTTGTAAAACGTTTCCGCCGCCGCATCCGTCAGCGCCCCGCCAATCCCCAGCAGCGTCTGAAACCGCTTGTTCGGATCCACAAACACCGCCGCCTGCTGTTCCGACGGCTGCGCCAGATCGAAGAACGCCGGCTCGCTCACCTTGGCCAGTTTTGCTTCCTTCCCCTTCGCCGTCAGATACACCACCACGTGCCCCGGCGCCGGTTCCGGGCCCGCCTGCGCCGCCCCCGTCATCAGCCCGCCCGTCACCCCGGCGACAATCACCGTCAAAATGGCTCTTTTCATTGGTCTCTTTTGGAATCTCCCCGTCAGTTTACCTGCTGGTGGCCCGCGCCTGCAACCACGCAAGATCTCCCGAACTGGGGTCCGCGGGAATATCACTCTCCTTGGCCTTCAGCACGTTGCTGTCTGTCCATTTTCGTATTTCTGAATGGCCGTCGCAATACGAAAGCCCCCCCGCCCGGTTGTGATAGCTCGCCGGTACGTCCACCCACGTGGTCGGCTGCATGAGGTCCACCACAATAAACCCGTCGTTGATCGTGTTCGGATTCTCGTCCATGAAGCAGAACGTCATGCTCGCCCCCGGCAAAATCAACTGCCCCATCTTCCGAAACACCCGCACCCCGTCGGCCGTGTTCTCGTTGCCATACACTTCAATCGGATTGATCCACGCATTCATGGACATGCTCCGCACCCTGGGCTTCGCCATCGGCCCGCCCGTCAACGGGTACATGCTGGTGTCCGCCGGACAGCGATACGGATTCACCGTTTTGACATAGGGATAAATCAAGCCCGCCTGAATGAAGGTGGGGTCCGACGCATTAAAATCGTTCATCAGGCCCGGACACCATTGCGCCCACACTCCTCCCGGGTTGATTCTGGGATCGGTGGAAGCTGAAGCCTGGTCGTCTATCTGGCCGTTCGGCGCCATCGCATCCTGGTTGTCCCCGGCGTACATGATCATCGCCGTGGTCAATTGCTTCAGGTTGTTCAGGCAGGAAATCCCGATCGCCTTTTGTTTCGCCTTGCTCAAGGCGGGCAGCAACATCGCCGCCAGAATGGCGATGATCGCGATCACCACCAGCAGTTCAATCAACGTGAATGCTCGAAAAACTGGGGCCTTGGACGCTTTCAGTTTCATACGGATCGGGTGTGTCAGCGCCGGCGCCCGGAAGCGGGGCGCCGGCACTGTTTTGCGCGGCACAGATTTTAGTGCGCTTCCAGGATGTAGTACCGGCTGCCCGCAGTCATGGTGTCGGTCACTGCTTTCACCGTGCCGTCACCCGTGGCCGTGCTGATCGGCGTCCACGTGGTGTCGGTCAGCTTGTTCTTGTACAGCACCGTGTAATTGAACCCGCTCTGCGTGCCAAAGCTCAGGTTCATGCTCTTGCCGCTCGGCGTCGCGGCCAGCGCCACCGCCGGCGTCAGCATCATGAAGTTCAGGTTCGCCCCGCCGTCGGTCAGGCGCAGCGTGGCCTGCCCGCCCAACGGCACCACCACGAGCCTGCCCGTGCTGTCCGTCAGCGGCACCCACGTGTAAACCTGCCATCCGGCCGTCTCCGGCACCGAGAAGTTCCCCAGCTTCACCGTCGTTTGACTCGTCGTGCCCCAGCCGCTGGTGACCTTCTGCAGGCCCATCGGCGCCGTACCCGCCGTACCCCGCGCCGCCCGCAGATAGACGTTGAACTGGCCGGTCGGATACGTGCGCGTGTAATTCCACCAGTCGCCCGTGCCCGTGTAGCCCACTTCATAATCCAGATAGCCGCCCGCAAACTGCGGCCGCGGCGTGTCGCCGCAATATTCCGTGTCCACCGGGTCCGGACGATAATCCGGCGTGCCGCCCGTGCTGACCTTCAGATAGTCAATCCCGGAGATGCCCGTCACCCCGAAGTAGCCGTCCACTTGCGGATTGTCTATGAACATCCCCCCGTTGTAATCGTAGTCTTCCGCCTCCCACGTGTAGTTGTTCAGATTGAACGTGTCCAGGCTCACCGACGTCGTGGTCACCAGGCCGTGATTGTCGGTCACCGTGATCACCGCCGTGTAGATCGTGTTCGGCGCCAGCGTGCAGCCCACCGCCCAACTCGTCGCCGATCCGGTGAAGACCAGATTTGTCGTCACGACCCCGTTCAGCGTCACCACCACGTTGCTCCCGGCAATGCCCGAGGCCGAACTGGCCACAAATTGCAGCAGGTTCGTGCTCTGCACCCAGCCCAGCGGCCCCACCTGGGTGATCGTCGGCAGCGTCGTCACCGCCGGCAGCAACATGAAGAAGTTCACGTTCGCGTCGGCCCCGCCCGTGCGCTCCAGTTGCAGCGTCGTCTTGCCGTTCAGCGTCACCTGCGCCACGTTCCCAAACTGGTCCACCAGCGGCGTGAACGCATATGTTCCCCAGCCGCCCGTCGTCGCCACGTTGAACGTCCCCAGCGGCTCAATGCTCTGGCTCGACGTCCCCACCCCATTCGTAACCACCCCCAGCGACAGGGTGCTCGCGCCGCCGCCCGCGGCAAACCGGCCATAGATGTTGTACGTCCCGGCCGGGAACGTCCGCGTATAATTGATCCATTCGTTCGTGATGAAATAACCCACCGCATAGTCGTTGGTGTTCGCCACCACGTATTGTTTCCGCGGCACTTCCTGGATGACGTCCGCCGACATCGCATCCAGCGGCCGGTACGGGCGGTTTCCCAGGCCGTTGATGTCATGAAAATCAATCCCTTCCAGCCCGTGCAGCCCCGCGTAACCGTCCACCGGCGGATTGTCAATAAACTCCCCGCCATTGTAGTCCCAATCTTCCGCCTCCCACGTCAGCACCGGGTTGAACGTGTCAAAGTGCGGGTTGATCGTCACGCTGTTGTTGTTCACGTCCGTCACGGAGATGACCACGCTGTAATTGGCGTTCGTGATCAGTCCCGCATAGCTCACCGTGAGGTTGTTGGCCGTGCCCCCCACCGCCAATCCGTTCGCGCTCGTGATGTTCGTGCTGTAATGCGTGGTCAAATTCGTGACGTTCAGCGTCACCCTGATGCTGCCCGGATTGACGCCATCCGCCGAACTCACCGAGAAGCTCAGTTTGTTCGTGGCTTGGAATTGCACGCTGCCGTCCGGATAAATCCCGCTGATGACCGGCAGGTTCGTGTTCGCCGGCACCAGCATGAAAAAGTTGGCGTTCGCATTGCCGCCCGACGTCACCCGCAACGTGCTCACACCGCCCAGGTTCAATTTCACCAGGTTCCCGCTCGCATCCGTCAGCGGCACCCACAGGAACGTCGTCCACCCCTGCCCGTTCACCAGCGAGAAATTCCCCAGCGACTCCGTGGTCTGGTTCGTCGTCCCCAGCCCGGCCGTCACCTCGGCCAGATTCATCGTTGAAGCCCCCGGACTCGAAATGCGCGCATAGACGTTGTAGAGCCCCGTCGGGAACGTGCGCGTGTAGTTGAGCCATTCGCCCCCATCGAACCAGCCCACATCGTAGTCAATCGCCGCAGCGGTGGCATACTGCGACCGCTCCACATCCGCCGTCACTTCCGTCTCCGGCACCGGGATCGCCCCGTTCACCCACGGACGATACAGCCACGTGGCCGCGTTCGTCCCCGTCGAAGTTTCCAGATAGTCCACATCAAAAATGCTGTTGGTCAGCCCGGAATACTTGTCAATCTGCGGATTGTCATAGAACTGCCCGCCGTTGAAATCCCAATCCTCCGCCTCCCACGTGTAGTAGCTCGAACTGAACGTGTCAAAGTTGAACGCGGTGGTCGCATCCAACCCGTTGGCATCCGTCACCTTGATGCTCACCACGTAGAACTGGTTGCTGGTGACCGAATACGACACGTTCTTGCTCAGCGCCGAGCCGGTGATGACCAAGTTCGAGCTCACATCCGCCCCGTTGATGATCACTTGAATGCCGCTGTTGTTGATCGTCGTCGTCGTCGAAGCCGCCGTGAAGCTCAGCGCGCCGACCGGTTGAAACAGGCTGTTGCCGCTCGGAACAAGGTTCCCAATCGTCGGATACACCAGCGGCGTCGTCAGCGAGGCATTGTCGAACCAAACCGTTCCGTCGCCGGCCGGACAGGCAAATTCGATCTTCACCTGCGCCGTACCCGCCGGCGAGATGGCCGTCATCGTGTAGTTGCTCCATCCCAAGCCGGTGTCGTTCGCCGTGATGGCCGCCGCGCAATTCGTCACGTTTTCAACCAACTGGGTGCCATTCGCATCCAGGAAGAACATCCGCATTTCGGCCGCCGGCCACCACCAGTTCTGCACCCCCGATACGCATGACACCGTGTATGAAGTCGCCGGCGCGGCCGAAAGGATCTGGTATAGCCCCGCCCCGCCCCCGCTGTCGGCGCCCATGTAGGCAAACGGAGTCCCATCGTACTCTTGGGACGCCGTCGTACTCGTCCCAATCCAACCGCCACCGTAGGTCCAGGTAGTCCATGCTGGCGACAACGACGGCGCATTAAAATCGCCATCCTGCAGCAAATTGACCGCCCCAGCCCGGCTGGCCAACAACAGGCCGGCCAGCAGCACCCCCCCAAACAATGCACGAGCGGCGAACGCCAGACAGTTGATTTTCACACCCACAACACCATCGGATAATGGATTGCGGGCCGACTGGGATTTTATGGCTGTTTTCACGTTTTTCCTCTAATGAGTTTTCTGGTATTGATTTAAATATGTTGATTTCCGAATCAACGCAGTTGGAATGTAATTGTTTTACTACATTATTCGTAATGCGTCAACTATTTTTCAAATGAATAATTTTCAGGTCTGCAAACTGTGTGTCGCCAACGCTTTATGACTACACCATTTATTTGACCGATCACTCTCCTTTCCACCAACCGCTCTAAATTCAAACCATTCTGCAAAAAGAAGCGAATACAATTGACAAATATGGTAACATGTTTATTACAATACGCTATGCACAGGCATTATTGTATTACACGATACGTACTTATCAACCCGTGTCGCGCCTCGATTTCCTCAATCGCCTTGGGCCTCTGGATTGCCCTCTTTCTCCTCGCCGGCAGCTTAACCCTCCTGGCAAACGATGTCCCCGCCACCCCGCAAACTGCCGATTCTCGCGCCAAAGCGCTCCTGGCCCGGATGAGTCTGGATGAAAAAATCGGTCAGATGATGCAGGTGGATATGAACGCCCTTAAAGACAAGGCCGACGTCAAGAACTACTGTCTTGGCTCCGTCCTGAGCGGGGGCGATTCCGATCCCGCCGACATCACCCCGGACGGTTGGGCCAAGGCGGTCGCGGACTACCAGGCCTGGGCCTTCCGCACTCCTTTGAAAATCCCGCTGCTTTACGGGATTGACGCCGTGCACGGCCATAACAACGTCAAGGGCGCCGTCATCTTCCCCCACAACATCGGCCTCGGAGCCACCCGAAATCCCCGGCTGGTCGAGCAGGCCGCCAATGTCACCGCCCAGGAAGTCGCCGCCACCGGCATCCGCTGGGCGTTCGCCCCCTGCATTGCCGTGGCCCAAAACCCGCGCTGGGGCCGCACCTATGAAAGCTTTGGCGCCACCCCGGAACTCGCCGAACTCATGGGCCCAGCCGTCGTGCGCGGCTTTCAGGGCCCGGACATGGGCGCCGACTCCGTGCTCGCCTGCGCCAAACACTTCATCGGCGATGGCGGCACCTCCGATGGCGTGGATGAGGGCAATACCGTCTGCGACGAACCCACCCTCCGCCGGATTCATCTCCCCGGCTATCAGGCCGCCATCAAGGCCGGCGTCGGTTCCGTCATGGTCTCCTTCAGCAGTTGGAACGGAAAGAAAATGCACGGCAACCACTACCTTGTCACCGATGTGCTCAAGGGCGAACTCGGCTTCCAAGGCATTGTCATCTCCGACTGGGCCGCCATCAACCAGCTCTCCCATGATTACCAAGCCGATATCGAAACCGGCATCAACGCCGGCTTGGACATGGTCATGATTCCGGCCGGACCCGGCGAACCCGACAACTATCAGGATTTCGCCCGACTGCTCAAGCGGCTCGTCGCCGAAAAGCGGGTTTCCCAGGAACGCGTGGATGACGCCGTCTGCCGCATTCTGCGCGTGAAATATCAGCTCGGGCTCTTTGAAGAACCGTTCGCCGATAGCCGCCTCACGGCCGCGGTCGGTTCTCCCGCCCACCGGGCCGTCGCGTGCGAATGCGTGCGGCAATCCGTGGTGCTTCTTAAAAACACCGGTGCCACCCTGCCCCTCTCCAAAAAAGTCAAACGCCTCCTCGTGGCCGGCCGCGGCGCCGACGATCTGGGCATTCAGTGCGGCGGCTGGACCATTGACTGGCAGGGCCGCACCGGCGAAGTCACCACCGGCGGCACCACCCTCCTCGCAGCCATCCGCAAAACCGTCACCCCGGACACCCAGGTCATCTTCTCCGCCGACGGCACCGACCCCTCGCCCGCCGACGTCGCCGTGGTGGTGGTGGGCGAATTGCCGTACGCCGAAATGAAGGGCGACCGCACCGACCTGGCCCTGGACGCCAAAGATCAGACCCTCATTGACCGCCTCAAACAACGCGGCCTGCCCATCGTCACCGTGCTTCTCTCCGGCCGCCCGCTGATTCTCGGGGATGCCCTCGCTAAAAGTGACGCCCTGCTCGCCGCCTGGCTCCCCGGTACGGAGGGACAGGGAGTGGCCGACGTCTTGTTTGGTGATTATGCCCCCAGTGGAAAACTTCCCTGCGCCTGGCCGCGCAGCATGAGCCAGGTCGCCGCCAATTCCGCCACCGCCCCGGATTCTTCGCCGCTCTTCCCGTACGGCTTTGGGCTCACTTACCCGCATCCCGGGAATGCCGGAGCCACCGCCCGCGCCGGCGAAGCCGGTGCCGCCGGCAAATCCTTTTGACGCCCTCCCGCCGTCACTTCGGGTTTTCCTGCCGGAACCACTGGATGGCGTAAAGGATCATCTCGGTCGAATTCTTCATGCCCAGCTTTTCCTTGATCCGGTTCTTGAACGAAGCCACGGTCGGCAGCGCCACTTTGATTTCCTCCGCGATCTGCCGCGTCCCTTTCTCCTGCCCCAGCATGCGAAACACCTCCAGCTCTCGGTCGCTCAGCGTTTCCAGCGGCGAAGGCCGGTCGGACGCGCCCTGCAAAAACTTCGTCACCACCGCGCTCGCCATTTTCCCGCTCACGTGCACCTCCCCGCGCAACACCTTGCGCAGCGCCGCCAGCACCGTCTTCGCCGGCTCGCTCTTCATCACGTAGCCCATCGCCCCCGCCCGCAACGCGCGCTCCCCGTACAGTGATTCGTCATGCATGGACACCACCAGCACCGTGAGGTCCTCAAACTCCCGCTTGATCGCTTTCACCAAGTCAATGCCGCTGCTCCCGGCCAGTGATATGTCCACGATCACCAGGTCCGGCTGCAGCTTTCGCAGATCGTCCATGGCCTGCGCTGCGTCCGCCGCGTCCCCGCACACCGTCAAATCGGACTCCAAATTGATCATCTGCCGCAATCCGTCCCGGAACATGGCATGATCGTCCACAATGTAAACCCGGCTCTTTTCCGGAGCCGGCGCCTCGGCGGCTGGGTCGGTGGCTGGCTTCTCGGGGGCGGTTGGCTCGCTGCTCGGATGATCGGTCATGGATTTTTCGTTGGCTTCGGCGCGGACGGCTGGAAGCCACAGCTCAATTCAGTGCCATGTCCCGGGGTCGTTTTCAAGTCCAGATTTGCCCCAATCACCCGCGCCCGGTAGCCCATGATCGCAATTCCCATCCCCGCCCGGCGCGTTTCCACCGGCTGAAAACCCAGCCCGTCATCCTGCACCGTCAGCACCAACCGGTCCGCCGCGCGCCCCAGCCGGATGGCGATCCGCTCCGCCTTGCTGTGCCGCGCCGCGTTTAACACGGCCTCCTGCGCAATATAATACACATGCAGTGCCACGGAATTCTCAATCGCCGGCTCCGGCCCGTCGCACCCAAACGTGCAATTGATCTTGAACCGGTTCCCCGTCACATCCGCCAGTTCCTCCAAGGCCGACACCAGGCCGTTCTCCTCCAACCGCACCGGAAACAATCCCCGCGCCACGCCCCGCGTCTGGTTGAGCGATTCGCTCACCAGGTCCCCGATGCATTCCGCCTCCGCGGACTCCGGCGGCGCCTTGCCCTGCAACCGCCGCGCCAGCCCGTGGATTCGAAACGCAATCGCCGCCAATTGCTGGCACACGCCGTCGTGCAAATCGTGGCCGATCCGCTGCTGTTCCTTGTTCGAAATCTCGAGGATCTCCTTCTCCAATCGCTTTCGCTCCGTAATATCCCGCGCAATTCCCTCCACCTCGATCTGTTTCCCGTTCTGGACGATCATCCGCGAATTGATTTCCAATTTTACGCGCTGGCCGCCCGGGTTCGCAAAATCCCACTCCGTGGCCGGCACCTTCGCGCCCTTCAGAACCTGCTCCAGCCACTTGGCCGCCGCCGGGCGCTGGTCCTCCGCCACCAACTCCAAAATGTTCTTCCCCAGCAGTTCCTCGCGCTTGCGCTCCAGCAATTCCTCCCCGGTGTTGTTGATGGACGTCAGCCGCCCTTGCAGGTCGTGCGTGAAGACGACGTCGTTCGCGTTCTCCAGCAGTTCCGAATAGCGTTCTTTCAACACCGCCTCCGCCTGAAGCTTCTCCTGGATGATCTGCGTCTGTTTGCTCACGCGCTGGCGCAGGAACGCCACCCACGCAAACGCCCCCACCACCACCGCCACCAGCAAGCCCACCGCCCACAGCAGCCGTTGCAGCGTCCACCATGGCGGCGCCTCCAGCACCGCCACGTCCGCCGGCGACCGCATCAGAATCCGAAACGACGCCGCCCGCCAGTCATCGCCGTAATGCCAGTCTTGCACCGCCTCCACCACACAGACCCCCGTCACCGAAACCTTGCTGCCCGTTTGCAACCGTTCCAGTCCCGCATTGGCCTCCTGCCCGTGCAAATACGCATGAAAGACAAACCCGCCGCTTTGCAGCGCCAGGAACGGCTCCTGGCTGTGCTGCGCCCGGTCCAACAACACCGCCTCCAGCGTCACCAGGCGGCAGTCGTACGTCCCTTTGAGCGCGTCGTCCACGCTCACCTTCTCCGGCGGCACCGCCGTGCCGGCGCCGCTCCTTCGGTAAACGCCGCTCTCCATCATCGGCGTGTATTCGCCCCGCGCCGGGAACCCCAGCACCTCCACCCGGTCCCCCACCCCCACCCGCGTGGTTTCCGCCGTCTGCACGCACAAGCCCTGCGCCCCGTCCTGCACATACAGCCGGTCGCCGTACCGCAGCGTCACCGTGCCCGCCACCTTCAAGCGGTGCCCGTACGACCCTTGGGCGCTGTACTGCAACAGGCTGGCCAGCGATTGCGCCGGCGTGTCAAACGGATCCGCCGGCGCCGGCTTCTCAATGATCAAATCTTCCATCCGCGGCACCAGCAGCCCGAAATTAAACAACTGCCGCTTCCGGTTGAACTGGGTGAAACAAACGCCCCGCACCCGGATCGTGCTGTCAATCAGCTCCTCCGGACGCCCCACCGGCAATTCCCGCGCCCGCGCCGTCAGCCGCCCCTCGCCGGTCGCCACCTCCACCAGAAAATACAGCCGCTGCTCCTCCAAGCGCACCGACCGCACCACCCCCCGTACTTCCACAAACTGGCTGTCTTCCTGCCCCGTGCTCAACTGCTCGAACGATACCGGCTTGGCCGTCGGAAAATCCGCCGGCCCCACCACGCGCATGCGCTCCGCAATCACCACCGGCGCAAACTCCCCCGGGTCCGTGTGCCCCTCCACCTCCACCCGTTGCCCCGCCGCCGCCGCCACGTCCCCCGGCGGATAAATGTAAATCCCCCCCGTCGCATCCTGCAAAAATCGAAATTCCTTCCCCGGCGTCCGCTGGTCAAAGAACGTCAGCACCCCCGCCAACCGCACCGGATAGCCCTTCGCCGCCTCCGCCGCCGATAGCTGCCGCACTTCCAGCGCCGTCTGCAACACCGGCAGTTCCCCCGCCTCCGCCCCCCGCTCGCGGCTGCTGAATAGGAGCGCGCCGGCCAGCAGGCAAATCACGCCGGCCACCGGCAGACTTCTCGTTTTGGTGGATTTCCCGATGGCGGTCATAATGCAAAATAAACTCCCGGCCGCCCCAACGGAGCGTCCTGACGTGATGGCGGCCGGTAACCCGATTTTCGATCACCCCCGCCCAAACGTCAATGCCCGCCCGCCGCAATTTGATCCCCGCGCATTCCACACTCGCCTCGTCCCCCATTTTCGCCATATTTGGCAGTCCGACAACTTGTGGGATTCCCGCCATCGCTGGATGCCGCGCCAGCTCGGCGGTGGCAAATGGCGGCTTGCCCCGCCGCAGCCCTGGACCGTCAATGTCAAAACCCGCGAGGCAAAACTGCTCCGGTGACCGCCGCCGCCGGCGCGCTGTTCCTTAGCGTAAAGCTTCCGTTCAGCTCCCCGAGCGAGCTGCCGCCCACCATCACTTTGTATTCGGCCGGCTCCACTTTCCATTGCTGGTTCGCGTTCCATACCGCCAAGTCGCTTTGTTTCACGCGCAACGTCAGGGAGCGCGTTTCGCCCGCCTTCAAATGCACCCGCTGAAACGCCTTCAGCGCCTTGACCGGCGTCGCCACGCTCGCGGTGGTCTGCCGCACGTAAAGCTGCGCCACCTCGTCGCCCTCGCGAGCGCCCGTGTTGGCCAAGTCAAAGGTCACCACCACGTCGTCCGCGCTCCCCGCCGCCGGCGCCGCCACCGCCAGGTGACTGTAGCCAAACTTCGTGTAGCTCAACCCAAACCCAAACACGAACTGCGGCGCATCCGTGCCGCCCACATAGCTCTCCGTCTTGGACGGAAAATGATTGTAGAACACCGGCAACTGCCCCGCGTTCTTCGGGAAGGTCACCGACAGCCGGCCGGCCGGATTGTTGTCGCCAAACAGTGTCTCCGCGATGGCCCGGCCGCCAAACTCGCCCGGATACCACGCCTCCAGAATCGCCGGCACGTGCTCGGCCGCCCACGGAATCGTCAGTGCCCGGCCGTTCTGCAGCACCAGCACCACCGGCTTCCCGGTCTGCATCACCGCCTCCAACAGCGCCTCCTGGTTGCCCGGCAGATTCAATTCCGTCCGGTCGAAACTTTCCCCCGAAATCCCATGCCACTCGCCCAACCCCATCACCACCACGTCCGCCCGCTTGGCCGCCGCCACCGCCGCCCGGATGTCCCCGCCGGCGGCATACAGCACCCGCGTCCCCGGCGACACGTATTTTTTGATCTGGTTCAGCATCCCGTACTCCGAACTCTCCGTGGCCGCCTCCGCATAATCCCCCAGCCGCGCCAAGTCGGCATTCGTCCCGATGACCGCCAGGCACCGCAGGTCCTTCTTCAGCGGCAAGAGCCCGCCCTCGTTTTTCAGCAGGCACATGGACTGCCGCGCCACTTCCAGCGAAAGGTCCAGGTGCTGCGGGCACCGGCGCACCCGTGCATCGAGCGATTCGTCCACATACGGATGTTCAAACAGCCCCAGCAAAAACTTCACCCGCAACACGTGCGCCACCGCCGCATCCAGGTTCTCCGGCGATATCTTTCCCGTCTTGACCCCGTCCAGGATCGCCTGCTGAAAAACGTCATGCCCAAAATCGTAAAACTGCATGTCCACCCCGGAATTGATCGCCAGGCAGATCGCCTCCGCCGGCGTCGCCGCCACATGATGATCCTTGTACAGCCGCGTGATCGCGCCCAGGTCGGACAGGATGAACCCTTGAAAACCCCATTCGTCCCGCAACACCCGGTTCAGCAGCCACGGATTCCCCGTGCACGGAATCCCGTCAATGTCGTTGTACGCAGCCATCACCCCCATCGCCCCGCCTTCCCGGATCGCCGGCTCAAATGTCTTCAACATCACGCTCCGCACTTCCCGTTCCCCCGCATGCACTGGCGAGGTATTCAGCCCGCCCTCCGGCGAGCCATGCGCCGCAAAATGCTTCGGCTCCGCAATCACGGTCGCCGGCCCCGCCAGCGAGTCGCCTTGCATCCCGCGGACGTACGCCAGCCCCATTTGGCCGGATAAATACGGATCTTCGCCAAAATCCTCCTCCACCCGTCCCCAGCGCGGATCCCGCGCCACGTCCAGCACCGGCGCCAAAATCATCGCCACGCCGTCCGCCCGCGCTTCCGCCGCGATGGCCGCCCCCGTGGCCTTCGCCAGCTCCGGGTTCCACGTCGTCGCCAGGTTCACACTCTGCGGAAAAACCGTCTGCCCGTATCCCATGTACCCGTGCAAACCCTCCTCCAAAAACAGCGCCGGAATCCCCAGCCGGCTCGATTGGATCACCCACGCTTGAATCGTGTTGTACAGCCGCGGACTCGGATACAGGTCGTGCACCGAGCCCGCCCCGAGATCGCCCAAGTTCTTTTTCGCGAATTCCGGGTCAAACACCGCCTCCGGCTTGGCGTGAGTGTGCTGATCTATCGTCTGGCTCATGTCCACCAGGCTCTCGCACCCGTAGTACATGTCGAGCTGCCGTGCCTTTTCCGCCGTCGTCATCCGCGCCACCAAATCCTTCACCCGCGCGTCCACCGGCAGCCCTGGGTTCTGGTACGCCGGCACATCAGCCTGCGCCCATGCGGCCGTTCCCGCTCCACAGCCCAGAACCGACAGCAGTCCCCAATAGATGAATCTTCTCATGATGGTTTTGTTGGTGTCTGAAGTTAGTGGCCCGCACCGCCCCCCCACACTCCCCTTTTTCGGGGATACCGCAGCCCGCTTGAAAAGTTTAAATAAACGTGTGTCCCGAATAAGTTGAAACCACTAAAGCATTTGAAGCATCCAAAGAAAAACTGCAGCCACTCCGCAGCGGGAATTGTTCGAATCCCAACAACAAAAACGGGGGTGGACCTCGTCGAGACGCTGGGAGCGTTTCTCCCTCTCCGCGTCGGCGGAGTCTGCGGAGCCGATGGGGTGAGAATTTCCCGAAACTGTTCGCGCATTGAACCCTTGAACCGCAGACGAAACATTCAACATTCAACGTTTAACGCCCAATATCGAAGAGGCTCGCGCTGCTGCCTTCGTTCAGGGTTGGAAGTTGATTGTCGAA